>NZ_JBIVGS010000013.1:0-128529 GCF_044748785.1 Pseudomonas sp. NPDC089743
GACTCCACCAGGCGCCGGTCATCGGCCTGATCGCCCACGTTCAGGGGCAAGGCACCGAAAACGCTGCCGGCGGATACCCGCTGCAGGCCGTTGACCCTGATGTCGGCGATCCTGAACGGCGCCGCCTGGGCCATGCAGGCTTGTAGCAGCAGGATGGGGAGCAACAGACGCGGGTAGTTCATCGGGGGTTCCAGGCGGGCGTGAGGGAGGCTGAGCAGGCTCGGCGAAGGCGCGCGGCGGCTGCCAGGCAAGCGGGCGATGAGGATAAGGGCGGGCTGTGTTTGGCGCGGTTAACCCAAGGTAAAGATGTGTAAAGTTCGCCGTGCTTGCGGTGACAGCCTGGCGCGGCAGGGCGATCATGCGCGCTTTGCAGCCCTGCCTACGCGTACCCCCCATGATTCCTGTGCTTTTGGTCGATGACGACCGTGAACTCACCGAAATGCTTGCCCTTTACCTGGCCCGCGAAGGCTTTGAGGCAACCGCCGTGGCAAATGGCGAAGAGGGCGAGGCCCAAGCGTTGAGCGGGGCTTTTCGCATAGTGGTGCTGGATGTGATGCTGCCGGGCATCTCAGGGATCGAAGTATTGCGGCGTATTCGGGCTCGCAGCCAGGTCCCGGTGCTGTTGCTCACCGCCCGTGGTGACAACATCGACCGCATTGCCGGCTTGGAGCTGGGCGCCGATGACTATGTGCCCAAGCCCAGCTCGCCGGGCGAACTGGTGGCGCGCCTGCGTGCGATCCTGCGCCGGGTGCAACCGCACGCGTGGGCTGAAAGCCAGGCTGGCGAAGTCCTCGGCACAGGGGCGCTGACTTTATGGCCAGGGCGCCGCAAGGCCCAGTGGGCGGCGGCACCTCTGGACCTGACCGGGACTGAATTCAGCCTGCTCGAAGCGTTGGCTCGGCAGGCGGGCCGACTGGTGAGCAAGCAAGAGCTGTCGCTCAACGCCCTGGGCCGGCCGCTGACCCGTTACGATCGCCGCATCGATGTGCACATCAGCAGCATCCGACAGAAACTCGGGCCACGCGCCGACGGCAGCAGCTGGATTCAGAGCGTACGGGGCATGGGCTACATGCTGATCATCGAATGATGCGCCGGCGCCTGTTCTGGAAGCTGTTCCTGGCCTTCTGGTTGGCCAGCTGCCTGACGTTCCTGGTGGGCGCGGGGGCCTTCATGCTCGACGACCTGCGTGGCGACACCCCGGCGCTGCGTTCGCTGCTGGTTACCGAGCTGAACATGTTGCACAGATACGGAGAGCAGGCTGGCCGCCAGCTGTTGCGGGTTTCGCCCCAGCCTGAAGGTGTTCAGGTGGGGCTGTATGACGGCACCGGCCACTTGCTGGCAGGCAGGCCTGTACCCGAGGCCCGCTTCGAGCGGGCGCTGCTCGACCAGGGCGGTCGGGCGTTGGTCTTGCGTGCATCGGTGGCGACCCGCCTGGACGAACTACCACGCCCGCGCAGCATGGGCCCGCTGCTCACCGGGACCTTGATGAGCGCACTGTTCGCCTTGCTCTGCAGCCTTTACCTGACCAAGCCTTTGGCGTGGCTGCGCGAGGCCATGGAGCAGGTCGCCCAGGGCCGGTTCGAGGTGCGCGTCAAGCCGCGCCTGGGCAAGCGCCGCGACGAGATCGTCGACCTTGCCGAAGGCTGCGACCGCATGGCCAGCCAGCTCAAGGCGCTGGTCGAGGCTCAGCAGCAACTGCTGCATGATATTTCTCATGAACTGCGCTCGCCACTGACCCGCATGCACGCGGCCATCGGCTTGGTACGCCAGCAGCCGGAGCGTGCTGAGATGCTGGAACGCATCGAGCGCGAATCCCGGCGCATGGATGACCTGATCGAGCAACTGCTGACCCTGGCACGTGTCCAGTCACAGCCGGGCGATGGCAATAGCCAAGCGTTGGATGTGGTCGAGTTGCTGGCGCAGATCGTCGAGGATGCCCGTTTCGAGGCCAGCATGAAGCAGTGCCAGGTGTCGCTGAGCGCGGATGCAGCATGGTTGACCTGCGGGCATGAGGAACTGCTGTATCGCGCCTTCGAGAACGTGGTGCGCAATGCCGTACGCTACACAGCGCCTGGGACTGAAGTGCGGGTGCTGGCGCTGCTGGCCGACGGCGGCGAACAGCTGGAAGTGGCCATCATCGACCAGGGCCCGGGCGTGGCCCCGGCGCGCCTGCAGAGCATCTTCGAGCCGTTCGACCGGGGTATGGACAGCGGCAGCGATGGCTTCGGCCTGGGTTTGGCGATCGCCCGTCGGGCAATCGCCCTGCATCAGGGCTCGATCAGCGCCCAAGCGGGCGAGGGAGGGGGGTTGCGGGTGAATATCCAGCTGCCGAAGCGGGTGTGAGCGAACCCCCACCCGCCGCCTGATTCGCAGCCGACTAGCGCCCGAGCATGACCGTCTGCAGCCTTGCCTGCGCCTGCTGCACGGTCTTGGCCTGGTTGTTCAGGTCCGCCAGCAAGGCATTCAACTCAGCCTGAACGGTTGGGTCGGACACCTTCACGATGGCCCCGTTGATTTCTATCTTTTCCTTGTGCGCATCCACGTAGTCGGCCACCTTCAGGCTGCTGTCCAGGGTGCCGTTGATTTGCGGCAGCACGTCCAGGAAGGTGTCGGCCGGGACGCTGACGGTGCGCTCATAGGCCTTGTCGTACACCACCTTGAGGTCTTCCGGCTGCTTGAGCTGGGCATGGGCGGTGTCCGCCTTGGCCTTTTGCTCTTGCAGCTGGTTGCCCATGTCGTTCAGGCCGGTCTGCACGGCCTTGATGTCGTCACGGCGGGCAGTGACATCATTGAGCGAGCGAACCGCGCCTTTTTGCAGCAGGTTGCCCAAAGGCTGTACTGCGGCATCCATCGCGCCGTTGAACTGGGTGATGACGGCGTAGTGATCGCTGTAGGGGCCAAATGCCTTGGACTCGTCTGCGCTCAGCTTGGGCACATGCACGCCTGGCTTGTCGACGATACGGGTCTGCAGGAATTCGCTGAAGGCGGCACGTTGCTTGGGTTCGCTGTCGCCACAGGCGGCCAGTACCAGGGGCAGGGCGAGGGCGAGCAGCCAGCGGGGCTTGAATGGGACGTTCATGTCGGTGAATCTCCTGAGTGCATGGGTAGGCCTGCGCACCGGCAAGCGCTGCGCGGCGGTGCAAGGGTAGCGTTTCTCAGCCTGCGGATCCAATCCGGCATTCACAGCATCTCCAGGGCCACCGCATTACCTGTCGGGCAACTCGAACCCAGGGATCTGCCGCCCCAGCTTGCGTGCCTGGCCATGCAGCACGCGCATCAGGTGCAGGGCCGCCTGTGACGGTGGTTCAAAACGCGAATGGACGAAGCTGATATCGAAGTGAATCTCGTCGGCCAAGGGCACCACGGCCAAGCCGCTGTCCTGTGCCACGAACTCATCGATCACGCTGATACCCATGCCTTGCTTGACCAGCGCCACGGCCTCGTTGGCATTGGTGAACGACAACAGCGAGTCCAGGTGCAGGCCACGGCGGGCTATTTCCTCGGCCAGCAACTTGCCGAACGGCATGTCCGGGCGGAACAGCAGCAGCGCATGGCCTTCCAGCTGCTGCAAGCTCAGGCTTGGCTGCTGTGCCAGGGGGTGATCGACGGGCATTACAGCGACCATGCGCCCACGCATGAATGCCTGTGAATGCAGGTGGTCGTGCACCACCGGCAGGGCGGCGATAGAGAGGTCGACCTTCTTCGACAGGATCTGGTTGGGCATCTCGCCCATCAGCGAGGTCTGCCATTCGATCTGCAGTGCAGGCGCCTCACGCTTGAGCTGGGCCAGGGCGGTGGGGATTACCACCGTCGACAACGAGGCGCTGCAGGAGATCCGCAGCTTGCGATGGGCGCCGGTGGCCAGCGCCAGCGCGCATTCATTGACTTGCAGTGCTGCCTGATACACCCGCTCGACCTCACGGAACAGGATCTGCGCCTCGGCGGTGGGCACCAGGCGGTTGTTGATGCGCTCGAACAGGCGGTAGGCCAGGCGCCCTTCGATGTAGCCGATGAGCTTGCTCACCGCCGGCTGCGAGACATACAGCATCTTCGCGGCAGCGCTGATCGAGCCGGTCAGCATGACCGCCCGAAACACCTCCATGTGCCGCAGTTTGAATACCAGTGCACTGGCGTCGCTGCCTTCTTTGCCGGGGAGCATGAGTATTACCTTAGGTTATGGTCTTCGCCATCTGTGTATGAGCGCCTCGGCGACGCCCGCAGTATCGTGGGCCCAGGCAAATCGCCCGTGGTGGCGAACAATAACAAGATCTGCAGGCAAGCGCAGTGGCGCTTGAAGGAGCCGCCTTTGAACATCTTTGATGAACCGAAGATCGATTGCCATAACCATTTGTTTGACCCTGCACGCTTCGCCTATCACCCCGATGCGCCGTACGCACCGTCCGGCCAGGAGATCGCGCCGCTGGAGCAGTTCAACCAGGTGATGGAGGCCTATGGCGTGCGCCATGCCTTGCTGGTAGGGCCCAACAGTGGCTACCACACTGACAACCGCTGCCTGTTGCATGCCTTGGCGAGCGCTCAGGGCCGCTTCAAGGGCATAGCGGTGGTCGAGCGCCACATCAGCCTCGAGCAACTGGCCGCACTGCGTGAGCAGGGCGTGGTCGGTGTGGCGTTCAACCCGGCAATGTATGGCGTGCAGAGCCTGAACGACGCCGGACCGTTGTTCGGCAAGCTTGCCGAACTTGGCCTGTTCGCCCAGATCCAGGTGTGCGACGACCAGCTCGTCGAACTGCTCGGCCTGATCCAGGCCAGCGCGGTGCGGGTATTGATCGACCATTGCGGGCGCCCGGATGCGGCCGGCGGTACCCGACAGGCCGGCTTTCAGGCATTGCTCCGGCTGGCTCGACAGGGCCGGGCCTGCGTGAAGCTTTCGGGCATGCAGAAATTCGCCAGCGCTGCTGCCCTGCATGAGCAAAGCAGCGTGTACGTACACGAGTTGATCAACGCCTTTGGCCCGCATGCCTGTGTGTGGGGTTCGGACTGGCCGTTCATCCGCCAGCACAGCCGGGTGGATTACGGCCCCTTGCTGAAGTTGGCCGAGCGCTTGATGCCAGACCCCCACCTGCGGCGCACCATCATGTGGGAGACCCCAAGGCGCCTGTTCGGGTTTGCCTGACGCCTGCACCTTTGCCATTCCAAGAACAAGAGAGCAATTGCCATGAATGCTGACCAGCCTATCGGTGCCAAGGTGTTCGACACCCCCGCGCGCCAGCAGCAACGTACCCGAACCCGCTTCATGATCCTGGCGCTGATCTCTGGCGGCACCATGATCAACTACCTGGACCGCAGCGTGATGGGCATCGCCGCGCCGAGCATCAGTGCCGATCTGGGCCTTAACGCGGCGATGATGGGGGTGATCTTCTCAGCGTTCTCCTGGACCTACGCGGCGGCGCAGATCCCTGGAGGCATACTGATCGACCGGCTGGGCACCAAGCTCACCTACTGGCTGGCACTGACGCTGTGGTCGCTGTTCACCGGCCTGCAGGGCCTGGCCCAGGGGTTTTTGTCCTTGCTGGGCATGCGCTTTCTGGTCGGTGTGACAGAAGCACCGTGCTTCCCTACCAACAGCCGCGTGGTGGCGACCTGGTTCCCGCAAAGCGAGCGGGCCAGGGCGACCGGTATCTATACCTTTGCCGAGTACACCGGCCTTGCGTTCCTGACACCCTTGCTGTTTTGGGTGTTGCACGCCTACGGCTGGCGCTTTCTGCTGATGGCGGTCGGGTTACTGGGCGTGCTCTACGGGTTGGTCTGGTGGCGTAAATACCACGAGCCGCACCAGTCCACCACGGCCAACCAGGCCGAGCTCGATCATATCGCTGCCGGCGGTGGGGTGGTCGATGGTGGCCAGAAAGCCACTGTCTTTGCGTGGTCGCAGATCCCGGCGCTGCTCAAGCACCGTAACATGCTCGGTATCTGCCTGGGGCAGTTCGCCTGCAACTCGACCAACGTGTTCTTCCTGACCTGGTTCCCGACCTATCTGGTCACTGAACGGCACATGCCTTGGCTTAAAGTCGGTTGGGTAGCGGTGCTGCCGTTCATCGCCGCTTCGCTGGGCACCCTGGTCGGCGGCTGGCTCTCCGATGCCTTGCTGCGCCGGGGCTACTCGCTGAATGTGGCACGCAAGCTGCCGGTCATCGCCGGGCTGCTGACCGCCTCGGTGATTGTCCTGGCCAACTATGTCGAGTCGGACGTACTGGTCATCGCCATCCTGTGTATCGCCTATTTCGCCCAGGGCATGTCCGCCCTGGCCTGGATGATCGTTTCCGACATCGCGCCCAAGGGCTTGCTGGGCCTCAGTGGTGGGCTGTTCAACCTGTTCGCCAACGCCGCCGGCATCGTTACCCCGCTGACCATCGGCCTGATCGTGACGGCCACCGGGTCCTTCGTCTGGGCCTTGGTCTTCGTCTCCTCGATCACCGCCCTTGGCGCGCTGTGTTACCTGTTCATCGTGCGTGACCTGCGTCGCCTGCCGGATATTCCCTGTGTTGAAAAAGGAGCTGAACAATGAGCCAACCCCTGCAAGGGCAAACTGCGATCGTGACCGGTGGCATGCGTGGCATCGGCCTGGCCATCGCCCAACGGCTGCACTGCGCCGGTGCCCAGGTGGTGATCTGGGACCTCGAAGTGGATGGCTGGGACAGTGTCGGCAACGGTTTCGAGCCAGTGCTGCGCCAGGCCGTGGATGTCGCCTCACTGGCCACGGTCGAGGCGGCATTCGCTGAGGTGCTGGCGCGCGTGGGGCCGGTCGAAATCCTGATCAACAACGCTGGCATCAACGGGCCGGTGGTACCGTCCTGGGAGTACCCGCCGCAGGCCTGGGACAAGGTCATCGCCATCGACCTGAACGGCGTCTTCTACTGCTGCCGAACGGCCATCCCGCATATGCGCGAGCGCGGTTATGGGCGAATCGTCAACGTGGCATCGATGGCGGGCAAGGATGGCGTGCAGTACATCAGCGGCTACTCGGCTGCCAAGGCCGGGGTCATCGCCTTCACCAAGGCCGCAGCCAAGGAACTGGCGCAGGAGGGTGTGTCGCTCAACTGCATCGCCCCGGCGATGGTCGAAACGCCGCTGATGGCTGAGATGACGCAGGAGCATATCGCGGCGAGCAAGGCCAAGATACCGATGGGGCGTTTTCTCAAGGCTGAGGAAATTGCCAACATGGTGGCCTGGATCGCCGGGCCGGAATGCAGCTTCACCACAGGCTTCGTGTTCGACCTCAGTGGTGGGAGGGCGACCTATTGAGGCCCCTTGCGGTTGCCCACCTCACCGCGCTGGACCTTGCGCCGCAGGCGTTGGTGCGTGAGGCCGGCAGCGCCGGTTTCAACGCCGTGGGCTTGCGGCTGCACCCGGTGATGCCGGGGGCGCAGGCTTACCCGCTGGCGGTGGGCGGGCAGGCGTTGCGAGAGGTGAAGGCCGTGATGGCAGGTGAGGGTGTAAGCGTTGCCGACATCGAGTTCGTCTCGCTGACGCCGCAACTGCAGGTTGGCGATTGTTCAGCCTTGCTGGCCGCAGGTGCTGAACTGGGCGCCACCAGCCTTACGGTATCCGGGGATGACGAAGACCGTGTGCGGCTTGCGCACAACTTCGCGGCGCTGTGTGAAATGGCCAAGGCGTATGGCTTGCGTGTGGATCTGGAGTTCATGCGCTGGAGGCCGGTGGCGACCCTGCAGCAGGCGTTGGCTGTGTTGCACATGGCTGGGCAGGACAACAGCGCGGTACTGGTGGATGCGCTGCATCTGTTCCGTTCGGGCGGGGAGGTAGCGGCACTTGCCGACGTCGACCCGCGCTACCTGCGGGCGGTGCAATTGTGCGATGCGCCGCTCACGGCGCCGGCTGAGGCACTGATTATCCAGGAGGCGCGTGAAGGGCGGTTGTTGCCGGGGCAGGGGCAGTTGCCACTGGCAGCACTGTTGGGCGCGTTGCCGGTGGAGGTACACGTGAGCGTGGAAACGCCTTCGATGATGCTTGGCGGTGAAAACCGCTTGCAGCAGGTGCTTGCAGCGACGCACGGTTGGTTGAGCAGTGCTGGCCTGCAGTGAGGCCTGTTGAAGGCTTGCATTCGGTTCTTCACCGATTGCAGGGGAGGCCGGTGGTGGGTAGCTAGCGCTGCGGGTGCAAGCCATGGGCTGTTGCCACCCACCCGGTGGCCCGGACCTCGCCGAAGGTATGTCGGGCAGGGGTTGGAAAGGGGCCGGCAGTCGCCCCCGACGGCGACAACCAACCGGACGGCGCACACCGCTAGGGCGATGGCCCTCACCTATGGTATACAACCCTTAACACCACACCACCATCACCTGGCGCCTGGAAGCGTTCTGGGTTGGTCGGTGACTTTCCTGCAACTGCTCCTTTTATAGAGAAACGGAGATTCGAAGATGACCGCCACCGACCGTCTGAGCCTGCTTCAGTATGAGCACCTGGGCCTGGACGATGTAGCCGCCGCTGAATTCAAGGTCGCTCTGGGTGAACTGCGCAAGTTGGCACTGGGTGACCGCTACGAACACCACGCCGCGCTCCATCTGGGCGATATCGCCGAAGCCGAAAACCGTCAGCAACTGGACCAGACGAAAAACTGGGGCATAGGCTTCCTGCAGGGGCTGACCTGCGCGCAGACGCTCACCGAAGAGCAAGTCAGGGCACTGCGCGGCGTGTTCCAGGCGGCGGCCAAGCGGTCTTTGGCGCGCATGCCCGGATAAATTTCTGGCAGCCAGCTGATTCTCGTCCAGAATCTTTAGAGCATGCGGGCAGCAGTACAGCAGACGTGCGCAGGATGTGGCAGCCTTTCGCGACCACGGCTGGCCGCCTAAGGCCCCATGCACCGAGGGTTGTAGATGGTCGAGCGGTGGTCCGGTCGGTCTTTGCTGCTTTGGCTTTTCTTTTTTCTGCTGCCTCAGGCCTGGGCAGCGGAGGATGCGTGTCGGCAACTGACCGCCACCGGCAATCCGGAATACCCCCCTTACCTGTGGCGCGACCCGACCAACCCCCAACGACTGATCGGGGCCAACGCCGACCTGCTTGATCACCTGGGCCAGGCGCTCGGGCTGGAAATGCAGGTGGTCTACGGTGGGCCCTGGTCGCGGGCCCAGGAAGAGGTGCGCAAAGGCCGTATCGATTTGATGGCCGGTTACTTCCTGACCCAGGCGCGTCAGCAGGAGGTAGACTTCATCAGCCCGCCATTCCTGCATACCCCAAGCGTTGTCTGGGTGCGCCAGGACGCGGCCTTCGCTTACCGTGGCTGGCCAGACTTGAAGGGGCGCAAGGGCGGCACCCTGGTCAGCAACAGTCATGGCCAGGCGTTCGATGACTATGCCAGGGCCAACCTCACCCTCGAAGCGGTTCCCAGCGCCAGGCAGGCGTTCGAGAAGCTGCTGCACAAGCGTAACGACTACCTGATCTATGAGCAGTACCCCGGTATGGCGATGGCGCGGACGCTGGGTATGGAGGCGCAGTTGAAGGTGCTCGACCCGCCGGTTTCCAGTGAGGGTTTGTACCTGGCGCTGTCCCAGGCCTCGCCGTGCAACCAGCCCAGGCTGCGTGAGCGCCTGGCGCAGAAAATGAAGGAAATTGTCGCTGGCCCGCTGCCTGGGCAGCTACTGGCGAAGAACCTCGAGCGTTGGAAACAGCAGCAAGCGGGCGGGCCGCACTGAGGCGGCGTGGGCGCGGCGGCAGTGTTCAGTGATGGGCGCACGTTGATGTCATGCACTGGCTTCCCGAGCCCGCTTGGCCGTGGTCACATTGGCCGCGCTGGGCAAGGCCACGCCGTTCTTGATGGCCAGCACCTCGGCCATGACGCTGACCGCGATCTCCGCAGGGGTCTTGCTACCGATGTAGATGCCGATTGGGCCATGCAGGCGTTTGAGTGAGGCCTGGGTCTGGCCGAAATGCTCGACCAGGCGTTCGCGGCGCAGCTGGCTGTTACGCCGCGAGCCGATCACACCGATGTAGAAGGCTGGGCTGTGCAAGGCTTCGAGCAGGGCCAGGTCGTCCAGCTTGGGGTCATGGCTAAGGCCAATGATGCAACTGCGCAGGTCCGGGGCAAAGGCCCTGACCATGTCGTCCGGCATGCCGACCAGCTTCTCCACGCCCGCGACATTCCAGCCATCCATGTATTCATGGCGAGGGTCACAGACGGCCACCTTGAAGCCATTGAACAGCGCCATGGTCGCCAGGTATTCGGCCAGTGCCCCGGCACCGATCAGCAGCATGCGGTAGCCAGGCCCCAGGGTATTGACCATTCGCTGGCCATCGAAGCTGAACTGCTCTGGCGCATGCGTGGCGGTCAGGCTTGTGTCACTGGTGCCAAGGTCGAGCTCGCGACGGACCAGGTTGCCAGCGTCCAGCTGCGACAGAAGCTGCTCAAGGCTGGGCAATGAAGGGTTGAATTCGAGTATCAGCTCCAGGGTCCCGCCGCAGGGCAGGCCAAAGCGATGGGCCTCGTCGGCACTGACGCCGTAACGCACCACGCGCGGCAGCCCTTCCGGCATGCCCTCGCCGTTGTAGGCGGTGGTGTAGCGGTGCACCAGGTCATCCTCGATGCAGCCACCGGAGACGCTGCCAATGACCCTGCCATCGCCACGCAGGGCCATCATCGAACCCACCGGCCTGGGCGATGAGCCCCAGGTACGGGCGACAGTTGCCAGCAGCACCCGTTCGCCTGCCTTGAGCCAGTCACAGGTGGTGCGCAGGACCAGCAGGTCGATGCTTTCCATTGACGGGTATTCCTCAGCGCATGTGCAAGATGATCGGGCTGCTGCTCGCCGGGTCGGTATCCCCGCGCAGCTTGCTGACGGCCTGCGCGTCGACCGCACCGCCGTGGTTGCCCCAGGTACCGCGGACGAAGCTCAGTACATCGGCGATCTCCTGGTCCGACAATTGCTCGCGGAACGCCGGCATGCGGTAGGCATCCGGCAGCCCTGCGGCGACGATGCGTTGCGAGCCATTGAGGGTGATGTTGATCGCCGACGCATCTTCCTTCGCCAGCGACGAGGTGGCCCCCGCCAGCGGCGGCATCCATTCTGCCTGGCCCTTGCCGTCCAAGCCGTGGCAGGTGGCGCAGCGGGTCACGTAGGTGTGGGCGCCCGGGCTGTTCAGGCGTTCGCCGGCAGACACCGCCTGGTATTGCCACGGCGCGCCGTCACGTTGTGGGTCGCCCGGCAACGATTTGAGGTAGCGGGCGATCGCTGCCAGGTCGTCATCGCTCATGAACTGGGTGGAATTGTTGAACGCCTCGGTCATCGAGCCATAGACCACCGCATGCTGATTGCGCCCGTGTTTGAGGAACTGCACGATCTGCGCCTCGCTCCAGCGGCCCAGGCCAGTGTTGTGGTCGTTACGCAGGCTGGGTGCGTACCAGCCATCGAGCAGCGCACCGGCCAGGAACGGCTTGCCCTCTTCATCCAGGGCTTTTTCGTTGAAGGCCAGGCCCCGCGGGGTATGGCAACTGCCACAGTGGCCGGGCCCCTGAACGATGTAGGCACCTCGGTTCCACACCGCGTCCTGCGTCGGTTTGACCGCGTAAGGTTGGTCTGCTGCGAACAGGCCGTTCCACAGCGCGATCGGCCAGCGCATGTTCAACGGCCACGGGATATCGCTGGGGATGTTCGCCTGCTGTGCAGGCTGCACACCTTTCATGAAGAAGGCATACAGGGCCCGCACATCATCATCACTGAGCTTGGCATACGAAGGGTAGGGCATGGCCGGGTACAGCCGCCGGCCCCCCGGTGCGACGCCGTGACGCACGGCGCGGTCGAAGTCGGCAAGGCTGTAATTGCCGATGCCCGTCGCGGGGTCGGGCGTCACGTTGGTGGCGTGTATCGCCCCCAGTGGTGTGGCCATTTCCAGCCCACCGGCAAACGGCTTGCCGTCGGGCAGGCTGTGGCAGGCGACGCAGTCGCTGAGCCTGGCCACGTACTCACCACGGCTGACCAGCGCCGGGTCGAAGCTGGCATTCTGTTCGGTGACGAAGGGCGAAGCGGGCTCACGGGTGACATACCAGGCCAGCAGGCCGGCGGCGACCAGGCACGGCAGCGCCAGCCAGCCTGCGGTTCTTGCGAATCGACTGTGGGTCATGGGGCGTTCCTTGTCCGGTCAGCTGAAGGTATGGCGGCTCATGGGCAGGCTGCGGATGCGCTGCCCGGTGAGCTGCGCCACCGCATTGGCCACTGCTGGCGCCACCGCAGGCAACGGCGGCTCGCCAATGCCCCCCATCTTCGCGCCGCTTTCGACAATGCGCACATGCACCCGGGCCATGCGCGAGGCAGGCAGGATCGGATACAGGTCGTAGTTGCGCGCACGCGGCTTGCCATCGATGAACACCGCTTCCTCGACCAGCGTCTGCGACAGGCCGAGTGCCACGGCGCCGTTGACCTGGGCTTCGATGATCGCCGGGTTGACGATGCTGCCAGGGTCGATCGCCTGCCAGATATCGTGGACCTTGACCTGGCCATCTTCGATCGACACTTCAGCGATCACGGCAGCTTCCGAGCCGAACGGCGAGGCCATGGCCACACCTCGTGCCCGCTTGCTGCCGTCTTCAGCGGTGAACGGCCCGCGCTTCCAGCCACCGGACAATTCACCCACCGCGTGCAGCAGGTTGGTCAGGCGAGGGTTGTCGCGCAGCAGGTGCAGGCGCAACTCGAAGGGGTCCTTGCCGCCCTTGTCGGCCAGTTCGTCCAGGAAGGACTCATAGAAGAAGTCGTTCAGCGAGTTGCCCACCGAGCGCCAGTAACCCAGCATGGCCGGGCCCTTGACGTAGATCTGTGCGATACGCTTGTTGGCGATGGCGTAGGATTTGCCCGACAGCCCTTCGAGCGCCGTTGGGTCGATCTTCTCGCCTTGCTTGCCTGCCAGGGCCTCGGTCGGGCCCTCTGTGGCACTCACCGCTTCGATGGCCACTGGCAGGCCATCGGCATCCAGCCCTGCGCGGAACTTGACCACCGCCACCGGTCGCAGCACATCGCGCAGGAATTCTTCTTCGCGGCTCCAGATCAGCTTGACCGGGCGGCCGACGGCCTTGGCCAGCAAGATGGCCTGCGGGTACGGGTTGGCCGAGTCATACAGGAAGTGGCGACCGAAGAACCCACCCAGAAGCGGGGAGTGCAAGGTGATCTTTGCAGGGTCCAGGCCGGTGCGTTTGGCGATGTCGTCACGGAACATGTCCGGCGCCTGGTTGGGCAGCCAGACCTCCAGCGAACCGTCGGGGTTGTAGCGCGCCAGTGCGGACGGCGGCTCCAACTGGGCGTGGTTGAGGTACTGGTTGTGGTAGGTGGCCTCGACCTTGGTCTTGGCATTGCCCAGTGCAGCGGCCAGATCGCCCTCACTTTCGTCGTCGCGGGCCGGGCCTGTCTGGGCGGCCAGGTGCTCGCGCCAGGCATCGCTGGAAAAGTCGGCGGGCATGGCGCGTACCTTGCTGTCGGCGCCGGGTTCCTGCCAGTCCACCTGGACCGCTTCGACCGCACGCTTGGCGTGCCACCAGCGTTCGGCCACCACGGCAACGGCGCCTGGCAACTGATGCACCGAATGCACGCCTTTCATGGCCTTGACCTGCTCTTCGTTGCGCAGGCGGCCCACGGTCATGCCCAGGCGCGGGGCATGCTGGACAGCGGCGTGGAGCATCCCCTCGAGCTTGATGTCGATGGTGTAAAGCGCTTTGCCGGTGGATTTGTCGTAGGCATCGACGCGCGCCACCGGCTTGCCGATCCAGCGGAACTGGCTGGGGTCGCGCAGCGTGATGCCGGCCGGGTCCGGTACCGGCAGGTCCATGGCCCGTTCAGCCAGTTCGCCATAGCCCAGCGCACGGCCCGAGGCGGCGTGCAGCACTTTGCCAGGCTCGGTGGACAGCTCGCTCACCGGTACGCCCCATTGTTCGGCTGCGGCCTGCAGCAGCATGGCCCGGGCGAGGGCGCCGAGGCGGCGCATGGTCGGGTAGCTCATGCGCACCGACATGCTGCCGCCGGTGATCCGCATGCCGTTTTCCATCACGACGTAGGCTTCGCCCGGCGGGGCACTGTCGACCACGAATGTGGCAGGGTCCGCGTCCAGTTCTTCGCCGACGATCTGCGCCATGGCGGTATAGGTGCCTTGGCCGCCTTCGATGAACGGGCAGAGCAGGCGTACCGTGCCGTCCTGGCGGATTTCCAGGAATGCAGGTACCTGGGTGCCGCGCTCCTGGGCGGCGGCCGTCGCCGCCTGGACCCGGCTGGTGCCCAGCGGCAGCCCGAAGCCCAGGACCAGCGCGCCTACGGCGGTACTGGCGAGAAACCGCCGACGCGACAAGTTGACCGTTGCCCCCGGCGGTAGGTCGAGCAGCGCTTCAGGGGTATCGACAGGCGTATTCATCAGGCCTTCTCCCCTTGGGCAAGTTCGTGCACGGCGGCATGGATGGCGTTGTACGTGCCGCAGCGGCACAGGTTGACCATCGCCGCGTCGATTTGCGCATCGCTCGGTTGCGGGGTGTGCTTGAGCAGCGCGGTGGCCGCCATCACTTGCCCGGACTGGCAGTAACCGCATTGGGCCACCTGGTGCTCGACCCATGCCGCCACTACGCGCTTGCCCACCGCATCGGCCTCGATGGCTTCGATGGTGGTCACTTCACGCCCGACCACGCCGGCCACCGGCGTGACACAGGCGCGTACCACATTGCCGTCCACCAGCACCGAGCAGGCGCCGCACTGTGCCAGGCCGCAGCCATACTTGGTGCCGGTCAGGCCGAGGTCGTCGCGGATCACCCACAGCAACGGCGTGTCGGCGTCAGCCTCGACCTGGTAGGTCTTCTGGTTGATTCGAAGTTCCATGGCTCACCTGCTGATCATCGGTTGTCATTGTGTTGTCGTGCAGGGAATACGTTGCTCCCCAATCCGCAAACGCTAGCACAGCGGTGTGTGCGGCGGCCTGCCGTTTACCGAAGGTTCAGAGAATCAGGCAAGCAATCCGTTGAAATGCGCAATCGTGTGCGGTCGCGGTCAGGTGCGCAGACAAACAGGACTTCCAGCCGAAAAAACCGGATAATGCCGGCCAATTTCGTTTTGCACGTTCAAATCACGGTGTTCCCGCATGGAAATCAAGGTCAACTTTCTCGACAACCTTCGTCTTGAAGCCAAATTCGACGACTTCACGGTGATCGCCGACCAGCCGATTCGCTACAAAGGCGATGGCTCGGCCCCGGGGCCGTTCGACTATTTCCTTGCCTCATCGGCCTTGTGCGCCGCCTATTTCGTCAAGCTGTACTGCCAGACCCGGGACATCCCTACCGAAAACATCCGCCTGTCGCAGAACAACATCGTCGACCCTGAGAACCGCTACAACCAGATCTTCAAGATCCAGGTCGAGTTGCCGGAAGACATCTCCGAGAAGGACCGCCAGGGCATTCTGCGTTCCATCGACCGCTGCACGGTCAAGAAAGTGGTGCAGACCGGCCCTGAGTTCATCATCGAGCAGGTCGACAACCTCGATGCCGACGCCCAGGGCCTGCTCATGCCGGTCGCCGACACCACCACCTACATCGCCGGCAAGGACCTGCCGCTGGAGCAGACCATCGCCAACATGTCGGGCCTGCTCGCCGGGCTAGGCATGAAGATCGAGATCGCCTCCTGGCGCAACATCGTGCCCAACGTGTGGTCGCTGCACGTGCGCGATGCGCAGTCGCCGATGTGCTTCACCAACGGCAAGGGCTCGACCAAAGAGGCCGCCCTGGCCTCGGCGCTGGGTGAATTCATCGAGCGTTTGAACTGCAACTTCTTCTATAACGACCAGTTCTGGGGCGAGGACATCGCCAACGCGCCGTTCGTGCATTACCCCAACGAGCAGTGGTTCAAACCCGGCGCCAAGGACGCGCTGCCAGGCGAGATCCTCGACCCATACTGCCTGCAGATCTACAACCCGGACGGCGAGCTGCGTGGTTCGCACCTGTATGACACCAACTCGGGCAACACCGAGCGTGGCATCTGTTCGCTGCCGTTCGTGCGCCAGTCCGACGGCCAGGTGGTGTACTTCCCGTCCAACCTGATCGAGAACCTGTTCCTCAGCAACGGCATGAGCGCCGGCAACACCCTGGCCGAAGCCCAGGTGCAGTGCCTGTCGGAAATCTTCGAGCGGGCGGTGAAGCGTGAAATCCTCGAGGGCGAGCTGTGCCTGCCGGATGTGCCGCAGGCGGTGCTGGCCAAGTACCCAGGGATCGTCGCAGGCATCCAGGGGCTTGAAGAGCAGGGTTTCCCGGTGTTGGTCAAGGACGCGTCGCTGGGCGGTGAATTCCCGGTCATGTGCGTGACCTTGATGAACCCGCGTACCGGGGGCGTGTTCGCCTCGTTCGGCGCCCATCCAAGCCTGGAAGTGGCGCTGGAGCGCAGCCTTACCGAACTGCTGCAGGGCCGCAGTTTCGAGGGGCTCAACGACTTGCCGCAGCCGACCTTCGAAAGCCACGCGCTGACCGAGCCGAACAACTTCGTCGAGCACTTCATCGACTCCAGTGGCGTGGTGTCGTGGCGCTTCTTCAGCGCCAAGGCCGATTTCGAGTTCGTCGAGTGGGACTTCTCCGGCCAGGGTGAAGATTCCAATGCCCAGGAAGCCGCGACCCTGTTCGGCATTCTCGAGGGCATGGGCAAAGAGGTGTACATGGCGGTGTACGACAACCTCGGCGCCAACGCCTGCCGCATCCTGGTACCGGGTTACTCGGAGATCTACCCGGTCGAGGACCTGATCTGGGACAACACCAACCGTGCCCTGGGCTTCCGTGCCGACATTCTCAACCTGCATAGCCTGGACAACCGGGCGCTGCGCGCGCTGCTCAAGCGCCTGGACAACTGTGAGGTGGACGACTACACCACCATCACCACGCTGATCGGGGTCGAGTTCGATGACAACACGGTGTGGGGGCAGTTGACCATCCTTGAGTTGAAGCTGCTGATCTGCCTGGCGTTGAAGCGTTTCGAGGACGCCAAGGAGCTGGTCGAGGCGTTCCTGCAGTTCAACGACAACACTGTCGAGCGCGGTTTGTTCTACCAGGCACTGAATGTGGTGCTGGAAGTGGTGCTCGATGACGAGCTGGAAATGGAGGACTACGAGGCCAACTTCCGCCGGATGTTCGGCAACCCGCGCATGGACGCAGTGCTGGGTTCGGTGGACGGTAGCGTGCGCTTCCATGGTTTGACCCCCACCAGCATGAAGCTGGAGGGGCTGGACCGCCATCTGCGCCTGATCGAGAGCTACAAGAAACTGCATGCCGCCCGGGCCAAGGCGGTGTGACAAGGCTCTAGCCGCGCGACCTGCGGCGTTGCGCCTGTGCTAGTTCTTGCACTTGGCCATGACCACCTGGCAGGTCTTGGGCGTTCCGCCGGACCTGCCGGCGTAGCGGATGCAATTGTTCATCGACTTGTGTCGGGCCATGCTCAAGGTATCGCCCCACGCCAGGCCGCCTTCTCCCAGGGTGGGCACGGCCTTGGCGAAACAGTTCGAGCCCAAGGCCGCTATCTGGTAGCGAGCCTGGCTCTGTTTGTTCGAACATCCGCACGCCAGCATTAGGCTCAGGCCAAGCAGGGCATGTGCGGCCCACAACGCATACGGTCGTGCTGTATCAGCGCTCATGCCATTTGCCTCATGTGGTAAGGGGGGAAATCTTTCAGGATGTTTCTATCAAGCCAAGCGGTGAACTAACCGGACGTCAAGGTGATCCTTTGCTAAGCGCACCCCGCGCACGCCTGACGGACCGAGCTCTCGCGCCTGTCCGCCAGCCCTGGTCACTGACTGAGTAAGGAGGCGCCGTGACCGCTACCGAGCAAACCCTCTACCGCTGCACGCCCAGCCCGTTGCATGCAATCCTGCTGGCCGGCACGGTGCCGCTGTTTCTTGGCGCATTGCTGAGTGACATAGCCTATTTCAAGAGCTACCAGATCCAGTGGAGTAACTTCGCCTCCTGGTTGATTGCCGGCGGCCTGCTGTTCTGTGGCCTGACGTTGCTGTTCGCGCTGGCCAACCTGGTCCGCGCCGAGCGCAAGGGCGGGCGGCCGACACTGTACTTTCTGCTGTTGCTGGTGACTTGGGTACTGGGGCTGATCAATGCGTTCGAGCACGCCAAGGATGCCTGGGCAGTGATGCCTGCGGGCCTGGTGTTGTCTCTGATCGTCACCGTGCTGGCCTGCGTGGCGGCCTGGCTGGGCATGAGCAACCTGCGTTCGGGAGGTGCGGCATGAAACCTTTGCATGCATTGCCTGTTTTGAGTGTAGCGCTGCTGTTGAGCGCCTGCGGTGGGGACGGCGAGGCGACCCAGGCCCACGGCCCCGACCCGAAACTGCCGGCCCCCGAGCGTGGCCTGCTGCCGAACATGAAGATCGCCGAGCCGGCACACTGGGGCGAGCAGAAGCCGACCGTGCCTGAGGGTTACAGCATCACCGCCATCGCCACTGACCTGAAAATCCCGCGTCAGAGCCTGGTATTGCCCAACGGTGACATCCTGGTGGCTGAGGGCCGCGGCGGCAGTGCAGCCAAGCTCAAGCCCAAGGACGTCATCGCCAGCCAGATCAAGGCCAAGGGCAATACGCAGGTCAAGGGTGGCAACCGCCTGACACTGCTGCGGGACGCTGACGGCGATGGCACCTACGAGGTGCAGACGGTGTTTGCCGAGAACCTCAACGCGCCGTATGGCCTGGCGTTTGCTGATGGCAAGCTGTACGTGGCCAACCAGGACGCGCTGGTGCGTTTCGACTACCAGGACGGCCAGACCAAGGCCGCCAACCCGCCGACCAAGGTCACCGACCTGCCGGCCGAGATCAATCACCACTGGACCAAGGCGCTGACCATCAGCCCCGATGGCCGTTATCTGTATGTGGGTATCGGGTCGAACAGCAATATCACCGAGCGGGGCATGGAAGCGGAGATCGACCGCGCCATGGTCTGGCAGGTCGACGCAGCCACCGGCGCCCACAAACCCTACGCCACCGGCTTGCGCAACCCAACGGCGCTGGCCATCCAGCCTGGCAGCGGGCAGCTGTGGACCGTGGTCAACGAGCGCGATGAACTCGGCCCGGACCTGGTGCCGGACTATCTCACCTCGGTGCGTGAGGGTGGCTTCTATGGCTGGCCCTATAGCTACTGGGGGCAGAATGTCGATGAGCGGGTCAAACCGCAGAATCCGGACAAGGTGGCCGCCGCGATCAAGCCCGATTACAGCCTCGGTTCGCATGTGGCCGCGCTGGGCGTGGACTTTTCCATACCGGCCATGGGCGAGCGCTTTGCCGACGGGGTGTTCGTGGGCGAGCACGGCAGTTGGAACCGGCCAAACCCTGTGGGCTACAAAGTGATCTTCGTCCCGTTCAGCAATGGCAAGCCTGCCGGCGAACCCATCGACTTCGCCACCGGCTTCCGGGCCGAGGACGGCAAGACCCGCGGCCGGCCGGTCGGGGTGACGGTCGATCCACGGGGTGCGCTGATCATCGCGGACGACCTGGCCAATACCGTCTGGCGGGTCACGCGCAATCGGTAAGTCCAGCTATGGTGTAGGAGCGGCGCGTGAAGCGTTCACGCGCCAATCTTGTGTCGATTACAAGGAAGCAGGCCTATGAATGCTCTTTGCACACTCGCTCGCGCCGTTGCGCTTGCCACGCTCGTGGGTACCGCCAGTTTAACGGTGCAGGCTGCCGATATACCGATCGCCAGTGAAGCACTGGAAAGCCATGTGACCACACAGGTCACGGCCATAGACCAAGCCAACCGGCAGGTGACCGTCAAAGGCCCGGACGACAAGGACGTGACGTTCCAGCTCAGCGAAAACGCCAAGGCGCTGCCCAACCTCAAAGTCGGTGACCAAGTCGATATCTACGTGACCCGTGCAGTGGCCTATGTGCTGAACACTGAGGTGGGCGGGGCGCCCAAAGCCAGCGATGAGTCGGGAACCATTCGCGCCACCCTGGCCAACCCCAACCCGGGCGGTGAGGCATTCCGCCAGGTGCGGGTGACGTCGCAGATCAAGAAGATCGACCTCAACACCCATGAGGTGAGCCTGCTACCGCCGCAAGGCAAGTTGCAGGTGGTCAAGGTCGAAGACCCTGAGCTGCAGGCACGCATGAAAAACCTCAAGGTCGACCAGACGGTCGATGCGATCTACACCGAAGTACTTCGGGTCGAGACATCCCGCTGACCTATCGCCGGCCCAGTCAGGGCGAGCCTAGCACCGGGCCGGCATCATTGATCGGTATCCATCATCCATGTGGCGAATAACCTGAGTGCAGGATTTCGATTTCCATAACGCCGGTCGATTTGCAGATGATGTACCAACCCTGTCTTCAGAAGAGTACATCCATGCCTAACAAGGCCCTGCTTATCGCTTTTCTTCCCTTGCTGTTGGCGCTGCTCGCCGGGGTCGTGCTGCCCTACCAGGCCGCCAGCAACGCGGCCGTCGGCCGTGCGCTCGGGCACTGGCTTTGGGGCGCCTTCACGTCCTTGACGGTCAGTTCGGTAGTGGTCATCGCGGCCTTGCTGATCCTACGGGTACCGCTGCCCGACCTGGGCAAGGCAGTGCAGGGCCCATGGTGGCTGTGGATCGGCGGCGTGCTTGGCGCACTTTACGTCGCCGCTGCCGCCGCCTTGACCCCCAAGCTCGGCGCCGCAGGCTTTCTGGTGCTGGTGGTGGCCGGGCAGATCCTCACGTCGGTGATTGTCGACCATTTCGGCCTGATGGGCGTTGCCAGCAAACCGGTGAGCCTGCCTAGGCTTGCGGGAGTGGTTCTGATCCTCGTTGGGGTGTTCCTGGTGCAGAGCACCTGGGCCGCCAGCCCTGCGTCTGCCACAACGGCCAGCGTCAAACAGCCCGAAGGATGATCAGCGGCCGGGCTGGCAACAGGCCCAGACCGTCTCCCGCAGCCAGCGATGCCCTGGATCGCTGTCTTTTCGGGTGTGCCAGGCCTGTTGATAGGCCAGGTTCGGGATTGGCAAGGGGGGTGCGAACTGGCGCAGGGCCTTGTGTGGCCGCATCGGGCCCACTGCGCGCTTGGCCACGGTGAGGATCAGGTCGGTGCCGGCGAGCACGTCGACGGCGGCGCTCCAGTGCGGCAGCGCCAAGGCGATGCGCCGGCGCAGGCCCCGTTCACCCAGTGCGCGCTCAATCTCGTCGTGGGCGTCCGGGCGCATGGCCATGAGCACGTGCGGCCGTGCCAGCCAGTCCTCCAGCGCAAGGCCGCCTTTGCCCGGCAATACCTGTCGGTCGGCAATGCTGACGAAGCTGTCCTCGAACAGTGTTTGCGCGGTAATGCCTTGGGGCAGTTCGGGGAAGATGCCCAAGGCGAGGTCGAGTTCGCCATCGAGCAACTGCGCCATCATCGCCTCGCGGCTGGCCTGGCTGATGGCCAGGTCCACGCCCGGTGCTGCCTGACGCAGGTGGCGGACCAGGGGCGGCAGGATGAGCCGTGAGGCGTAGTCGGACAACGACAGGCGGAACCTGCGCTGGGCCTGAGCGGGGTCGAAGCGAGGTGTGGCCAGCAGGCTGTTGAGGCTGCCCAGCGCGTCCTGCAACGGTTTGATAAGGGACTGGGCGCGTGCGGTCAGGGCCATGTGACCGTGCTGGCGGATCAGCAGTGGGTCGTCGAAATGCGCGCGCAGTTGCGCCAGTGCATGGCTGACTGCCGGTTGGCTACGGTGCAGGCGGATGGCAGCGCGTGTCACGTGTTTTTCGCTCAGCAGCGCATGCAGGGCCAGCAGCAGGTTAAGGTCGATCTTGCGCAGTTCATCCATGGTGCGAATGGCCAGTGGGGTATTTGGGGGCTTGGTATCAGCCTAACAGATGTGCGCAGTGCTGAGCGGCTAGGCCCCGCTGGCAGCGATAAACGCCAGCCGAAGCAGCATCGAGCAATCTCCAGCGCTATAATCGCCGCCCGTTTTACAGTTATCCGAGCATTCCAATGGGTCTTTCCGCAACCGCCACACCCGAACCGCGCCGTCTGCGCGCCCCCCTGATTGCCTTGGCCCTGCTGCTGGCCGGTGCCTGGTTCCTCAACCTCAATGCCGGTTTCAAGCAGGTCTTGCTGCTGATCCTTGGCGCCGCCCTGGGGCTGACGCTTTATCACGCAGCGTTCGGTTTCACGTCGGCCTGGCGCGTATTCATCACCGAACGACGAGGTGCCGGCCTGCGTGCGCAGATGGTCATGTTGGCCCTGGCCGTACTGCTGTTCTTCCCGGCATTGGCGGCTGGCAGCCTGTTTGGCAACCCGGTCACCGGGCTGGTGGCGCCAGCCGGGGTGTCTGTGGTGTTTGGCGCTTTCATCTTCGGCATCGGCATGCAACTGGGCGGCGGGTGTGCCTCGGGGACGCTGTTCACCGTTGGTGGCGGCAACGCCAGAATGCTGGTGACGCTGCTGTTCTTCATCATTGGCTCGGTCACGGCCACGCACCATGCCGACTGGTGGTTCGCCTTGCCATCGTTGCCGGCCACCTCGATCGTCCATGCCTGGGGCGTCGCGCCGGCGCTACTGGTCAGCGTGGCGGTATTCGCGCTGATCGCCTGGGCGACGGTGGTACTGGAAAAACGCCGCCATGGCGCCCTCGAAGCACCTGTAAGCAGTGAGCACCAAGGCCTGCGCCGCTTCCTGCGTGGCCCGTGGCCGTTGCTGTGGGGTGCTGTGGCCCTGGCCTTGCTGAACTACGCCACCCTGGCCCTGGCGGGCCGCCCGTGGGGCATTACCTCCGCTTTTGCCTTGTGGGGCGCCAAGACCCTTTCCAGCCTTGGGGTGGACGTCGGCAGTTGGGTGTTCTGGCAGGCCCCGGCCAACGCCAAGGCGCTGGCAGCGCCGCTGTGGCAAGACGTGACCACCGTCATGGACCTTGGCATCGTGTTGGGTGCGCTGCTGGCGGCTGGCCTGGCGGGGCGTTTTGCGCCGAGCCTGAACATCCCGCTGCGCTCGCTGATCGCCGCAGTGCTCGGTGGCCTGCTGCTCGGCTACGGTTCGCGTCTGGCCTACGGCTGCAACATTGGCGCGTACTTCAGCGGCATCGCCTCGGGTAGCGTGCATGGCTGGCTGTGGCTGGTCGCGGCCTACACCGGGAACATGATTGGCGTGCGCCTGCGCCCGTTCTTCTTTGCCGGTGAGCGCCGGCCAGCGGCGCTGACGGGTTGTTGAAAACAGCATGGCCCTGGTCGCCGGCATTTGGCGGCCGGGATCTGTCTGGTTCGACCTTCAGCGTGTTGGAACACTGCAGTCAAGGGGCGTGCAAGGTGGGGCGGCCTGAGCTTGAGCTATCTCACGTTATTTATGAGATTAATTGTTCAACTATCTGATTAATAAGCCTTTAACGTTTTGCAACTGCGTGATGTACACATTGTTCGTAGTAGGTTTGCTTGATGGCTGCCGGCTTTAACCGCGAGCGACTGTTGTAGGTCTGTTCGGTGATGCCAAAGGCGGTCATGCGCATCCACGGCTTGGCGAACCGGCGTACCTGCAGTTTCTTGCGCGTGGCATACAAGGTCACGCCGGAAAGCTTGGCCCGCTGGGCCTCGGCGGCGATCTGCGAGCCCCAGCTACATACATGGCGGTCGTTCTGGCTCAGCGCTCTGGCCTGGGCGCCGAAGGCAGTCGTGGCCAGCAGGCAGCCGGCCACCGTTGCTAGAAATACTCGCATGTTGCTGTCCTAAGCATCTGAAGAAGAACGGAGTTTGCCCTCGCTTCAAATGCCTGGGGGCCAGTACGTTTAGGGTCAAGTGGTGGCGATGCGCAGGCGATTTGCCAGTGTGGGACGCAGGCTATACAGCGCAAGCCCGGCGACCCAGATCACCGAGGCGCCATAGTTCAGCCTTTGGTACAGGCCGAACAACTGCCCGTCCTGCGCCGCTTTGGCCATCAGGGCGGCAGTGGCGATCGCAGTTACCACACAAGCCAGTGAAAAGACCCCCAGCGCGGGTGAGCCGGCCACGCGTTTCCCGGCCCATGCCCACAGCGCACTGGCCAGGGTCAACGAGAGAAACATGATCAAGCCGAAGAGGTTGTGCAGTTGCTGCGACAGGGAAGGTTGCGCAGGCGCACAACCCTGATCGCATGCAAACCAACCGGTGCCGGCGCTAGCGAGCCCATGCAGCAGTGCCAGTGCAGCGCTGGCCAGGGCGAGCTTCGAGCCACGCCAGCGCCGCGCCAGGCCCCAGGCGAACAGGGTAAACAGCACCGCGAGGGGGAAGTTGTTGAGCAGGGGTGACCAGCGTTGGGTTGGGGCGCCCACTGCGCCCAACTGGCTCATGGCCTGCTGCAGATGGTCGTAGCCGGGGTAGGCTTGGGCGGTGAACCAAACGCCAAGCAGCAGCCAGGACGGAATGATCAGCCCGCAGCAGAGCAGGCAGCGATCGAAGGTTTTCATCAGCGGTTTTCCTTCCATGGAGTGACCAATCGATGCCTATACAGTACCGGGATGTCTGCCGTCTGTCCTGGCTCCTTCGCGGTTAGGTCCGTTGCTGCGCTGCTAAATTCCGACGCCCTTTGTGCAGGGCGCATTGCGTCCATAAATACCGCGTCGGATGGATGTGATCGTACAACTGCTTGCGCTATCATGGCGGCTGTCTTTCAAGGTGAAAAACAGGGCATGACAGAGCAACAGGTACAGGCAAAGACCCGGCGCAAGCCGCGCAGTCTGGCCCAGGAACTGGTCACGGTGCTGACCGAGCGTATTCGTAGCGGCCAGCTCAAGCGTGGCGACAAGCTGCCGACCGAGTCGCAGATCATGGCCGAGGAGGGCGTGAGCCGCACTGTGGTGCGTGAGGCGATCTCGCGGCTGCAGGCGGCCGGGCAGGTCGAGACTCGCCATGGCATCGGCACCTTTGTGCTGGATACGCCTGCCACGGGCGGCTTCCGCATCGACCCGGCCACCGTGGTCACGCTGCGTGAGGTGCTGGCGGTACTGGAGCTGCGCATCGCCCTGGAGATCGAGTCGGCAGGCCTGGCGGCGCAACGGCGCAGCGAAGAAGAGCTGGCAGGTATGCGCGCGGCGCTGGACGAACTCAACGAGGGCGCCGCCCATGCCACGGATGCGGTGTCGGCGGACTTCCAGTTCCACCTGCGTATCGCCCAGGCCAGCGGCAACCATTACTTCGCCGATATCATCAACCATCTCGGTACCAGCATCATCCCGCGTACCCGGCTCAACTCGGCGCGTCTGGCGCATGATGACCAGGCGCACTACATGAGCCGGTTGATGCACGAGCATGAGGCGATCTACGAAGCCATCGCCCGAAGCGACAGTGAAGGGGCCAAGATGGCCATGCGCATGCACCTGAGCAACAGCCGGGAGCGGTTGCGTCAGGCGCATGCGGAAGCTGAAGCGCAAGGGGTTTGATAGCGCGGGTGGCTGTGCGGGCCCCATCGCCGGCAAGCCGGCTCCCACTTGGATTGCGTCAGCTTTTAGCAGTTGAGCAAGACAGGTTCCCATTTAATTTGCGCGGGGCCTGAGGGCAGCGCGGTACCTGTGGGAGCCGGCTTGCCGGCGATAGAGCCGGTAAATCCAATGCAAGCGTCAGAAGAAAGCCCCGTAACTACGGGGCTTTTTCTCGCATCAGAGCATTCAGAGCGCGCCGTCACTCCATTGCCCATTCACCAGGCGGCGCAGGCCCAGCGGGTTGTTGTCACGCAGTGCCTCGGGCAGTAGCGACTGCGGATAGTTCTGGTAGCACACCGGGCGCAGGAAGCGATCGATGGCCAGGGTGCCGACGGACGTACCGCGGGCATCGGAGGTCGCTGGGTACGGCCCGCCGTGGACCATCGCATCGCACACTTCCACGCCGGTCGGGTAGCCATTGATCAGGATGCGGCCAACCTTTTCTTCCAGCAGCGGTACCAGCCAGGCAAATGCGTCGAAGTCTTCAGGCTCACCGATCAGCGTAGCGGTCAGCTGGCCACGCAAGCCGAGCAGGGCGGCGCGCAACTGCGCGGTGTCCTGGGCTTCAACGGCAACGGTGGTCGGGCCAAACACTTCTTCCTGCAGCAGCGGGTCGGCGTCCACCAGCAAGCGGGCGTCAGCCTTGAACAGCTGTGCACGCGCCTGGCTGCCTTCCTGAGGCTGGCCTGCCAGGTGTTCGATGCCGGCGTGGGCCTGCAGGTGCTCCAGGCCGCTCACGTAGCTGCGCAAGCCACCGGCATTGAGCAGGGTCTGCCCGGCTTGCTGGTCCAGGTGCTGGCCGAGGTCGGTGAGCAACTGGCTGAACTGTGGCGACTGCAGGCCGATTACCAGGCCCGGGTTGGTGCAGAACTGGCCAGCACCCAGGCACACGGAGCCGGCCAGTTCGCGGGCAATGGCGTCGCCACGTTTGGCCAGCGCGCCCGGGAGGATGATCACCGGGTTGATGCTCGACATTTCGGCGAATACTGGGATGGGTTGCGGGCGCTCTGCGGCCATGCGGCACAGTGCGTCCCCGCCCTTGAGCGAACCGGTGAAGCCGACCGCCTGGATGGCCGGGTGCTTGACCAGCCACTCACCCACGCCACCGCCAAACACCATGTTGAATACACCCTTGGGCATGCCGGTGCGTTCGGCAGCGCGAACGATGGCCGCCGCGACCAGGTCGGCAGTGGCCATATGGCCGCTGTGTGCCTTGAACACCACCGGGCAGCCGGCGGCGAAGGCTGCAGCGGTATCACCGCCTGCGGTGGAGAAGGCCAGCGGGAAGTTGCTGGCGCCGAACACGGCGACCGGGCCGACGCCGATGCGCATCTGGCGCAGGTCTACGCGGGGCAGCGGCTGGCGTTCAGGCAGGGCCAGGTCAATGCGTGCACCAAGGTAGTCGCCACGGCGCAGTACCTGGGCGAACAGGCGCATCTGGCCGCTGGTGCGGCCTCGCTCACCTTGGATGCGCCCGGCGGGCAGGGCGGTTTCACGGCAGACTACGGCGACGAATGCGTCGTCCAGCTCGTCCAGTTCGGCAGCGATGGCATCGAGGAACTCGGCACGACGTGCCGGGGCCAGCTGGCGGAATTCGGCAAAGGCCGCTGCCGCCGCTTGAGCCGCCTGGTCCACCTCGGCCTCGGTGGCTTGGGCGAAGCTGTAGGGCAGGGCCTCGCCCGTGGTGGCGTCCAGGCTCTGCAGGCGTTGCGCGCCAGCGGCGCTGCGCTGGCCGGCGATGAAGTTGTGGCCAAGAATCTCAGGCATGGTGTGCTCCAGTGTTTGGAAGGGTTGATCAGTAAAGGGCGCATGACCTGTGGTAGCCGGCGTGCCGGTGATCACTGGCCAAGCCCGTGCCCTGCACCGCACAGCCTGCGTCGCCGGCAAGCCGGCTCCCCCAGGCGGGCGCGTGCCATTTGCATACCGGGCAAGGCCGAACCATCAGGTGATTGGCGCCGGGTTGAACAGGGTGATGTCGTTGTGCAGCCGGTGTTGTTCTGCCCAGGTCTGCTTGCGGCCACTGGCCACGTCCAGGTAGTAGTGGAACAACTCCCAGCCCAGTTCTTCGATGCTTGAACGGCCGCTGGCAATGCGCCCGGCGTCAATGTCGATCAGGTCCGGCCAGCGTTGGGCCAGTTCGGTGCGGGTGCACACCTTGACCACCGGCGCCATGGCCAGGCCGTAGGGGGTACCGCGACCCGTAGTGAATACGTGCAGGTTCATCCCGGCCGCCAACTGCAGCGTGCCGCAGACGAAGTCGCTGGCGGGCGTTGCGCAGAAGATCAGGCCTTTGCGGTTCACCCGCTCGCCTGGGCCGAGCACGCCCTGAATGGCGCCGCTGCCGGACTTGACGATCGAGCCCAGGGATTTTTCGACGATATTGGACAGGCCGCCTTTCTTGTTGCCGGGCGTCGTGTTGGCGCTGCGGTCGGCAGCACCTTGCTGCAGGTAACGGTCGTACCAGTCCATCTCGCGCACCAGTGCGTCGGCGACCGCCTGGTTTTCCGCGCGGGAGGTGAGCATGTAGATGGCGTCGCGCACCTCGGTCACTTCCGAGAACAGCACGGTGGCGCCGGCCCGCACCAGCAGGTCGGCGGCATAGCCCAGCGCCGGGTTGGCGGTGATGCCGGAAAATGCATCGCTGCCGCCGCACTGCATGCCCAGGATCAGCTCACTGGCCGGCACGGTCTGGCGGCGGCGCTTGTCGAGTTTTTGCAAGCGCGTCTCGGCCAGGCCCATGATCTGTTCGATCATTTCGCTAAAGCCAAGGCTGGCGTCCTGCAGGCGATACAGCCACGGCTCGCTGAGGTCCACTGAGGGGTCGTTGTCGTGCATCACCTGGCCGGCCTGCAGCTTCTCGCAGCCCAGGCTGATGACCAGCGCTTCGCCACCCAGGTTGGGGTTGCGTGCCAGGTTGCGCACGGTGCGGATCGGGATGTAGGCATCACGGGCGTTGATCGCCACGCCGCAGCCATAGCTGTGGGTGAGGGCGACCACGTCATCGACATTGGGGTATTTGGGCAGCAATTCACTGCGGATGCGCTTGACCGCATGCTCCAGCACACCGGTCACACATTGCACGGTGGTGGTGATGCCCAGGATGTTGCGGGTGCCGACGGTGCCGTCAGCGTTGCGGTAGCCTTCGAAGGTAAAGCCATCCAGCGCAGGCAGAGGCGCAGGTACTGCATCGCAGCGCGGCAGGCTGTCCAGTTCAGGGGCGGACGGCATGGCCAGTTGGCTTTCCTGCACCCAACTGCCTTGACGCAGGTCTTCCAGGGCGTAACCAATGATCTGCCCATAGCGCTTGACTGGCTCGCCTTTGGCGATCAGGACGGTGGCCACTTTGTGGCTCTGTGGGACGGCTTCTACAAGGGTCAGGCCATCGGGGAAGCGCGCGCCTTCACCCAAGCCACCGTCGTTGACCACTACCACGACGTTATCGTCGTCGTGCAGCCGGACGTAGCGGGGCGAGTCGGAATGTTCGATCAACTGCATGTTCGGGCCCTGTTCGTGATGTTCTCAGGCTTTGTACATCCGCCCGCACCGGCATTGCCGGCCGCGGGCGTGCTCACTCAGTGACGTGCGTCAGCCAGTTCGCCCGGGGCGGCAGGCTCAGCGTCTGGCTTTGCACCTTCACGCAACTCGATACGCTTGATCGGCCCGACGATGACCAGGTAGCTGAAGATCGCTACCAGGGCGTTGGCGCCAACATACACCAGCGCCCACTTGAACGAGCCGGTGGCGCTGATGATGTAGCCAATGACGATCGGGGTGGTGATCGACGCAATGTTGCCGAAGGTGTTGAACAGGCCGCCGGACAGCCCAGCGATCTGCTTGGGCGAGGTATCGGCGACCACGGCCCAGCCCAGTGCGCCGATGCCCTTGCCGAAGAAGGCCAGGGTCATGAAGCCGACCACCATCCATTCCGCTTCGACATAGTTGCAGAAGACCATGGTGGTCGACAGCAGCAGGCCACAGACGATCGGCAGCTTGCGCGAGAAGGTCAGCGAGTTGCCGCGGCGCAGCAGCCAGTCAGACAGCACACCACCGAGCACGCCGCCGATGAAGCCACAGATTGCCGGCAGCGAGGCGATGATGCCCGCCTTGAGGATGGTCATGCCACGCTCCTGCACCAGGTACACCGGGAACCAGGTCAGGAAGAAGTAGGTGATGGCATTGATGCAGTACTGGCCCAGGTACACACCCAGCAGCATGCGGCTGGTCAGCAATTGCTTGATGTAGCCCCATTTCGGGCCGTCGTTGCCACGCTTCTGGTCCATGTCCACCAGGCCGCCGTTCTGCTCGATGTGCTCGAGTTCTTGCGGGCTGATGCGCGGGTGTTGGCGCGGGTTGTAGATGGTCTTCAGCCAAACGGCGGAGAACACGATGCCCAGTGCACCCATCACCACGAACACGTGTTCCCAGCCGAAGCTGAACACGATCCAGCCCATGATCGGGGCGAACAGCGCGGTGGCGAAGTATTGCGCTGAGTTGAAGATCGCCGACGCCGTGCCGCGTTCTGCGGTGGGGAACCAAGCCGCGACGATACGGGCGTTGCCCGGGAACGACGGCGCTTCGGCGAAGCCGACCAGAAAGCGCAGGGTGAACAGGGTGACCACTGCCCAGGCGACCGGCAGGCCACCGACAAAACCCTGCAACAGGGTGAACAGTGACCAGGTGAAGATGCTGAAGGCGTAGACATTCTTGGAGCCAAAGCGGTCCAGCAACCAGCCACCAGGAATCTGGCCGGCAACGTAAGCCCATCCGAAGGCGGAGAAGATATAACCAAGGGTTACGGCGTCAATGCCGAGGTCTTTCTGCAGGCTGGAGCCTGCAATGGCGATGGTGGCTCGGTCGGCATAGTTGATCGTGGTCACCAGAAACAGCATGAACAGGATCAGGTAGCGCACATGCGTCTTTTTAGTCGCTTGCATGCTGGCAATACTCCCACTAGTTATTTTTGTGCGGGCTCACAAGTTTTAGTCGGAGTGGGGGTAGCCCACTCCGGGTGCGGCATTGGCAGGCCGCGGGGTGCGCTTATTGCGGACCCATCTTGTCCATCAGAGCTGCGAGCATTTCGTATTCTTCAGCGGTCAGGTCGGTCAGCGGCGTGCGCACCGGGCCTGCGTCGTAACCGGCGATCTTCGCGCCTGCCTTGACGATGCTCACGGCATAGCCAGCCTTGCGGTTGCGGATGTCCAGGTACGGCAGGAAGAAGTCGTCGATCAGCTTGCCAACGGTGGCGTGATCGTCGCGGGCGATGGCGTGGTAGAAGTCCATCGCGGTCTTCGGGATGAAGTTGAACACCGCCGAGGAGTACACCGGCACGCCCAGGGCTTTGTAAGCGGCAGCATACACCTCGGCGGTCGGCAGGCCACCCAGGTAGCTGAAACGGTCACCCAGGCGACGACGGATCGACACCATCAGTTCGATGTCACCCAGGCCGTCCTTGTAGCCGATCAGGTTCGGGCAGCGTTCGGCAAGCTTTTCCAGCAGGTCGGCGTTCAGGCGGCAGACGTTGCGGTTGTACACCACCACGCCGATGTTGACCGACTTGCACACCGCTTCGACGTGGGCAGCGACGCCGTCCTGGCTGGCTTCGGTCAGGTAGTGCGGCAGCAGCAGCAAGCCCTTGGCACCCAAGCGCTCGGCTTCCTGTGCATACTCGATGGCCTGGCGAGTGGAGCCACCGACGCCGGCGAGGATCGGTACAGACGTGGCGCAGGTATCGACGGCAGTCTTGATCACCTGGCTGTACTCGCTGGCGGCCAGGGAGAAGAACTCACCGGTGCCACCGGCGGCGAACAGGGCATTGGCGCCGTACGGGGCAAGCCATTCAAGGCGCTTGATGTAACCCGCCTGGTTGAAGTCGCCTTGGGCATTGAAATCGGTGACCGGGAAAGACAGCAGGCCGTGGGAGAGGATGGATTTCAGTTCTTGTGGAGTCATTGTTATTGGCATCCTGTGGCGCTTGGGTGAAGGGTGTTGTTTTGCGTTGGAGGTAAGTTATCGTACAACCTGTGCGATGACTAGTCCCTCTGCACAAAATTTTTCCGAGCATGAGGGCCGCTGGAGGAATGGTGGGTGTAGCGACTGAGGTCCGTGTGGGGCGTTGCGAGTCCCGCCACGCGGGCTGCACTGGAGGCGAGGGCGCGGGAAGTCTGACGACGACTATCTAAACAGTCATCGTATCTCTAGGTTGGCGGGGTAAAAAGGATCGCGGAGACAGGCGCAAGCCCGCCGCCCGCAGCCACGGGAAGTGTTCTGGGACCAGCAGAGGGTGACCGGGGAAGCGGGGGCGACCTTGCGCCGCCCCGCGATCAAAACTAACGAAGCTGAGGGTCAGGCGGCCTGTTGGCGCTTGTTCTGGGATTTGCGCACCTGTGCGCGGCAGGCCTCGCCGAAGGCGCGGAAGATCTTGATCGAATCAGGATTCTTCGCCGCTTGCCACTCCGGGTGCCACTGGACGGCGAACAGGAAGGGCGAAATGCTCGGGCCGTGAATCGCTTCGACCAGGCCATCTTCGGCATGGGCGATCGGCTCGATGCCGGTACCCAGGTTACGCAGGCCTTGGCCGTGCAGCGAGTTGACGCGGATCTCGTCGGTGCCAAGGGCGTCGTGCAGCCAGCTGCCAGCCTTGATCTTCACACCATGCACCTGAGCGTATTGCACCTCGACCGGGTCTTCCGGGTTTTCCCGGTGGTCGTTGAAGCCGGGTTCGGCGTAAACCTTCTGGTAAATGTCGCCGCCCAGGGCGACGTTGATTTCCTGCATGCCACGGCAGATACCGAAGATGGGCAGGCCGCGCTTGAGCGCTGCCTTGACCAGCGGAATATCGAACAGGTCGCGGTTGACGTCCTGGCCTTTGCCTGGGGTCTGGTTTTCCTGGCCATACAGGCTCGGCTCGATGTTGCTGCCGGCACCGGTCAGGTAGACGCCGTCGGCCATGTCCAGATAGGTCTCCAGGTCATCGACGCCACAGCAGGTGGGCACCAACACCGGGACGCAATCGGCGAAATCGACCAGCGGGGTGATGTATTTGTGGGTCATGACTTGGTAGTCATGGCCTTTGCGCTCTTGGCTGCCCATGGTCATCAGGACGACGGGTTTGCGCAGGGAAGGTTGCTTGTTGCCAATGTTGCTGTTGGACATATGTCACCTTATGACAGGTTCGACCTGCCGTTGTTGTGCAGGTGCACGGCGCGGGGCCTGGTGTGCTACCTGAAGCCCCGAGCACTGCCGGCTCGTCAGAGGCGACGATGCCGGTCGGGGCTTGTAGATAGCTTGCCAGAGCCGTTCGATATGTCAAACGACTGAAATGGGCTAAAGCGCCTGAATTCGGGGGCTAAAAGCCTTGCGAGCCTCAGGCGGCAAGGGTTTGACAGGGGGTTGGGTCAATTATATTTAACGACGCAGTTGGGTCATTGCAGCCGTGCAATAAAGGGGCTTTGTGCCGTGTTTGCTGGCCTTATCGCCGGCAAGCCGACTCCCACAGGTAGGGCGCTGATCTTGAAAGCGCTCATTTCCACAGTGGGGGCTGGCATGCCGACTAAAGGGCCAGTGGCCTCAATGAAGGATCTGTGCCAGAAAACTGTTGGCCCGTGCCGTGCGCGGCTGGTTGAAGAACACCTGCGGCGGGCTGTCTTCGATGATCTGCCCCCCTTCAAGGAACAGCACCCGCTCGGCAACCTGCCTGGCAAAGCCCATTTCATGGGTGACACAGAGCATGGTCATGCCGGTACCCGCCAGTTGTACCAGCACATCCAGCACTTCAGCGACCATTTCCGGGTCCAGCGCCGAGGTTGGCTCGTCGAACAGCATGATCCGCGGTTTCATGCACAAGGCACGGGCGATGGCCACTCGTTGCTGCTGGCCGCCGGACAGTTGGCTGGGGTATTTGTGCGCCTGGTTTTCGATGCCGACCTTGCGCAGATACATCCGTGCACGCTCCTCGGCGTCCTTGCGAGACAGGCCGCGCACGCTGGTGGGGGCCAGCAGGCAGTTGTCGAGCACGCTCATGTGCGCAAACAGGTTGAAGTGCTGGAACACCATGCCGATGTCGCTGCGTACCTGGGCGGCCTGGCGCGTGTTGGCGGCCAGATCGGTGCCGGCTACCTGGATGCTGCCTTGTTCGGCAATCTCCAGGCGGTTGATGCACCGGATCAAGGTGGACTTGCCGGAGCCGGAAGGGCCGCACAGCACGATGCGCTCACCTTCGCGCACCTGCAGGTCGATGTCGCGCAGCACATGGAACGCGCCATAGTGCTTGTTCAGGCCCTCTATGCGGATCAGCACCGGGCGTGGGTCGTGTTCAGGGGCAAGGCTGGCAACGCTCAAAGGGGCGGTCATGTTGTTGTTCTCCCGCGTGGTGTCAGTCGAAACGTGCCGCGCTGTAAGGCGCAGGGTCGGTGAAAGGGCGCTCGCCCGTGAGCAGTTCAGCCACCAAGCGGCCAGTGACGGGTCCCAGCGTCAGGCCGTGGTGGGCGTGGCCGAAGTTGAACCACAGGCCCTTGTGCCGCGGCGCCGGGCCGATCACCGGGCGCATGTCCGGCAGGCAGGGTCGCCGGCCCAGCCACGGGGCGTCATCCAGGCGCTCACCCAGGGCCGGGAACAGCGCGCGCGCGAGCGCTTCGCAGCGCTTGAGCTGAATTTCGTTTCCCGGGGCGCTGCTGGCAGCGAACTCGATGCCGGTGGTCAGGCGTATGCCGGCGGCCATCGGCGCCAGCACGTAGCCGCCCTGGGTATCGCAGATCGCGTGGTGCAACTGCGCGCCGTTATGGGTGCCGTAATGCATGTGGTAGCCGCGTTTGATACCCATCGGGATCGTATAGCCCAGGCGCTCATAAAGGTCTGCCGACTGTGGCCCAAGGCACGCCACCACTTCGTCGGCCGTGACCGGCCCACGCTGGCTTTCGACCCGCCATTGGCTGCCGACCTGGCGCAGGCTGCGCGCATCGCCATGCAGGAACTGCCCGCCACGCTGAACGAATAGCGCAGCATAACCACGGGTGAGGGCGCCGGGGTTGTTCACGGTCTTGGGGTCGAGCCAATGGATGCCGCCAACGACGGCGCTGTCGAGCTGGTGCTCGCGTGCCTGCAGTTGCTCACGTTCAAGCAGTTCATAATGCAGGCCGTAGCGTGCAAGGCCCTTGACCTCGGCCTTGGCCTGCTCGAACAGTGCCGGGTCGCGGTACACCTCGATCCAGCCCTTGGCCTGAACCAGGCTTTCGAGCCCCGCGGCGGCAATCAGGGCGTCATGTTCATCGACGCAGCGTTGGACCAGCGGCAGCATGTCGGCTGCGGCCTCGGCCAGCCGCCCCGGTGCCGACTGCCGCCAATAGCGCAGCAACCAGGGCGCGGCCTTGGGCAGGTGCAGCAGGCTGTAGCGCACGTCCGGCTGGCGGTTCAGGCCATAGCGCAGCAGGGCTGCGAATTGGCGGGGGAAGGCATAGGGGATGACGCTGGAGCGTTCGATCAGCCCGGCGTTGCCATGGCTGGTGCCGCATCCGGGTTCATCGCGGTCGATCAGGATCACCTGGCGCCCGCGGGCCTGCAGATGCAGCGCGGTGCTGACGCCGACGATACCGGCGCCCAGGACAAGGGTCTGGCAATGCATGATTGTATCCTTCGGTCAATTCAGGTGGCGGCCCAGGCGGGCCTCCAGGTGTTTGAGCAGGCGCCGCACCAGTTCGACGATCACCAGATAGAGGACGGCGGCCCACAGGTAGATCTGGAAGTCGAAGCTGCGCGAAAACGCCAATTTGGTCACGCCCATCAGGTCGTAGATAGTCACCAGCGAGGCGATGGCGCTGGCCTTGATCATCAGAATCAGTTCGTTGCCCAGCGGGCCGATGGCCACCAGCAAGGATTGCGGCAAGATGACCTTGAAGAAGGTGGTGGCGCGTTTGAGGTTCAAAGCCCTGGCCGCTTCGTACTGCCCCGGGGCCACTGCCATCAGGCTGCCGCGGAAGATTTCGGCCTGGTAGGCGGCAGTGTTCAGGGTGAAGGCCAGCAGGGTGCAGAACCAGGCTTCGCGGAAGAACCACCAGAGGCCAAGGTCCTGCCAGAAGCCCTTCAGCGAACCAAGCCCGTAGTACAGCAGAAACAGCTGGGCCAGCAGGGGGGAGCCACGGAAGAAATAGATGTAGCCGGCCGCCAGGCGTTGCAGCAGCAGTTTGCGCGACATCCGGGCCAGGGCCAGCAGCAGGCCGAGCACGGCGCCGAGGGTAAAGGAAATCGCCACCAGTTTGGCCGTTACCAGCAGCCCGTCGATGAACCGTGGGCCGTAGCGCTCCAGCAGGTCAGGGTCCAGTACCAGGCTCAGCCATTGTTCGGCATTCATGCGCGTGCTCCTTGCAGGTGGCGGTTGCTGCGCCGTTCGATGTAGGCGAATACCCGTCCCGACAGGGCCGAGAACAGCAGGTAACCCAGGCAGGCCACCCCGTAGAAGAACATCGGTTCTTTGGTCACGCTGACCGCAAGGTTGGTCTGGCGCATCAGGTCGACCAGCGAGATGGTCGAGACCAGCGAGGTGTCCTTGAGCAACGACAGCCAGTTGTTGGAGAGCCCCGGCAGGGCGATGCGCGTCAGTTGTGGCAGTACCACCTTGAAGAATGCGGTGCGCTTGCCCAGGCCCAGGGCCGCACAGGCTTCAAGCTGGCCTTTGGGCAGGGTCTTGAAAGCGGCCAGCCAGATTTCGCTGGAAAAGGCGGCGAACACCAGGCTGAAAGCGATCATCGCTGCCAGGAAGGTATTGATCAGGAACTCACCTTGATAGCCCATGGCGGCCAGCAGTTGTTGGGCGGCGATCTGGCAACCGTAATAGATGATCAGCAGGGTCAGCAGTTCGGGCAGGCCGCGGAACACGGTGGAGAACGTGGTGGACCAGGCGCGCACCAGGCGCTTGCGTGAGCGCGCCGCCAGGGCTACGGCAAGCCCTAGAGGCAAGCCGATGGGCAGGCAGGCGAGGGCCAGTGACACGGTCACCAGAGCGCCGGCCAGCAGCGCCTGGCCCCAGCCACCACTGGCGAAGGACAGCAAGGACAATTGTTCGAGCATGGCATATCCCTTGTGTTGACTGGCCGGGCCCCATCGCCGGCAAGCCGGCTCCCACCGATACCTCATCGCCCTTGGGGCTGGTGGCAAGCCTGCCCCACCGATACCTGACAGCCTTGGAGGACGGTGGCAAGCCTGACCCACCGATACCTGACAGCCTTGGAGGCCGGTGGCAAGCCTGCCTCACCGATACCTGACAGCCTTGGAGGACGGTGGTAAGTCGGGCGCCACCGATGGGCCACAGCCGCGAATCTGTCGGAGCCGGCTTGCCGGCGATGGGGCCCTGACAGTCAGTTGTAGATATCGAAGTCGAAGTACTTGCTGGCGATTTTCTGGTAGGTACCGTTGGCGACGATTTGCGCCAATGCCGTATTCAGGCGCTGGCGCAGTGCTTCATCGTCCTTGCGCACGGCGATGGCGGCATCGGCCTTGGTCCCGGCTACGTCACCCAACACCTTGCAGCAATCCTGACCGTTCTTGTTCATCCACTCATGCAGCGGAAACTTGTCGGCGATCACCCCGTCCAGGCGGCCGGCGGCGAGGTCGGCATTGGCCTCGTCCATGGTGGGGTAGAGCTTCACGTCAGCTCCCGCCTTGCCATACACATCTTCGGCATAGATCGCCTGGGTCGAGGACGACTGGGCGCCCACGGTGTAGCCTTCGAAGGTGGTCTGCGCATCACTGATCTTGCTGTCCTTGGCCACGGCAACGGTCAGCGGGGTACGGTAGTAGTGGTCGGTGAAGGCGATTTTCTTGCGCCGCTCCTGGGTATCGATCATCGAGGCCACCACCGCATCGTACTTGCGTGCCATCAAGGCCGGGATGATGCCTTCCCAGTCCTGAGCCACCAGGGTGCATTCGACTTTCATCTGCTCGCACAGGGCGTGGGTGATGTCGATGTCGAAACCATGCAATTGGTTGTCGGCATCCACATAGTTGAAGGGCGGGTAGGCCCCCTCGGTGGCGAAGCGCAGGGTTTCGGCGCTGGCGTTAGCCGCCAGCAGCAGGGCACATGCACCCACCATAGCCATGGTCTTGTTCATCTCGCACCTCTTGCACTCTTGCTATTGTTGTTTTCCCGTCGTGTAGCCGACGAATTCGTTATGTAGAGCGGCAGTCGCTTCCAAGCGTTTTTCAACATCAGGCCCGAGCTTCTTGCAGACCTCGTTGACCATGAGGTGCACCCACGACAGCATGGCCGAGGTGGACTCCCAGAACAGGTTGAATTCGGTGGGGATGCGGAAGACCTCGTCGGCATTGGCGTCGGCCCAGTCGCAGAAGGTATCGGTCACCAGCGTGACCGGTATGCCCGCCTGGCGGGCCTTCTGGCACAACAGCAGGGCATGGCGGGAATAGCGGCGCGCCTCGAACACCACCAACGCGCTGTTTTCCGGGCGCCCGAGCAGCACCTCGCCAAAGTGCCCGGCGCTGCCGTCGACCACCTGAACGCCGTCGCGCAGGTAGTGCAGCAGGTGGGCCATGCACTGGGCCACACCACGCTCGGTCTGGAAACCGGCAATGAATACCCGCGGCCTGTCTGCCAAGCGCTGCGCGGCTGTGTGCCAGGGTTCGCTGCGGCTGTATTCATGCACCCGTACCAGCGCGGCAATTTCCAGTTCAAGGCTGCCTGCGCGGGTGTTGTCGTCGTGCTGCTGGCGGTATTCCTGCAGGCGGTCGCCCACCAGCCATGGGCCATCACCCAGGTCGCTCTGAAGGTCTTGCTTGAGCGCCTTGAGATGGGCATAACCGAGGGAGCGGCAGAAACGCCCGACACTGGATTCGCTGACGCCGAGCTTGGCGGCAATGCTGGCCGAGGTCTGGAACGGCAGCTCATGGAGATTGGCGAGCATGTAGCTGGCGATCTTGTGGCCAGAAGCAGTCGCGGCTTGCAGGCTGTGTTCCAGGCGTTGTCTGATCGGTTGGCTCATGCTGTTGCTCCCGGCGAGGCGTGAGCAGAAGATGAATGTTTTCTGTCATTCCGTCAATATTTGACAGATAGCTGTCACATGCCGGAAAGTTTTTGTCGTTGCCCACGCTGTCGCCATTCCAATTCCAAGAAAGGAGCTTCAGATGTCTGCACCTTCCACCCACCCCGCCGTGCGCATGCCATTCGCCGAACTGCAGGGGTTGTTGCAAGCGATCTTCCAGCGTCACGGCTGCAGTGCGGCGGTGGCCGACGTCCTCGCCCACAATTGCGCCAGCGCACAGCGTGATGGTGCCCACAGTCACGGGGTGTTTCGTGTGCCTGGCTATGTCTCGACCCTGGCCAGCGGCTGGGTGAATGGCGGTGCGATACCCCAGGTGGTCGACGTCGCGGCGGGTTTCGTTCGGGTCGACGCTGGCGGTGGCTTTGCCCAGCCGGCCCTGGCCGCGGCGCGTGCACTGCTGGTCGAAAAGGCCCGCAGCGCCGGTATTGCGGTACTGGCGATTCACAACTCACACCATTTCGCAGCGCTGTGGCCCGATGTGGAGCCGTTTGCCGATGAGGGGCTGGTGGCACTGAGCGTGGTCAACAGCATGACCTGTGTGGTGCCACACGGTGCCCACAAGCCGTTGTTCGGCACCAACCCGATTGCCTTTGCCGCGCCGTGCGCGGGGCATGACCCTATCGTCTTTGACATGGCCACCAGCGCCATGGCCCACGGGGACGTGCAGATCGCTGCGCGGGCCGGCCAACCGTTGCCGGAGGGCATGGGCGTGGACGCCGACGGCCAGCCGACCACCGACCCCACGGCCATTCTGGAGGGCGGTGCGCTGCTGCCCTTCGGCGGGCACAAGGGCTCTGCATTGTCGATGATGGTCGAGCTACTGGCGGCGGCGCTGACTGGGGGGCATTTCTCCTGGGAATTCGACTGGGCGAGCCACCCTGGGGCGAAAACACCGTGGACCGGGCAGCTGATCATCGTCATCGACCCGAGCAAGGCAGAAGGCGAGCGGTTTGCGCAACGCAGCCGGGCGCTGGTCGAGCAGATGCAGGCCGTGGGGGTGTCGCGCATGCCGGGCGAGCGGCGCTACCGGGAGCGGGAAATTGCCCAGCGTGAAGGGGTGGCGGTGACTGAGCGTGAGCTGCAGGCGCTCAAGACGCTGGCGGGCTGACATGCCGCAAATGAGCGCTGTGCAATCTTGCATAGACAACCTTGCACAATAGGTGATGTTCCTGCCCGCCGACTCCGGGTATCCTCACCTGAGCCTTTCCGAACTGTCCTGATCCAAGGAGCTGCACGCTGTGTTCAAACATGTCGATGCCTATGCCGGCGACCCGATCCTCTCGTTGATGGAAACCTTCAAGGCCGACCCGCGCGCCGACAAGGTCAACCTGAGTATCGGCCTTTATTACGATGAGGCCGGCGTGGTGCCGCAGCTCGAAGCAGTGGATGCCGTTGAAAAACGCATCGCCGGCGTGGCCCACGAGGCCTCGCTGTACCTGCCGATGGAAGGCCTGGCCAGTTACCGCCAGGCGATCCAGGCGCTGCTGTTCGGTGCCGATCACCCAGCCGTGACCGGCAAGCGCGTGGCGACCGTGCAGACCGTCGGCGGCTCTGGCGCGCTCAAGGTCGGCGCCGATTTCCTCAAGCGTTACTTCCCGGCCTCCGAAGTCTGGGTCAGCAACCCGACCTGGGACAACCACCGCGCCATCTTCGAAGGTGCAGGGTTCAAGGTGCACAGCTATCCGTACTTCGACCAGGCCAGCCGTGGCGTGGACTTCGACGGCATGCTGGCGACTTTGCAGACTTTGCCTGGCAACAGTGTCGTGCTGCTGCATCCGTGCTGCCATAACCCCACCGGTGCCGATCTTACCCAGCACCAGTGGCAGCAGGTGGTGGAAGTGGTCAAGGCGCGCCAGTTGATCCCGTTCCTCGACATCGCCTACCAGGGCTTCGGCGAGGGGCTGGTGGAAGACGCGTACGCCATCCGCGAAATGGCCCGGGCCGGCGTACCTTGCCTGGTCAGCAACTCGTTCTCGAAGATCTTCTCGCTGTACGGTGAGCGGGTAGGGGGCCTGTCGGTCGTCTGCGACGATGAAGACACCACCCAAAGCGTGCTTGGCCAGCTCAAGGCGACTGTACGGCGCAACTACTCCAGCCCGCCCAACTTCGGTGCTCAGCTGGTGGCTGGCGTGCTCGGCGATGCAGCGCTGAACGCGCAGTGGGCCGCTGAAGTCGAGGTGATGCGCAAGCGCATCCTCGATATGCGCCAGGCGCTGGTCGATGCGCTGGCCGTGTTGCTGCCAGGCCAGGACTTCCAGTTCTTCCTGCGCCAACGTGGGATGTTCAGCTACACCGGTTTCAGCGTCGAGCAGGTCCGTCGCCTGCGCGACGAGTTCGGGGTGTACCTGATCGACAGCGGCCGGGTGTGCATGTCCGGCCTGCGCCCTGCCAACCTGCAACGGGTTGCCGAAGCGTTCGCTGCCGTTCAGCAGTAACACTGCGCCATACCGCTCCTGCAAGGCCTCGCGAGCGCCCGCAGGAGCGGCCTTGTGGCGCGACAGCGCCCCAAGGTGACCTCATAGTGCAACCCGCTTGTAAAGACAAGTGCAACCGTCCCTCGGGCGGGGCTTCGCATCCGCACGGTTTCAGTGCACAATCGCGCCCCTCTTTTCTGGTTGGGGGGTGCGAGGCCTCTGTTTCGCCATTCCCAGCCCTGTTGCAGTCTTGCGAGTGGAGTTGCACCCGGAATGAACGAGCAGGCCCCAAGCGTTGATCAACGCTTCGAATCGACCCCGGCTGCCCTTGGCAGCTGGTCCCGTCATGACACTACCTGGATGCTGGGGCTGTTTGGCACCGCCATCGGCGCAGGCACCTTGTTCCTGCCGATCAATGCTGGCCTCGGTGGTTTCTGGCCGCTGCTGATTCTCGCCGCACTGGCCTTCCCGATGACCTATTTCGCCCACCGCGGCCTGACCCGGTTCGTACTGTCCGGGCGCGGTGACGGTGACATCACGGACGTGGTGCAAGAGCATTTCGGCATCAAGGCCGGTGCATTGATCACCGTGCTGTACTTTTTCGCCATCTTCCCGATCCTGCTCATCTACAGCGTGGCGCTGACCAACACCGTCGCCAGCTTCATGGAGCACCAGTTGCACATGACCCCGCCGCCGCGGGCGTTGTTGTCGTTCGTGCTGATCCTCGGTCTTCTGGCCATCGTACGCTGCGGTGAGCAGGCCACGGTGAAAGTCATGAGCCTGCTGGTGTACCCGTTCATCGTCGCCCTGGCGCTGCTGGGCCTTTACCTGGTTCCGCACTGGACCGGGGGGATCCTCGACAGCGCTTCTCAGTTGCCATCGGGCTCGGCTTTCCTGCACACCGTGTGGCTGGCGATCCCGGTGATGGTGTTCTCGTTCAACCACTCGCCGATCATCTCGGCCTTTGCCGTGGACCAGAAGCGCCGGTATGGCGACCACGCTGACGAGCGCAGCGGCCAGATCCTGGCCCGCGCGCACCTGCTGATGGTGGCCATGGTGCTGTTCTTCGTGTTCAGCTGCGTACTGACCCTCGACAGCGCTCAATTGGCTGAAGCCAAAGCGCAGAACCTGTCGATTCTGTCTTACCTGGCCAACCACTTCAGTAACCCGACGATCGCTTTCGCCGCGCCGCTGATCGCCTTCGTCGCCATCGCCAAGTCGTTCCTGGGGCACTACATCGGTGCCAGCGAGGGCCTGAAGGGCATCATCGCCAAGACCGGCGCACGCCCGGGCGCCAAGGTGCTGGACCGTGTGGTCGCCGCGCTGATGCTGGTGGTGTGCTGGATCGTCGCCACCCTGAACCCGAGCATCCTGGGCATGATCGAGTCGCTGGGTGGCCCGATCATCGCCGTGCTGCTGTTCCTGATGCCGATGTACGCGATCCGCCGCGTGCCGTCGATGCACAAGTACAGTGGCGCGCTGTCCAACGTCTTCGTTGTGGTGGTTGGCCTGGTCGCGCTGACGTCCGTGGTGTACGGCCTGCTGGGCTGACCCGTCCTTCGCGCTGATCAATGTCCGGGCTGCCTGGTGCAACCCGGACATTTTTTTGTCCACAAAAACTGTCAGGCAATAGAACAATTTCATCGAACCCCATAGGCACCCGGGCGCCTTCATGCTTAACTCAGTGTCCTTTTCAAACCCCGCATAAGGATTTCGTCCATGGCTCAAGTGACTCTCAAAGGCAACCCGGTTCAGGTCAACGGCGAGCTGCCGCAGGCCGGCGCCCAGGCTCCCGCCTTTTCCTTGGTAGGTGAAGGCCTGGCCGACAAGTCGCTGAAGGACTTCGCCGGCAAGCGCAAGGTGCTGAACATCTTCCCAAGCGTCGACACCCCGACCTGCGCCACCTCGGTCCGCAAGTTCAACGCCCAGGCCAACGATGTGGCCAACACCGTGGTGCTGTGCATCTCCGCCGACCTGCCGTTCGCCCAGGCGCGCTTCTGCGGCGCTGAAGGCCTGGAGAACGTGAAGAACCTGTCGACCCTGCGTGGTCGCGAGTTCCTCGAAAACTACGGTGTGGCCATCGCTGACGGCCCGCTGGCTGGCCTGGCTGCGCGTGCCGTGGTGGTGCTGGACGAAAACGACAAGGTGCTGCACAGCGAGCTGGTTGGCGAAATCGCTGACGAGCCGAACTACGACGCGGCCCTGGCGGTATTGAAGTAAGGAGGGTATAGGGCTGATGCCAGTCAGTGGGGCTTGTCAGGGCTGCTGACGCGGCCCATCGCTGCCTGGCATTGAGCCTGGGGCAGGCCATGTTCCCGGCTCCGGCTGCGGAACTCTCCAGCGCCTTGCCTTTCCAAGCAACACCCTGTAACGGCCCGGAACACACTCCGGGCCGTTTTCATTTAAAGTTCAAACTCTTGGCAACGTCAGGCAAAGGTAAACCTCTGGTAAAGGGCCTTTGCTAAAAGAGTGCCAGTGCTTATCGTTCACCTTCCCCAGTCGTCATTCCGAACAAGGTTCGTTCAACCCATGCAAGTTTCCGTCTCCCGATCCCCTCGTCGCTGGCTGGTTGGCCTGCTGATCCTGCTGCTGGTGGCCTTGCTGGCCTGGTGGTTGTGGCCCGCTGCAACGCCTGGCCAACATGAACCGGGCGGCGGGCGGCCGGGCAAAGGGATGGGCATCGGCATGGGGCGCCCCGGTTTCGGGGGCTCCACAGAGGCAGTGCCCGTGCGCGTGGAACCTGCACGGCTGGGCGACTTCCCGCTCTACTACAAGGCGCTTGGCACGGTCACCGCGACCAACACCGTCAACGTACGGAGCCGCGTTGCCGGTGAGCTGGTGAAAATCCACTTCAAGGAGGGCCAGCAGGTCAAGGCTGGCGACTTGCTCGCCGAGATCGACCCGCGCTCCTACCGCATCGCGCTGCAGCAGGCCGAAGGTACGCTGGCGCAGAACCAGGCACAGCTCAAGAACGCCCAGGTCGACCTGGCGCGGTATAAAGGCCTGTACGCCGAGGACAGCATCGCCAAGCAGACACTCGATACGGCCCAAGCCCAGGTGGCGCAGTTCCAGGGGCTTGTCAAAACCAACCAGGCTCAGGTCAACGATGCCCGCCTGAACCTCGAATTCACCCAGATCCGCGCGCCGATCAGTGGCCGGGTGGGCCTGCGTCAGCTCGACCTGGGCAACCTGGTGGCGGCCAATGACACCACCGCACTGGTGGTCATCACCCAGACCGAACCGATCAGCGTCGCGTTCACCTTGCCGGAAACCGAGCTGACCACGGTTCTGGAGCGGTATCGCAGCGGTGCAAGCCTGCCGGTCGAGGCCTGGGACCGTGGCGACAGCAAACTGCAGTCCACGGGTGTGCTGGCCAGCATCGACAACCAGATAGACATCACCACCGGCACCCTGAAGTTCAAAGGCCGTTTCGAGAACAAGGACATGGCGCTGTTCCCCAACCAGTTCGTCAACGTGCGCCTGTTGGCCGACACCCTCAAGCAGGTCGTCATGGCCCCGGCGGCGGCCATCCAGTTCGGCAATGACGGCACCTTCGCCTATGTCGTTACGGCTGACAACACGGTGAATGTGCGCAAGCTCAAGGTTGGCCCCAGTGACGGTGAGAACAGTGTCATCCTCGAAGGCCTGAAGGCGGGTGACCGCCTGGTGCTCGAGGGCACCGACCGTCTGCGCGAGGGCTCCAAGGTCGACGTGGTTGAGGACAGCTCGCAGGTACCGGCCACGCCCGGCCAGCACCTGCAGGGGCAGGACGGCAAAGGCTCGGCCCAGACCAGCGAAGCGGCAGGCAAGGCGGGCGCATGAACCTGTCGCGCCTGTTCATCCTTCGCCCGGTCGCCACCACGCTGAGCATGCTGGCCATCGTGCTGGCCGGCCTGATCGCGTACACGCTGCTGCCGGTTTCGGCCTTGCCGCAGGTCGATTACCCGACCATCCGGGTCATGACCCTGTATCCGGGCGCCAGCCCGCAGGTGATGACCAGTGCCGTCACGGCGCCGCTCGAGCGCCAGTTCGGCCAGATGCCGGGCCTGACCCAGATGGCATCGACCAGCTCTGGCGGTGCCTCGGTGCTGACCCTGCGCTTCAGCCTGGACATGAACATGGACGTCGCCGAGCAACAGGTACAGGCTGCGATCAACGCCGCCAGCAACCTGTTGCCCAGCGACCTGCCGGCCCCTCCGGTGTACAACAAGGTCAACCCTGCCGATACCCCGGTGTTGACCCTGGCCATTTCCAGCAAGACCATGCCGTTGCCCAAGCTCAACGACCTGGTCGATACCCGTGTAGCACAGAAGCTAGCGCAGATCAGCGGCGTGGGCATGGTCAGCATCGCCGGTGGCCAGCGCCAGGCCGTGCGCATCAAGGTCAACGTCGATGCGTTGGCCGCCAATGGCCTGAACCTTGAAGACGTGCGTACCCTGGTCGGTGCCTCCAACGTCAATCAGCCCAAAGGCAACTTCGATGGCCCGACCCGGGTGTCGATGCTCGATGCCAATGACCAGCTGCGCTCCCCCGAGGAGTACGCCAACCTGATCCTGGCGTACAACAACGGTGCGCCGCTGCGCCTCAAGGACGTCGCCGAAATCGTCGACGGGGCCGAGAACGAACGCCTCGCAGCATGGGCCAACCAGAGCCAGGCGGTACTGCTGAACATCCAGCGCCAGCCCGGTGCGAATGTCATCGAGGTGGTCGATCGCATCAAGGACCTGCTGCCGTCCATCACCGACAACCTGCCAGCCGGGCTCGAGGTGTCGGTGCTGACCGACCGCACCCAGACCATCCGCGCCGCGGTCAAGGATGTGCAGCACGAACTGCTGATCGCCATCGTCCTGGTGGTGATGGTGACGTTTGTCTTCCTGCGCCGCGTCAGTGCCACCATCATCCCGTCGATTGCCGTGCCGCTGTCATTGATCGGCACCTTCGGCGTGATGTACCTGGCCGGCTTCTCGATCAACAACCTGACCCTGATGGCCTTGACCATCGCCACCGGTTTTGTGGTCGATGACGCCATCGTCATGCTGGAGAACATCTCGCGGCACATCGAGGAGGGCGAGACGCCCCTGCAGGCTGCGCTCAAGGGCGCGCGGCAGATCGGTTTCACCCTGATCTCCCTGACCTTTTCGCTGATTGCCGTGCTCATCCCGCTGCTGTTCATGGCCGATGTAGTGGGCCGGCTGTTCCGCGAATTCGCCATCACGCTGGCGGTGGCTATCCTGATTTCCCTGGTGGTCTCGCTGACCCTGACACCCATGATGTGCGCACGGCTGCTCAAGCGTGAACCCAAGGAAGAGGAGCAAGGCCGTTTCTACCGCGCCAGTGGTGCGTGGATCGACTGGCTGATCGAACACTATGGCCGTGGCCTGCAATGGGTGCTCCGGCACCAGCCGCTGACCTTGCTGGTGGCGGTCGCAAGCCTGGCGCTGACCGTTTTCCTGTACATGGTGGTGCCCAAGGGCTTCTTCCCGGTGCAGGACACCGGGGTGATCCAGGGTATCTCCGAAGCGCCGCAGTCCACCTCGTTCACCGCCATGAGTGAACGCCAACAGTCGCTGAGCGCGATCATCCTGCGGGACCCGGCCGTGCAGAGCCTGTCGTCCTACATCGGTGTGGACGGTGACAACGCCACCCTCAACAGTGGGCGTCTGCTGATCAACCTCAAGCCCCATGGCGAACGCGACGTGACGGCCGGCGAGGTGATCAGCCGCTTGCAGCCTCAGCTCGACAAGCTGGTCGGCATCCGCCTGTTCATGCAGCCGGTGCAAGACCTGAGCATCGAGGATCGTGTCAGCCGCACCCAGTACCAGTTCAGCTTGTCTTCGCCCGATGCTGACCTGCTCGCGCAGTGGAGCGCCAAGCTGGTCACTGCGCTGCAACAGCGCCCGGAACTGCAGGACGTGGCCAGCGACCTGCAGGACAAGGGGCTGCAGGTGTACCTGGTGATCGACCGTGACATGGCCAGCCGCCTGGGCATCGATGTGTCGCAAATCACCAACGCCCTGTATGACGCCTTCGGTCAGCGGCAGATCTCGACCATCTATACCCAGGCCAGCCAGTACCGGGTGGTGCTGCAGTCGCGTGATGCAGCAAGCATCGGGCCGCAGGCGTTGGAGTCGATCCATGTCAAAGCCAGTGACGGGGGGCAGGTGCGCCTGTCGGCCCTCGCGCGCATCGAGCAGCGCCAGGCGCAACTGGCGATTTCACACATCGGCCAGTTCCCGGCTGTGATGATGTCGTTCAACCTGGCCCACGGCGCTTCTCTGGGCGAAGCGGTCAAGGTGATCGAGCAGGTACAGCAGGAAATCGGCATGCCTATCGGGGTGCAGACCCGCTTCCAGGGGGCTGCCGAGGCCTTCCAGGCGTCGCTGTCGAGCACCTTGCTGCTGATCCTTGCCGCCGTGGTGACCATGTATATCGTGCTCGGCGTGCTGTACGAGAGCTACATTCACCCGATCACCATCCTTTCGACCTTGCCGTCGGCGGCGGTCGGCGCCTTGCTGGCGTTGATCCTCAGCGGCAACGACCTGGGCATGATCGCCATCATTGGCATCATCCTGCTCATCGGCATCGTCAAGAAGAACGCGATCATGATGATCGACTTCGCCCTCGAGGCCGAGCGCAACCAAGGCATGAGCCCGCATGACGCCATCTACCAGGCTGCGCTGCTGCGCTTCAGGCCGATCCTGATGACCACCCTGGCCGCGCTGTTCGGCGCAATACCGCTGATGCTGGCCACAGGTTCGGGCGCCGAGCTGCGCCAGCCGCTGGGCCTGGTCATGGTCGGCGGCTTGCTGGTCAGCCAGGTGCTGACCCTGTTCACAACGCCGGTCATCTACCTGTACTTCGACCGCCTGGCACGTCGCTGGCGCCCGGCCACTGACGCGAAGCAGGCCGAAGCATGAACCTGTCCGGCCCGTTCATTCGCCGGCCTGTGGCAACCATGCTGCTGAGCCTGGCGATCATGCTGCTCGGTGGCGTCAGTTTCGGCCTGCTGCCGGTTTCGCCGTTGCCACAGATCGACTTCCCGGTGATCGTGGTGCAGGCTAACCTGCCTGGCGCCAGCCCTGAGGTTATGGCCTCCACCGTCGCCACGCCGCTGGAGCGCAAGCTTGGCAGTATCGCCGGTGTCACCACCCTGACCAGTAGCTCCAACCAGGGCTCGACCCGGGTGATCATCGGCTTCGAGCAAGGGCGGGACATCGACGGTGCCGCGCGCGAGGTTCAAGCGGCGATCAACGCCACGCGCAACCTGCTACCCAGCGGCATGCGCAGCATGCCGACCTACAAGAAACTCAACCCGTCGCAGGCGCCGATCATGGTGCTGTCGCTGACCTCGGACGTGTTGCAGAAGGGCCAGCTGTACGATCTGGCTGACACCATACTGTCGCAGAGCCTGGCTCAGGTCAGTGGGGTAGGGGAAGTACAGATCGGCGGCAGTTCGTTGCCGGCTGTGCGCATTTCCGTCGAGCCGCAACTGCTCAACCAGTACAGCCTGGCCCTGGACGATGTGCGCACTGCGGTAGCCAACGCCAACCAGCGCCGGCCGATGGGTTATGTCGAAGACAGCGAGCGCAGCTGGCAGGTGCGGGCCAATGATCAGCTGGAAAAAGCCAAGGATTATGAACCGATCGTGATCCGGCAGGAGAACGGTACGATCCTGCGCCTGTCCGACGTGGCGACCATCACCGACGGCGTCGAGAACCGCTACAACAGCGGCTTTTTCAACGATCAGAGTGCCGTGCTGTTGGTGATCAACCGTCAGATCGGCGCCAACATCATCGAGACCGTCGACCAGATCCACGCGCAGTTGCCGGCCCTGCAGTCGCTGCTGCCGGCCAGCGTGCAGTTGAACGTGGCCATGGACCGTTCGCCGGTCATCAAGGCCACCCTCGAGGAAGCCGAACACACGCTGCTGATCGCCGTGGGGCTGGTCATCCTCGTGGTCTACCTGTTCCTTGGCAGCCTGCGCGCCTCGTTGATCCCCAGCCTGGCGGTCCCGGTATCGCTGGTGGGTACCTTCGCGGTGATGTACCTGTGCGGTTTTTCGCTGAACAACCTGTCGCTGATGGCGTTGATCCTCGCCACAGGCCTGGTGGTGGACGATGCCATCGTGGTGCTGGAGAACATTTCGCGGCATATCGAGGACGGCCAGCCGCCGATGCGTGCGGCGTTCCTCGGCGCCAAGGAAGTCGGCTTTACCTTGCTATCGATGAACGTCTCGCTGGTAGCGGTGTTCGTTTCGATCCTGTTCATGGGCGGCATCGTGCGCAGCCTGTTCCAGGAATTCTCGATTACGCTGGCGGCGGCGATCATCGTCTCGCTGGTGGTGTCGCTGACCCTGACCCCGATGCTCTGTGCCCGCTGGCTCAAGCCCCACCGCGCCGACCAGTCGCGTCTGCAGCGCTGGAGCGATAACCTGCACAAGCGCATGGTCGAAGGCTACGATCGCAGCCTGGGTTGGGCCCTTCGCCACAAGCGCCTGACCTTGATCAGCCTGCTGGCGACCATCGGCCTGAACATCGTGCTGTATGTGGTGGTGCCGAAAACGTTGATCCCGCAGCAGGACACCGGGCAGCTGATGGGCTTCATCCGCGGTGACGACGGGCTGTCGTTCACCGTGATGCAGCCGAAGATGGAAATCTACCGCCGTGCCTTGCTGGCCGACCCGGCCGTGCAGAGTGTCGCCGGGTTCATTGGCGGCAACAGTGGTACCAACAACGCCATGGTGCTGGTGCGTTTGAAACCGATCAGCGAGCGCAAGATCGATGCGCAGCAGGTCATCGAGCGTTTGCGCAAGGAAATGCCCAAGGTACCTGGCGGTCGGCTGTTCCTGATGGCTGATCAGGACCTGCAGCTGGGTGGCGGTGGCCGTGACCAGACTTCGTCGCAGTACCTGTACACCTTGCAGAGCGGCGACCTGGCAGCGTTGCGCCAATGGTTCCCCAAGGTGGTCGCAGCCATGCGCGCGCTGCCCGAACTGACCGCCATCGACGCCCGCGACGGTTCTGGTACCCAGCAGGTGACCCTGGTGGTCGATCGCGACCAGGCCAAGCGCCTGGGCATCGACATGGACATGGTCACCACCGTACTGAACAACGCCTACAGTCAACGGCAGATCTCGACCATCTACGACAGCCTCAACCAGTACCAGGTGGTGCTTGAGATCAACCCGAAATACGCCTGGGACCCGAGCAGCCTGGAGCAGGTGCAGGTGATCACCAGCGACGGGGCGCGCGTGCCGTTGTCGACCATCGCCCATTACGAGAACAGCCTGGCGAACGACCGGGTCAGCCATGAGGGCCAGTTCGCTGCCGAAGACATCGCCTTCGACATTGCCGAAGGCTACAGCCCCGACCAGGCAATGGCCGCAGTGGAGCGGGCGGTGGCCAAGCTCGGTCTGCCCGAGGAGGTGATTGCCAAGCTGGGTGGCACCGCAGATGCCTTCGCCAGGACCCAGGAAGGCCAGCCGTTCATGATCCTTGGCGCATTGGTGCTGGTGTATCTGGTACTGGGCATACTCTATGAGAGCTACATTCACCCGCTGACCATCCTCTCCACCTTGCCCTCAGCTGGCGTGGGGGCCTTGCTTGCGCTTTACGTCACCGGGGGCGAGTTCAGCCTGATCTCGCTGCTGGGGCTGTTCCTGCTGATTGGCGTGGTGAAGAAAAACGCCATTCTGATGATCGACCTGGCGCTGCAACTGGAGCGCCAACAGGGCCTGACGCCTGAAGAGTCGATCCGCCGTGCCTGCCTGCTGCGCCTGCGGCCGATCCTGATGACCACGCTGGCGGCCATGCTAGGCGCTTTGCCCTTGCTGCTCAGCCGCGCCGAGGGCGCGGAAATGCGCCAGCCGCTGGGGCTTACGATCATCGGCGGCCTGGTCTTCAGCCAAGTCTTAACCCTGTATACGACGCCGGTGGTGTACCTGTACCTCGACCGCCTGCGCCACCGATTCAACCATTGGCGCGGCGTGCGCACCGATGCCGCTCTGGATACCCCGCTATGAACTTTGCCCATTCTCCACTCCACCGTGCCCTGCAACTGCTGACCTGCGGGCGTGGTTCGCGCCTGGTCGGTGCCGGTTTGTGCGTAGCACTGCTGAGCGCTTGTACCCTGAGCCCGGACTACCATCGCCCAGAGCTGAGCACGCCGGCGCAGTTCAAGCAGGCCGAGGGCTGGACCCAGGCCAACCCGTCCGATGCCATCGCCCGTGGCGCCTGGTGGGAAATCTATGGTGACCCCGGGCTCAACGCCTTGGTCGAGGAGCTCAACCGCAGCAACCAGAGTGTGGCTCAGGCCGAAGCCCAGTACCGCCAGGCCCAAGCGCTGGTGCGCAGCAGCCGTGCATCGTTGTTCCCAAGCCTGAACCTGACAACCAGCAAGAATCGCTCGGCCCAAGGTACCGGCAGTTCGAGCTCCAGCCTGTCCAACAACAGCAGCGGTATTCGCAACACTTACAACGCGCAGCTTGGCGTGAGCTGGGAAATCGACCTCTGGGGCAAGTTGCGTGAGACCATGAACGCCAACGAAGCCAGTGCCCAAGCAAGCTTCGCCGACCTTGCCGCAATCCGCCTAAGCCAGCAGTCTGAACTGGTACAGAACTACCTGCAGTTGCGCGTGATCGATGAGCAGAAGCGCCTTCTGGAAGCCACCGTCGCGACGTATGAGCGGTCGTTGCGCATGACCGAAAACCAGTACCGTGCAGGCGTCTCCGGCCCCGACGCCGTGGCCCAGGCCCGCACCCAGCTCAAGACCACCCAAGCTGACCTGATAGACCTGGCCTGGCAGCGAGCACAGTTCGAAAACGCCATTGCCGTGTTGCTGGGCAAGGCCCCAGCGGAGTTTGCCCTCGCCGACAGCGACAGCATCCCGGCGTTGCCGCAGATTCCGGTGAGCCTGCCGTCGCAACTGCTGGAACGTCGCCCGGACATCGCTTCGGCCGAACGCAACGTGATGGCTGCCAACGCCAGCATCGGCGTGGCACGGGCGGCGTATTTCCCGGACTTGAGCCTGAGCATGAGTGGTGGCTATTCCAGCAGTACCTTCAATGACTGGATACAGTTGCCCAACCGTTACTGGTCGGTAGGGCCGCAACTGGCACTGACACTCTTTGATGCCGGCAAGCGCAGCGCGGAGGTTGATCGCACGGTCGCGGTATACGACCAGACCGTGGCGCAGTACCGCCAGACCGTGCTCGACGGCTTCAAGGAAGTCGAGAATTACCTGGTACAGCTAAAGGTTTACAGCGACGAGGCGGTCGTGCGCCAGGAAGCTCTGGATGCCGCGCGTGAATCGTTGCGCCTGACCGACAACCAGTACAGGGCCGGGCTGATCGGTTATCTGGATGTCGTCAATGTCCAGACTACGGCACTGAGCAACGAGCGCAGCGTGTTGAACCTGTTGCAGGGGCGGCTGGTGGCCAGCGTGCAGCTGATCGCTGCGCTGGGCGGGGGCTGGGATGCCGAGCAAGCGTTTGCCGAGCAGGAGTGAAGGCAGGCCTGAGCCAAGCCTTTGGTCTGTTTTAATGTGCGCCTTGTGGAGAGTGGGAAGCCGACAGATGGCACTTTAATGTCATTGGCTGATCCGAGCGCTCTACGGCAGGCCTAACGGCCTGTTCGGGTAATTTTTGGATCCATTTTCGTGTCTAGAAATCCCGTGCGTTTCGCCAAAGCTTGAGTACAATCGTCAGCTTTTTCGGGCCCCCCTTGTCCCGCCGCTGGAACTCTCAATGCTGACCGGTAGTTACTCTTCTTCGCTGGTGCTGATCTCACTGTGCGTGGCCATCCTGGCCTCCTATACCGCCCTGGACCTTACCGGCCGCATCGCTACCGCTCGAGGCAGGGCGGTGCTCATCTGGATGGGCGGTGGGGCGTTGGCGATGGGGATCGGCGTCTGGTCGATGCACTTCATCGGCATGCTCGCCTTCAGCCTGCCGATCGATCTGGGCTATGACGTTGGCCTGACAGCATTCTCATTGTTGATCGCCGTGCTCTCCTCGGGGTTTGCCTTGTGGCTGGTGAGCCAACCGAGCCTGCCGTGGCTGCAACTGGCGTTTGGCGCGCTTATCATGGGCGCCGGCATCAGTTGCATGCATTACACCGGCATGGCAGCGCTGCGTATGTTACCCGGCATCGACTACGATCCGACGCTGTTCGGCGCCTCGCTGGCGATCGCAGTGGGCGCATCGGCGGCGGCACTGTGGATCGCTTTCCGGCTGCGCCAGCATACCCCTTACGTGCGCCAGATCCGAGGGCTGGCGGCTGTGCTGATGGGCATTGCCATCGTTGGCATGCATTACACCGGCATGGCCGCAGCCAACTTCCAGAAGGGCAGTTTCTGCGGCGCCCTGGCAGACGGGTTGCAGGGGGACGGGCTGGTCTATCTGGTGCTCATCACTACCTTGGCGGTGCTCGCAGTGGCGTTGCTGACCTCGGTACTCGATGCGCGCCTGGAGGCGCGCACAGCGGAGCTTGCGCGGTCGCTGACCCTCGCCAACCAGGAACTGACCCAGCTGGCGCTGCATGACACGCTGACTGGCCTGCCCAACCGCACGCTGCTTGCCGACCGTATCGAGCAGGCGATCGGCAAGGTGGCGGAGCAGGGCGGTTGCTTTGCGCTGATGTTCATCGACCTGGACGGCTTCAAGCCGGTCAATGATGCATTTGGTCATCATGTGGGTGACCTGCTGCTCAAGGCAGTGGCCGCACGCTTGCGCGGCCACTTGCACAGCCAGGATACGCTGGCACGCATTGGCGGCGATGAATTCGTGCTGCTGGTGGCACTGCAGGAGCCTGCAGATGCCATGGATGTGGCAGTCAAACAGGTGAACCTGATATCACGGGCGTTCCGCGTGGCCGAGCATGACTTGCAATTGACGGCGAGCGTGGGCATTGCCCTGTATCCGGGTAATGGGCAAGACCAGCTGGAGTTGCTGCGCAATGCGGATGCTGCCATGTATCACGCCAAGAGCGCCGGCAAGAATGGCTACAGCTTCTTCGACATTTCCATGAACAGCAATGCCCGCCAGCAGTTGCAACTGCTGCAGGACCTGCGCATGGCTTTGGAGCAACGCCAGTTCCGCCTGCACTACCAGCCTAAGTTCGCTGCGCGGGCTTGCCAGGCGATCGGCGCAGAGGCCCTGTTGCGCTGGCAGCACCCGCAGCACGGTCTGTTGCTGCCGGATCGTTTCATTGGCCTGGCGGAAAAAACCGGCCTGATCATCCCGATTGGCGAATGGGTACTGGACGAGGCGTGCCGGCAGATGCGCCAATGGCTTGACCAAGGGCATGAAAACTGGCGCATGGCAGTCAACCTGTCCGCGATCCAGTTTTGTCATGCCGGCCTGGTTGACAGCGTTGCCCGCGCCCTGCGTGACAATGACCTGCCAGCCAACAGCCTGACCCTCGAGATCACCGAAACCACTGCCATGCATGATGCCGATGCCAGCCTGGCGGTGCTGCAGCGGCTGTCCGACATGGGGGTGGACCTGTCCATCGACGACTTTGGTACCGGCTACTCGAGCCTGATGTACCTCAAACGCTTACCCGCCAACGAGCTGAAGATTGACCGCGGCTTTGTCCGCGACCTTGAGCAGGATAGCGACGACGCAGCCATTGTCTCGGCCATCGTGGCGTTGGGCCAGGCGTTGGGCTTGCGCATCGTTGCCGAAGGGGTGGAAACCGGCGGCCAGCAGGATTTCCTGACGCGCCTGGGCTGTGATTCGCTGCAGGGTTACCTGCTGGGGCAGCCGGTGCCGGCCGAGCAGTTCATGGGGACATTGCAGGTATTGCAGCAAACGCCGGAGGCGGTCGCCTAGCCGGCGTCACGCAGGGCGAAAACCGGTACGAAGGCATCCATTTCAGCTTCTACAGCCTCAATGATGCGTTCGACGTCGGCTGCCGCCATGATCGCCGTGCAGGGGATGCCGGCGATCGCCAGCAACGTTTCGCCCGTGGCACGGTCGAACAGGCGCGCGATCATGCTGCGTGGCGCATCCATGGTGGCCTCGAAGCCCAGAGGGTGGAAGTGCCAGCGCATCACCTGGCAGGCGTTGGGGAACGTCATCTTGTTCATGCCAGCCTCCTTGCCCTTCTGGGCGGGTGATGGGGGAGCCGCGCGCGGCCGCCGGGAAACTAAAGATAGCACCCCACGGCCCGTTGTTCTGCCGAAAGTACGCCAAATGCACTGACCCTTGACCCTCGTCACAAACAGCGGGTGTTCGCCGTTTGGCGGCAAATAGCCAAGCAAACGTTTTCGTTGGCAGGCGGTGCCAGAGGTGGCTAAGGGTTCTGCTACTTTTAACTCCATTCGGCGCACTTCGTTTTCGGACGAGCGGTGCGAGCTGGGCAGACAAGGAGACAGTCATGCGCTATTCGAGGCTCACTCAACGCATCGCCGGTGAAACCGCTGCTGCCTGGGACATCCACTATCAGGCGCAAGCCCTGCGTCGCGAAGGGCGCGAGATTTTCCTGCTGTCGGTGGGCGATCCTGACTTCGACACGCCGAAGGCCATCGTGGACGCTGCGGTCAGCAGCTTGCGGCGCGGCGACACTCACTACAGCGATGTGCGTGGCAGCCTGGCCCTGCGCCAGGCGATTGCACGCCGCACCGGCCCCGAGGTCAGTGTCGAGCAAGTGATGGTGCTCGCTGGTGCGCAATGTGCCCTATATGCCGTCTGCCAATGCCTGTTCGGGCCAGGGGACGAGGTGATCGTCGCTGAGCCCATGTATGTCACCTACCACGGTGTATTCGGCGCTTGCGGGGCTCGGCCGGTGCAGGTGGCCGTAAGCCCGGAGCAGGGCTTTCGGCTCGACCCGCGCGCCGTGGCGCAAGCGATAACCCCGCGTACCCGCGGGCTGCTGCTGAACACGCCGCACAACCCCACCGGCTGCGCCATCTCCCCGCAGGACATGCTGCAGCTTGCGCAGCTGTGTCGCGACCATGATCTGTGGCTGGTGTGCGATCAGGTCTACAGTGGCCTGCTGTACGACGGCGAAGCGGTTGCCCCTGCGCAACTGCCCGGCATGCGCGAGCGCTGCGTGATCATTGACAGCGTGTCCAAGTCGCACGCGATGAGCGGCTGGCGCGTGGGATGGGTGGTCGGCCCCCCGGCGCTGACCACCCACCTGACCAACCTGGCCATGACCATGTTGTTTGGCTTGCCAGAGTTTGTCATGCAGGGGGCTTGCGTGGCGTTGGAGCATGACTTGCTCGCGGTACAACAGATGCGCAAGGCCTACCGCGAGCGGCGCGACCTGGTGTGCAAGGCCTTGGCCGATTGCCCTGGGGTACGTGCCCACCGGCCGGCGGGGGGCATGTTCGTGATGCTTGATATCCGCGAAACCGGGCTGAGTGCCCAGGCCTTCGCCCAGCGGCTTTTGATAGAGGAGGGCGTTTCACTGCTGCCGGGCGATGCTTTCGGGCCCAGCGCGGCGGGGCATGTGCGCATGGGGCTGGTGCTGGCAGCCGAGCAACTGCAAATGGTGTGTGGCCGGATCGGCGCTTGCGCCCGGCGCATACTAGCCGAGCAGGCCGGCAGCGATATTGATGGTAAAGCCGAGGATTGCCGTGTTGAACACGAAGCCTACCAGTGAATGTGCCAGCACCACCCTGCGCATACCCCGGCTGGCTACGCCGATGTCGGAGGTTTGTACGGCGACGCTGATGGTGAACGAGAAGTAGTGGAAGTCCCAGTAGTCGGGGTTGCGTTCACCGTCGGCGAAACGCAACGCGGGTGCCTGCGGCGCGCTGTTGTAGAACAGCCGGGCATAGTGCAGCGTGAAGATACACCCGATGAGCAGCCAGGAGCCCGCCACGGTCAAACCGGTGTAGAGGTAGTGCAGGGCTTGGTCACTGCCCTGCAGACCGCGGCTTGAGACCAGTTGCAGGGTGACCGCCGCAAGGCTGGCGATGGCGGCAATGCACACGGTGAACAGCACCACCCCTGCGTTTTCGTCCTCGACCTGAGCCACCTCGCGAACCTTCTCGGGCGTTGCTCGCCAGGTCAGCCAAAGCACCAGCAGCAAATAAAGCCAGACCCCCAGGTTCCAGCCAGCGAGGATGCGTTGCACGATGTCGCTGGCAGGAATCAGCCACGCACCAAGGATGCCGATCAGCGCAGCGAAGCTCAGGCGGGGGTGGGTACGGGTCAGTCGGTGCAGTGCCATGGTGCCTCATCGACAGGGAGTCATGGCTACCACGATAGTCCATGGGATACCATTTCAGCTCATGCCAGTGTCCAAGCCCCTGAACTTCAAGGAAATGACGCAGGCCGCTTTACGCCTGGAGCGCTCGATGGCGCTCCGGGCTTCGCTACAGGATTCATGTTTTGTCCGACCTCTCGCAAAATCCACTCTTGCAGTACCTCGCCCGGTTGGCGCCCTCCAGCCAGCAAACCATGCGCTACATCCTGCAGGACGCTGCTGACCGGCTGGGCTTCGCTGACTGCAACCTCGTCGATATACCCTGGCACAAGCTTGAGCCAGGGCACGTGATCGGCCTGGTTGCAGCGCTGCGCACCGATGGCTATGCGCCCAATAGTTCGTCACTTTATGTCAATGCAATACGTGGCGTGATGAATGAAGCCTGGCGCCAGGGCCTGATCGATCATGAGCAGTTGCTGCGCATCCGTGAGGTCAAGCCGGCCACCGGTAGCCGCCTGCCGCCGGGGCGCAACCTTCGCCGTAGCCTGATCCGCGAGCTGATGGAGGTGTGCGACGCCGACCCGCGCCCGCAGGGCGTTCGTGATGCAGCGATCATTGCACTGCTGTATGGCACCGGCATGCGCAAGTCGGAGTCGGTGGATATCGACCTGGAACAAGTGGACTTCGAGGCACGCAGTCTGCAGGTGTTGGGCAAAGGCAACCGGCAACTGATCAAGTATGCGCCGCCCTGGGCCTTCGCAAAATTGCAGGCCTGGCTTGAACTGCGCCGGCAGTCGCTGCCAGCGGGCGCGTCGGACGATCCCTTCCTGTTCAATCGCATCCGCCGTGGCAACCACATTACCCGCGCGCGCATCACCAAGTATGCGATCTACTACATTGCCCGTCAGCGCGGGGCTCAGGTGGGGGTGAAGATCATGCCGCATGATTTTCGCCGGGCGTTCATCACCCGGGTGATCGAAGAGCACGACCTTTCGATTGCGCAGAAGCTGGCGCATCACGCCAACATCCAGACCACTGCCAGCTATGACCGGCGCGATGACAACGAGCGGCGGCGGGCGGTGGACCGGTTCGACTATTGAGCGCCCAGGCCACCCCTCAGGCCCGCACCGTGCCAGAGGGCACCGGCCTTGCCCTCGCGCGTCGGCAAGCCGGTGTCGTGGCAGGCGGTGCCGGCTAGTGGATGCTCGACGCCAGCTCGAAGATTGGCATGTACATCAGAATAACGATCACCCCGATAAGCAACCCGATGAAGGTCATCAGCAGCGGTTCGAACAGCTTCACGAACCACTCCACCCAGCGGCCTATCTCCTGGTCATGGAAATCTGCGCAGCGTTCAAGCATCTCGCCCAGATTGCCGGATTGCTCGCCCGCTCGCAGCAGGCGTAGCGACACAGGCGTGACCAACTGCCCGGCTTCCAGCGCTTGCGACAACGGCAGCCCTTCACCCACCCCGCAGCAGGCCCGCTCCAAACCTTGCGCTGCAGCGCTGCCCAACAGCCCACGGGCCATGCCCATGGCCGTCAGGATGGGTATGCCGCCTTGTAGCAGAATGCCCAGCGAGCGATAGAAGCGCGCCAATTCATACATCATCAGGCGCTGATGCAGGGCTGGCATTCGCCGAACCTGGCGTGACGTCCAACGCCGCAGCAGGGGGTTATTGCGCAGCAGCACCAGCGCGCCGATGCCACTTGCTGTGGCCACGGCCAGGGGCAGCTGCTGAGCATGCAGGAACAGGCCGATCTGCATCAGCATGCGCGAGAGCCAGGGCAGTTCGCTGCCCATGCCCTCGAACACCAGGCTGAAGCGTGGCACCACATAGCCGAGCAGGAACAGCACCACGCCACCGCCCACCAGTAGCAGCAGCAGCGGGTAGACCGAAGCCCCAACCAGTTTTTGCCGGACCAGATCCAGGCGCTGCCGGTATCCGATATAACGGTGCAGGGCGTCACCCAGCGCTCCGGTGCGCTCGCTGGACTGGACCAACGCCACGTACAACGGCGGGAATACCCGCGGCTGCTGGCCCAGAGCCTGGGACAGCGAGCGGCCTTCGTACAGCTGGCCAACCAGCGCCGCCAGCACTTTACGGCTTGCCGCGGTGGGGGCTTTTTCCGCAAGGCTTTCCAGGGCATCGATCAAGGGCAGGCCGGCATGTAGCAGCGTGGTCAGCTCCTGACTGAAGAGTAACAGGTCGAATGCGGCCTGGCGGCGCCATGGCAGGCGCCCCAGTACGCTACCCTGGCTGCGCACGCTGACCACCCGCAGCCCCTGGTCTTGCACCTTGCGCCGAGCCTGTTCGGCATCCTCGGCATCGATGTCCAATTGAACCACGCCCTCTCTACCCAGGGCCTTGAGGCTATAGCGCATGGCCTTGCTCCTCATTGCCAACTGGTAATTTCGGCGTTTTCACCGTCGCCACCGGGCTGGCCATCCTTGCCCATGGACAGCAAGTCATACTCGCCGCCGTTTTCGCCTGGCTGGCGGTAGATGTAGGCACGGCCCCACGGGTCCTGTGGGATCGCTTTCTGCAGGTAAGGGCCTGACCAGCGGGCCTCGCCACTGGGGGCGGCAACCAGCGCCTGCAGGCCCTGCTCACTGTTGGGGTAGTGGCCGACTTCCAGGCGATACAGGTCCAGGGCCTTGCCCAGCCCTTCGATCTGCGCCCGTGCCACCTTGGCCTCGGAACGGCCCAACTGGCTGAAGTATTTGGGCGCGACGATACCGGCCAACAAGCCGAGCACCACCAGCACTACCAGCAGTTCGAGCAGGGTGAAGCCACATTGGCGTTTGGGTTTGCGCTGCATGGTGAAGCCCTCCTGCATGGGGACATGCCCTTTCGGGTTTTCATGCGCCATGCAACAGCCGTGCACGTCTGCCTCGGGGCCTTGCGCCATGCGCCATGGCAAGCGGCACATTGCTTGCGTCGTAGCAGAAAAGCCCGGGTTTTCCGGGGTATTTCCCCCATATCGGGGGGCACGGCGGGGAGGCGACCGACATGCGTGGGATTATCCTGGGATTGATCTGGCTGGCAGGGGCCAGCGCACAGGCTGATGTGTACATTGCCATCGATGGCAAGGGCGGTTACGTGTTGACCAACGTCCACCGGCCCGGGCGCAACTATGAACGGGTGATTCGCGAACCCGTTGCTCAGGCTGGCCCGGCCAATGCGCAATTGATCACCGGGCGCCCCTACGCTGACTTGGTGGCGGCGGCGGCGCGCATGCACAACGTTCCACAGGCATTGCTGCATGCGTTGATCAAGGCCGAGTCAGGGTACAACCCGAAGGCCCGCTCGGCGGCCGGGGCAGTAGGGCTGATGCAGTTGATGCCGGGTACGGCGAAGGAGATGGGGGTCGAGGATGTGCTTGACCCGGAGGACAACGTGCAGGGCGGGGCCCGCTACCTCAAACGCATGCTGAACCTGTTCGACAACGACATCACCCTGGCCGTCGCCGCCTACAATGCTGGCCCGGATGCTGTGCGCAGACGTGGAGCGGTGCCGCCCTTCGCCGAAACCCGGCGGTATGTGCCCAATGTGCTGCGCGAATACCGCAAGTTACAGGGGCTGGCAGTGGATTCGCCGTTGTGATGGGCACCCCCTGGCAGGCAGCCTTGCATCGGCCTTGCGCAAATCAATGTCATGGATTCCCCAACTCTGGGCTATAACCTTTCAAAGGTGCTCAGCAGTGGTAGCCGCCATGGACATCGCCTCCCGTTCCGACCCACTCGAGTCACCCTCCAGCCCTGACGCCGGCACGCCGCGCAAGCCGTTCAACCTTCTGCGTTGGTATGCCTGGGTCAGCTTGGCCATCATCCTCTCGGTGGCCGCCGGTTTGGGGTTGATCTCCAGCCGTTTCATCATCCACGAAAGCGTCGAGCGTGACGCGCTGCTCACTGCACAGTTCATCACCTCGATCGCCGACGCTGAAGTGCGTCATGTGGCGATCCCCAATGTGCGCACCATGGGTGAGCTGCTGGACCCGCGTACAGACCTGGACCCATTGCCAGGCGTAGACCCCGTGGCGCGGCGCAGGGCCCGCGGCGAATTCCTCGACCACATCGCACACTTGCCAGACATGCTGCTGGCCAACATCTACGCCCCGGACCGCACCGTGATCTGGTCGAGCAATCCGGCGCTGACGGGCAAGCTGATTCAGGGCGATGAGGACCTGGATCGGGCGTTCGAGCATAAAATGCGGGTTTCGGCCAGTTACCACGGCTTCGAAGAGGCCCGCTCCGAACAAAAGTTCGTGACCCCGCCTGAGCAGTTGTTCATCGAGAACTACATTCCGCTGTTCGATGCAGAAGGCGAGCACGTGGTGGCGATGGTGGAGATATACAAGGAACCCCATGACCTGATCGTGCGCATCGAGCATGGCCTTGTGCTCATTTGGCTGGCCATCACGGTGGGCGCCGGGGTGGTCTACATCGGCCTGTACGGCATCATGCGCCGCGCCGCCCGGTTGATGGCGGTACAGCAGAAACGGCTGATCAGCAATGAAACCTACGTTGCGCTTGGCGAGGTGTCCTCGGCCGTGGCCCACAGCCTTCGCAACCCGCTGGCCAGCATCCGCTCCAGCGCCGAGCTGGCTCAGGTGTTCGACGAGGGGCCGGCGCAGCGCAACATCAACGAGATCATCAGCCAGGTCGACCGCATGTCCCAGTGGATCCGCCAGTTGCTGCAGTCGCTGCGACCGCTGGATGACAAGGCCATACCGGTGGACCTGCCGGAAGTTTTGCAGGACAGCTTGCAGACCTTTGCCATACCGCTGGCACGCAGTGGCGTGACCCTGGACTTGAAGCCGCTTCCGGCAGTACAGGTGCTGGGGCAGCCGGAATTGCTCGGGCAGATTTTCAACAGCCTGATCGCCAATGCTCTGGAGTCGATGGAGCAGGGCGGACGGCTGCGTATCGAGGTGGTGAAGCAGGACAGGCGCAGCGTTACCCTGCGCCTGGCCGACACCGGAAAAGGCATGAATGATAAGCAGCAGCGCATGGCGTTCAAGCCCTTCTTCTCAACCAAACGAGGCGGGCTCGGGGTTGGGTTGGTACTGGTCAGACGGATCATGGAGCGGTTCGGTGGGTCGGTTCGATTGACTAGCCGCGAAGGCCTTGGCACTCAGGTTTCACTTCATTTTCGGCTTGCCAAGACCTAATAAATCACATGATTAACTTAAGGTAAGCCCATGATCTATAAGTTATTTATGTCTTTATGGGTAAGATGACCCAAAAGTGGGGGCTCAGTCTAGAAACCAAATTAAATGCCGTTCCTAAGTGGCTGATTGCTAAGGTTTTATATTTATTTTTTGCCCGTGGCTGATTTTTTGCAGCAAGACCTACGCGATAAATGGCGGCTGCAGCAGGTGTGGCGAAGTGATATCAATTAGCTACGCACGGTAGAGATGCTGGTGACAGCCTTCTGAACGGAATCCTTGCTCGGGAACGACGCGATGCAGACGCTGGAAACCGATGTTCCCGACAAAACCGTCGCCCAGCCCGGCAGTGGCCTGGGTGCGCCGCTTCGAGAATTCAATCTGCTGCGCTGGTTTTCCGTGATCAGCTTGCTGATCATCACCTCGGTAGCAGTTGGCCTGGGCTATGTATCGACCCGCTTCGTGGTCCGCGATAGCGTGGAGCGAGATGCCATGCTCACCGCCCAGTTCATCCAGGCCATGGCCCAGGCCGAAGTGCGCCATTCGCAATTGCCACCCGGCACCACCCTGGGTGAGCTGCTCGATCCGCGCCTGGACCAGCAGCATCTGCAGGTCAGCCCGCAGCTGGCCATGGCGACCCGGGTCGAGTTTCTCGATCATGTCGAGCACCTTCCGGATACGCTGCTGGCCAATGTCTATGCCCGTGACCGCACAATCGTCTGGTCCACCAACCCTGAACTGGTGGGCAAGCGCATCGAGGCTGATGGCGACCTGGACCACGCCTTCCGCTCGCGCAAGGCGGTCTCTGCCAGCTACCACAAAGTCGAAGAGCATCGCGAGGAGCAGAAGTTCGAGCGTGAGCCCAACTACCTGTTCATCGAAAACTACATCCCCTTGTTCGACAGCCAGGGTCAGCAGGTGCTGTCTATGGTCGAGATCTACAAAGAGCCACAGGACCTGATTCGACGGATTCAGCGCGGTTATGTGCTGATCTGGGCCTCGACTCTGGTGGGCGGGGCCTTGATCTACTTTGGCCTGTTCTGGATCGTGCGTCGCGCAGCCTCAATGCTGCATCAGCAACAGGATCGGCTGGTGGCGAGTGAAACCTATGTGGCCCTTGGCGAAATGTCCTCGGCGGTGGCCCACAGCCTGCGCAACCCATTGGCCAATATCCGCTCCAGTGCCGAGCTGGCCCAGGAAATCGCCAATCCGCAGGCGCAGCAGAACATCGTCGACATCATCAGCCAGGTGGATCGCATGTCGCGCTGGGTGCGCGAGCTGCTGGTGTCATTGCGTCCGACCAGCGATATGCCCGAGGCCGTGGACCTGGTAGCCGCCATCAAGGATACCCGCCTGGCGTTCGCCCAGCAGATCGAGCGTAACGGCATCCACTTTTCCTTCGACGGGCCCCAGGCACAGTGGGTGGCCAGCCAGCCTCTGCAATTGACGCAGATCCTCAACAGTTTGTTTTCCAATGCCATCGAAGCCATGCCAATGGGCGGCGAGTTGCGGGCCAGCGTCAGCACCCAGGACGGGCGGCGCGCAGCGTTGCTGCTCAGTGACACGGGCAAGGGCATGACCAAGCAGCAGCAACGCATGGTCTTCAAACCGTTTTTCACCACCAAGCAGGGCGGCCTCGGTGTAGGCCTGGCACTGGTTCAGCGCATCATGGAGCGTTTTGGCGGCTCGGTCAGCCTGAGCAGCCGTGAAGAGGAAGGAACCCGCGTCAGCCTCACTTTCAATATCGCAGCGGGAGGGGAACATGGAGCACAGCATCCTGGTAGTCGAGGATGATGAAATCCTTGCCAACAACATTCGCACCTATTTGAACCTGAAGGGTTTCGAGGTGACGGTGTGTAACAGTGCGGAGCTCGCGCTGGAGCAGCTCAAGCGGTTTCAGCCCGACGCGGTACTCACCGACAACTCGCTGCCCGGTATGAATGGGCATGACCTGCTGCGCACGCTGGTGGCGCAGATGCCGGAGCTCAAGGTCATCATGATGACGGGCTACGGTAACGTCGAGGACGCCGTGCAGGCGATGAAAGAGGGGGCGTTCCATTACCTGACCAAGCCTGTGGTGCTCGCCGAGCTCAAGCTGACGCTGGAAAAGGCCTTGGCCACCGAGCGGATGGAGCGCACGCTGTCGTTCTACCAGGAGCGCGAGGCGCAGAAGTCCGGCCTGCAGGCGCTGATTGGCGACTCGCCGGTGATGCTCACCCTCAAGCACACGCTGCGCCAGGTGCTCGATGCGGAACGGCGCATGGCTAATGACGACCTGCCGCCGGTGCTGGTCGAAGGCGAGACGGGTACCGGTAAGGAACTGGTGGCGCGTGCCCTGCATTTCGATGGCTCACGCAGCAAGGGCCCGTTCATCGAATTCAACTGTGCCTCGATCCCGGCCAACCTGCTTGAGGCGGAGTTGTTCGGGCATGAGAAGGGCGCCTTCACTGACGCCAAGGAACGTCGCGTAGGGCTGGTGGAGGCCGCAGACGGCGGCACGCTGTTTCTCGATGAGATCGGCGAGATGGACCTGGTGCTACAGGCCAAGCTGCTGAAACTGCTGGAGGATCGCAGCATTCGCCGCATAGGTGCGGTCAAGGAACGCAAGGTTGACCTGCGGGTGATCAGCGCCACCAACTGCAACCTCGAACAGATGGTGCAGCAGGGCAAGTTTCGCCGGGACCTGTTCTTCCGGCTGCGCATCATCGCCCTGAAAGTACCGCGGCTGCACGCGCGGGGGCAGGACATCCTGCTGTTGGCACGGCATTTCCTGGCCCATCACGGCCGTCGTTACGGCAAACCCAATCTGCGCTTCAGCCCCGAGGCGGAGAACTTGATGCTCGGTTACAGCTGGCCGGGCAACGTGCGCGAGCTGCGCAACATGCTGGAACAGACGGTGTTGTTGGCACCTAATGAAGTGGTGCAGGCGCACCAGTTGAATCTGTGCCTGAGCTTGGTCGATGAGCCACTCACGCAGCCGACGGCCACGGTATACGAGATGCCGCGCCATGAGCCTGAGCCTGGAACCAGCTTGCCGGACATGGAACGGGATTTGGTGTGCAGGACGCTGGACCGCACCGATTGGAACGTGACCAAATCGGCGCGGTTGCTGGGGCTGTCGCGGGACATGCTGCGTTACAAGATCGAAAAACTGGGGCTGACACGGCCTGAAAAGCGCCAGTGGTAGGGGATCTGGAGCGGCGGTCGTGGGTTGCCGATTCCGCCCTCGTCGCGGGAACCCCGCGACGACAGCGATACTGATCAGCGCTGACCGCCGTCCGATCCATTGCTACCTTGGCCACCTGTGCCTTCCGACCCAGTGCCCTCCATACCAGGCAAATCGCGGTTTTCATCCTGCATGGCAGGCGGGCTTTCAGGGTCGCTGCCCTGTATTCGCGGATCGGTATCGCGCGGCACGGGGTTCTCGATCGGGTGAAGGGTGCTGTCCACGCCCGGCTGGGGTGCCGGGGTGTGCGGATCATCAGGATGGGTCGGCCCGGCGCCGACCGCCAGGGCCAGGGGGGAGGCGAGCAGGGCAGCGAGTAACAGGCTAGTGCGCATCATGGGCAGGCTCCTTTGCGAAGGTAGGGCACGTACTTCTGTTGGGCCCTACACAAAACGCCAAGGTGCCATTGCCCCGATAAGCGGTCACACCACCGTTGAAAGCATCATGATGAAGATGATGCCGACCACCGACAGGATGGTCTCCATCATGCTCCAGGTCTTGAAGGTCTCAGCCACGGTCATGTTGAAGTACTGTTTGACCAGCCAGAAGCCTGCGTCGTTGACATGGGACAGAATGAGCGAACCGGCACCGGTGGCCAGCACCAGCAGTTCACGGTTGACGCCGGGCACCAGGTCGATGACCGGGGCAACGATGCCTGCGCCGGTGATGGTGGCGACCGTCGCCGACCCGGTGGCGATACGGATGACCGCAGCAACCAGCCATGCCAGCATGATCGGCGAAATTTCTGCCTGTACCGCCATCTGGCCGATCACATTGCCGACACCGGTATCGACCAGCATCTGCTTGAAACCGCCGCCTGCACCGACGATCAGCACGATGGCAGCTGTGGGCGCCAGGCTCTGGTCGAGCATCTTCATGATCTGCTGGCGGTTGAAGCCGCGGGCCGAGCCGAAGGTGTAGAAGGCCAGCAGCAGCGCAGCGAGCAGGGCGGTGATCGGGTGACCGATCAGGTCCATCCACTGGCGCACGATGTGCTCGGCCGGCAGCACGACGTCAGCGAACGTCTTGAGCAGCATCAGCACAACCGGCAGCAGCACGGTGATCAGGGTGACGCTGAAGCTCGGCAGGTTACCCTGGTCCGACTCCTTGGCGATCTGATCCATCAGTTCCTGTGACGGATTGCCGGGGATGTAGCGGGAGATGAAGTTGCCGTACAGCGGGCCGGCGATGATCGCCGTGGGCAGTGCTACCAACAAGCCATAGAAGATGGTCTTGCCGATGTCGGCGTTGAAAATGCCGATCGCCAACAGTGGGCCCGGGTGCGGCGGCACCAGGCCGTGCACCACTGAAAGCCCGGCCAGCAACGGGATGCCGATCTTGATCAGCGATACACCGGAGCGCCTGGCAACGATGAACACCAAGGGAATCAGCAGCACGAAGCCGATTTCGAAGAACAGCGGGATGCCGACCAGGAATGCGGCAAACATCATGGCCCAATGCACGTTCTTCTTGCCGAAGGCGCGAATGAGGGTTTGTGCGATCTGGTCGGCGCCACCGGAGTCGGCCATCAGCTTGCCGAGCATGGTGCCCAAGGCGAGGACGATGCCGACAAAGCCCAGTACGCCACCGAACCCGTCCTGGAACGACTTCATGACCTTGGCCACCGGCATACCGGAGGTCAGGCCGAGGAAGCCGGCGGCGATAGTCAGGGCGACGAAGGGGTGGACTTTGAAATGGGTGATCAGCAGGATCAGCCCGACGATGGTTACCAGGGCGTCGAGCAGCAGGAAGGTATCTGTAGCCAGTCCGAACATGGTTTTAATGCCTCGGTCTTATCGTTGTTTTGGCGTTGCTTGAATTTGAACGCTCGACGCTTTCAGGCGTCGGGACAGCGCTGTCTTTGGTGAGCCGGGAAAACCGCCAGGTTCAAGCGGTCCGCGCCAGGTCCCGCTCACCGCAGGGCTTTAGCCAAGTGTCTACCGTCTCGGCCAGCGCATCGATTGGCTGCGTGGCATCGAGGGGAAGGGTCAGAGGCTCGCCATGGGGGGGCTCAAGGGCAGCGAACTGGCTATCGATCAGGCTCGCCGGCATGAAATGGCCGGGGCGAGCGAGCACGCGTTTCTCGGCTTCTGCAGGGGTGAGTTCAAGAAACACGAAGACCAGCTCCGGCATGGCCTGGCGCAAGGTGTCGCGGTAACGGCGCTTGAGTGCCGAGCAGGTCAGGATCGGACGTTCGCCCGCCTGGACCGTGGCTTGCAACTCTTGGCCCAGGCGCACCAGCCAACCGGCGCGGTCGTCGTCGTTCAATGGCGTGCCCGCGCTCATCTTGCGGATGTTTTCGGCAGGATGGAACGCGTCGCCTTCGATCAGGCGGCCGCCACTTCTGGCGGCAATGGCAGCGCCGACGCAGCTTTTGCCGCAACCGGCCACGCCCATCACCACGATGGCGGACAGGGGAGAATTCATCAGTACCTCCTGCGGGGTGAGATAGCGCTGTCTCGTTGATGACGAAACACTAGCTCCCCGATGTTGTTGATCTTGTCGTTACGCAGTATGGACGCTTGGCAGAAGGCGTGTAGTGGCCACCACCAAAGATTACATTGCCTGCGTCCTGAGACAGCGCTACCTTAGTGGCCGTTCCCCTCCCTTGCAAGTAGTAAAATTACAACACTCATGTCGCGATCAGGCTCCCGCACTACCGGTCGACCCACTCTGGCAGAAGTGGCCAGGCTTTCCGGGGTTTCCCCTATCACAGCTTCCCGCGCCTTGCGCGGTGTCAGCACCGTGGCTCCGGCTTTGGTGGAAAAAGTGGTGGCCGCGGCAGCGAGCCTGGGCTACATCGCCAACCCCGCTGCCCGGGCGTTGGCTTCTGCACGCAGCCAGTCGGTGGTCGTGCTCATTCCGTCGCTGTCCAACCAGCTGTTCATCGACACGCTGGAGGCCATTCACGAAGTGATGCGCCCTCGCGGGCTCGAGGTGCTGATCGGCAACTATCACTACGATATCGACGAAGAAGAAAACCTGATTCGCAATTACCTGGCGTACCAGCCATGCGGCATCCTGCTCACCGGTTTCGAGCGTAGCGAGGCTTCCCGGCAGATGTTGGCTGCCAGCGGCGTGCCTTGCGTACACATGATGGAGCTGGGGGGGCCGCCAGGCATGTTATCGGTAGGGTTCTCACAGCAGCAGGCTGGCCGGGCTGCAGCCAGGCACCTGCTCGAGCGGGGCCGGCGGCGCCTGGCATTCATCGCCGCGCAACTTGACCCACGGGTGATGCAGCGTGCCGAAGGGTTCCGCCAGGCGCTGACTGAAGCCGGCGTGCACGCAACGGAACTGGAGGTGCTGTCGCCGCAGCCTTCCTCCATTGCGCTGGGCAGCGAACTGTTCAGCCAGTTGCTGGCGCAGGCACCGGATGTGGATGGCATTTTCTTCTGCAACGACGACCTCGCCCAAGGGGCTGTGCTGCAGGCCTTGCGCCAGGGTATCGACGTTCCAGGGAGCGTCGCCATGGTTGGGTTCAATGACCTGCCGGCCTCGGCGCACATGGTCCCGCGCCTGACCTCCATTCGCACACCGCGGGCCGCCGTTGGTCGGGGCGCGGCACAGGCACTGCTGGCGTTGCTCGATGGTAAGCGGGTAGTTACCGAGCAACAGGACCTGGGGTTTGAACTGATGGTGCGGGAAAGTTCCTGAGCGGGCGAGCGACGGTCGTACATGGGCTGAACGAATACACTAATCACTAAGTGATAGCAGTCTGCTTGCACGTGTTGGACGCCGATCTATGCTCAGAAAACCCTGCGCATAAAGGAACCCGGCGCCATGTTCGATTTCCATCACAAGTCAGATTTGCTCGAGATTCAGCGCTCTCACCAGGCTTTGGCACAAGCTCAGGCAAAACTCGCGGCGATCAGCCGCTCAATGGCGATGATCGAGTTTGGCCCCGATGGCACCATTCTCGATGCCAATGCCCAGTTCTGCCTGGCAATGGGTTACAGCGTCGACGAGTTGCGCGGCAAGCACCACCGCTTGTTCTGCGACCCTGACTACAGCAAAAGTGCCGAATACCAGCAGCTGTGGCGCGAGTTGGGCGAGGGCAAGCCCATCAGCGGCACCTTCGAGCGTATCGACAAGGCCGGCCGTGAAGTCTGGCTGGAGGCCAGCTACATGCCGGTGCTCGATGAGCGTCAGCAGGTGGTCAGTGTGATCAAGGTGGCTTCCGATATCAGCCAGCGTATAAAGGATGAACACGAGAGCGAAAGCCTGCTCAAGGCCATCGGTCGGTCCATGGCGGTGGTGGAATTCACGCCGCAGGGCCGGGTGATCAAGGCTAACGAGAATTTCCTGACGACGATGGGCTACCGCCTGGAAGAGGTGGTGGGGCGCCATCACGGTCTGTTCTGCCTGGCGCATGAACGGGAATCCTCCGCCTACCGCGACTTCTGGGCGTCGCTGAACCGTGGTGAGTATCACTCCCATCGTTTCGAGCGGGTCAACAAGCAGGGCCAGACGGTGTACCTGGAGGCCTCATACAACCCGATCTTCGACAGCAAAGGGCGGTTGTACAAGGTGGTCAAGTTCGCCAGCGACATCACCGCGCAGGTCAGCAGCCAGCAAAGCGCGGCTGAGGCGGCTCATGCCAGTTCCGTGCAGACTGACGCGTGTGCACGCAAGGGTACCGAGGTGGTACAGCAAACCGTGCAAGTGATCGAGCAGATTTCTGCGGAGCTCAACGACGCGGCGCGCAGCATCGATGCCGTCAGCAAGCAATCGGACGTCATCGGGCAGATTGTGCTGACCATTCGCGGCATTGCCGATCAGACCAACTTGCTGGCGTTGAATGCTGCGATCGAGGCGGCCCGTGCCGGTGAACATGGGCGGGGTTTCGCCGTGGTGGCGGACGAAGTGCGCAGCCTGGCCGCCCGGACCAGCAAGGCGACTCTGGAGATCGTCGACGTAGTGCGGCAGAACCATGACCTTTCGCTCACGGCTGTGGCCAGTATGCAATCGAGCCTGACGCGCACGGGACGAGGGGTTGCCCTGGCTAACGAGGCAGGTACCGTGATCATGGAGATCCAGCAGGGGTCGCGCCACGTGGTCGATGCAATCAGCCAGATCAATTCGACGTTGCAATTGCACTGAGCGCGTCGGACAGTTCGCGCTGCAGGGTTTGCAGGCTGGTTTCCAGTTGCAGGCACAGCGCCTCGGTGGGCACGCCCTGCGCCAAGGCTTGTTCGATCGCTTCGCAATCCTTGACCACGCCGCGCACCTTGACCATCTTGGCGCCGCCCTTGATACGGTGTACGACAGCGCGCACCGCATCACCGTCCGCTTCGCTACCCAGGCCGCGCAGCGCGGCGAGGTCTTCGCTGGCGCTTTGCGTAAGCTGCTGAAGCAGGCGCCGGACAAGCTGATCATCGTTCTGGGTCAGGTGGTGCAACTCGTCCAGGTTAAGGCCGCTTGCCTTCGGCTGTGGTGCAGTCGAAGTGGCCTGGCCTTGCGGCAAATGGGCTTTCAGGGCACTGAGCCCGACCGGTTTGAACAGGCAGTCGTCCATGCCGCTGGCCAGGCAACGTTCATGCTCTTGGGTCTGGGCGTTGGCGGTGACCCCAAGGATGGTGCAGGCAGGCAGGCCCCGTTCGTGCTCCTGCGCGCGAATGCTGCGTGCCAATTGATGGCCGTCCATGATCGGCATGCTGCAGTCGGTGATGATTAGGTCGAAGCGTTCAGCCTGCCAAAGGGCCAGGGCCGCTTGGCCATTTTCGGCCACCGTCACTCGATGGCCCAATGTATCGAGCTGCTTCTCCAGCAGCAGCAGGTTGGCCGGGTAGTCATCCACCACCAGAATGTTCAGAGGGCCGCTTTCAGCGCCTTGACCAAGTGCGGCGGGCTCTACCGGTGCGGGTGCTTCGCACGTTGGCAGTTGCAGCTTGACCGATACCTTGGTGCCTACGCCTTCGACGCTTTGCAGGTCAAGGGTACCGCCCATCAGGTTGGCAAGCGTGCGGCTGATCACCAGCCCCAGCCCGGCTCCCTGCCGCGCCCGTGGGCCATCAGCCTGGGCAAAGGCGCTGAACAGGCGAGCCTGGTCTGCCGAGCCAATGCCGATGCCGGTGTCGCGCACACACAACTGGATGTGCGCGCTGTTGCCGGCGGTTAGCCGCTCGACGGCCAGGCTTACGTGAACCTCCCCGCGGTCGGTGAATTTGATCGCATTGCTCAACAGGTTGGAGAAAATCTGCTTGATCCTCAGGGCGTCTGCCAACACCCAGGCGGGCCCTTCTGGTAGCAAGCAATGCAGGCTCAGCCCCTTGACCCGCGCATTGCCGTCAAAGACCCTCACGGTGCTGCGCACCAGTTCGACCAGGTCGGTGGCCTCAGGCTGCAGGGTCATGTGGCCAGATTCGATGCGGGAAATATCCAGGATGTCGCCAATCAAACCCAGCAAACCCACGGCCGAATCGTGCGCGGTCTGCAGGGCCTGAGCATCGCAGTGGCCTTTGCGGCTATCTTCCAGCGCGAGCTCGAGCAAGCCGATGACTGCGTTCATCGGGGTGCGGATCTCGTGGCTCATGGTCGCCAGGAACGTGCTTTTGGTATGGCTGGCCCGTTCGGCATCGTCCTTGGCTTGGCGCAACTGTTCGAGCAGGCCGCGGCTCAGGGTCAATTGCGCCTGTAACGCGCGTTGTGCCTCAGTACGCTGATTTATCAGCTTGCGCAGGTAACTGTTCCAGAACACCACGCCGGCCAGCAGCAGTGCAGAGAGCACCAGCACCTGCAATGCCAGTGTCCGGTAGTTGCGCCACGGGCTGTCGCTGACCACCGTGCTGATACGCCAGCGATTGATCAATTGGTCGAGTTCTTCGGGAGGAATGCTCAACAGGGCCTTGTCGAGAATGGCCTGCAACTGCGGCTGGTCAGGGGCCACGGCGAATGCCGCTGTCGCCGGGTCATCACCCAGCACAGTGGCTATGCGTAGCTGCTCTTTGAAGACATGGGTAATGTAGTACTTGGCGTTGATATGGCTACTGTAAGCGACGTCAGCGTTGCCGTTGGCAACGGCTTCCATCAAGCCCAGCGGGTTGTTCACTTCCACCACTACCGCCTTGGGGTGCTGGCGTTGCACTTCTGCTCGCAGGGGTGAGCCACGCAGCAGGGCGATACGTTGGCCTTCCAGAGTTCGTGACTGTGGCGGCCAGGGCGCCTGGCTGCGTGTGACCAGAACCCTCGGGCTGACCAGATAGGGGCGGGTGTAGCGCAGTTGCGTCTGGCGCTGCGCACCATAGCCCAGCGCCCCGATCATTTGCGCCTCGCCCCGTGCCACTTGCTCGATCATGGTCTGCACGGCGTTGCGCTCGATGAGCTTGAATGTCAGCCCGGTGCGCAGGGTGATCTGCTTGAGCAGGTCGATGGTAATCCCGCTGGGTTGCTGTTTGGCATCGTTGAAGGTCAGCGGCGCAAGTGCGGTGTCGACCAGCACGCTGACGGTGGGGTTCTGCTCTATCCACGCCTGTTCTTCAGCGGTAAGGGCTGACAGATGGCGTTCGAGCAACAGGCTGGTGTTGCCACTGGTCCAGCGGCGCAGGATGTTCAAACGCTCGCTTTCTGTGATTCTTGCCAGGGCCATGTCGATCAGCCGGCGCAGGCGCGGGTTGTCATCGGCGAGGGCGAAGGAAAAGGTGCCCGCTGGCCCACGGCAGAAATGGTCGATCTTCACCGTACCCTGGTAACTTTTGCCAATCAGAAAGTCAGTGCTGATGGCATCCCCGAGATAGGCGTCCACCTCGCCCGTTTCCACCGCCGCCAGCCCAGCCAGGGTCGAGCGATAGAGGCTCAACTGTGCGTTGGGGTAGAGCGCACGGACCGTTTCACTCGGCAGGTAGTGATCGACCATGCCCAGGCGCAGGTCTGTCAGGTCCATGTCGTTTTTAAGGGTGCGCCCTTCGCGGGTCACGATGACTGGCAAATCGTCTGCATAGGGCTGGCTCAGGCTCAACTGGGCATCGGCCGCTTCGAAACCGTTGGAGCTGCCCAGCAAATCGATTTTGCCGTCGCGCAAGGCTGCGATCGCGGCATGGCGGCTGGGAAAGCGCCTGACCTCGACCGGTATTCCCAGAAGTTCGGAGATGAGCCCGGCATAATCTGCGCTCAAGCCCTCATAGTCGGTCGGGCTGATATTGATCTCGAACGGTGCGTAATCGGGACGCGAGCTGCCCAGCAGCAGGACTTTGCGCTGCTGCAACCAGTGGCGGTCCTGGCTATCGAGTTGCAGTGGTGAAGCGGTGCTGACAGAACGCGCCAACAACTGCCGCGTTTCCACATCTGCCGGTGTGGCGAGCGCCGAGCCACCCATGCCAATGGCCAGCAAAAGTGCCAGCAGTACGCACCTCATGCCGATCATGCGCCTAGTTGACGTTGTTGCGTTTGGCCAGGTCGACCATTTCTACCAATGATTCTGTCTTGAGCTTGTCCATGATGCGCCCACGGTAAGTGCTGATGGTCTTGGCGCTGAGGTTCATGCAATGGCCTATGTTCTTGTTGTTCTCGCCACGGGCCAGGCGCCGAAGCACTTCCATCTCCCGATTCGACAGGCTGCTCAGGCGCCCTTGCTCGCTGTCCAGCGTGTTGCTGTTCACCGACATCTGCGGGAAGGTCGAGTACCCTTTGACCAGGGCTTTCATGGCAAAGACGACGGCATCGAGATCTTCATCTTTGGTTACGAAAGCGCCGATACCGGCGTCCAGGCAGCGGCGTACGTACAGTTCCGAGGCCTGCCCGGTCAGGACCATGATCCTGGGCGCGTGTTCAAGCTGCTGCAGGCGTTTGATGACTTCCATACCGTCGAGGCCGGGAAGCCCGATGTCCAGCACTACCACATCGGGGCGCAGGTTGCGTGCTACCTGTGCCACTTCGCTACCGTTGTCGACTTCACCCACAACTTTGAAGCGCTCGCGCTCAAGCAGCATGCGCAGCGCAAATCGAACGGTAGAGTGATCGTCAACGATCAGCACGGTTGTCATGATGCTAACTCCTGTCGGAATGTGGTCCGTTTCCTAAGGCTAATCAGGAATACGTCTGCAAGGTCTTTCTGCAGCGCAGCACGATACGTCCATTCCGGTTCCTTGGTAATGGCGAGTATAGATGTGTTGAGTAAGGGGGACGACTTTGTTGAAAAGTCCTACAAAATCGGCTGAGAACAAGCATCGCCGGGGTATGTTTCGACGATGCTTGGGGCTGCAGGTTACTCAGCCACAGCGGGCGTGGGGCTTGAGCACGCGCGCTGTGGCAGGCGGGTTGTTGCGCAAGGCGGTGCCGACCCGGGTGGGGCGTGCGACCAATTGGCCTGAGCAGTTGGGGCAGCGGCCCTGGAAGTGGGTTTGTGCACAGCGCTTGCAGAATGTGCATTCGAACGAGCAGATCAGCGCGTCAGGGCTGTCGCCCGGCAGATCGGCATTGCAGCATTCGCAATTGGGACGTAGTTCCAGCATGGGGGCGACTCCGGTCCGCGGGATGGAGCCTGGAGTCTGCTATGGCGGGGATCGGCTTGGCAATGTTCAACTGCCCTGGCGATAGAGGTGCGCATGCCCGGCACGGTACAGGGCTGATTCGGCGAACGGCGCATCACCCAGCACATGCCCGACGAGGATCAGCGCGGTGCGACGAAAACCCTTCGCGGCTACCTGCTCGACGATATCGTGGAGGGTGCCCCGTACCCAGTCCTGATCGGGCCAGGTGGCCCGATGCACCACGGCCACCGGGCAGTCTGCGCCGTAATAAGGAACAAGCTCATCGACGATTCGAGCCAGGTGTTTCACCCCGAGGTGGATCGCCAAGGTGCAGCCATGACGTGCCAGGTCGGCCAGTTGCTCGCCTGCCGGCATGGGCGAGCTGTCACCGTAGCGGGTCAGGATGACCGTCTGCGCCACCTCAGGCAGGGTCAGTTCGCAGCCCAGCAAAGCGGCACTGGCGGCGGTAGCGGTTACACCCGGAATGATCTGGTAGTCGATGCCCAGTTCGCGCAGGTGGCGGATCTGTTCGCCGATGGCACCATACAAGCTGGGATCGCCGCTGTGGACACGGGCGACATCCTGGCCCTGTTCATGGGCCGCGTGCATGGCCGCAACGATCTGCTCCAGGTGCAGTTCGGCGCTGTTTATCACGGTCTGGGCCTGGTGCCCTTCGAGCACGACAGCGGGCACCAGCGAGCCGGCGTAAATGATCACTGGGCACTGACGAATCAGGCGCTGCCCTTTGACCGTGATCAATTCCGGGTCGCCTGGGCCGGCGCCGATGAAGTAGACCGTCATGGAAAATCCTTGCAGGTGAATGGTGAAACAATTATCCGCCGCTGGCGAGGGCGAGGGTAGCGCCGTTAAGGGTTTGCCGCGTGATCACGAGCGCGGCGTTGCCACATTCATGATCGGCCAGGGCCAGGGCTGCGCTCTCCGCCACGCCCCAGCAACCGCTGTGGGCGAATGCTACCGCAGAGCGGTGGCTCAGTTGCGGCTCGTATGCCTGCAGTTGCGAGGGTGCGAACACCAAAAGGGGCAGGTTGTGACGTTCGGCGAGTTGTCGCAGGCCGGGTTCGTCCGCTTTCGCTGTGATGCTGGCGATGCCTCGCAGCGCCGCCAGCGTCAGCCCATGGCTGTGCAGTGCCTGGTATAGCAGTTCGTCGAGGGCCTCCACCGGGCAGCCCCGGCGGCAACCAAAGCCGGCGTAGAGCGCCGGCAGTGTGCATTGGCTTGCCATCAGGCCTGGCTGGAGCGGCGATACAACCAGGCGCTGAGCAGGCCCAGCGCCAACCAGAAGGCAGCGTTGGTTACCCACGACGCGATCTTGAATTGGGTTTCCAGCGCTTCTGGGGCCAGGCTTTGGTGAACGTCGGGTTGCGGAGCGCCGATCACGTGCGGGACTACCAGCAACACGGCGCCGCAGGCCTTGAGCAGCCAATGACGCGCGAACACCAGCAAAGCAAGCCCCAATGCGGTTGCGGCGGCCGTGCCAATCCACCAGCTCTGGCGCTGGCCGAGGTCTGCCGCGGCGGTGCCTGGTAGCTCTGGCGGCAGGCCCAAGGTGGGTGCCAGGCAGAACACGGCGAAGCCGGCCAAGCCCCACAATGCGCCGGTGGTGACGCGGTTGGGTTCGCGCAGGCTGTACAGCGCGGCAAGGATCAAGGCAAAGCCGACGGCTACGACCAGGTTGCCTCCGGTGGTGGAGAGGATGCGTTGCCAGCCGTCCTCCGGTGACCACGCCTCTGCACTGTGCTCGTGCGCCGCGGCGTGTTCATGCCCGGCGGTTGCCTGGCTATCGTGGTGGTGTTCGGCGGCGGGGGCTGCCGATTCATAGGTTTCTGCCTCAAGAATCAGCGGTGCGACCCAGAAGCTTTGCAGCAGGGTCAACAACAAGGCTGCGAGCAGGCCGCTGAAGCCTGCGGTGCGGGCGATGCGCTTGATCATGGGGCGGTCTCAGTGGCAAGGGAATGCGGCGCTGTGGCGGGTGTCGTGGGCGGCGTTGTGTACCGCCTCGATGTGTGAGAAGCCGGCAAAGTAGATCAGGCACAGGCCCAACAGGCTGGCAGCGGTGGCGATGACCACGCGCTGGCTGAGGATGACGGGGGTGGCGATACCGTGTTTGGCGCTGGTGATGGGCATGACGCGTTCCTCTGCTTTGTGGGGCATTGTGCTTATTGAGCAACAGGCAAGCGCGGCAGCCCCGGGCTTGGGTGGCCCAGAGAAATGCGACAGCGCCCGCCCACCGCGGGGTGTTCATGAACGCCAGGCCGGTCTCCGGGCTTGCGAGGAGGAGCAGGGCTCCTGGTAAAGCGTCACCTTCCCATGCCGGATGGCGTGGCACAGTGGTCTAGACGCTTCGCTCGCTTACCGTTGCGGGGGCAGCACCGGGATTGTCCGGCCCTGATCGAGGGCCTGCGACGCACCGGTTTCCCGTTTCACCCCCAAAGGGGGCACCTGAACGTAAGGTGCAAGGAGAGCACGGGGCAGGGTTTGCGTCAATCGCAGCCCTTATCGCATGCCACGATTTCCCTGCCGTTGCCGTTGCCGTTGCCGTTGCCGTTGCCGTTGCCGTTGCCGTTGCCGTTGCCGTTGCCGTTGCCGTTGCCGTTGCCGTTGCCGTTGCCGTTGCCTTGCTTTTGCTTTTGCTTTTGCTTTTGCTTTTGCTCTTGCCTTTGCTTTTCAGTGCGCGGTAGATCAGACGCTGCAGATTGCGACTTCAGGAGGCCGAACGGAGGTCTTGCGGAGGGAGGTGACGGGCATGGATGCCCGTCAAGCGCTTCGGCCCATGGATGGGCCGTGAGCGCGGTCCTCCCGGGAGCAAGGCCGGAGTGAGGGAACCCCGAAGCGAAGCGAAGGGGCCGGATGATGGGAGCGGGCGGTTTTTGGTTCCTTTTTGCCAAGACAAAAAGGGACCCGCCGTAAGGGCGGAAAGGTGATTCAGCGCCGCCCCGGCAAATGGATAATCACGCTAGCTGAAAGCCGCAAGCCGCAAGCCGCAAGCCGCAAGCCGCAAGCCGCAAGCCGCAAGCCGCAAGCCGCAAGCCACAAGCCACAAGCCACAAGCCACAAGCCACAAGCTCATGCTGGGGTTTTGATTCATCTGGGCATATCCATTTGCTATGGCGACGCTCACTCACCTTTCCGCCCTTACGGCGGGTCACTTTTTGGCAAACGCCCCAAAAAGTAACCAAAAAAGGCTGGCTCCTATCATCCGGCCCCTACGCTGCGCTTCGGGGTTCCCTCGCTCCGGCCTTGCTCCCGGGAGGACCGCGCTCACGGCCCATCCATGGGCCGAAGCGCTTGACGGGCATCCATGCCCGTCACCTCCCTCCGCAAGGCCTGCGCTCGGCCTCCTGAAGTCGCAATCTGCGGTGCCTGCACTTGCGCGCTAGAAGAGCAAGAGCAAGAGCAAGAGCAAGAGCAAGAGCAAGAGCAAGAGCAAGAGCAGGGGTTGGGGTTGGGCTTGGTTCATTGCGTAGGGGTGGGGACGGGCGCGTCAACAGTTGACCACCTGCCACCCCCCGCGTAGCCTTGCCGCTTCGAGGTTCTTCGGCCAGGCCGAAGCTAAGACGGGAACGCGGTACAAGCCGCGGCTGCCCCCGCAACTGTAAGCACCGGTAACGGATCGACACAGCCACTGCGCCTGAGCGCGGGAAGGCGTCATCCCGCCAGCCCCTTGATCGAAAGGGCCGCAACGGTGCAAGCCAGGAGACCTGCCTCGCAACGTTTTCGACTATCAACCGGGCGGGGTGATCCGGTGGCGAACGAGCCCGGCCGGTCCGACCGCGGCTTTCGTCCCGCATGCCCGCGCCATCCTGCCAAGGGCAACGCGACATGAAAACACTGGCCAAGCTCCCCGTCACCATCGTCACCGGCTTCCTCGGCTCGGGCAAGACCACCTTGCTCCGGCACATGCTCGACAACGCCCAAGGCCGCCGCATCGCAGTCATCGTCAACGAGTTCGGCGAACTCGGCATCGACGGCGAAATCCTCAAACAATGCAGCATCGGCTGCACCGAAGAAGAAGCCAGCGGCCGCGTCTACGAACTGGCCAACGGCTGCCTCTGCTGCACCGTTCAGGAAGAATTCTTCCCGGTCATGCGTGAACTGGTGGCGCGCCGTGGCGACCTCGACCATATCCTCATCGAAACCAGCGGTCTGGCACTGCCAAAGCCCCTTGTGCAAGCCTTCCAGTGGCCGGAAATCCGCAACGCCTGCACCGTCGACGCGGTGATTACCGTGGTCGACAGCCCGGCTGTCGCCGCCGGTACCTTCGCCGCCTACCCAGACCAGGTCGACGCCCAACGCAAACTCGACCCCAACCTGGACCACGAGTCGCCGCTGCACGAACTGTTCGCCGATCAACTGGCCAGTGCCGATCTGGTGGTACTGAACAAAGCCGACCTGATCGACGCCGAAGGCCTGGCGAAAGTCCGCGCTGAAGTGGCCGAAGAATTGCCGCCCGCGGTCAAGGTAGTCGAGGCCAGCAGCGGCCGCCTGCCGCTGAACGTGCTGCTGGGCGTCGGCGCAGAGTCCGAAGCGCACATCGATGGCCGCCGCACCCACCATGATTCGCATCACGACGGCGAAGACCACGACGATCACGACCATGATGCCTTCGACTCCATCTCCATCGACTTGCCGGAGGCCGACGAAGCGCTGCTGCTCGACGCCCTGACCCAACTGGTGGTGGAATTCGGCATCCTCCGTGCCAAAGGCTTCGCAGCCATTCCTGGCAAGCCCATGCGCCTGCTGGTGCAGGGCGTAGGTACCCGTTTCGACAAGCACTTCGACCGCGCCTGGCGTGCCGATGAGCCGCGCGTCACCCGCCTGGTGCTGATCGGCCAAGACCTTGACGCCGCACAGCTGGAAGCACGTCTGCGCCAGGCACTGGGCGCCTGACCCATGCACTTGCTGCGGACCCAGCCCGGCGGTTTCGTGCCGGACGACAGCATCGCCGACCTCGGCCAGACACCCGCCGAGCTGGTGATTCTCTGCAGCGGCGACTCGCACTTGGCATTGCTCGCTGAAACCGCCGAGCAACTGCCGGACGACTACCCCAGCCTGCGCCTGGCCAACCCCATGCAGGTGCAGAACCATGCCTCCGTCGACCTTTATGTCGACCAGGTGCTGCGCCACGCCAAGGTGATCCTGGTGTCGCTGCACGGTGGGGTGGGCTACTGGCGCTATGGTGTGCAACAGCTGGTCGAACTGGCTTCGCGCGGGGTGCAGTTGATCCTGGTGCCCGGTGACGACCGCCCCGACCCGGAGCTGACCGGGCTTGGCAGCATCACCGGGGAGCCAGCCGAGCACCTTTGGCATTACCTGCGCCAAGGGGGCAAGGCCAATGCCATCAACCTGTTCAAGTACCTGGCCAGCCAGTGGCTGGGCCGCGATTACAGCTGGGATGCACCGCAACCGTTGCCACGCACGTCGGTGTATCACCCCGGCACCCCCACTGCGACCCTCAAGGACTGGTTCGGCCAGTGGCACCCGGAGCACCCGGTAGCACCACTGCTGTTCTACCGCTCGCACCTGCAGGCCGCCAATACCGCCTTCATCGACGTGTTTTGCCAGCGCCTGCAGGCGGCGGGCCTCAATCCGTTGCCGATCGCCGTTGCCAGCCTCAAGGAAAGCGCCTGCCTGGAGCAGGTCGAAAACTGGCTGGACGAAGTGGGGGCCGAGGTCCTGATCAATACCACGGGCTTTGCCATGTCCAGCCCGGAGCGTCCCAACCTGCGGCCGTTTCGCCGTGACATTGCGGTGCTGCAGGCGATTTGCGCGCAGGACAACCAACCCGGTTGGGAAGCCAGCGAGCAGGGCCTGGGCGCTCGCGACCTGGCCATGCACATTGCCTTGCCCGAGCTGGACGGGCGCATCATCACGCGGCCGGTGAGCTTCAAGGACATGGCCTGGCGCAGTGAGCGCAGCCAGTCTGATGTGGTGTGCTACCGCGCCCATCCAGAGCGGATGGATTTTGTCGCCGAGCTGGCCAGGCGCTGGGTGGAGCTGGCGCGCCTGCCCAATGGGCAAAAGCGCGTTGCGCTGGTGCTGGCCAACTACCCGACCCGAGACGGGCGCATCGGAAATGGCGTTGGCCTCGATACCCCCGCAGCGGCGCTCAACATTCTCAAGGCGCTGCAGGCTGAAGGCTACCCGCTGGGCGAACTGCCAGACAGCGGCACCCAACTGATTCACCAGCTGCTCGGCGGCGTCACCAATGACCTCGATCACCTCGACCAGCGCCCCTGCACCCAGAGCCTGAGCCTGGCGGATTATCAGGCTGCTTTCGAGCGCCTGCCCGAAGCCAACCGCCAGGCCGTGCTGGAACGCTGGGGGGCGCCGGAGCAAGACCCGATGTACCGCAGCGGTCGCCTGATGGTGGCCGGGCTGCGCTATGGCCTGACGTTCGTCGGCATCCAGCCGGCCCGCGGTTACCAGGTCGACCCCAGTGCCGTATACCACGACCCGGATCTGGTTCCGCCGCATGGCTACATGGCATTCCATTTCTGGCTGCGCCACGCCTTCGCCGCCGATGCGGTCATCCATGTGGGCAAACATGGCAATCTGGAGTGGCTGCCCGGCAAAGGTGTCGGCCTGTCCGATCAGTGCTGGCCGGATGCACTGCTTGGCCCGCTGCCGAACATCTACCCGTTTATCGTCAACGACCCAGGCGAGGGCGCTCAGGCCAAGCGTCGCACGCAGGCTGTGATCATCGACCACCTGATGCCACCGTTGACCCGAGCCGAAACCTACGGCCCGTTGCGACATCTTGAACAGCTGGCAGACGAGTTCTACGAAGCGCAGATGCTCGACCCCCGCCGCGCCCGTGAACTGCAGCGCGATATTCTTGAGCTGGTCAAGGCCAACCACATCGACCGCGAGCTGCAACTGGAAGGGCAGCTGGACGACGCTGCCGTGTGGCTGCCACGCCTGGATACCTACCTGTGCGACCTCAAGGAGTCACAGATCCGTGATGGCTTGCACGTGTTCGGCCAGTCGCCGCAAGCACGGCTGCGGATCGACACCCTGCTGGCTTTGCTGCGCGTCGAGCGCGGTGATGGTCGGGGTGGTAACGCCAGTTTGCTGCGTACACTCGCCAAGGCTTTGGCGCTGGGCTTCGACCCGTTGGACTGTGACCTTGGGCAAAACTGGGCGGGGCCGCGTCCGGCGCTATTGCAGGGGGTGAGCGACGCGCTGTGGCGTACCTGTGGCGACACCCGGGAACGCCTTGAACTGCTGGCACTGCAGGTGATCGAGCACGCTTTGGGCGGTACGCTGCAATTGCCCGACGAGGCGCAGTGGCAGCCGGTCCATCAGGTGGTACAGGCATTACAGGAGCAGGTAGCTCCAGACCTGGACGCCTGCGGGGCGGCCGAGATCAATGGCCTGCTCGCCGCCTTGGCGGGGCGCTTCGTGCCCGCTGGCCCCAGCGGAGCCCCTAGCCGCGGCCGCCTGGATGTGCTGCCCACGGGGCGTAACTTCTACACCGTGGACATACGCAACCTGCCCACCACCACTGCCTGGCGCCTGGGTTTCGCCTCAGCGAATCTGATCCTCGAACGGCATTTGCAGGACCACGGCGACCACCTGCGCCAGCTTGGCCTTTCGGTATGGGGCACGGCGACCATGCGCACCGGCGGTGACGACATTGCCCAGGCCATGGCGCTGATGGGCGTGCGCCCGGTGTGGGCCAGCGGTAGCCAGCGTGTCGATGATTTCGAGATCCTGCCGTTGAGCCTGCTCGATCGCCCTCGGGTGGACGTGACCTTGCGCGTCTCGGGGTTCTTCCGCGACGCCTTCGGCAACCTGATCCGCCTGTTCGATGCGGCGGTGCAGGCGGTAGCCGCACTGGACGAACCGCAAGACCTCAACCCCCTGGCGGCGCGGGTGCGTGCCGAGCGCGCGGCATTGCAGGCCGAGGGCGTTGAGGCCGAACAGGCTGCACGCCAGGCCGGTTGGCGGGTATTCGGCGCCAAGCCCGGCGCCTACGGGGCCGGGGTGCAGAATGCAATCGATGGCCGCCTCTGGCATAGCCGGGAGGATCTGGCCGAGGTGTACCTCAACCATGGCGGCTACGCGTACGGTGGCAGTGACGAAGGAACCCCGGCGCGTGCCCAGTTCGCCAGGCGGCTGGGCCAGGTTCAGGCGGTGCTGCAGAACCAGGACAACCATGAGCATGACCTGCTCGATTCCAACGACTATTACCAGTTCCAAGGTGGCATGCTGGCGGCGTCGGAAACCTTGTCCGCTGCGGGGGTCGCCAGTTACCACGGCGACCACAGCCAGCTCGACCGGCCGCGCATCCGTACCCTCAAAGAGGAACTGAACAGGGTCATTCGCGCCCGTGCCCTCAACCCCAAATGGATCGACGGGGCCAAGCGCCATGGCTACAAGGGCGCCTTCGAGCTGGCGGCGACGGTCGACAACCTGTTCGCCTTCGATGCCACCACGCACCTGATCGATGACCATCATTATCAGTCGCTGGCCGATGCCTATGTGCTCGACCCGGCGACCCGCGACTTCATGCGTGAGCATAACCCCGAGGCTTTGCGAGACCTCACCGAGCGTTTGCTGGAGGCCCAGCAGCGCGGGCTCTGGGAAGCACCTGGTGACTACCGCGAAGCCCTCGAGGAGCAGTTGCTCGACGGCGAGGAACAAGCTTGAAATGAATGAGCCCGTACAATTTCCCTTGGCGGCGGTGGTCGGTGCAGACGACCTGAAGCTGGCGCTGTGCCTGACCGCAATCGACCCGAAGATCGGTGGTGTGCTGATCGAGGGCCCGCGTGGCATGGCCAAAAGTACCCTGGCCCGCGGCTTGGCCGACCTGCTCGGTGAGGGGCCGTTTGTCACCCTGCCACTGGGCGCCAGCGAAGAACGGCTGGTCGGCACGCTCGACCTCGATGCAGCACTGGGGCAGGGCAAGGCGCAATTTTCGCCCGGGGTGCTGGCCCAGGCTGATGGCGGCGTGCTGTACGTCGATGAGGTCAACCTGCTACCCGACACCTTGGTCGATCTTCTGCTCGATGTGGCTGCCAGCGGCACCAACCGTATAGAACGTGACGGTATTTCCCACCGCCACAGTGCCCGTTTCGTTCTGATCGGCACCATGAATCCCGAAGAAGGCGAGTTGCGTCCGCAGTTGCTTGACCGTTTTGGCCTGAACGTGGTGCTGGACGGACTGCCAGAGCCGCAAGCGCGCCAGCAGATCATTCGTCGCCGCTTGGCATTCGACAGCGACCCGCTGGCGTTCTGTGAACAGTGGGCCGCTGCCCAGGCGCAATTGCGGGCGCGCTGCCAGGTGGCGCGCCAAGGCCTTGCTGCGATCGCGCTGGACGACCGCGCCTTGGGTTGGATTACCGAGCGTTGCTTCGCCGCGGGGGTCGATGGCATGCGAGCCGACCTGGTGTGGCTACGTGCCGCCCGCGCCCACTGTGCCTGGCGCGGCGCGGGGGCGATCGAAGAGATCGATATCCAAGCAGTAGCAGAATTTGCGCTGCGCCATCGACGCAAAGTACCGCCTGAGGTTGCTCCTCCCTCCGCGCCCCCACAGGCAGGTGGGCGCGATGGAGATAGCCAGAGCGGGCAGGGTGACTGGGGCGCGCTGCCTGCGCAGCCCGTGGCCAGCGGCGCCCGGCGCGAGGTACCGAACTGGGCAAAAAAGCCCTGAGCATCCGCCCGTCAGGCACCAACGTGACGGATGCCTTACCCCGGGTCGGAAAACTCAGTGGTGCCAGCCGTGGTCGCGTGCGGGGTGGGGGAAAAGGCCGGGTTGCCTGGCTTTCGACGTTGCTCAAGGGGCGCCCACGCCTGCCCGAGGACCTTTGCTGGCAACAGCGCCAGGGCCGTGCTGCCGAGCTGTGGCTGGTGATCGTCGATGCGTCGGCCTCGACCCGCCGGCATCAGGCACTGGCCCAGAGTAAAGGGCTGCTGGCAGAGTTGTTCGATCAGGCTTATCGCCAGCGCGCCCGGCTAGCCTTGCTCACAGCCAGTGGCGGTGCACCGCAGTGGCAGCGCCACGGCCTGAAAGCCTCAGCGTCGCTGCAACCTTGGTTAAACGCGTTGGGTGCTGGCGGCGGTACACCGTTGGTTGCAGCCCTGGAGCAAGGCAGACGCTGGTTGCACGCACGGCAAAAAGCCCATCCGCAAGAGCAGCAGCGCTGCCTGGTGTTCACCGATGGACGTCTGCAGCGCTCGAATGATCTACAGCCGATGCCCTGCGCCACGCTGTTGGTCGACATGGAAATGGCGCCGGTTCGTCTGGGGCGTGCACGGCAGATAGCCACGCAATTACAAGCGGACTATCAGCATATCGAGCACTTCAGGCTCAAACAGTGATGAACTGCGCGAGGGCGGAGTGACACTTTGTCGCAGTTATAAAAGTTGCCTGACTGGCACTGGAAAAGTTGCCCAAGTGCGTGCCAAGCACGCACTTGCAGGCGAACGCTGATATTACTTCGGCATCGACCAGGGTTGCAGAGCATAACCTTTCTGGCACAGTTCGGCGCGCACTTCCTCGATGAGGCTGGCCCACTGGGCCGGGTCGGAATAGGTTCGCGAAGACACTTGCTTGCTGCCGATACGGGTGCTGGTCCGGTCGATCACTGCCAGGCTCAGCTCACCAGTACCATTGGGTGCATCCCAGGCGACGCACTGGAAGGGTTCGAAGGCGTGGTCGGCGATCAGCAGTGCTTCGTTGACACGGAGCGGGGCATTCATGGTTCGGTCTCTCTATGGTCCCAAACATCGAAATTCAAGTCCGCTTAACTGCACCATCGCTCAGGTAGTGGCGATTTGCAGCGCGGGGTTACTTGTACTGATGCTCCAAGTTAGGGGTGAAGTCACACAGTGGCTGTAAATTTTTTACGGCCCACACGTTTTTTGTTTCCTGCGCCGGCTGTGACGCCATTTATTATGAAAAATTCCCGAGCGCGCAAAAACCGTCGGAAATGGGCGGACAGACGGTAGTGGGCAGCGTCAAGTTCGTTGCTACTGTTAAATGGGCGCCGCAACTTACTGTTTTCTCGTAAAAAACCATAATCTGGCGCCAAGGAACGGTCATGCACGAAACCGCATCCCTTCGTCGCTTGCTTATCGTCGACCCCTGCGACGCTTGCCACCGCTTGCTGCCAGGCCTTGAGAGCGCCGGCTGGGATGTGCACAGTTGTAGCCTTGACCTGGCGCTGGAGCACCGTTGCGATATCGGCGTGTTGCGCTTGCAGGATTCGCATTTGCGACACCCCGATGCGGTCAAGGACATGATCAAGCGCAGCAACACCGAGTGGATCGCGGTACTCGACGCCGACCAGCTGCGAATGCAGAACGTGGGTGACTTCGTTTGCGAGTGGTTCTTCGACTTCCATACCTTGCCGTTCGATGTCTCACGGGTGCTGGTGACCTTGGGACGCGCGTTCGGCATGGCGCGCTTGCGCGGCAAGGGGGCGGTGCCGATCGATGGCCTCAAGGACGAGTTGCTCGGCGACAGCCGGCCGATTCTTGAATTGCGCAAACTGCTGGGCAAGCTGGCACCCACCGAATCACCCGTGCTGATTCGCGGGGAAAGCGGTACCGGCAAGGAACTGGTCGCGCGCACCCTGCATCGCCAGTCGCAGCGCTGCGACATGCCGTTCATCGCCATCAATTGCGGTGCTATACCCGAGCACCTGATCCAGTCGGAGCTGTTCGGGCATGAGAAAGGCGCTTTTACAGGCGCCCATCAGCGTAAGGTCGGGCGTATCGAAGCGGCCCATGGTGGCACCTTGTTTCTCGACGAAATTGGTGACTTGCCGTTGGAGTTACAAGCCAATCTACTGCGATTTCTGCAGGAAAAGCATATCGAACGGGTAGGTGGAAGCCAGCCGATCCCGGTCGATGTGCGGGTGCTCGCGGCCACGCACGTGGACCTGGAGCGTGCCATCGAACAAGGCCGCTTTCGCGAGGACCTGTACTACCGGCTCAATGTCCTGCAGGTGGTGACCGCGCCTTTGCGAGACCGGCATGGTGACCTTTCGATGCTGGCTAACCATTTTTCTCATTTCTACAGCCTGGAAACAGGCCGCAGGCCCCGCACATTCAGTGATCACGCGTTGGCTGCGATGGGCCGCCATCATTGGCCGGGCAATGTACGGGAGCTGGCCAACCGGGTGCGTCGTGGGCTGGTGCTGGCAGAAGGGCGCCAGATCGAGCCCCAAGACCTGGGCCTGCATGTGGTGGAACAGGAAGACCTGCCGCTGGGTACCCTGGAAGACTACAAGCATCGGGCAGAACGTCAGGCGTTGTGTGATGTGCTCAACAGGCACAGCAACAACTTGAGCTTTGCCGCGAAGGTGCTCGGGATATCGCGGCCTACGTTCTACCGCCTGTTGCACAAGCATCAGATTCGCTGAACCTGTCCCAGCGGCGCCTGACCCCAGAGCCAATCAGCTCGACTGAGCGATATGCGCGTCCGGACCTTCTTCGACCGTTTCATCTTCCCCTGGCAGCGCGGTGATCACGCTGAAATCGCTGACTTCGACTTCCCCTGCGCCGTACCCCAACAGGTGAAACGAGAACGCCTTGCGCTGCGTGGGGTTGTCGAAGCCGAACTCCATCTCCAGCGGTTCAGCGGCAGTCACGCGAATTTCCTCGGGCAGGCCCAGTGGCACATCTTGTTCCCGTTCCTTGGCCTTGAGCCGAATGTAGGCTGCATGCCGTGGGTCGAGTGCACGTACCTTCACCTTCACCCGCGTGCGTGACCCCCCCGGCATCTCCAGGTACTGGGCGCCAATCAGGTTATCGGCCCAGTCATCATGAATTCGCGCCTGCAGCTGGATGGGCGAGGGCCCACCGAACTGATAGCGCAGGTTGAGCGGCGTTTGCAGCAAGGACTGATCGAGCACGCCGACGAGGGCGCCGAGTTGAGCGCCGAGTCGGCTGTCGCCAGCGCCAAGGTATTTGGCCTTTTCGGCGATGAAGCCCTCGCTGGCGTAGCGGCGGCAGCGCTGCTGGAAGTCGCATTCGGTGAACACGCCCTGGCCATCGTGGTAGCGCAACATCGCGTTGGTGTAGGAAATCATCTCGCGGCCGGTATCGTAATCGCGATAAAGCGAGCGGCCGCCCAGGGCGGCGGGAATTGGCAAGGCGAAATAATCGAGCAAGGACGTCGCCAGGTCGATATGCCCATAGGTGCCCTGTTTGATGTGAGGCAGCTGCGCCTGCTCCGGAGCCAATGTCAGGTTGAAGCCCCAAGCGGAGGCAAGCCGCACCCCGTCGATACCGTGGGACTCGTCCGAGGTGACTACCACCAGGGTGTCTTCGAGCACGCCTTGGCGTTCGAGGTTGTCGAGGAAGGCACCGACTGCGTCATCCAGATAAGCCACCGCGGCCTGCTTGGCTGTGTCATGGCGCTTCAGGTACTCAGCGGGTGCCGAATAGGGTTGGTGGGTACCCACGGTCAGCAGGGTGAGCATCCAGGGACGGTCTTGTTGCCTGAGCTGGCCAACGTAGTCCAGCGCGCCCTCGAAGAACGCGCGGTCGTCCTTGCCCCAGGGGAATTGCAGGTAGTTCTCGTTGCTGAACCATTCCTGGCCGTGCACCGAGTCGAAACCGATGTGCGGCATGATGCGGTCTTTGGCCATGAAGCGCAGGCCAGCGCCTTGCAGGTAATGCGTGGTGAAGCCGGCCTGGCGCAGTTGGGCTGGCAGGCAAGCCTGATTACGCTGGTGCTGGGTGAGCAGTTCCATCCCCTTCGGGGTACCGTTGGCGAGCTTGTCGTAATCGCCGCAAAGCATCGCATACAGGCCACGAATGGTCTGGTGGGTGTGCAATACGTAGTCTGGCGTGTTCATCCCTCGCTCGGCCCAGCGGCTGAGGTTGGGCATCAGGTTTTCGTTGAAACGGCTGTGCAGAGCCTGACGGTTGGGCTGCAGGTAGGCCCCCGGAATGCCTTCGAGGGTGATCACCAGCAGGTTGCGGGCACGGCCGCTTGGCAGCTTCTGGCCGTGCAGGTCGGACTGGGTCAGGCCGGCACTGGGCAGGGGGGTAATTGGTTGCGCTTGCCCGGCCCAGCTCAGTGCCTCGCGCTGCAGCGTACCGACGCCACCGGACATGAGCTGGTGGGGAAGGTTGTACTGGCGCCACTGCTCGGCGTCGGACGGTAGCAGATGCTGAGCGCCCCAGTGCACACCAAACAGCGCCAACGGGATGGCCAGCGCCTTGAGCCCCAGCGGTGCGCCAGGCGTTGCACGGTTGCGCCAGGCAGTGCGCGCCCAAACCAGCAGGCCGGCGCCCATGGCCCAGGGTAGCCAGGCATGGGCAAGGCCACCGGCGGTGGAGTTTTCCATGAACTGTGCATCGAACAGGTAGCTCAGGTCGGCACTTGTTGGCAGCCGGCCCACTGCGCTGACCAGCTCCGCCGAAGCGATCCATGATGCAGCCCACGCCAGCAGCACCGGTGCTGCCAGCCACCCGGGCCTACGGTGCAACAGCAGCACCAGCAGGCTGCCCAAGGCAAGATCCGAAAGATAGCCCAGCGGGTTGGACCACCCCAACAGGGTACGCACAGCCAGGGGGATCACCAGTACCAGGGTCGCGAGGGCTACGAGCCGGGTATGCGGATGGCCGTGCAGGTTTTTCACGAAAACTTTCCTTGATTGCCGTTAAAGCGTCACAAATGTGTGAGCAATCATAGCAGGGCGGGGGCATCAAGGCGGCGTATTACGAGGTTTGTAACCAAAAGCCGGGCCCGCAGGGAGCCCGGTGAGTAGTGGCGTCAGAAGTAGTAAGGGAATTTCAGGCTGAAGGAAAAGTCCGGGGCGTCATCGGTCAGGCCGATGGCGAGGTTCGGGACGATGGTCAGGTTGTTGGAGGCTGCGAACGTCATGCCGATGTTGAAGTTCGCCGCGTTGTAGTCGCTGTTGGTGATCGACTGCCAGTCACCGCCGTCAGGTTTGATCTTGCTTTTTCTGGAAAACTGATCGGTGACCGAGAACGACATGCTCATCTTCTCGTTCAAGGCGAACGCGATGCCCCCGCCGATCTGCCAGGAATCCCCGAGTTTCACGTCACCAGGCACCTTGGTGTTGACCGTGGGGCTGATGTCGCTGAACGAGTCCTCCATGTTGTAGGTGTAGGACAGGCTGGCGAACAACACGGCTGGGTCGAAGGTCTTGACCAGCGAGATGCCGGGCGTGATTGCCCAGACGCCGTTGCCGGTTGGCAGGTCCTCCGGGACAGCCAGGTTGTCATTACCGGCAACCGGGATGAGTTTGATGCCGTAGGGGTCGTCGCCTGTGGGCGCCTTGATGCGCAAGGTGGCCACTGCGTCGGGCCAGTTCTCCGACTCATCCAGGAACTTGTAGGCCACGCCGACGTTGATGTCGCCCAGGGCCGGGTCGCGGGTAACGGTACCATCGGAGCTGACACCGGCAGCGCCACCTGCGCCGCCGGAAGAGTAGGTGGATTCGCGGTAGACGATGGGAACGTTGATGTCGAACTGCCAACGCTGATCGACGTTGTAGCGTGCCGTCAGGTCCAGCGTCCAGTTGTCTGCTTTGATGCGGTCGATGTTGATGTTGCCGAGGAAGATCGAATCGAGGGCGAGAAAGCCGTTGAGGGTCAAGGCGCGCGTGTCGTAGTGGGTGTAGGTCAGGCCGGTTTCGATACTGAACTTGCCGCCGCCAAAGAACCCGCTGGCTTCGTCATACAGGTTGGAGACACTTTGCGCAGGTTCCGAATCGTCCTGCAGCGATTGGCCATAGGAACTGCCGGTGGTCCCCGGTGCGCCCGATGCCACGGTTTGCCCGCCCTTGACGCCCTCTGCAGGGGACTTTGTCAGGCGCTTGGGCGCTGGCGCTCGCGGCGCTTCCTCCACCTGGCGCAGGCGTTGCTCGAGTACCATCAGTGCGTTCTGTTGGGCTTCGTAGCGCTCTTTGAGCGCCATCAGTTCCTGTTTGAGGGTTTCGACCTGTGGGTCGGTTGCCGCCTGTAGCAGAGTGGCCGGGGCCAAGGTTGTCAAACAAACGATAGCTCTGAACGTCAACAAACGGTGCATGGGTTAGCCGTCCCTTCTGACTACATACGATGAGACTGAGCGTAGATCAGTATCCGAGATTACGAAGGCCTTTGAGCTGATCAAGGTTGGGGGCCATCGATCCGGCTGTGGGCGCGTCACGCAGCACCACATTGAGCGACGTCAGGTTGCTGACCCGGTTGCTGCTTCCGAGCAGGGTAGTGTTCTGCATGAGGCCGCCTTGCCCCAGGCGCTGCAGGGTGTTGCCCTGGTTGTTGCCGGCGATGATGCTCAGCTGCACGCCGCGGCCACTGGAGGTAACGCTCAGCGACCCTGCGCCATTGGCGCCGACCAGCGTAGAGCCGGCAGCCAGGACCTGCCCTTGGGGCTGTGTCGTCGGCGCCTGGTTGGCCTTGGTGACGTTGATATCGACATTGTTATGGGCGGTGTTGTAATCGCCGGCAGCACGCACGACCTGGGTCACGCCTTCGGTGGTGTTCAGGCCGGCACCGCCGGTGACGGTACCGGTACCGGTGCTGCCCGACTGGGGTCTGCCTGTGCCTTTTTCATTGATCATCGATACATAGAACTGCGGTTTGATGGTCGACTGCTGGATCTGCATCGCCGAAGTTGCACCGATCACTTCACCGTTGGCGTTCTGCCAGGTGCTGGTCATGACGATGCCAAAGCTGACGATGCGCCCCGGCATTACGTAGCGCCCGCGCAGGTTGGCCAGTTCCTGGTCCTTCAACTCGATCGGTTTGAACGTTTCTGCCTGTGTCGCAAGGCTGGCGGCCATGCAAGTGGCGGCCAGCCAGATTGAGGTCTTCATGGGTTGCTCCCGGAGCGTCTTGCCCATTGTCGTTAGAAGAAGTCGCTTTGAATGAAGCCGAAGTCCATCAGCTCGGCGTCTTGCACCGGGGTGAAGTTGCTGACACGGTTCTTGGCGCTCAGCGGCAGCGGCGGATCGAGCAAGATGTTGCTCTTGTCGTACCCTTGGCCGATGACGGCGAAGATGATGCCGTTCCAGCCTTTGATGAAGTCATCGATCTTGAACCGCTTGTGCCCCAGTACCGGGTCGCCGATGTAGACCCAGCCCTTGTCGACTTTCTGCATCACTACGAAGTGCTTGTAGCCGCGGATGTCCATCAGCACGACCACCGGAATGCGGATACTGTGCAAGGTGTCCGGGGCTACCCGATAGCCGCGAGCACGCATGCCCAGGCTTTCTACGTAGCGCTTCATGTCGAGCATCGAGAAACCTTGGGTGCGGACCAGGTCCTGGTCAGCGTGTGCCAGCATGCCTTCTATGACGTGTTGTTCGTCGACGTCCAGCCAGTAGGCCTGGCGCAGGATCGTCGCCAGTGAGGCTGCACCGCAACTGAAGTCGGTTTTCTGCTGTACCAGGTCAGCGAACTTGCGCTCACGGATGCTCTGGATGGGTTTGTAGATCACCGCGCCACCCGGTAGCACGGACAATGGCATCTGGGCTGCTTCGCTTACACCGGCCATGCTCAGCAACATTGCCAAGGCGATCATGCGCATGTTCGATGCCCCCTGTTTTTCTTGTTAGAAAGAGGAGGCCCCCCGAAGGGGGCCTCCAGGCCGCAGTAGTTACATCGAGGTGTTGGAGATGGCCAGCGAGTTGCTTTGCTGGTTGCCCACACCTGCTGCCACGTTGACGCCCAGGTTGCCGCTGCCACCATTGACCGAACCACTCAGGGTAGCGGTGTTGGTCACAGGGTTGGCCCAGCCGGTCGGGGTCAGCACTTGGAACGACACGGTGTTGCTCAGTGCAAACTCGCTAGACTCGCTGAAGCTCTTCGAGATGCTGTCCGAAGATTCCGACGCTTTTTCGCCAGCTTTCTCGTAGGCCGAAGCGTTTGCTTTTTCCCATGCCGAGTCATGTGCCTTCTCGTAGGCGGTATCGCGAGACTTGTCATAGGACGAGTCACGGGTACGGTCATACGAGGAGTCATACGCCTTGTCGAAGGACGAGTTGTAGGACTTGTCGAACGCCGAGTTGCTGGCCGACTCGTGCGAGGTGTCGACAGATGCATCGAGCGAGGCATTGAGCGAGGCGTCGAACTCGGCGCTGCGAGAGCGCTCGAAGCGACCAAAGGTTTCAGACGAGGAGGCGCTGCCGTTGGCGCTTGCATCGAGCGATGCATTGAGCGAAGCGCTGGACGAAGCGCTGTGGTCCCGGCTGGCCGAACCACTGGCGTCCCAGCTGTTGGAGCCGTTGGCAGCCATGCTGTTGGTGCCACTGGCGCTGCTGCTGCTGGAGCCGCTGGCGCTCATGCTGCTCGAGCCGCTAGAGCTGCTGCTCTTCGAACCGCTGGCGCTGCTGCTGTTGGAGCCAGCAACGCTGAAGCTCGAGCTGGAGCTCTTGTCGACGCTCGCATCGAACGAGCCGCTACGCGAGGACGACCCGCTCTTGCTGGTGGTGAAGGTCAATGTGTCGACGGTATAGGTACGGTCGGCGCGGTTGTTGACTACCAGGCCAGGGCCGCTCTGATCGGCCGAAGCGGTGGCGCTCGAGTTACCGATACCTGCGGCATTGTTGGCGATTGCCATGGTATTTTTCTGCTGGTTCAGGTCGCCACCAGCCACGTTGATACCAATGTTGCCGCTGCTGCCATCAGCTGAGCCGCTCATGACGGCCGAGCTTTGGGTCGACCAGTTGTTGACGGTGTTGTTGTTGCTGCGCTGAATTACATCGGCGGAGGCGGTGGCGGTGCCGAAGACGAAGCTGTTGTCGATGTCGGCGTTATCGGACGAGGTGTTGGCAATGGCCGCGGCGTTGTCCTGCTGGTTGCCGTTACCGGCCGCCACGTTGACGCCGACGTTGCCACTGGCACCCGCGCCGGAGCTGCTCATTTCGGCTTCGTTGATGGTGCCTTCGTTGCGGATGGAGTTACCCGTGCTCCGTTGGGAATCAGTCGCTGTGGCACTGGCGTTGGTATAAACCGCCCTGTCCATTTGCTGGTGATTGTTGTTGTTATTGTGGCCGTGGCCACCGCGTCTATCATTCTGATCCGCTTGTGCAGCAACAGCCATGACCGCAGCAATTGCGAAAACCAGAGGCTTGATTGCCATCGAGGGTTTCATGGTGTTTCTCCGTCTTTTAGGTTAAGTGTTGTTCTCACCTGTTTGGGTCAGTTCGCGACCCGTACGCTCAGGGTGTTTGCCGTCTGGTTGCCCACCCCGGCGCTCTGATTCAGCTGGATGACCCCGCGACTACCGGTGAATGCCTGGTCACCGGTGGTGACCTGGCGATAGCCGGGTGAGGTATCAGTTGGATCGGAGCTGTTGATCAGCGCCACGTTCTGCTGCAACAGGACGCTGTCATCGATGCTTTGCGGTTGTGTACTGATGCTGATGCGCAGGGCATTGGCCTGCTGGGTGCTGGCGCCCGCGCTCTGGTTGACCCCCAGAGCGCCGCTGCCATGGCTGAAGGCGCCGCCCTGAATGCTGGCGGTGGCTCCTATATTGGGGTCGACCACAGACTGCTGGCGCTGGCGAATCTGCGTGGTTGCATCAGCCCCGTGGCCAATCGCAAAAGCCCGGGCATTGGCCTGCTGCTGCCGGTCGCCGGCGGCCTGGTTCACGCTGAAGTTGCCTTGGTATTGCGCGCCAGAGCTGTCGATGGTGGCAGTGTTCAGTACGGGAACGGGAGATTGGGCGAGGGCCGAAACACTGAACAACGTGGCCAGGATAGACAACGTCTGCCTCATCTCATTTGCCTCCGGTCAGGATCTGCAAGGGGGCAAGGCCACGCTGGACGCTCGAGTTGACCATGTTTGAAATGCCGTTGCCGGAGCCTGTGCCACGGCCAGCTGCCAGGTTCGGTAGCTGGTTCTGGTTGCTGATGTTGCCGCCCAGGTTGTCGGTCTGCTGGGTAATCAACGAAGAGATGCCCGTGCCGCTGGTGATGTTGGCGAAGTCGCCGTCACTGAGTTCTGTGCTCTGTTTGAGCACGTACGCGGACGGGTTGGCATTGGCGGTGGTGGGGTTGGGGTCGGGCGCCAGTGGCGCACGGATCGCCATGCGAGGTTGCACATCGCGGGTGATCACGATGATCCCGTCGGCTGCCTGAACCGGCAGCGCCACGCTTGCCCCTAACACGTAACTAACCAACAGGAGGCGGGTGATGCCTTTATCCAGTGTGCTCACGACGGCGATTCCTTCTTTGTGCGCTGGCCTGGTTCAGCGTTGCGAGGAGGAGAGCAGGAGCCGTGCCGCTTTTGGATAACGCTTTGAATTCAATGGGTTGCAGGAATGAGCTGGGAGAATCCGGAAGGTGTTGTATCAGTGCTGAGACAGATTTGCCGGCAGTTGCCGTTTTGCCCGCTATACACGTTGCCCGCAGCGCGCTTTTCGACAATGTCTCATCCGCTTGACACTCCCCCCGCAATCGGTGGGGAAGTGCGCAAATACGGGGGTCAAGGCCCAGGCAGGTGTATCGCCGGGTTAACACTCGGTGGGGCAGTGCGCCACGCTGCCCTGCAGCAGGTTCTGCACAGCACGCAATGCTGAGGCGCTACGCTGGGGCCAGTGGCCGTCGATGATTTCCAGCCTTTGTTGATGCCGTTGCAGCCATTGCAGGCTGTCATCGAAGAAAGCCTGGCGGTCAGCCAGGTCGGGCTGGCTGCGCTGGCCATCGGCAACCCAGCCAACCCCTTGCGGGCTCAGCAGCAGATGCAGGTCGTAGTGGCGTGCAAGCAAAGCCTGTTCCAACCAGGGAGGGCAATCTCGGAACAACGCCTGGCTCCAGAGCATATTGCTGAGCAGGTGGGTATCGAGGATCAGCAACGGCGGCGCCATCGCCCGGGCCTGGTCCTCCCAGGCCAACTGGCCGCGGGCGATGGGGGTGATATCGGCATAGCAGGTGTCGCGGCAGTGCTGGTCGATGAAATGCCGCACGTACTCGCTGACCACCACGCCGCCAAAGTGCGCCTGGATTTCGCCGCTTAGCCAGCTTTTGCCGCTGGACTCGGGGCCGCACAGTACCACCACCTTCATGGCTGCACCCCGGTTGCCCGCAGGGCCGGGTCATGGCGCCACTCCAGCCAGCCACGCACGGCGATGAGGGTCAGCAAGGCGAAGAAGCCTGCCGTGAAGTACAGCTGCTGGTGCAGGTACTGCCCGACGTAGACGACATCGATCACCACCCAGAGCGGCCAGCATTGCACGCGTTTCTGCGCCATCCACACTTGCGCGACGAGGCTGAAGCCGGTCAGCGTGGCATCCAGCCAGGGCAGGACGGCATCGGTCCAATAGGCCATGGCTGCGCCCAGGGCAATGCTCAGCACCAGGCCAAGCGCCAGCCCGGTGAATACCGCTCGCCTGGACAGGTGCGACACCACACGAGCATCCTCGGCGCGGTCCGGGCGTTTCCATTGCCACCAGCCGTACAGCTGCAACACCGCGTAGGCGCCTTGCAGCAGCATCCCCGAGTACAGCTTCACATCGAAGAACAACCAGCCATAAATAAGCACCATGACCAGGCCCACCGGCCAGCACCAGGCGTTCTGTTTGACGGTGAGCCACACGGCAGCAGTGCCTAGGATGGCGGCGATGAGTTCGAGGCCGGACATCGGCGATCCTTGGAACAATCGGGGGGCGCGATTGTACCGCGAACGCCGTCCAGTGCCAGCGGTAATGTTGCTATTAAGTGCCGCTACTTCAAAAAACTATTAGTTTTGTCAGTTGTCGCCATGACTTCATAACTTTAGCCTCATTCATGCAGTTATATAAATTGCACTACTGAACAGAGGCAATGTCATGAATATATTGGCAGGCAACGTCGCGCCCGTGTTATTTATTCCGCTCATCACGTTCACCCTGACAGTGCAGGCTGCTAGTTGTGAGTCTGTCGTGTCGGAAGTTACCCGCTGGTACAACGACACGCCGTCCGGCTGCGGTAACGACCCCGCGGTGGACTGCTCAGGCGTGATGATGCGCGCGACGCATCGGTGGGATGAGGCGGGCGCAAGGCAGCCGAACCGTTATGACGTGTGGAACCCTAGCCCGGCCTCGCAGGCCTCTGGGGGTGTTTCGGTGTCCTGGATGCGCAGTGATCGAATAGGTTATGAAGACCCTGGGATGAAAGCGAATAACGGCATTATTTTCACCCCGCGCCAGTTTGTCGAACGGCCTCTGGCGAAACTCGATGTTTATTGTGCTTACCCTATCGATGCCTGGACGGATGATCGCACCGAACGCGGGTGTGGTGATAACAGGCAAACATCAAACGTCGAAAAAAGTTGCCAGGCACTGGGTATCAATGACCTCAATGGCTGGAAACAGCACTACGAGGGGTTGGGCGGTAGTGCAAACCGCCAAGAGCGCCACAAACGCCAGTGTGCGTTCAGCATGCGCGGTAGCATGCCGCGCACCGAACGCCGGGATGCGTTTGAGCAATTCATCAAAGCGCGCAAATCGATCGCGGGCCGAACGGAAGGCCGGCAGGTACAGACGGAGTTGAGGGTAGTTGCCTGGGGGACCGATGAAGCCCCGGTGGCGGCATTCTTTTACAGCGAGGCGCGCGGCAAGAAGGATGCCATGAAGAATCAGTTCGACTACTACCAGAAAACCGGCAGGTGGGTGCCTACCGTGAAAATGGATTTCCCCAAGAACGCCGACAGCAAAGCCCGGTTCGCCTGCGAGGCTGGAGCGCAGCACAAGGACCTGCCAAGGCCGGTGCAAGCCTCGGCGAAATCGTGCGACCGCTACATTGAGGCCGCCAGGTGGATCCAGCGTGATGACCCGAAATTGGGTAAAGGCGTGTGGACGCTTTCGGTTACGCCGACAGCGTGTGGGCGCGAAATCAAAAGCGATGAGACCGATGCCATGTACGCCGAACTGGTGCGCAAGTATGGCCACAACCCGCGTTGGAGCGGTGCCAAATATGGAGGCGGCATGCGGCGCCAATTGGTCTGTCACCTGACCCATGTATCCAACGGCCAGGCTGTGCGCTACAAACCGGTCTACAACCTGGAACCGGCAAGGCCTGACGTAAGCCACGAACAGTCATTGGCGCAGGGCTGCAACCCGTATCCGGCAGTGCCCTACCTGTGACATTCCCCAGGTGCAGCCCAGCGCGAAACTAGCCATCGTCACAGATCATGTTGGGTTGCACCCTTGGGCCTTGGTTTTTTCAGCACCCACTGCCGGACGGTGGGGCTCCAGATGCCACTGTGCCTTGCTGCGGAAATTGTTCTGCAGGCAGGCCAATTGCGCCCGCATGCTGCCTGGCGCACGTTCCTTCCACTCGATATCGTCGCCACGCAGACGCAGCAGTTCCTGGTAGAGCACTTCGTTTGGGGCCGAGCGGCCGGCCTGAGTGGGAATGACCTGCAGCCCCCACTGCAGCTTGCCGGTCTTGTTGTCGGTAAAAGTGCTCCATGATGACCGTTGAATCAGTTCGGAGGTCACAGGCAGCACTGGATTACAGTGCGCCTTGGCCGCATCGTCAGCACTCACAGTGGGGCGGAAAGGTTCCAGATTCCATTGCGTCTTGTCGGGGTAATTGCTCACCAGGCATTCGAGTTGCTGGCGCATGCTGCCGGGGCTGCGTTCATTTTCCCGCCATTGTGGGTCTTGGCCTCGCAGGGTTTGCAGCTCGTCGTAAACGGCCTGCTGGCGTGTGTTTTGCGCCTGCTTGCCGGCTGAAGTGGGCACCACCTTGAGCGTCCACTCCTGGCGACCGCTGCCAGGGTCCAGGCGCAGTTGCCATTGCGCCGACTGAATGTAACGATCCGGGCTGGCCTGGCTGGCCCCCAAGGGCACGACCTGGTCCTGTTTAGCGAAAGCAAACCGTTGAGCAGGGGGCTTGCTGAAGTCCAGGCGCAGGATCGGCACCGCGTAGCCCTGGGCATAGAGCTTGCGCTGGAAGCTGCGCGCAGGTTCCAGCCCTTTGGTGGGTTTGGGCTTCTTGACATCGCCCCGTGTGCTGCCGACGTGGGTGCTGTTGACATCCCAGACCACCGCGTCAATGTAGGGCAGGCGTGCACTGCCATCGTCGGGTGATTGTTGTAGCGCCGGTTCCACGTTGCTCAGCAATAGCTCGTTCAGCAATTCCTTGCGGGCAAATGTGTCCGTGCCGATGGTTTTGGGGTTTTCATGAACAGCGATCATCGCCCTCCAGTCCGACGGCTGCTCGGCATTCCAGGAGCATTGAGTCACCTGGATGCGATTCATGTCGTTACGTGCGTAGCGGTAGTTTTTGCGCCATTGCTCCGCGTTGTGGACACCTCGCGTATCACAGTTGCCGTAGGCGAGTGCTGCATTGCGGTTAGGCGGGGAGGTCGCCGAATTTTTCAGGTGGTTCGCCGGCAGCGGCGCGCCATAACGGCCGCATCCGTACCATTTGCGTTCGGGGCCGGTGAAACCGTCGAAGCTGTAGATGCATACGAACCCTTTCTCCATGACCGGCAGGCCCAGCTCCCGCGCGTCCATGGGCGTACGCAGGATATATCCGGCGGGGCGGATGAGGCGGTTGGTGCTCAGGTCCCTGCGGATCCAGCTGAATGATGTGGCGCCCGTCTTGATGGCGTAGGGGCTGTAGTCCCAAGGATTGAAATTGCCATCGTCGACCATGCGCAAGGTTACGCCGCTGCAGTAGTAGTGCCCCCGCGGTGCCAGCGTATCTGGCTCACGGCAGGCATCGGTCACCTTGTTGTAGTTGCGGTTGATACGCTGCAGCGTTTGCATCGGGTCAAGTTGGATGATGGGTTGCGGGTCCGCCCAGGCAGGGGAGAGGGCGACTAGCAGCGCACCGCAAAGGTAACGGGTATCCATGGTGAAACCTCCAGGTCAATGGAGGTTTCACAGTGTTCAGCGGGCCGTTACCGGTCTACTGGCAAAAATGTCAGGTCGGCGCCTGAGCCGCTCTAGCGCGAGGCTTGGCGAGATCGTGACGGCGCTAAACGCGGAACTGACGCAACAATTGCTCCAGCTCTTCACTCAACTGCCCCAATGCCACGCCCGCCTCACTGGATTGGCGGGCCGCAGCGGCGGTCTGCTGCGATAACCCGGCCGTATCCAGCACGTTCCGATTGATCTCCTCCACCACGTGCGACTGCTGCAACGTGGCGCTGGCGATGGTGGCGTTGAGCACGGTGAGGTTGTGCAGCGCCTGGCTGATGGCGTCCAGGCTGGAGCCGGCCTCCCGGGCTTGCTCCACTGTCTGGCGCGAAGCTTCGCTGCTGGTGTCGATGGCCTTGACCGCGGCGTCCGATTGCCCTTGCAGGTGCTCGATCATCGTGTGTATCTCTGCCGTCGACTGGGCGCTGCGTTGAGCCAGCAGCCGCACTTCATCGGCCACCACCGCGAAGCCACGGCCCTGCTCGCCGGCGCGGGCCGCTTCGATGGCTGCGTTGAGGGCCAGCAGGTTGGTCTGTTCGGCGATGGAGCGTATCACCTCCAGCACGCCGCCGATTTTCGTGCTGTGCCCGGCCAGGTCACGGATCACCTGCACAGCCTGGTCGATCGTCGCCGAAAGCCGGTCGATCTGCTGCAGGCTGCCATGGATCGCTTGCTGCCCGTGCTCCACCTGCTGCTGCGCCGAGCGCATTTCCCCTGCAGCCTGCTCCGCGGTCTTGGCCACGTCCTGCACCGCGTAGGTCACCTCATTGACCGCGGTTGCCACCTGGTCCATCTGCATCGATTGCTGTGCGCTGCGTTGTTGCGCGGCACCGGCGTTGTCACCAACATGCCCGGCGGACTGCGCCAATGAGTGCGCCGCGCCCTGCAGTTGGCCGACCACACGCTGCAACTTGCCGTTGAAACGGTTGAAGTGCTCGCCCAGGTGGGTAATCTCGTCGCGGCCATGGGTATCCAGGCGCCGGGTGAGGTCGCTTTCGCCGCTGGCGATATTGCCCATCGCCTGCACCGCCTCCTGCAACGGGCGGGCGATGCTGCGGGCGATGAGCATGACCACCAGAGCCATCAGCAGGGCGATACCCAGGCCCACCAGCGAGGCATGGCGCAACTGGCGGGCGAATTCGTTCTGCACATCATCGATGTACACGCCAGAGCCGATGATCCAGCCCCATGGCTTGAACAGCTGAATATAAGACGTCTTGGCCACCGGTTCGCTGGCACCGGGCTTGGGCCAGCGGTAATTGACCGGGCCAGCGCCCTGGCTGCGGGCGAGGGCCGCCATTTCGTTGAACACGGCGAAACCGTCAGGGTCGCGAATGGCGGAAAGGTCCTGGCCATCGAGCTTGGGGTTGGCCGGGTGCATGATCATTTTCGGCCCCAGGTCGTTGATCCAGAAGTAGTCGTTCTGGTCGTAGCGCAGCGCGCGCACCACCTGTAGGGCCTGTTGCTGGGCAGCCTCGCGGCTGAGCGTGCCGGCCGCCTCCAGGCCTTGGTAATAGGCCAGCACGCCCGCAGCCGTCTGCACCACATGGCGGGTTTTCTCGGCCTTGGCATGGTACAGGTCGCCATGGATCTGGCGCAGCATCAGCAGGCCGAGGATCACCAGCATTGCCACCGCAACCAGCAGTATCAGCCACAAACGGCGGCTGATCGACATTGACCTCAAGGTCTTCATGAACGGCACTCCCGCATTGTTATTTTTATGAAGGTGCATCCAAGCATGCTTCGGCGCTTGGCCAAACCCGACTAATGGCTAAGTGCTAGTTAACGGCTGAACTGCCGCATGCCGCGCAAGCCTTTGCAAAGCCGCTCTGCTAGGATTTCGGCCGCGCAAGATGAAACCTTTAGCCCACGTGAACTTTTCCACTGGCATTGGTCCCAACTGACGCTGTAAAAAGGCCGCGCCGCACGCGGCAATCACAAGCAAATCAAGAACAAGGGGCCTGCAAGCAGCAGCGCTCCAACCGGGGGAACGATGGATTTTTGGACTGCCTTTCAGGCAATCATCTTGGGCGTGGTCGAAGGACTGACAGAATTTTTGCCGATCTCCAGTACCGGTCACCAGATCATCGTGGCAGACCTGATCGGCTTTGGTGGCGAACGGGCCATGGCCTTCAACATCATCATCCAGTTGGCGGCCATCCTGGCGGTGGTATGGGAGTTTCGGCGCAAGATCTTCGATGTGGTGTTCGGCCTGAAAAGCCAGCCGGCGGCGCGGCGCTTCACTGCCAACCTGCTGTTGGCGTTCATGCCTGCGGTGGTGCTGGGCGTGCTGTTCGCCGACCTGATCCATGAACATCTGTTCAACCCGATCACCGTGGCGACAGCGCTGGTGATCGGTGGTGTGATCATGCTCTGGGCCGAGCGCCGTACCCACAGCGTGGCGGTCGACCACGTCGATGACATGCGCTGGTCGCATGCCTTGAAGATCGGCTTCGTGCAGTGCCTGGCGATGATCCCAGGCACCTCGCGCTCCGGCTCGACCATCATCGGCGGCCTGCTGTTCGGCCTGTCGCGCAAGGCAGCCACCGAGTTCTCGTTTTTCCTGGCCATGCCGACCATGGTCGGTGCGGCAGTGTACTCGGGCTACAAATACCGCGACCTGTTCCAGCCAAGCGATCTTCCGGTATTCGCGATTGGCTTCGTAACGTCGTTCATCTTCGCCATGATCGCAGTGCGCGGCCTGCTCAAGTTCATTGCCAACCACAGCTACGCCGCTTTCGCCTGGTACCGCATAGCCTTCGGTTTGCTGATCCTGGCCACCTGGCAGTTCGGCTGGGTCGACTGGTCGACGGCGCACGGCTGATATGCCTCGGGCCCAAACGGAGCAGCGGCGCGCGGCGCGCAAGGAGCAGGGCGTACGCAATGTGCGCCTGAAGCTGCTGATGCTCGGGGTGTTGTGCCTGCTGCCGGTGGTGGGCGCGGCGCAGATGGCCTGGAGCGGGCAGTCATGGCTGCCGCTGGCGACTTATCCCGCTGTAAGCCTGGTTACGCTGCTGTTGTATTGGCAGGATAAGCAGCAGGCCCGCACCCAGGCCTGGCGCACGCCAGAGAAGGTGCTGCATGCCAGTGAACTGCTGGGTGGTTGGCCAGGGGCGCTGATCGCCCAGCAGCTTTTCAGGCACAAGACCCGCAAGGCCTCTTACCAGATGGTGTTCTGGGCGATCGTCTTGCTGCACCAGGTGTTTTGGGTTGATCACCTGCTTCTGGGCGGGCGTGTGCTGTCGCTGGGTTGATGGTCTGCCTTTCGCGGGCCGCTCACATCAGCAAGCCCACCTGCAATCGCTTCGCCAGCCGCCGCACTACCAACTGGTGCGAGCGCTGCAGCAGGTCACTCAACTCATCCCGGCCCATGGGGTAGGGCGGCGCCATACTGATCCAGCGCGCCCGTGCCAGATACGGTGCCGGGCGTACACCTGGCCTGTCGCAATAGCCGAGAAAAAGCTCATCGGCCACCTTGAACGACAAGCCAGCCCCTGCCAGGTCGAGTACCGCGAACATCTTGTTACCGGCCACCGAAAATACCCGGATGCCGCCCCACTTGTAGTCTTCCTGCGCCCCGGGCAGCGCCAGGCAGAACGCCGCCACCTGATCCTCGGTCATGGTCTGTCTAGACATAACGGTCTCCACACGCTTCGAACGATGCTGCCAGATGATCGATCCACACCCGTACTGCAGGCAGCACACCACGCCGATGCGGGTAAACCGCTTGCAGATAGCCACCCGGCAGCGACCAGTCCGGCAGCAGCCGCACCAGTTCGCCGCGTTCGAGCTCATGCTCGCAGAACATGCTCGGCAACGCAGTAAAGCCTAGCCCGGCACGTACAGCGGCATTGCGTACGACAAAATCATCGATGGCCAACCGCGGCTCCAGGGCGATTTCCTCTTGGCGACCATGGGGCCCGAGCAGACGAAAATGCACCAGCCGGTCCGCTTCAGCAGCGCCCAGTACCGGCAGGGCGGTCAGCTCGGACGGCTCACGGACATGGTCGGCGAAGCCGGGAGCGGCCACCAGCTGCATTTGCGCCTGACGCAGCCGGCGCGTCACCAGCGCAGGGTCTTCGTCGCCCAGATCGCGCACGCGCAGGGCGACGTCGATGCCCTCGGAAATCAGGTCGACACGGCGGTTGAGCAGCACCATGTCCAGTTGCACCTGGGGGTACAGATCCAGAAAACGGCTGATCACATCCGGCAGGAACGCGTGGGCCAACGCTACCGGGCAGGACACCCGCAAGCGCCCACGCGGCTCGCTGCTCATGCTGGCTACCGCCTCGTCAGCGGCCTCGGCCTCCAGCAGCATGGCCTGGCAGTGGTGCAGATAGCGTTCACCCACTGCGGTGAGCTTCAGTTGGCGCGTGGTGCGCTGCAGCAACCGCGTCCCCAACCGCTCTTCCAGTTCGGCGATACGCCGCGACAGACGCGATTTGGGTATGCCCAGCTGGCGTCCGGCGGCGGCGAAGCCACCGGCTTCGACTACGCGAGCGAAATAGAAGAGATCGTTGAGGTCTTGCATGAAGGCTGTCTCACTGTTCTATCAGTGGGACAAACTAACGCATTTTTGCTGGCTTATCAGCTATTCGACGGCCCGGTAGGATTCTCTACATTCTGATCGCCCAATGCTGCGGTCTTCATTCACAGGAGAGTCCCATGAAACTGTTGCACATTGATTCGAGCATCCTGGGTGACAATTCCGCCTCGCGCCAATTGAGCCGTGAAGTGGTTCAGGCCTGGCAAGCCGCTGACCCGAGCATCGAAGTGGTCTACCGTGACCTCGCCGCGGATGCCATTGCCCACTTCTCTGCAGCCACCCTGGTTGCAGCCGGCACTCCGGAAGACGTTCGCGATGCAGCCCTGGCTTTCGAAGCCAAGCTCAGTGCCGAAACACTGGACGAGTTTCTTGCCGCCGACGCCGTAGTGATTGGCGCGCCGATGTACAACTTCACCGTGCCGACCCAGCTCAAGGCATGGATCGACCGCGTTGCAGTGGCCGGCAAGACCTTCCGCTACACCGAAGCAGGCCCTGAAGGGCTGTGCGGTGACAAGAAAGTAGTACTGGTGTCCACTGCTGGCGGCCTGCATGCCGGCCAGCCGACTGGCGCGGGCCACGAAGACTTCCTCAAGGTGTTCCTGGGCTTCATCGGTATCACCGACCTGGAAATCGTTCGCGCCCACGGCCTGGCCTATGGCCCGGAGCACCGCAGCAAGGCCATCGATGCTGCTCAGGCGCAGATTGCCAACGAGCTGTTCGCCACGGCTTGAGCAACCTGTATCACAACAAGCGGCTGTCGCTTGCGCGGCGGCCGTTTTCATAGGTGACGCTCAGCCGCGACGGCTGCGATGCGCCAGCAACAACGTCAGGCCAACACCGCTCAAGGCCAGCAGGGCCGCGACGCAGAATATCGACGCGTAACCAAGGTGTGCCGCCACAGCGCCCATGACCGGGCCGGCGATGGCCAACGCCATGTCGAAGAACACTGCATAGGCCCCCAGGCCGGCACCCCGGCTGCTGCTGGGCACCTGCTTGATGGCCTCCACGCCCAGGGCTGGGTACACCAGCGACAGGCCGAAACCGGTGAGGCCGGCCCCCACCAGTGCCCACAGCGGGGAGGGTGCGAGCCACAACAGGCTCAGGCCGAGCACTTCCGTGGCCATGCAGGCTACCGCCACGTTGTAACCGCCAAAGCGGTTGACGGCGTTGACGAACAGCAACCGCGAAATGATGAAGCACACACCGAAGGCACTCAGGCACAACGCGGCGCCTACCCATCCACGTTCCAGGTAATAAAGCGTGACGAACGTGGTCAGGGTGCCATAGCCGATCGAGGCCAGGGTCAGGCCAACGCCGCAAGGCGCAACACGGCTGAACGCCGACCAGAACGGCAGTCGCTCACCGCGCACCACTACCACATCCGGGCGTTTGCGCAGCGCCAGCATGGCCAGCACGGCGAGCAGCACCAAGGCGGGGCCGAGCACGCTGAAGTTCAGGCTGTCGACGGCGAGCACGCCAACGGGGGCGCCAATGGCGATGGCTCCATATGAGGCGATGCCGTTCCAGGAGATGACCCTCGCCGTATGTTCAGGCCCCACCTGGCTGATCCCCCAGCTCAGGGTGGCAACGCCGATCAGGCCTTGTGCGAGCCCGAGCAGCACGCGCCCACCGAGCAGCAGCGCGAGGCTCAGCAAGGGCGCCGACAAGGTCCAGGCCGAGGCCAGCGTCAACACCCCACAGGCCGCGATGCCCAACAAGCCGTAGCGGATCGCCTGCTTGCCGCCCAGCGTATCGGCCACTCGGCCCGCGAAAGGCCGGCTGAGCAGGGTGGCCAGGTACTGCAGGCCGATGGTCAGCCCGGCGATTACCGCGCCGAAGCCCAGTTGGTCATGTACATAGCTGGGCAGCACCGCGATCGGCAGGCCGATGCAGAGAAACGCGATGAAAGTGTAGAAAACGATCGAGAGAATTTGCAGGGTGATGGAGGCGGTGCTGCTGGCGGGGGCGGGCTGTGGCGCGGTCATGGGCTCGTTCGCGGGCGGGCGGTGGGCGTGTCCCCATCATGGCCGTTGCGCGAAGGAAATGAAAGCAGGCTAACGAACTATTCAAGTGGCAACCGCTTCCACAGGCACTGCGCAGTGCTTGTGGAAGCGGTTAACCGCAACAGAGACCGGCCTGATCACCTGAGAGGGCCAGGCCAGCTCAACGATTTCAGACCAGCACACCCTGGCTGCGCAGGTAGTCGTCGTAGGTACCGCTGAAGTCCACCACACCGTCCGCCGACAGCTCGATGATACGGGTCGCCAGCGACGACACGAATTCACGGTCATGGCTCACGAACAGCAGGGTGCCTGGGTAGTTTTCCAGGGCCAGGTTCAGCGCCTCGATAGATTCCATGTCCAGGTGGTTGGTCGGTTCGTCCATCACCAGCACGTTGGGCTTCTGCAGGATCAGCTTGCCAAACAGCATGCGGCCCTGTTCACCACCGGAAATCACCTTGACCGACTTGAGGATCTCGTCGTTGGAGAACAGCATGCGGCCCAAGGTGCCACGGATGACCTGCTCACCAGAGGTCCATTGGCCCATCCAGTCGAACAGGGTCATGTCTTCTTCGAAATCGTGCGCATGGTCCTGGGCGTAGTAGCCCACTTCGGCGCTGTCGGTCCATTTCACCGAGCCCGCATCCGGCGTCATTTCGCCGACCAGAGTGCGCAGCAGGGTGGTCTTGCCGATACCGTTGGGGCCGATGATCGCGACGCGCTCGCCGGCTTCGACCGTGATGTCGAAATTCTTGAACAGCACCTTGTCGTCGAAGGCTTTGGCCATTTTTTCCACGACCACAGCCTGGCGGTGAAGCTTCTTGGTCTGCTCGAAGCGGATGAACGGGCTGACCCGGCTCGAAGGCTTGACCTCGGCCAGCTGGATCTTGTCGATCTGCTTGGCCCGCGAAGTGGCCTGTTTGGCCTTGGAGGCGTTGGCCGAGAAGCGGCTGACGAAGGTCTGCAATTCTGCGATCTGGGCTTTTTTCTTGGCGTTGTCCGACAGCAGCTGCTCACGCGACTGGGTGGCCGCGGTCATGTACTCGTCGTAGTTGCCTGGGAACAGGCGCAGCTCACCGTAGTCCAGGTCGGCCATGTGCGTGCACACGCTGTTCAGGAAGTGCCGGTCGTGGGAAATGATGATCATGGTGCTGTTACGCGCCGTCAGAATCGTTTCCAGCCAGCGGATGGTATTGATGTCCAGGTGGTTAGTCGGTTCGTCGAGCAGCAGCACGTCCGGGTCCGAGAACAGCGCCTGGGCCAACAGCACCCGCAGCTTCCAGCCCGGGGCCACTTCGCTCATCGGGCCAAAGTGCTGTTCCAGCGGAATACCCAGGCCCAGCAGCAGCTCACCGGCGCGCGATTCGGCGGTGTAGCCGTCCATTTCGGCGAATTCGGTTTCCAGCTCGGCGACGGCCATGCCGTCTTCCTCGGTCATTTCCGGCAGCGAGTAGATACGGTCGCGCTCGGCCTTGACCTTCCACAGTTGGCCGTGGCCCATGATCACCGTGTCGATCACGGTGAATTCCTCATAGGCGAACTGGTCCTGACGCAGCTTGCCCAGGCGGGTGTTCGGCTCGAGCATGACCTGACCACCGGAAGGCTCCAGGTCGCCGCCGAGGATCTTCATGAAGGTCGACTTGCCACAACCGTTGGCACCGATCAGGCCATAGCGGTTGCCGTTGTTGAATTTGACCGAGACGTTTTCGAACAGCGGCTTGGAGCCGAACTGCATGGTGATGTTAGCGGTAGAAATCAAGTGCTTGTCCTGCGGGGGTTCCAGAGGTGTATTTAGGCCCTCTCGTCAGTTTTGGGCCAATTTTGGGCCAATTCGACTCGGGGCGGCAGCTTCTCCAGCTCCCTCCAGTCCGAGGAGGAGCTGATCCATTTCGCGTAGGTAGAAAGCAACATCTCGACGCTGTGGCCAAGCTGGCTCGCGATGAACGCGGGGTTCATCCCAGACATCAGGCACATGGTTGCGTAGGTGTGGCGGGTGTCGTACTGACGGCGTTCACGGATGTTCAGCGCCTTCAGCGCCGATTTGAAGTGGCGGATTGTAACACTTGGCTCGTTGATCCACAGCCCACCTTTGCTAGGTTGGAACACGAAGGGGCTAGTTGGGTGGGCCGACTTGGACGCCATGCGACGAAGGGTAGCCATTCGCTGGGCCTGGTTGATGGCATTCAATGCGCGCTCGTTTAACAGGACCACCCGATGATGCTTGGTTTTCGTACGTTCCTGGGGCGCACGGTTGACGATGATCCGGCGAACCGTCGCGGAGCGCTGCTCAACGTCGATATCCTCCCATTTCAGACCCATTGCTTCGCCAGGGCGGACCCCAGTGAAGAAGCAAAACTCGAAGAACGCTGCGTAGATCTGCGAGTATTTCTGAAGCGTCGCATACAGGTGGGAGATTATCGCCTCTGCTTCCGCCCTGGTGTAAGGGTCTACGACTTTCTTGACGGCCTTTGGCTTATCGAGCGAGGTGGTGGGGTTCTTGGCGATCAAACCATCGAGGACCGCTGTCTTGAAAACGCTGGACAGCTTGATGATCGCATTCCGCTTGACGCCAACTGAGGTCCACTGGATCTGCGAAATGACCCCACGAAGCATGGTCGGCGTGATCATGTCTATCCGGCGTAGGCCGAGGTATGGCATCCAGTAGATGTTGAACACGCTCTTGTAGTTGTTGCGTGTGCCTTCGACGATGTGGCGGCTATCCAGCCACATCTGGGTGTAGGCGCCCAGGCTTGGGATGGACTCCGCCGTCCGGCGGGCCACCTCCGAGCCCGGGAATAGCTCGGCATACTTCTCGTCGTCCAGCAGGCCGTGGCGGATCAGGTTTACTACTTGATCACGTACACGGCTGGCTGCCCGGATGCCCTGCGCCGTCGGGGGATGGGCGAGGGTTTCCCCGCGACGCTCACCGTTCCAAGTGAAACGGATTCGGAGCGAGTCTCCTCGGATTTCAATTCCAGGGGGCAGACCCACAGGCTTTCGAGCCATTCCTCATATCTCCATCTGCTGTACATGATGTTGCGGCCGTTCTTGTTCCAGACGCCTTCAGGGATTTTCCCGCGCTGGCGCCGGGTCTGAAGTGCTCGCAGCGTGATCCCCAGCAGTTCGGCCATCCTTTCCTCCGTTACCTTGTCCATTTCCTGGGCAACGGCCTCTCCCAGCCCGGCGTGTTCATCGCCTGGCTTCTTCCTCTTTAAATGCATGTTGGTCTCCACGCCGCCGGTGGCGGCAGGTTGGTAGTCAGGCCAGAAGCACGTCGCGCACGACTTCCCAGAGCCGGGCAGCTGGCCACTGGAAACGGTCGAAGTCGGTGTCTGGCTGGATGCCGTAGCGGCAGGTTGAGTGGGCGCCGGCCGGGTACTCGCCGCGCTTCTGCATGATGGTGGCCACACGGCCGTCACCGCCTGGCTCGGTCCGGTGATACTCGTAGGCTCTGGTGGTGTACACATCGCCGGCGGCAATAGTGCAGGTCGAGTGGTGCACCATGTTAGCTCTGCCGTCCGGCGTCCAAGGTCTTCCGCCGCCAGCCTGACGCGGCCCCTCATGCAGATAGAGAACGAATTCGCCTTCATCCAGCCGGCGCATGTCGTAACAGTGGTTGATCTGCCTACCGACCAATACTCGCGACACGAAGTTGAAGCGGTGGTCGTGGATTGCCGAGTGCTCGAAGCAGCTGCGGCGGGGCAGCTCGGGGTGCCACACATGCAGGCGCTGATCGCCCTGCAGCTGAACCTGGACGAAACCCAGGCCGTGGAGCGTGATTTTGTCCGTCATCACGTCGTCGATGATCATGGCAATAGCTCTCCATGCCCGCGCATGTCGGCGGGCTTGAGTTGTAGGGGGATGGGTTACAGCTGCGGTGCAAGCAGGTCTTCGACTACCTGGCCGGTGTCGTGGAAGTACCAATCGCTGTCGGTGAGGTTGTTGATCATGAAGGCGGCGAATCTTTCGGCCGTCATGCCCTTCATGACGCGCTCAAGCTTCGCCGGTGGCCCTTTCCAGGTTGGCTCGGCGCCGATTAGGCGGGCTGCAGCAAGGTTATGGTGGCCGTCCAGGATGATGCGGTAGGTCTTGCCTCGCATCTCCAGATCAACTGTCCTCACCACGAACACCTTGAACTTGGCCGCCTTCTTGGCGATGACATCTCGGTTCAAGTATCGCTGGCTGCTTATTAGCGGCGGCGTGCTCATCGCGGCCCCCTGTAGATCAGGTAGGCCATGTACATCAAGGGCAGGATCATGGGCGCACCTCCGTGCCCGCGTCGCGGTCTTTGACGCAGAAGAGCTGGTAGCCTTTCGGCGTGTTTTCTGGCGCACGGGCCGCTTCGACAACGGCGTTGATGTCGTCGGTACCGAGATCATCCGAGTTGACGAAGAACGTGCGCCTTCCTGTCCGCGGGTTTGGATGCATGGCCAGGGCAGGAGAGAAGCCGATCACGCGATATTCCATGATGAAGACGGTCATGGCATCAGCTCCTTGGGCACCTGTACGGTATCGCCGAGCTTCCCTTCAGCGCGCGCCCTGCAGACCGCTACCAGCGGGGTGGGTCCGAAGCCGCACCAATCCACAGACCCGGCAGCCGAATCCTGTTCTGAGAAAATCCTGTCCGCGTACCAGCCTTTGTCCGAGTACGGGGTCAGCTTGATCCTGTTCGGCTCAATCAACGGCCCGCCCAGCGCCCAGTCTTCCCATGGGTTGTAGCGCTTGGTGTGTTCGATGGCCTGACCCCGGTACCGGGCGAATACCCGCCATGAATTGCCGTACTGCGGCGGGACCAATTCCAGGTCCAGCCCCTCGGCCTTCCCGACAGCCCAGCCAAGCGCCTCGCCGGCTAAGTCGGCCGTCTTCACTTCGATGAGGTTGGTCATGCCAGCACCTCGCTGGGCACATCAAAGAATCCTAGCCGCCCCTTCATCGGGACAAACGGAAGCGGCTTTGGATCGCGCAGCACGAACCCTTTCTCGCCCATGTACCAGGGCGATTCGCTGTGATCGACGCTGTCGATAAGCTCGACTGAGCCAATGATTCCGCCTCGCAACAGGTTGTCAGGCGGCACCGGGAAGGGCGGCTTGATACCTCTGCTGGCCATGAAATCAAACGCTGAAAGAAACTCTCGACGGGTCATGCCATTGGCAGCGTGTACCAAGAAACGACCTCGGAACTTCGTGTGCCAGGTTCGATTCTCGATGTCCTTGCCACCGCTGATGATCAGCCAGGCCCACGGCTGTCTGATTGAAAGTGCCTTCACAGCTGATACCTCTCATCAATCCAGCGCCCAGGCGCCTGCGCGGGTGTAGGTTCGGGTTGTGTTTCGTGCGGGGAGAGCTGGCGCTGGTTGTCGGCCTGCAGCTGGCTGTCGGGGATGCAGCTCAGGCCGCCTGAGTAGGACCAGCACGTCACTGCACGCTGGTCGTCGTGAAACACCTGGAACACGTAGGGCATGCCTCGTGTTTCGCGTGGGTCTGCGCTGGCGCCGGTGGCCAGCAGCAGGAGGCAGAGGGCGAAGCGGGTCATGGCTGCACCTTGTGGCGAACCCATACGCAGATTGGGCCGTCCTCAGTGTCATGGATGGAAAAGATGAACCAGCCATCACCCGCAGGTTGCGAAGGATTCCACTTGGTGCAATCTGCCGTTCCGTCGTGGTACCAGGCTGCCTGCAGTGTTTCGGGTGCGTCGTACTCGAAATCAACCTGCTTTAGCTCCAAGCCGCGATCATAGAACCAGGCATAGGGAATCAACTCCTCGTCCGTGGATGGCCACGCAGGGTGAGTCCAGAAGCCGTGCTCATCACGCTCAATGGCTACCGGCTGAATCAGTTGACTTTCTTCAGGCATGACTTCGTCCTTGGCCGCTCCTGCGACCGGCTTGTGCTTAAATGGGCGAGTGTTGAAATGGATCTTCTAGTGAGGGATAACGCTTATGTTTGCTGTCGGAATTGCGCTTGTTGCTGTTGGCCTGGGCACATCGAATCCAGGCCTCTGGATACCGGGCGCCGCGTTCATAGCCGCCGGAGTTGTGAAGCGAGCACGCAGCTGACCCCTTGGCCGCCATATCGCGGCAGTGAATAGAGGGGAGAGGGGTTACAGCTGGGGAGTACAGATGTTCTCTTACGGGGCTGAATCCACCGCGCGCATGAAGGCCGCCATGTCGCCCATCTGCTCGACGATGAAGCGCTCTTCATCAGCGGCGGCAGCGATGATCCTGTCCCGGCGCTTCTTGCAGAGTTGGCAATCGACCATGGCCCAGTCTCCTGACAGCTCGGAGGACTCCCCGAGCCAGGTGCCGCAGGGCGCTTGCTCAACGTCTTCCAGGTCGGTGAATGGTGCGAAGTGGGTCTTCACGACTTCGCCCCAGGATCTGCGCTGTCGGACAGGAAGGTTTCGAGGTGGCGTCGCACGCGCAGTACGTGATCGCTATCCGAGAAGCCGCTGGTTGCAACTTCGAGGAAGTCGCGCAGCAGCGCATCCCGCTCGGCCAGCTTGTCGTTCAGCTGCTCAATCGCCGAGAGGTTCCTGATCCCGTGGCTTCGCGAGTAGAACCGATCGAGCTTGGCGCTCAGGTCGTCTCGCTCCTCCCGCATGTAGCCAAGCTCTACCCGCAGCCGCTCAACCTCAGTGGCACAGGTCATCGGGCCCAGCCCAACAATCGGCAGCCCAGTATCCGCCGCATCCCGCTCTGCCTCTCCTTCGGTCCACCAGAAGGCAGTACCAACCATCCAGGCTATAGGCTCGGGGTGGGGCTCCGGGGCTGGAAGTAGGTCGGACAGGGCGATATCGGGCGCTTTGCACTGGGCGGCATCTATGGCAGCCATCGCCAAGTCACAGTCGCGCATGCCTGGCACACCCTTCAGCCGAGCGATGCACGCTGTGGCGGCCTCGACCTGCTGCTCTGTCCAGATGCTGCGCTCTACTAGCATGAACCCTTCGGGCACGCTGACCATCTCGGTGTTGCTGGATCGGTTTTCTGTGGGCATGGGGATACCTCGCGGCTATAGTTCGCTGAATTCAAAGGAGGGAGTCTTGATGCTAAATTTCATTCAGTACCGAATCGATCTGCGCAGACAGGCGAGAGCGGCGTTAAAGCACGAACTGAATCGACCATCAAACACCGAAGCGGCCCATGAAAGCGGTCAGTTAGAAGAATTTTACAGGCAGGCGGACCGCCTTTATGAATGGCGCATGATCATCCTCACAAGCTATCTGCGCTCTGTAGCGGATGATTTGATCGTGCCCATGCCGCCTCTCGACGACCGCTCTATGTACGCGCAAGTTGATTGGGACGATGATCCGAGGCAGCCTAAGTACCTTACTGAGAAGGGGATCCAGACCGTGCGTACAGCTATTAGAGAGGAACAGAAGCATCGTCGAGAAGCGTGGACTTTTCGATTTACCGCCCTGACAGGCCTGGGTGGCATCGCCATAGGGATTCTTTCGGCCTGGCCCAAGTAAAAGTTATTCCATTTGCAGGGGCCGGCGAACAGCTAATTTGTTGTAGTTGTGGAAATATCTCGAGAATATAGTTCGACAAAAATGGAGGTGCGGATGAGAGAGAAGGTTGAAAAAAAGGACCTGTTGGATTACTTGAGAAAACTGGCAGCCGCTTCACTGTTCGTTGTCTCGATCACAACCCCTGTGTTCGAAATAGGCTCGACGATAAAGTCTGCTTATGAGGTAGCGCACATCGCAGATAAGCATTCTGATTTCTTTGGGGAAGGCCCATTTTGGATTGAAAGTCGCCCAGGTGATCAATGGCAGGAAAAATCCCCTCCTGATGCTGTTATTGCTAACTACGCAGCTGTATGGACTGTGCATGCGCGACTGGCTCGAAACGGCGCTATCATTGGTGGTTACGAGAGCCTCATGGCTAAATTAGCAGGCTATGAAGTGCTCATTCGAAGCAGCCCGAAATTAGTCGAAGGTGCTGGAGCTGGCACGATTTTAGTTAAGCAACCCTCAGATCCCTTTGAGTTAGCCGAACTTCGCGGAATATTGTTGAAATACGCCGTGGCTTTCGCAATCGATGACGGTAGCGGCTCCCTTCACGCCGGAAACGTTGTAATGGGGAACGGAATCCACTCCGAAATAGAGGACTCCTTTAAGGCGTAGGCTCTAAGAGGCTTGCGGTGCCGACGTGTCATGGGCAGTTGTTTGCGCCGCAGTTCTGACAGTCGTTGAGGAATCGGCGGTCCCAGCTGATGAAGCGTCCGCAGCCGTGGCAGTTGAGCGGCCGCTCCCAGGGCTTGCGCTGCTTCCTCGGCACCGCCATTTTGATACCGGTGCCTTGCAGGGCCTCTTTGATATTCACGTCCCGCTTGTGCACCAGGCGCCTGGCCCTGCCCTCAAGGTAAGACAAGGGCCAGATCACTGCCTCCTCTGGCGTATTGCCGATCGCCTGGGCGGCCTCAAGTGTGAGGCGGTGGGCCTTTTCGAATCGGTAGGTGTGGCCGATTGGCCAATGTGCCAATGCGATGTCGTTCCCGTTCCAGTGCCCCGGGATCTGCAGGACGACGATGCATCCCGGGCTCAGCTGATCGCGGGCTTCGTCCTGGCTGATGTACTGGTGGTCAACGCCGAGGTGGGCGCGGGCGTCGACGTAATCCTTTGGCCACGGGATGTCTGTCTCCCTGTGTCCGCAGGCCTGCTCCTTGGTGAACAGTTCGGCCCGGTCCAGGTCGGTGGTGTAGCCGCCGCCCAAGGCCCAGAACATGAGTCCGTCACCGGTGTTGCCGCGGCTGTCCTGTAGGTAGAACTGTCTCATGGCTTTCTCCATGCATGCGCCGCCCTCCGTGGCCGGATGCGGCATGGTGGCCAAGTGGCCGTATTTGTGATCTATTCGGCGCTTCGAACCTTGAGGGCGTGTCGAGCAATGCAACTGAAACGTAAACAGCTGGAATATGCGTTCACGGCATCTACCGTTCCACCCTACGGCTGCCCTCATTGCGAAGCGGGCATACTGAAGGTCGATGGCGGGCTGCAAAGTCGTCAGACCGAGGCATCGAAAAAAGATCAGGACTATGGTTCTAATCCTGATGTTATAGAGCTGATTTTCAGCGGAAAATTGGTTTGCACAAGCTGCGCAGAAGTTGTGTTTGTAACGGGGGCCGGCGGCGTCGAGATCGAGCACGAGATCGATTTCAACGGTGAGTGGGAAAGTAAGTGGGTGGAATACTTTAATCCCCGATTCTTCTTTCCTTCGCTGAAGCTTGTGAGTTGTCCCGAAAAAACACCTTCGCTGGTCAAAGACAGGATTTGGGCTGCGTGTGAGCTTTACTTCTGCCAACCAGACTCTTGCTGTAACAGCCTTCGCGCAGCAGCTGAGGAGATCCTGACTGACCTGAAAATTGACCTGAAAAAAACCGACGGGGGCTACCTGAGGTTTTCTGATCGGATCAACAAACTTCCTGCCGATAAGGATTCGGTTAAGGCGCTTTTTGACGCGATCAGGTGGCTTGGTAACCACGGCAGCCATTCGGATTCCTACCTCTCAAGATCTGATGCCCTGGATGCCTTTGAGGTTATGAATTTGCTGCTGGAGGAACTGTATAGTGAAACCCGGCTCAAGGCGCGGGAGCTGGCGAAGCGAATCAACAGTGCCAAGGGGCCTGTGGGCAGGCATAGTTAAGTACCCTGCATTGGGGGCGTGAACTCGTCGCCAGGATCGCGCCTAAGCTCGGCCCTGCTCGCTTCTTCGAACTGTTGCGCTAGTCTTGGCGAGATGTAAAAAGCTGGCGCGTCAGGCCGTTCAAGACGACGCGCCCGCTCCTCGCGATCCTGAGCAATCCACGATAGGGCCAGGTCCTGCCATAGCTCCTGCACCTGCTTGTAGCCGTGGCGCTTGAGTTCAGCGGTGAGCGCTTTCTTGATGCCTGCCGGCATCGTGATGATGATGCCCTCGATTCCCAGCTTCTCGGCCTTCGCCTTCTCGCGGGCACGGTAGTCCGCTGAATGCTTCGCGGCTCCGGTCTTCTCCTCGGACATTGCCGATACCTCCCAAGCCGCTGGGCGGCAGATTGATGTGCTGCTGGCGCCGGCCGTGCCGGACACGCGCGGTGATGCGTTTCATGCTATGCCTTTCGCTCGCTTTTCGGCGGTGGTCGGGAAGCTGATCCCGAACTCATCCAGGATTCGATGTAGCAGCTTGTAGGAAATGTCCATTTGGCGAACGACTTGGGCCATGGTCAGGCCGGCATCGCGGGCGGCGGTGATACGCTCGGCCAGGGCCCGATCTTTAACTGGGTCGGTGAGTTTCTTACCCTTGTTGCCCTTGCCACGATTGGGGTTGGGCTGGAAGTGAAAGCCACCGTCTGCGGCTGCACGGCTCAGTGCTGACTGTGAAAGTCCGGTGTGCGCCATCGCTTCGGCGTAGCACATGGTCGCGGCAAGCTTGCGGAGCTCGGCCAGCTGCTTTTGGCGCTTGGTCATCTTGGGTTCTGCGCGCTCAGACGAGGCGCGGATAGGCTCCAAGTCGCGATGCTGCCGGTGCGGCACGTATTCATAACCCGGTAGGGTCTGCACCGTGCCACCCTGGCTGAAGAAGCTGTCGATGCTCGCATTGAGCTGGGCTAGCACCGCTTCACGATGATCGAGGATTGGTGTGCGGTTCACTGCAGGCCACCCCGCTTTGTCGCTGCGCCTGCCTCCATCGCATCCACAAACCGCATGGCTGCCTGGTAGGTGTACGCGAAGCCATGAACTGCGCCTGTCGCGATCTCAACTACATCCCAGGTGCTGCCCTTGTTCGACGCCTGAAAGCGCGGGGCGGGCTGGCCGACCTTGGCGTGGGCCTCGATCCTTGCTGACTTGCTGCGCTCGAGCAGGGCCGCGAGCACGGCAAGCTTCTGCTCGAAAGCAGGGTGCATTGCTGTGTGCATGGTGCATCCTCGGGTTGGTCAGGCGTGAAGTTCCAGGGCCTCGGCCCGGCGAACGATTCGAACTTGTGCGGTGCGCCTTTCGGGCGCCCGGCGATCGCGGCGCATCGGGTCGCTGTCGTCGATCACCGCATGCATGGCGATGAGGCTGGCGAGCATGATGCAGAGCGGGCTGATGATCTGTTGGCGCATGGCCTTGGTGACCGCCTCGATGCGGCGGCCGGCTTCGAGCTTGAACAGCGCTGCTTCGATGCGGTTGGCCACGGTGCCCGGGCTGACCGCCATCTCGCGGGCGATTTCCTTTGTGGTGAGGCCTTGAGCCACCCACAGCAGTGCTTCGAGCTCACGGGGAGCCAGCGCCTTGCCGAGCTGGCCAATCCATGAGCCGCAAGTGATCGTTTCCATGAAGTGTCCTCGGTGGGCTGCATTGGTGTGTGATCTGGCCGGCGCTTATCTCCGGCTCGGGGTGTCCGCCTGCCTTAGGTATCAGCCCTAGGCTCAAACTCCCGGCTTGTTTGAAACGCGTCCGCGGATCAGCCTCCGCATTCAGATCACACGCCGATGCAGCCTGGTGATGGGGAACCAGGTAGATCGGGCAGTTATCGTCAGGCTGACGTGGCGCTGGTTGTTCATGAATTGGCGGCAACCAGCGATTCGGCTTCTTCAAGAGTTTCAACTACGTCGATGATCTCGCCGCGCCATCCGTAAACCTTGTACTTGCCAGGGCCTGTGCCGTCCTCGTAATCAGCATCGGTTGCCGCCGGATCATCCAATTCGAACAAGTAATGTGGTCTGCTCATCGTCTTGCCCTCCAGGGCGGTTGATTTCCCGTCTGGCCCTGTCGCCAAGGCCAGCCAGTGAAATCGAAGTGATCCAGGCGCCCATCGCTCTCTGGGCTACGCGCTTCCCCGCATTGGCATGCGCGCCACTTGGTTACCTGAACCCAGCTCACTGCGTGAAGCAGCTGCTGCCCTCATGTGCCGCTGAGGGTGACGGGTGTCGAGTTGTGTAAAGAGCGGTGGCTGCCGTAGCTGCCTATAACCTGTGTTATGGATCGAATCATAACCTAGGTTTTTGCATTGTCAATAACTCAAGTTATAAATCCGACCAAAAAAAGCCCGCGATCAGCGGGCAGGTGTTTATGATTCGGTGAATTCTCGCCATCCGATCCTGATCAGACCTGATTCCAGGGTCTCTACTTTGATTCCTGAGGTCTCCTCCAGGTCGGCGATCAGCCGGCGCCAGTCGGCAGGGGATTCGTCATGGTTTGGTCGAACCTCGACGCACTGCCTTTTCTGAACGTGTGGAGATGAGATCGCTTGTTGGATGCGGTAGCCAAGCCGCTCATAGGACAGGGAAGGGGAGTGCGAGAAGGCAAGCTGAAACATGGTATGAAACTCCTTGTACTGTATATGTATACAGTTATCGTGTGCGGTAGGACTTTTCAATACCCCGGGGGAGATTCTTTACCGCCGGCTCTTTTCAGTAGGCGAAAAAAAGCCCGGCATGTACCGGGCGTTGGTGGGTGGTGGTGTTAGAGCTTGATCGTCGCTCTCACCACTACGCCCACAATTCGGCAGCCTTCTAGGCACATCTCCGTGGGGTAGGCTGGGTTGAGTGGCTTGAGGAAGCGTCGGCCTCCATCCTCAACCAGCTTCTTGAAGGTCGCCTCATTGCTGTCGGCTAGCTTGGCCACTACCAGCTTGCCGGGTATCGCTTCGGCTTCTGTATCAACAAGGATCAGCATTCCCTCGGGAATGCTCGTACCAACCGGAGAGGTCATCGAGTCACCCTTCACCTCCAGCCAGAATGCGACCCCCTTGGAGTCGTAATCTGACATCTCATATCGATCGGAGTATCCAGGCGGGAATGGCTCTACTGCCTCGGCCCATGCCCCTGCAGCCACCCAGCTGATCACCGGATAGCGGAACGACTCGGGCTGTTGGCTCACCGGTTGAACATTGCTGGGCTCGCGGCGAGGTCCTTCCCCGGACGCCAGCCATTCGGCTGTAACCCCAAGCGCCCGCGCAATGTCGAGCAGCTTCTTGGAAGTCGAATTCCGACCACTCTCGAGGTGCTGAATGGTGACCTGGCTTACCCCAGATTTCTCGGCCAACTGAGCCTGGCTTAGCCCTAGCGCCGTGCGGCGCTCGAGGATGCGGTCTTTGAGCATTTCGGAAGGTTTGTTCATGTCTGCAAGGGTAAAACACACGTTATTAGCCATCAAATAACATGTGTTTGCCTTATCTATAACTTGAGTTATCATCGGGTGCACGATCCATTGAGGCACTCAGACATGCCGAATACAGAAAGACCAATTGACGAGGTGGTGCGCTTGGCCGGTGGCCAGGCAGAGCTAGCCAGGCGATGCAATACGAGCCAGCCGCGCATCTGGCAATGCGTTCACCGCAACCAGAAGGTGCCAGCCGATCTGGTCATTCCCTTCGAGAAGGCTGTTGGGGGGCAAGTAACACGCCATCAGCTGAGACCAGACCTGTATCCATCTGAGGATAAGGCCGCTTCGTGATGAGCATTATCCGTCTTGTGGCGTTCCGCCAGTAGATGGCCGAAACACCTGCGAATCCATCCAGTACCGGAATCGCAGACGAAAAAAAACCGCCTGGCAGGGCGGCTTTCTCTACAGCTTCAGAACGGGTTTAAGCATGACAAACATCGTCCCACTTGACAAGTCCAGGGGGTTCACCCGGATGGACAACCAGCTCATGGATGGCCTGCTGGCTATCGATCTCCCAGCTCGGGAGATGAAGATTGTGCTGTACGTGGCCAAGGCCACCATCAACTTCGGTGCTGGCGCTCAGCGCATCCCGGCCACCGACATTGCGAAGGCCATCAACGCTCATCCAGACACGGTCTCCAAGGCGGTCTCCAGCCTGCTGCGTCGTCGCGTGTTGTTCCGTGAGGGCGGCGCCCGGGGCGACATAGGCGTGAATGACCCGAAAGACTGGGTCTATGTCACCGAGCCGAAACAGACCAAAACATCCGACTCGGCTCAAGTGGTCCGAATCGGCGAAGAGTCGAAACAGACCAAAACCGCCGAGTCCCTTCTTTATTCTAAGAATCTAACCCCCTATGTAAATCTTCCTACGGAAGATATTACATGCCCCCCCAGCGAATCGCCGGATGCTCCGGCCAAGTCTGAGCGCAAGGCACCGTTCGGCAAAGCAGCGATGCTGGCCGACAACCCCCACGGCCTCGATGAGTCGCTGATCGATGACTACCTGGTTGTCCGAAAGGCTGCCAAAGCCCCGGTGACTGCCCGTATCTGGTCCGCCCTGAACACCAAGCTGAAGCAGTGCAAGGCATTCGGTATCCAGCCAGCCCAAGCCCTGGAGGTCGCCGTCGAGAACGGCTGGCGCGGGTTCGAAGTGGACTGGGTGACCAAGCGTATCGCCGCCCAGCTGCCTGCCAAGTCCAATCCCAACAGCCGCCACCACGGTTTCAGTGACCGCGACTACACCGGCGGCCTGACCGAGCGCGAGGACGGTACCTATGCGATCTGAATCGGTGATCACCATGTCCGAGGTGCGAAACGCCGCCGGCTTCCGCGTACAGCCTGCGCACTGCGAGCATCACGGCGACTTCGAGCAGCGCGTGACCATGCTCATGGGCCGCGAAATCGTTGGGCGCTGCCCTGCGTGCGAGAAGGCCGCCATTGTCGAACGAGAGGCGAAGCAGCAGGCCGAGGAAACCCGCCTGAAGCGCGAGGCGATGACCCGCAAGTTGGGGTCCGCGCTGATCCCGAAGCGTTTCGTTGATCGTACCCTGGCCAACTATCGCGTCGACCACGAAGGGCAGCGGAAGGCCCTGGCCTATTGCACTCGCTACGTGGCCGCATTCGAAGAGATCGAGCGTACCGGTCGTTGCTTGATGCTGCTGGGCAAGGTCGGCACCGGCAAGACCCATCTGGGTGCCGGCATGGCCAACGAGCTGATGCGCAACACTCCGGCCACCGCCGTCTACCGGACCGTTGGCGCGATTCTGCAATCCATCCGGGCGACCTACGACCGCCACAGTGAGCAGTCCGAGGCCGACATCCTGTCCAGCCTGATCGAGCCGTCATTGCTGGTGCTGGACGAGGTCGGGGTCAGCAAGGAGCAACCGAGCGAGTTCGAGCTGACCACCCTGTTTTCGATCATCAACGGGCGTTACGAGCAGATGCGCCCCACGGTGGTGATCTCCAACCTGGAGGCCGGCCAACTGCGCCACGCCATGGGCGAGCGGTGCTATGACCGCCTGCGCGAAGGCGGCGGGGTGATCGTGCCTTTTGAATGGGAATCACACCGCGGCGAGAAGGAGATCTGACCATGCGGCAAAGCAAGTTGACCAAGGCTGCGCGCGGGCGGGAATGCCAGGTGCGCATCCCGGGTGTCTGCAACGGCAACCCGGAGACCACGGTGCTGGCGCATTACCGTCTGGCGGGCACCTGCGGCGTAGGCAAGAAGCCGCACGACCTGCAGGGCGCCTGGTCCTGCAGTGCCTGCCATGACGCTTGTGACGGCCGCAGCCGGGCCGTGGACCGCGATACCGCCCGCCAGTACCACGCCGAGGGCGTCATGCGCACCCAGGCGCTGCTGATCCACGAGGGGGTGCTGGTCGCATGAATGCTCCCGCCCTTCGCCCGTTCAAGGCCAAACAGGCCCGCGCAAAGCCCCTCGACCGGGAAGGGCAGGAGCAGGCCGCGCTGATGCAGGAGCTGCAGCTGCGCTACCCGCAGGCCTACAAGCTGATCTACCACGTGCCGAATGGCGGTCACCGGGTCAAGGCCGTGGCAGCCAAGCTGAAAGGGCAGGGTGTGAAGGCCGGCGTGCCCGACCTGGTGCTGCCGATGGCGCGCGGCGGCTACTTTGGCCTGTACATCGAGTTCAAGGCCATGCCGCCGTTCGATGCCCCGGTCTCGCCCAGCCAAGACGCCTACCTGCAGGCGCTGGCCGACCAGGGCTATTTGGCGATCGTGTGCCGGGGCAACATCGACGCCGTCGAAGCCATCCGCGCCTACCTGCTGCTGCCTGCGACGGTGGCCGCATGAGCGCGACCCGTGAAGTGAAGCTGAGCGAGGCCGAAGTGCGCCGTCAGGCCGCCGACAAGTCGGTGCGCGATCTGCGCGACCCGCGTCACCCTGGCCTGTACCTGCGCTTCTGGAGCAACCGAGAGCGCGGCACCTGGCACCTGGTGCGCGGCAAGAAGTGGGTGCCGGTGGCCCGCTGGCCCGATCTGAGCGTATCGGCGGTGCTGGCCGAGCTGCCCGCGCTGCGTCAGCGGCTGCTGCGATCCCCGGCCACTGCGCCGGTCTTATCGGGCATGGTCACCGTGGGGCAGCTGCTCGACTGGTACGGCAACCGCATGGCCCGTGACCGCTCGCTGTCGGCCAAGCGCAAGGCCGGCGCCCGTTCCGCCATCGCCCAGCACCTCAAGCCGCGATTGGATGAACTGGCCCTGGTCGAAGTGACCGCCGACGCGCTGGACAAGCAGCTGATGTGGCCGTGCCAGGCAGAGGTGTCGCTGTCCTACCTGCGGCAGATGTTCGCGCTGCTGCTGACCGCATTCCGCCAAGCCCTGCAGCTGGGCTTGATCGACCGCAACCCAATGGCTGGTATGCGCTTCAACGACTTTACCAAGGCCAAGATCCTGCCCAAGGCAGCACGGCTGCGTGACGTGCAACTGCCCGACCTGATGCAGCAGCTGGCCCAGGCCTTCGACGTTGCCCCGGGTGACGCCATGCTAGCCCTGATGATGCTGGCCCACGGCACCCGCATCGGCGAGACCCGCATGGCACGCTGGAGCGAGATCTCCCTGCCGGCGGCTGAGTGGTTCATTCCAGCGGCGAACACCAAGACCCGCACCGAGCACCGTCTGCCACTGACCGCCCAGGTGAAGGCGCTGCTGATCCGGTACCGGGCCATCCAGCAGGCCGGAGGCTACGAGGGCGTGTACCTGTTCCCGAACCGTCGCGGCCTGTCACTGAGCGAAACTCAGGCCAGCACCGTGTTCACCCGCCTGGGGCAGGGCGAATGGACCAGCCACGACCTGCGCAAGGTGTCCCGCAGCACCTGGACCGACCTCGGCATTGACGGTCACATCGGCGAAATGCTGCTGAACCACACGCTCGGCAAGATCGCCAGCACTTACATCCACACCCAGGCCATGCAGCAGCGTCGCGCGGCCCTGGAGAAGTGGCATGCCTGGCTTGATCAGGTTGGCTTCGCAGCCATCCACGGCCTTACCAAGGCCTTATTTGAAATTTCGCAGAATTCGCCAGAGGCCACGCCATCCGTGGCGGCGAACGACCTTACCGCATTTGTAATTAGCGAGGATTCAAAATGACTCAAAACCTCAAAGCGGGCGACCTCGCCTTGATCACCGGAGCGTTCAGCGTGACCGAGAACATCGGTCGATCGGTCGAGCTGGTGGAGTTCGTGCCGCCGTTCTGCTCCGTGTTCTGCCAGGACGGTTACTTCGACGCGGATGCCCCGGGCCTTTGGATCGTCACCGGCAACGACCTGGTGCGTAACGCCGAGGGCGGCAAGGTGATCAGCAACTTGGCCGGCTGTGATCCGCAGCACCTGCGCCCACTGCGCGGCGATGAGGTGCCTCAGCTTGACGCTGAGGAGATGTGTCACTTGTTCAAGGTGCCTGCATGAGGAAAAGCCACGGCCCAGCCTTCAAGAAGGCCGTTATTGAGTTGGGCGAGTGCCCCTTGTGCCGTGGGAGAGCGGTCACCAAGGGATTGTTTCACGAACTGCCATGCGGCCACTGCAACGCCTCGGGCTGGGTAGCGGCTGCAACTGGCGAGGCCCTGGCCCTAGATGAACTGGTGACACAGCTCAGCATGAGGCTCCGGGCAGCGCTGCGGCAGATCGAGCAGTTGAAGAACCCTCAGGTATCCGGGCCTGAGGCGACATATCAGGGAAGCAACCGGCGCGGCGCCGGCGGCACCAACTACACCGGCGATTGAGGGGGAAGGACATGGTTTACAGTAGCGTATCGGGTGCAGTGGTTGCCGCTCTGGCGGCGGGCGAGAAGGGTTCGGCGAAGGCCCAAGCTTGGCAGAAGCTGTACAAATCGGCAGAGGAGGAGGGTGGCTGCCTGGCATCACTGGGCGGGCGATCTGGGGGCATCGACCGCACTCAGGTCGATTACTGGCTGTCGGCGCGCCTGCACCATATGCTCAATAGCAGGCACTGGGATGCCTTGGTCGCAAAGTACAGCACCAACAAGGCGAAGAAAGTTCAGGCAATCACGCTGATCCGGCCACTCATCGCGAGCCCTGCGCCGACACTATTCATCTACAAAGCGGTGACCGCCTGGGCCATCCCAAAGCTTAAGGGAGCACGCCGCAAAGCGCCGCAATCTGTTTCGGTGGATATCCCGCTGGATGCGTCGCCTTGGCGCCGGGAAGCCGCAGTAAATGCCGCAGTCGCCGCTACCCAGGCAGCGAAGAAACGGATCGAGGCAGTCGAAGAGGACGTGATCATTTTGCCGGACAGCTTCTACGATATGAACACATGGGATCTCGACGCCACGCCGGAACCCACTCGCCGTCGATGGAGGCAAGGTATTAACGAAAAACTTGATGGCATGATCGATGACGCACTGGCTGAGGTAAGGGTGATTCTGGAAGCAGAGGGGCTGCTGATGAAAGAGGCGGCATGATTGCCTGTTGACATCAGTGAGCGATTGAGCGAAATTATTCCCATCCTGTCATTCCTGCGCGTGTTGAGGAGTGCAGCAGAAGCCCAACCGCCAAAGTTGGGCTTTTTTGTGAACGCGAAAAAATTCGAGTTATCTATCTTCACAACGCTAGTCTCTCTGGTCGCAGTGCTGGGCCCATTTTCTTATGGTGTGCTTGCGCTCTATGAGGTTGGGAGGCTTGGTTATTTCAACGCGCCGGTTGATTTTCTTCAGTTAGGATCCTTCGGCTTTGCCGATGTCATTCTAAAAGTCTACCCATCGGTGATACCCATGGTCGCCGTGATAGCGCTAACCACAAGGTTCGTTTGGCTAAAGGGGATTCACCGGGCGTACGCGGTGGTCCACACTGTTGGAATGTTGTCTCTGCTGCTTGTGTACTTGGTCAGCAACCCCTACTGGAAAGTATTTTGGGGGGGATTAGCCTTCATCGCAGTTCTCTTTATCCTATTTAAGAATCCTCCTTCACCTCCTGAGTTAGGAAATGAGCAGGAGGAAGTCGCAAGGCCTTTGGAGACGCGGGATGAGAAATTCTGGCGGGTAGCTAGGATGGCGCCATTCATGATTCTGATCGTCGTCATACTGGCTTGGATGATTTCTGCATACGGTGCTAAAGGCGCTGAACTGGAAGCATTCTATTGGTGCACTAAGGATGAAGTAGTCTTGGGTTTCTATGGAGACAAAGCACTGACTACCAAGTTAACGGATGGCAAGGTAGGACATACTTTCTCGATACGAGACGTTAAGACCTTGAGGGATCTGAGCTATCAAAAGATAGGGCCGCTAACAGTTTCGCCGCTGTGGATGCCTTCAATGGGTCGCTGAGAAGATCAGAGCTGCGATTGAAGAAGTGACAGTAGCATCTATTCACTGATCCAGAATGCCCGCTTATAGCGGGCTTTTTTTTTGGAGTTTCAAATGGACCCGACCGACCTCGGCCCAGGCACAGCCACCTGGCTGGGCGGAACGGGCACTGTATTGCTGGGTGGTTTCCTTTGGCTGCGCAAGTTCCTTTCGAAGGATGCCGCCGACCGAGCCATGGACAACGCCGATATCGGCACGGTCCGCCGCTTGAATGAATTGCTCGACTCCGAGCGCGAAGCCCGCAAGCTGGCAGAAGCCCGCGCTGATCAGTTCGCCAAAGAGCGCAACGATTTGGCGATCTCGGTCGGCCGGCTTGAAGGCAACATTCTCGCGCTGACCCGGCAGGTTGAGCAGCTGACCGACAAGGTCACCACGCAGAGTGAGGAGATTTCCCGTCTCCGCGCCCAGCTTGGAGGGGCCAAGTGATGGACAAATGCGCATTGGAATTCATAGCCCGACGCTGGTGGCGTCGTGCTGAGGTCTGGATCATCGCTGTTCTGCTGATGGCAGGCGGTGCAGTTCTGGGTTGGCAGTCTGCTTACTGGGCCATGGTCAGCACACAATCTCACCAAGTTGATGAGATCCGGAAGGCTTACGACGCAGCCATGGCTGAGCGTGATAAGCGCCTGGATGATCTCACCAGCAAGGCAGAGAGCGCCGCGACCAAGGCGTCGAAGGCTGCTACCACCGCGACCCAGGCAGCCGACAAGGCCGACGAAGCGCTCAACCGAGTGACGCAGTGATGGCCAGGCTCAAGACTCTCGGCTCCCGCATAAGGGAGAGCGCAGGCTCAAGGGTCAAGGTGGTAACGCCTGGTAGCTGGCGAAGCGGCATGACCAGCTCCCAGCGTGGCTACGACTATCGCTGGCAGAAGGCGCGTGAGCAGTATCTTCGGGACAACCCGCTGTGCGTGTACTGCGCTCGGCAAGGTCGCACGACTGCCGCCAACATCGTCGACCACATCGTCGCTCACCGAGGCGACAAGGATCTCTTCTGGGATCAGGGTAACTGGCAGTCCCTGTGCAAGCCCTGCCACGACTCGGTCAAGCAGGCCGAGGAAGCTGCTGGCCTGGCTGGCTGACGGCGCGATCGGCGCCAGAAGGGTTCGCAGCACGCCAGTGACGTGCCGCTAGGTGGGGGGAGGGTAAAATATAGCGATTCTCACGTAGCTAGACCGCCTCCGATCCCACGCACAGATTTTTTTCCCCCACAGGATTTTTGTTAAATGGCTTTAACATCCCGTAAGCGCGCATTCATCGCAGCGCTGAGGGAAGGTGCGTCCAATCGGGACGCGGCTGTGGCGGCTGGCTATTCCGAGAAGACAGCGTCTGCGGCGGGGTCTCGGCTGGTGAAGGATAAGGACGTGGCGGCCGAGTTGGCCAAGCTCCGCGCCTTGGGCTTAATGCCAACAGATGTTAAAGCGGATGTTAAAGCGCATGTTAAAACCAGACATGCGCCCGAGGCGTCCGCCATGAGTGAGGCGGCGCCCGGATCGGACGTCGCGAAGGACGAGCAGGCCGACCCTGAGCCTGCCGGTTTCGATCTCATGCAGGCGCTGTTGCACCGCGATCCGAAGGACTTCCTGCTTTCGGTGATGAACGACCTTGAGTCCGAGCCGAAGCTGCGCGTCGATGCAGCCAAGGCCCTGATGCCCTTCGTGCATCCGCGCAAGGGGGAGAGCGGTAAGAAGGACCAGGCTCAAGCCAAGGCTGAGCAGGCATCCACCGGCAAGTTCGGCGCGCGCCGCGGCCCGCTGAGGTCTGTCAAATGATGGCGTGGACAACTGCGTGCCCCGACTGGGAGCAGCGCATCGTCAGCCGGCAGAGCCTCATCCCGTTTAACCCGTTGTTCCCGGCCGAGGCTGAAGAAGCCCTGGAGGTGTTCGGCGCGCTGCGCATGGTCGATGCCACTGGCAGCCCGCTGATGTCCGAGACCGTGCGCGACTGGGTCAACCAGTTTGTGGCCGCCATCTTTGGGGCGTATGACCCCGACGAAGGCCGGCGCCTGGTCAGCGAGTTCATGCTGCTAATCAGCAAGAAGAACGGAAAGTCCACAATCGCCGCCGGCATCATGCTCACGGCACTGATCCTGAATTGGCGGCCCTCGGGTGAGTTCATCATCCTGGCGCCGACCAAGGAAATCGCTGACAACTCCTACATCCCGATCCGCGACATGGTGAGGGCTGATGAAGAGCTCGATGCTCTACTCAAGGTGCAGGACCACCTGCGCACCGTGACCCACCGGCAGACCAACGCCACCCTCAAGGTGGTGGCTGCCGACAGCGAAACGGTGTCTGGCAAGAAGGCCATCGGCGTGTTTGTCGATGAACTGTGGGTCTTCGGCAAGCGCGCAAACGCCGAGGCGATGCTTCGCGAAGCTACCGGCGGCCTGGCTTCCCGGCCCGAGGGCTTCATCATCTGGGCCACGACCCAATCCGATGCTCCGCCTGCCGGCGTGTTCCGGCAAAAGCTGCTGTACGCCCGCAAGGTGCGCGACGGCGAGATCGTCGACAAGTCGTTCCTGCCGGTGCTGTACGAGTTCCCGAAAGCGATGCTTGACGCCGGGGCGCATCGGGATTTCTCGAACGCCTACATCACTAACCCGAACCTGGGGCTGTCTGTAGATGAGCCGTTCATCGAGCGGGGCTATGCCCAAGCCCAGATGGACGGAGAAGAGTCATTCCGCGGCTTCCTGGCCAAGCACCTCAACGTCGAGATTGGCCTGGCGCTGTTGTCCGACCGCTGGGCCGGTACCGACTTTTGGGAACAGCAGGCTTCTGAGCTCTGCCGCACGCTGGACGACCTGATCGAGCGCTGCGAGGTGATCGATATCGGCGT
>NZ_JBIVGS010000014.1:0-123494 GCF_044748785.1 Pseudomonas sp. NPDC089743
TAAGCTGTAATCGCTGTGAGCTTGAATTGCTCGGTGTACTTACCCATAGATCCCCCAAGGGTTGGATTGGTGTCCAACTTCTTGGGGGCAGTCCATGGATTTGCGCTGGCTTTGAGCAATTGGGCAAGACAGTTGCCTCCACAGGTAAAGCTCAGGCCTGAAGAACTGCGCGGTTGCGGTGGCTTCTAGCAATTGGGCAAGACAGTTGCTTCCACAGGTAAAGCGCAGGCCGGAAGAACTGCGCGGTCGTGGTGGGAGCCGGCTTGCCGGCGATGGGCTGCAGAGCAGCCCCTTTACTGCTGAGCGAAACGCATCTCACGCGTTTGCCCCATCAACAATGGTGCATTCGCCTCCGTCACCCCACGAATGTAATCCCACAACAGGGTAATGCGCTTGAGCTTGCGCAAATCCTCCCGGCAATACATCCAGAACTGCCGCGTCACCTCGATCTGCTCAGGTAACACCGTGACCAGGCGCGCATCCTGCGCCGCCAGAAAACACGGCAAGATCGCCAACCCTCGCCCCTGCAACGCCGCCGTGTACTGTGCGATCACACTGGTACTGCGCAGGTGCGCGCTGGCGTTGGGAATCAGATTGGCCAGGTACAGCAGCTCGGAGCTGAACGCCAGGTCATCCACATAGCTGATGAACGGATGGCCAACCAGGTCGCTGACCTGGTCGATCGGCGCATGGTTGTCCAGATAATCCTGGGTCGCATACAGCCGCAGCCGGTAGTCGCACAGCTTGCAGCACACATACGGCCCATGCTCGGGCCGCTCCAAGGCGATGACGATGTCCGCCTCGCGCTTGGACAGGCTGATGAAATGCGGCAGCGGCAGAATATCCACCGATATCGCCGGGTAGGCATCGACGAAATGGCTCAACTGCGGGGTGACGAAAAAGCTGCCGAAGCCTTCCGTACAGCCCATGCGCACATGGCCCGACAACGCCACGCCTGAACCGGACACCTGTTCGCAGGCCATGTGCAGCGTGCTTTCGATCGACTCCGCATAACCGAGCAAGCGCTGCCCCTCGGCAGTCAGGACAAAGCCATTGGTCCGGGATTTCTCGAAAAGAAGTGTACCCAACGCACCTTCCAGCGAAGTGATGCGCCGCGACACCGTGGTGTAGTCGACGCTCAGGCGTTTGGCCGCGCTGCTGGCCTTGCGGGTACGTGCCACTTCGAGGAAGAACTTCAAATCGTCCCAGTTCAGCGAACTGAGGGAGGTCAGGTCTTTTTGCATGTTGATCCGGTTTTTTTGTGCGTTCTTGTTGGATGTTTGCACATCTATACTCGAAAAAAGCCCCATGACGCCACCTCGCGTTTGCACGGCGCTGGCGATCTCGTCCTGACAATAATTCCAAGGAGAACGCAGATGAACGCACCCCAATCCCCCGACCAGACCAAGGTCGAGCAGGTCAAGCTGCTGATCGACGGCCAGTGGGTCGAGTCCAAGACCACCGAATGGCGCGACATCGTCAACCCGGCCACCCAGCAGGTGCTGGCGCGGGTGCCGTTCGCCACCGTCGAAGAAGTGAATGCCGCCGTGGCGGCTGCCGAGCGCGCCTTCAAGACCTGGCGCGACACCCCGATCGGCGCACGCATGCGCATCATGCTCAAGCTGCAGGCGTTGATCCGCGAACACAGCAAGCGCATTGCCCTGACCCTCAGCGCCGAGCAGGGCAAAACCATTGCCGATGCCGAAGGTGATATTTTCCGAGGCCTGGAAGTGGTCGAGCACGCCGCCTCCATCGGCACCTTGCAGATGGGCGAGTTCGCCGAAAACGTCGCCGGCGGCGTCGACACCTACACGCTGCGCCAACCCATCGGCGTGTGCGCCGGCATCACCCCGTTCAACTTCCCGGCGATGATCCCCCTGTGGATGTTCCCCATGGCCATCGTCTGCGGTAACACCTTCGTGCTCAAACCGTCCGAGCAGGACCCGCTGTCGACCATGATGCTGGTCGAGCTGGCGCTGGAAGCCGGGGTGCCGGCCGGTGTGCTGAACGTGGTCCACGGCGGCAAGCAGGTCGTGGATGCGATATGCACGCACAAGGATATCAAGGCGATCTCCTTCGTCGGGTCCACCGAAGTCGGCACCCATGTGTACAACCTGGGCAGCCAGCACGGCAAACGCGTGCAGTCGATGATGGGGGCCAAGAACCACGCCGTGGTCCTGCCCGATGCCAACCGTACCCAGACCATCAACGCCCTGGTCGGTGCCGCCTTCGGCGCCGCGGGCCAGCGCTGCATGGCCACCTCGGTGGCGGTGCTGGTGGGCAAGGCGCGTGAATGGCTGCCGGATATCAAGGAGGCGGCCAGCAAGCTCAGGGTCAACGCCGGCAGCGAGCCGGGCACCGATGTCGGCCCGGTGGTTTCCAAGCGTGCCAAGGAGCGTGTGCTGGGCCTGATCGAAAGCGGTATCAAGGAAGGCGCCAAGCTGGAACTCGATGGCCGCGATGTGACGGTCCCGGGTTACGAGCAAGGCAATTTCGTCGGCCCGACCCTGTTCTCCGGTGTGACAACCGATATGCAGGTCTACACCCAGGAAATCTTCGGCCCGGTTCTGGTGACCCTGGCAGTCGACACCCTCGACGAAGCCATCGCCCTGGTCAACGCCAACCCGTTCGGCAACGGCACAGGCCTGTTCACCCAGAGCGGCGCGGCGGCGCGCAAGTTCCAGAGCGAAATCGACATCGGCCAGGTCGGTATCAATATCCCGATCCCGGTACCCGTGCCGTTCTTCAGCTTCACCGGGTCGCGTGGCTCCAAGCTCGGCGACCTCGGCCCGTACGGCAAGCAGGTGGTGCAGTTCTACACGCAGACCAAGACCGTCACCGCCCGCTGGTTCGATGACGACAGCGTCAATGACGGTGTGAACACCACCATCAGCCTGCGCTAAGGAGATCGCCATGCGTATCGCATTCATCGGCCTCGGCAACATGGGCGCCCCCATGGCCCGCAACCTGATCAAGGCCGGGCACCAGTTGAACCTGTTCGACCTGAACAAGACCGTACTGGCCGAGCTCGCCGAACTGGGCGGGCAGGTCAGCGCTTCGCCCAAGGAAGCGGCAGCCAACAGCGAGCTGGTGATCACCATGCTGCCGGCTGCAGCCCATGTGCGCAGTGTCTACCTGAACGAAGACGGCGTGCTGGCGGGCGTGCGCCCGGGCACACCGACCGTGGACTGCAGCACCATCGACCCGCAGACGGCGCGTGAGGTGTGCAAGGCCGCTGCGGCCAAAGGTGTGGACATGGGCGATGCGCCGGTTTCCGGCGGCACTGGCGGCGCGGCGGCAGGCACCTTGACGTTCATGGTCGGTGCCAGCGCAGCGCTTTTTGCCACGCTCAAGCCGGTACTGGAACAGATGGGCCGCAACATCGTGCACTGCGGTGAGGTCGGCACCGGGCAGATTGCCAAGGTCTGCAACAACCTGCTGCTGGGCATCTCGATGATCGGCGTGGCCGAGGCCATGGCGCTGGGCAATGCGCTGGGGATCGACACCAAGGTACTGGCCGGCATCATCAACAGCTCGACCGGGCGTTGCTGGAGCTCCGACACCTACAACCCCTGGCCGGGCATCATCGAAACCGCCCCGGCATCCCGCGGCTATACCGGTGGCTTTGGTGCCGAGCTGATGCTCAAGGACCTGGGGCTGGCGACCGAAGCCGCGCGCCAGGTGCACCAACCCGTCATTCTCGGAGCTGTGGCCCAGCAGCTGTATCAGGCCATGAGCCTGCGCGGCGAGGGTGGCAAAGATTTCTCGGCGATCGTCGAGGGCTACCGCAAGAAGGATTGACGAGCGAGGTGGACTTCATCGCGGGCCGGCCGGCCTTCCCTCTGTAACTGCGCACCAGAGGGCAGGTTGCCCGTAACGCGATTTTTTAACCATTATTGAGGCAAGGGGGGTAAGTAATGCATGAAAATTCCTAATCCAAAAAATGCAATGGTTAATATTAAATTCGCAGCACCCAAGATGATGAGCGGTTTTTTGATTTTTGAGGGTAGACTATTTACTTCCTTGATATCCACGAGATTTTTACGCGCGTAAATTTTGGGTATGAGCAGGATGAATGAGACATTGGAAAGACGAAGGAGCTTTCCAAACAGGCCGGCATGTAGCCATATTTTCTTTTCGCCGTGTACTGCTTTGCAATTTAACAAAAAGCCTTCAATGTAATCGATTTTGCGATGTGCTATATATGTCATTATTGCAAGGCTCATGAAAATTGAGGCCGTGACAGTCATGGAGCACACTAGAAAGATTAGGTGGGTGAGTGTCATTTTGTTACAGCCTCATACAGCAATTCTCCCGCTTTGGCTCCTATTTCAGTCCCCAGTTTGCCCCCTACCATTCCCCCCGCTGTACCACCGAATATCCCGCAAGCGAATGCTCCTGTTCCACCTGATGCTACGCCAAAGACCAAGCTGCAAGCTGCACCAACAAGAAGTTTACCACCGGCTGCCCCGGCAGCCGTACCCCCTAGACCCAAGGCTAAGGAGCTAATCTCGACGTAATGCGCCTTTTTGCATTCCTCCTCGCGTCCAAGCGTACAGGCTTTATGTATCTCTAGGCCCGTAGCAGCGACGTCTAACGAAATCCCTACATACGTTCCTTTCTTGATCAGCTTAGCAGCCTTCGCTACGCCTGAGACTTTGTTGGCATATCCTGCAATCTCTCCCGTATGTAAGTAACTCTTTGTGGATATTCCCAACATCCTCTTGATCGAGCTTTTGTTCCTTAAACCTGAACCGTAAGCAGCCAGCTTGTTCATCTGCTGATCCAACTTCATGAACAAGGCTGAACGCTTCGCATAGAACTGATCGCGAGCTGTTATCGTCCCTGACCCGAGATACTGCTGATGCAGCTTCTCAATATCCATCAAGGTGGCCTCGATGGCTTTGAGGTGCTTGCTCCACCCTTCACTGACAACGCCAGCGCCCACGGATGCATGCGCGATGAGGCTCTTCAAGGTCTCGAAGTTATCTAGGAAAAAATTATCCACACCCTGGCCGTTGCGCATCAGTCCTATGTGCACAACGGCGGCCTGCTTCATCAACCAGGCTTCCTGGCTGGTACAGGAAGCGGTCGTGGGATCGCCGATGATCACCAGTTCACCGCTACGGACCACTGTATCGGCAATATGAGCGTTGAGCACATCGAACTTTTCCAGCGAATGACCGGTTAATCCAAGGTCCGTTTTGAGCCGGTGATAGTTTTGCAATTTGAAATTGAGAAACGCTCGGGCTTCTGACACGGTGCTGCCCTCACGCGTACTTTTTGTTACCGATACGGTCCCAACCTCCAGCGACATTGCCGGCGCCGGCGCCATCAAGGCGCCGCTGCTGAGTGTATGTGGTCTTGATGCGACCGTAATCGAGCTGCACCACTTCCAGCGGTACACCCGCGTCAACGCACTGCGAATATTCGGCGATAATCACTTCTTCAAGAATGATTTCGTAATATTTTAGTTTGTCGCCTCCGGCGCGACAGAGCGCCAGCTTCACTTCCTTGAGGTGTTGCCCGGTACAACTGGCCTCCATCAGTTTGCAACTGGCACTGTCAAGATATTTCCTAAAGGTGAAGTTGGTCACGGTGGTGCGCCCAGATGTAGCGCCCCCAGCGGAGCTCGCAGTGGCGGATGTGCTTTGACTGACGCCAAAGTCGTAACCGATTACTTCAATCCATTTTTTGTATTGTTCGTCCAGGGCTTCACCTGGAATGGTGTCGATCTGAATGTATGCATCAAAAGCCATCGTTACCGCTCCCTGGCAATTATTTTTACTGGGTAATGTCGCCCGTCGATATGGGCCATGAATGGAGCCTAGGCCGGCAAAAAAACGAGCGCAATACATTATGGGAGGCAACGATGCGTTTCAGAAAAGGACTACAAAGATGGAAGGTAGGCTGAGCGTATATGTCAGAGGGTGTAACTGTGGCCCTGTGGGGGGGGCGAGTTGTCCACAGGGCCGGAGTAACAGATCAGGCGAAAACGAAATACTTACGTACCGTCTCGACCACTTCCCAGGTCCCTTTCATGCCCGGTTCGATCACGAACACATCACCGGCCTTCAGGTGTTTGGGCGCTTCACCTTCCGGGGTGACGATGCAGTAACCCTCAAGAAAGTGGCAGAACTCCCACTTCTCGTAGTTGACCTCGAACTTGCCCGGCGTGCAGATCCAGGTGCCCATGATCTTGCTGCCGTCGGCCGACAGGTAAGCATTGAGGTTGACGGTGTGCGGATCGCCGCCGATGCGCTTCCACTTAGTAGCGTCCACGACCGGTGTCGGGCAAGTTTCGCGCAGGACGGTGATGAAATCGGACATGGCACAACTCCTGGTGACTGGCTGAATGACTCGACACCATAGGGCCATTGGCCGAGCCGCAGTTGCCTGGGCTCGACGTTCAGGTGCCTGACTGCGCTATGTGCATGCGCGTGGGTAAGCGCGCTCAGGGCTTGGCCAGCCGCTCGACCAACCCGGCCGCATAGCCTGGCAACCCCGCAAAATCCCGTGCGCACAGCAGCAATCGGCGATTCGCCCAGTCCTCACGCAGCGCCACCCAGTGCAGCGGCAACACGCCTTCCCAGCGCTTCACTGCCGCCAATGGCACCACGCCAACCCCGGCGCCACCTGCAACCATGCGGATCACCCCGTCAAAGCCTTCGGCGCGCACCCGTACGTGCATGCGCCGCCCTTCGCGCAGGGCCTGCTCCTCCAGATACAACGCCAGGGCGCTGTTCGTACCGAGCCCGACATGCCCGTGGGCAAGGCTGTCGATGAAGCTTGGGGCAGGGTCCGAGCTGAGCGGGTGAGCAAGCGGACTGATCAGCACCAGCGGGTCGTCGCGAAACGGCAGGGTTTGCAGGTGCGTGCTGGGCGCAGCGGTGGAGATGATGCCCACATCGGCCATGCCTTGGCTGATCGACTGCACGATCCTCAGGCTCGGCATTTCCTGCACGTCGACGCTCACGCCAGGGTTATCGGCCAGATACCCGGCCAACTGCTCCGGCAGGTATTCGGTCAGCGCCGCCGTGTTGCACAGCAGGCGCACCTGGCCCTGCTGCCCCTGAGCGTACTGGCCCAGGTCGAACTGCAGGCGTTCGACCTGCTGGCCGATCAGCCGAGCATGCTGAAGCAGCGCCTGGCCCGCTGGGGTCGGCTGTACACCGCGGCGGTTGCGTTCCAGCAACGCAGTGCCGAGCGAGGCTTCCATGGCACGGATTCGTGCACTGGCAGCCGGCAGCGACAGGTGGCTGCGGCGGGCCCCGGCGGTGATGTTGCCGCACTCCAGGGTGTGCCGAAATAGCGTGAGATCAATCAGGTCGAAATGCATCAGCCTCTGTCCTGGCGAGAGTCAGGCTGAGTATATGGCAGATTTTCAGCAGCCCCGTTGCACGCCATGATGGTGGTCATGAATGACCTGATCGCTTTCTATCAACATATCGGGCCGGCTCTGTCCCTGCTGGTAATCATGACGTTCCTGCTGGCTGGCGCGGTGAAAGGGGTGATCGGCCTGGGCCTGCCGACCATCGCGATGGGGCTTTTAGGCCTGGCTATGCCTCCGGCGCAGGCTGCCGCGTTGCTGATCGTGCCATCGACTATCACCAACCTTTGGCAGCTGGCGGCGGGAGGCCACCTGTCGGCGTTGCTGCGGCGTCTCGGGCCGATGCTCGCGATGATCTTTATGGGGACGCTGCTTGGTAGTGCCTGGCTGGGGATCGACAGTGGCCCATGGGCAGCGCATGCGTTGGGCGCGGCGCTGCTGGTGTACGCCTTGTATGGCCTGATCGGGCCTGGCCTGCGGCTGGCGGCAGGCAGAGAAGGGTGGCTTGGGCCGTTGTGCGGGATGCTGACCGGCATCGTGAGCGCCGCCACGGGGGTGTTCGTGATACCCGCAGTGCCTTACCTGCAGAGCCTTGGCCTGAGCCGCGACGAAATGATCCAGGCCTTGGGCCTGTCGTTCACCGTCTCGACCCTGGCGCTGGCTCTGGGCCTGGCTGGCCAAGACGCCTTGGGTGGCCAGGCAATGGGCGCTTCATTGCTGATGCTGGCACCCGCACTCCTGGGCATGCTGGCTGGCCAGTGGCTGCGCCAGCGTATCAGCGCCGTGCTGTTCAAACGGTGCTTCTTCATCGGCCTGGCCGCGCTGGGCGGCCACCTGCTGATCAACGGCTAGCTGAGGACGCGCTGAGCATTTCTATCAGCTGGATATCGAAGTCACGCTCAAGGTAGTCCATACGTTTTTCGAAGAACTCGACCATGTGCGGCAACGCCGAATGCACATCCAGCGCCGCTTTGTTGGCCCATACCTCGAAGAATACGAACAGGCTTGGGTCTTCCTGGTCGCGCAGCATGTGGTATTCGATGCAGCCAGGCTCACTGCGGCTCGGTTCAACGTAGGCGCGGAACAGGGTTTCGAATGCTTCGGCCATTTCCGGACGGGTCTTTGCCTTGAGAATGAAGGCGTACTGCTCGCTCATTGATCACAACTCTTTGATGATGGGATGAAGCGATTCTAAGGCAATAATGAGCTTTGGATTCGTGACTTATGGTCAATTGTATTTTGCCCCGCTCACCCTGTATCCCATGCCCCATGCTCGCTAATCTGCCGGCCATTGATTCTTGACGCGAGGTCAGCATGAAAAAGATTCTCCTGCTCAATGGCGGTAAACAGTTCGCCCACTCTGAGGGTCGCCTCAACCAGACGCTGCACGAGGCCGCCCTCGCTCATCTCGACCGAGCCGGTTTTGACGTGCAGCAAACCTTCATCGACGCCGGCTACGACGTGCAGGCCGAGGTCGAGAAATTCCTCTGGGCCGATGTGGTGATCTACCAGATGCCGGGCTGGTGGATGGGCGCACCCTGGACCGTCAAGAAATACATCGACGAAGTCTTCACTGCAGGCCACGGCAGCCTCTACGCCAACGATGGCCGGACCCGCTCGGATGCTTCGCAGAAGTACGGTAGCGGTGGCCTGGTGCAGGGCAAGCAGTACATGCTGTCGCTGACCTGGAACGCACCGCAGCAGGCCTTCGACGACCCGAGCGATTTCTTTGAGGGCAAAGGGGTGGATGCGGTGTATTTTCCGTTCCACAAGGCCAATCAGTTCCTCGGTATGACCGGCCTGCCAACCTACCTGGCAGTCGATGTGATGAAGCGCCCGGATGTGCCGGCTGCGTTGGCAGCTTACGAGGCGCATCTGAATGCCGTGTTCGGCGTCGCTCAGTGAGATAGGGCCGCTTCGCGCCCAGTCGCCGGCAAGCCGGCTCCCACCTGGATTGCGGCAACTTTTAGAAATTGAGCAAGACAGTTGCTTGCACAGGTAAAGCCCAGGCCTGAAGCACAGCGCGGTCGGGGTGGGAGCCGGCTTGCCGGCGACTGGGCGCGAAGCGGCCCCTTGCACAGGCGCCGATCACCCGCTATCAATCACGGCCTATCCATTGTGTGGTCAATCCTGTGAAAACCCGATCCGAAGAACTCCAGGTATTCGTCGCCGTCATCGACTGCGGTTCGATTTCCGCTGCCGCCGAGCAACTGGGCCAGACGCCTTCGGCGGTCAGCCGCACCTTGGCGCGCCTGGAGGCAAAGCTGGGCACTACGCTGGTCAATCGCACCACCCGGCGCATGGACCTGACCGAAGAGGGGCGCTTTTTCCTCGACCGTTCTCGGCTGGTGCTCCAGCAAATGGACGACATGGAAGAGCGCCTGTCGATGAACCGCCAGACGCCTTCCGGGCGCTTGCGCATCAATGCCGCAGCGCCGTTCATGCTGCATGCGATCCTGCCCTGGATCGGCGAATTTCGCAGCCAGTACCCCGATATCGAGTTGGAACTGAACACCGATGACCTGATCATCGACCTGTTGGAGCAGAGTACCGACGTCGCGATCCGCATCGGTGAGTTGGCCGACTCCAGCCTGCACGCCCGTTCGCTGGGCTGCAGCCCGGTGCAAATCCTTGCAAGTCCGGCTTACCTGGAGCGGCACGGTACCCCGCAGCATGTCGAAGACCTGAACCATCACTGCCTGCTCGGTTTCAGCCAGCCCGAGTCACTCAACCAGTGGCCGCTGCGCCATGCCCAAGGCGACCGTTGGGCGATTCGCCCGGCGCTGCTCGCCTCCAGCGGCGAGACCCTGCGCCAGTTGGCGCTGGCCGGGGAGGGTATCGTCAGCCTCTCGCACTTCATGACCCACGAGGACATCCGCGCCGGCCGACTGCAGGTCATTCTGAGCGCTGCCAACAACGGCTACCGCCAGCCTATCCACGCTGTTTATTACCGCAACACGCAACTGGCCCTGCGCATCCAGTGCTTCCTCGACTTCATCCAGCGCAAACTGGCGATGTACGCCTGCTGAGTTGCCTGAACGCGACAAATCCTGTCCATGGGCGGCGAAACTTCCTACAGGTGATTGCACAGTCGACAGGCTTCGGCCTTACTGGGTGATCAACAAAAACAACACCAAGGAAGTGTCATGCGTATTGTCCTGTTCCAGTCCATGGCCCTCGGCGCGGCGATCTTGAGCTGTTCATCGGCCTATGCGGTAACCCTGGAGGGTGGCGCGGTGGCCGCCCCTGATCAATATGGCGCACAGGTGGCCGCCGACATCCTGAAAAAGGGCGGCAACGCGGTGGATGCGGCGGTAGCCACCGCCTTCACCCTGGCGGTGACCTACCCAGAGGCCGGCAACATCGGTGGCGGTGGTTTCATGACCCTGTTCGTCGATGGCAAGCCGTACTTCCTCGACTACCGAGAAGTGGCGCCCAAGGCCGCGACCCGCAACATGTACCTGGACGAAAAAGGCGAGGTCATCGAGAACCTCAGCTTGGTCGGCGCACGCGCAGCCGGCGTGCCTGGCACGGTGATGGGCCTGTGGGAAGCGCACAAGAAATTCGGCAAGCTGCCCTGGAGCGAGCTGCTGACCCCCGCCATCGGCTATGCGAAAAACGGCTTCAAGATTGCCGAAAAGCAGTATCAGTACCGCAACGACGCCCAGGGCCTGTTCAAGACCGCGACCAACTTCAACGACTATTTCGGCACCATGAAGGTCGGCGAGCTGTTCAAACAGCCAGAAATGGCCCAGACCCTCGAACGTATTGCCGACAAAGGCGTGAGCGAGTTCTACCAAGGCAAGACCGCTGATCTGCTGGTGGCGCAGATGCAGGCCGACAAAGGCCTGATCACCAAAGAAGACCTCAAGAACTACAAGGCCGTCTGGCGTGAGCCCATGGCCCTGAGCTGGCGCGGCAACGTGGTTTACACCGCGCCACCGCCAAGCTCCGGCGGCGTCGCCCTGGCCCAGTTGCTGGGCATCAAGGAAGACCGTGCGGCCGACTTCAAAGGCGTTGCGCACAATTCGGCGCACTACATTCACCTGCTGGCTGAGATCGAGAAGCGTGTGTTTGCCGACCGCGCCGACTACCTGGGCGACCCGGCCTTCACCAAGGTGCCGGTCGACCAGCTGATCGCCAAGGATTATTTGGCCAAGCGCGCCGCGCAGGTCAACGTCAAGGCCATCTCCGCCACCGAGGATGTCAAACCGGGCCTTGAGCCGCACCAGACCACGCACTTCTCGATCGTCGACAAACAGGGCAACGCGGTCAGCAATACCTATACCCTCAACCTCGACTACGGCAGTGGTGTGGTGGTCAAGGGCGCGGGCTTCCTGCTCAACGACGAAATGGACGACTTCAGCGCCAAACCAGGCGCAGCCAATGCCTTCGGTGTGGTGGGCGGTGATGCCAACGCCATCGAGCCGGGCAAGCGCATGCTGTCGTCCATGAGCCCCAGCCTGATGACCCGCGATGGCAAGGTCGAACTGGTGATCGGTACACCGGGCGGCTCGCGGATCTTCACTTCGATCTTCCAGGTGATGAACAACCTGTACGACTACGGCATGCCCCTGGACAAGGCCGTCGCGGCGCAGCGGGTGCACCACCAGTTACTGCCCAAGGACACCATCTACTTCGACAGCTATGCACCGCTTACCGGCCCGGTGGCCGATGAGCTGAAGAAGATGGGGTATGTGCTCGAGGATCAGGGCTGGGAGATGGGGGATATCCAGGCGATCCGCGTCAACGGGGCGAAGCTTGAGACGGCTTCGGATCCGCGTGGGCGCGGGGTGGGGATGGTCGTTAAATAAGCGGCTGCCAGCTCTGCCAGCATCGCGGGCAAACCGGCTCCCATCGCTATCGAGGGAGCCGGCTTGGCGGCAAGGGGCCGCCAAGCGTGCCCCAACAGGCTAAGGTCAGACCCGGAACTGGCTGACCAGCGTCTGCAGGTGCCCACCCAGGCGTGCCAGTTCGACACTGGACGCCGCCGTCTCATCACTGGCTGCTGCGGTCTGCTCCGACACATCGCGCACATTCAGAATGCTGCGGCTGATCTCCTCAGCCACCGCGCTCTGCTGCTCGGCTGCCGCGGCAATCTGCTGGTTCATCGACTGGATGCTCGACACCGTGCTGGTGATGTTTTCCAGCGAAGTGCCGGCCTTGCGCGCCAGTTCGACACTGCTGTCGGTCAGGGTGCGGCTGCCTTGCATGGCGTTGGCCACTTGCTGGGTACCATGTTGCAGGCCTGCCACCAATTCTTCGATCTCTTCGGTGGATTTCTGCGTGCGCTGGGCCAAACCACGCACTTCGTCGGCGACCACGGCGAAACCACGCCCTGCCTCACCGGCACGGGCCGCTTCGATGGCAGCGTTGAGCGCCAGCAGGTTGGTCTGTTCGGCTACCGACTTGATCACATCCATGACGCTGCCGATCTTCTGGCTTTCCTGCTGCAGCAGGTTCATGGCTTCGGTAGAGCGGTGCACTTCCTCGGCCAGGCGTTCGATCTGGTTGATCGCTTCGCCAACCACGCGATCACCTGCGCGTGCTTCGTCGTCGGCACCGGTGGCTGCGTGGGAAGCCTGTTCGGCATTGCGCGCGACTTCCTGAACGGTCGCGGCCATTTCGTGCATGGCGGTAGCGACCTGATCGGTTTCGACCTTCTGGCTGTTTGCGCCAGCGCTGGTCTGCTCGGTGACCGCCGACAGCTCCTCAGCGGCGCTAGCGATCTGCGTGACACCGTCGCGGATGCCGGTGATGAGCTCGCGCAGGGTGGTGCCCATGCGGGCGATGCCCTGTTGCAGCACGCCGATCTCGTCGCGGCGGGTAACCCGCAGGTCGTGGGTGAGGTCGCCACCGGCGATGCGCTCCACCGCTTGCAATGTGTCGTGCAGCGGGCGGGTGATCTGGCGGGTGATCAGCACCGCTGCCAGCACACCGACCAGCAAGGCCAGCAACGTGGCGATGGTCTGCAGGCTGCGTGCCTGGGCGCTCTCGGCGTCGCGGCGGTCGATCTGGATCTTGTACAGCGCATCGCTGCGCTTGACGATGTCGCCGCCTTGCACGGTCATCTCGGCACGGGCGGTGGTGATTTCGGCGACTGCAGCGCGGAACTGGCGCACGGCCTCACGGTAGGTCTGTATCGATTGCTCCAACTGCTGCACCCGCGTGGCTTCGGCGGGCAGCTGACGCTTCAGGGTGTCGATCTCGGCAAGGGCCGCCTCCAGCTGGCGCAGGGCGGCTTGTTCGTTGGCCGCAGAGTTGTCGGCAATGTAACCGCGCACATCCACCCGCACTTGCAGCAGTTGCTGGCGCGCCTTGCTGATCAGTTGGTATTGAGCCAGGCGCACGCTATCGGCCTCGGGGCGGCCCATGACCTCCTCGCCCAGCAACGCCATGGCCTCGTCGGCCTTGGCTGCCGATACGTTCATCGCGTCACGTGCAGCCAGCGAGCCTTTGTAGCCTGCACGCATCTTGTTCAGCGACACTTCGTACTCGCTGATGGTCTGGCCCAGCTCTTTGAGCAGCTTGACGTTTTCCGGGCTCTTGAAAGTACTGACCAGGTATTGCTGCTGTTTGCTGAAGGCATCCAGCTTGGCCTGGGTGTTCGCTGCTGCAGCATCGTCGCCATTGGCGATCATGTACTGCAGGCGCGCGACGCGCAGGTCGGTCAGGTCTTTGTTGAGCTTGCCGATGTCGCCCATCCAGTTGCTGCGGTCGATGAGGCTGCCCAGGCTGGTCCAGCCGGTGAGGGCCAGCAGGCCGGTGAGGACCAGCACCAGGCCGAAGCCCAGGCCGAGTTTGAGGTTGACGCTGATGTTGGCAAACCAGCTGTTCATGCACGCTCTCCAGAAATGATTTCGCTCACTTGATCAATTGTCGATCGCTAGGCGTTGTTGTTCTGGATGCCCGCTGAATCGTGCAGGAGTTATCGGCAAATGGCGGGGAAGCTGAAACGCTTTTTCGACTCAATTGCGACACCGCGCACGGCAGCTGGCGTGCCATGCGCAGGGGGGGCTCGAAACGTCAAAGGTTGGGCGCACTGAACGTGTCGCAGCTGTTCACTTCGCCTTGGGCAAACCCGGCCTTGAACCACCGCACCCGCTGCGCCGAGGTCCCATGGGTAAAGGAGTCAGGGACCACACGCCCTTGGCCTTTTTGCTGCAGCCGGTCATCACCGATGGCGTTGGCTGCATTCAGCGCTTCCTCGACATCCCCCGGCTCAAGCCAGTTCAGCCGTTGCTGCGCCTGGTATGCCCATACCCCGGCCAGGCAGTCGGCCTGCAACTCCTGGCGCACCAGCAAGCCATTTTCACCCTCCAGGCGCTGGCCTGCGCGGCGCGCCGCATCGACCTTGGCCGACACGCCAAGCAACGTCTGCACGTGGTGGCCGATCTCGTGGGCGATCACGTAGGCCTGAGCGAAGTCGCCGGCAGCGGCGAAGCGGGTTTCCATTTCACGGAAGAACGACATGTCCAGGTACACCCTTTGGTCAGCAGGGCAGTAGAACGGCCCCATCGCCGCTGAAGCGAAGCCGCAGGCGGAATTGACCTGGCCGCTGAACAGTACCAGCTTGGGCTCGCGATACTGCTTGCCAGCCTGGGAGAACAACGCCTTCCAGGTGTCTTCGGTGTCGCCCAGGATCGACGCGACGAACTGGGCCTGCTCGTCGTTGGCCGCTGGGGCCTTGTTGCCCACGCTGCTTGGAGCCTGCTGCTGTTCCATTTGCCCGGTGAGCTGGCCGAGGATCTGCAGCGGGTCCTGGCCAGTGAGCCAGCCGATGCCGACGATCAGAAGGATGGCCCCGAGGCCGAGGCCCTTGCCACCGCCAAAGCGCATGCCAGCACCGCCGCCACCTTGGCCACGGGCATCGACCACGTTGTCGCTACGACGGCCTTTTCGCCATTCCATGAAGTGCACTCCAGAGCGTGAAACATGAAGACATAGGTTAGTTCACGCCAGGCAAAGGTACTAATGCATAACCATTTGGTTAAGTAACGTTCGGCGGAATTCAATATTCATCTGCTTCGACCTATCCGAAACTGCAAGTCCGCCTGCGAACCACAGGTGTTTTGATAACTCCAAGAGAGGAAAACGGCATGCCCGCCCAGGACAACAGCCGCTTCGTGATCCGTGATCGCAACTGGCACCCCAAGGCCCTGACGCCCGACTACAAGACTTCTGTTGCCCGCTCGCCGCGCCAGGCATTGGTCAGCATTCCGCAGTCGATCAGCGAAACCACCGGCCCGGATTTCACCCACCTGGGCTTCGGCGCCCACGACCATGACCTGCTGCTCAACTTCAACAACGGTGGCCTGCCGATTGGTGAGCGCATCATCGTTGCCGGCCGCGTCGTCGACCAATACGGCAAGCCAGTGCCCAATACCTTGGTAGAAATGTGGCAAGCCAACGCCGGTGGCCGTTATCGCCACAAGAACGATCGCTACCTGGCCCCGCTGGACCCGAATTTCGGCGGCGTCGGCCGCTGCCTGACCGACAGTGATGGCTACTACAGCTTCCGCACCATCAAGCCCGGCCCCTACCCATGGCGCAACGGCCCGAACGACTGGCGCCCGGCGCACATCCACTTCGGTATCAGCGGCCCGTCGATCGCCACCAAGCTGATCACCCAGCTGTACTTCGAGGGCGACCCGCTGATCCCGATGTGCCCGATCGTCAAGTCGATCGCCAACCCTGAAGCGGTGCAGCAACTGATCGCCAAGCTCGACATGAGTAACGCCAACCCCATGGATTGCCTGGCGTACCGCTTCGACATCGTGCTGCGCGGCCAGCGCAAGACCCACTTCGAAAACTGCTGAGGACCCCGCCATGCCAATCGAACTGCTGCCGGAAACCCCCTCGCAGACCGCCGGCCCCTACGTACACATCGGCCTGGCCCTGGAAGCGGCCGGTAACCCCACCCGTGACCAGGAAATCTGGAATCGCCTGGCCAAGCCAGAGGCGCCGGGTGAACACATCCTGTTGATCGGCCATGTGTACGACGGCAACGGCCACTTGATCCGCGATTCATTCCTTGAACTCTGGCAAGCCGATGCCAATGGCCAGTACCAGGATGACTACAACCTGGAAAACGCCTTCAACAGCTTCGGTCGCACTGCCACCACTTTCGATGCCGGTGAGTGGACCGTCCAGACCGTCAAACCAGGTGTGGTGAACAACGCTGCCGGTGTGCCGATGGCCCCGCACATCAACATCAGCCTGTTTGCCCGCGGCATCAACATCCACTTGCACACGCGGCTGTACTTCGAGGATGAGGCCGAGGCGAACGCCAAGTGCCCGGTGCTCAACCTGATCGAGCAGCCGCAGCGCCGTGAAACCTTGATTGCCAAGCGTTGCGAGGTGGACGGCAAGACGGCATATCGCTTCGATATCCGTGTTCAGGGGGAAGGGGAGACGGTCTTCTTCGACTTCTGATACAACTGGGGCCGCAAAGCGGCCCCAATTTCTGCTAATCAGCGTCGAACCAGCAATACCCCACTTTCCATGTGGTGGGTGTATGGGAACTGGTCAAACAGCGCACAGCGTTCAATGCGATGCGTGTCCTGCAACTGCTCGATGTTGGCCGCCAGCGTTTCCGGGTTGCACGAGATGTACAGAATCCGTTCGAAGCGCCGCGTCAGCTCGCACGTATCCGGGTCCATACCCGCACGTGGTGGGTCGACGAACACCGTACCGAAGGCATAACGCTTCAGGTCGATCCCTTCCAGCCGGCGGAACGGGCGAACCTCATTCAGCGCTTGAGTCAGCTCTTCTGCCGACAGGCGCACCAGGCGCACGTTATCCACAGCGTTCTCTTCCAGGTTGCTCAGGGCGGCATTGACCGAGGTCTTGCTGATCTCGGTGGCCAGCACCTGGCGTACCCGGGTAGCCAGCGGCAGGGTGAAGTTGCCGTTGCCGCAGTACAGCTCCAGCAGGTCGTCATCGCGCTCGCCGAGGGCGTCGTAAGCCCAGCTCAGCATCTTCTGGTTCACCGCGCCGTTGGGCTGGGTGAAGGCGCCTTCGGGCTGGCGATAGCTGAACACGCGGCCAGCCACGTCGAGTTGTTCCACGGCGTAATCACGGCCGATGACCAGCCGCTTGCCTTTGGAGCGGCCGATCAGGCTTACGCCCAGTTCTTCGGCCAGCTGCCGCGCTACCACTTCCCAGGCCTCGTCCAGCGGGCGGTGGTAGCACAGGGTGATCATCGCATCGCCGGCAAGGGTGGTGAGGAACTCCACCTGGAACAGGCGATTGCTCAGTTCTTCACTGGCCTGCCAGGCCGCCTTGAGGCGTGGCATCAGTGCATTGATGCGCTCGCTGGCAATGGGGAAATCGTCGATCAGGATGGCCTTGTGCTTCTCGCCCGGGGCGAACATCGCATAGTGGCGCTGGCCGTCCTCGCGCCACAGGCGGAACTCGGCACGCAAGCGATAATGCTCGCGCGGCGAGTCGAACACAGCGGGCTGCGGCGCACCGAAGGGGGCCAGCAGCTCGCGCAGGCGGGTAACCTTGGCCTGCAGTTGCGCGTCGTAGGCGCTTGGGTCGAAGACAGCACTCATGCGTTGAACCAGCCCAGCTTGATGACGAACAGGATGGAAAGGATCACCAGTGCCGGGTTCAGCTCGTGGCGGCGGCCGGAGATCAGTTTGACTGCAGTCCAGCAGATGAAACCGAAGGCGATGCCGTTGGCGATCGAGTAGGTCAGCGGCATGGCCAGGGCGGTGACCACTACCGGTGCGGCCTCGGTCACGTCGTCCCAGTTTATTTCCGCCAGGCCCGAAGCCATCAGCACGGCGACGAACAGCAATGCCGGTGCGGTGGCGAAGGCCGGTACGCTACCGGCCAGCGGGGCGAAGAACAGCGCCAGCAGGAACAGCACGGCCACCACGATGGCGGTCAGGCCGGTGCGGCCACCGGCGCTCACGCCTGCCGCCGACTCGATGTAGCTGGTGGTCGTCGAGGTGCCCAGCAGCGAACCGGCCATGGCCGCGGTGCTGTCGGCGATCAGGGCACGGCCCATCTTCGGCATGTGGCCGTCCTTGCCCATCAGGCCGGCGCGTTTGGCCACGGCGATCAGGGTGCCCGAGTTGTCGAACAGGTCGACGAACAGGAACGCGAAGATGACGCTGACCAGGCCCACGTCCAGGGCCCCGGCGATATCCAGCTGCAGGAAGGTCGGTGCCAGCGACGGTGGCATCGACACGATGCCGCCGAATGGTGTGACGCCCATCGCGATCGCCGCGACCGTCACTGCGAGGATGCCGATCAGCACGGCACCGCGCACCTTGAGCGATTCAAGGCCCACAATCAGGAAGAAACCGAGCGTGGCAAGAATGACCGACGGCTGCTTGAGGTCACCCATGCCCACCAGAGTGGCCGGGTTATCGACGACGATGCCGGCGTTATGCAGGGCGATCAGCGCCAGGAACAGGCCGATACCCGCGGCAATGGCCGAGCGCAGCGGCAGCGGGATGCTGTTCACGATCCACTCGCGTATGCGGAAGATCGACAGCAGGAAGAACATCACCGCCGAGAGGAACACCGCGCCCAACGCCACCTGCCAGGTGTGGCCCATGTGCAGGACCACGGTGTAGGTGAAGAACGCGTTCAAGCCCATGCCTGGCGCCAAGGCGATCGGGTAGTTGGCAATCAGGCCCATGGTCGCCGAGCCGATGGCCGCAGCCAGGCAGGTGGCGACGAAGATCGCGCCCTTGTCCATGCCGGTTTCGCCGAGAATGCTCGGGTTGACGAACAGGATGTAGGCCATCGCCAGGAAGGTGGTGACGCCCGCAAGAATCTCGGTGCGCACGTTGGTGTTGTGTGCTTTTAGTTGAAACAGCCTTTCCAGCATGCCCGCTCCCCGAGGCGCCCCCGGCGCCGTGAATGTATCGACCCCATCAGCAAAGCACAGGCCGTAGCGGCTGCCGTGGTTTTGCGTGGGGAGGAAAAAAGCCGCGCATCATACCAGCATGGCTGGCAGGGGCCTATGGCCGTTCAGGCCCCCGTCAACCATTGTGCAATCGATCCCGCGTAGCCAGTGTCGGGAACAGCTTTATCCACACGCCGGTCACCACCAAGGTGCCCACGCCCCCCAGCACCACCGCCGGCACCGTGCCGAACCAGTGCGCCGTGACCCCCGATTCGAACTCGCCGAGCTGGTTGGAGGCGCCGATGAACAGGCCGTTGACCGCGCTTACCCGGCCACGCATCTCGTCCGGTGTTTCCAGTTGCACGAACGCACCGCGTATCACCATGCTGATCATGTCTGCCGCACCCAGCACCACCAGTACCGCCAGCGAGAACCAGAACGAGGTCGACAGGCCAAAAGCGATGGTGGCCACGCCGAACACCCCGACTGCGGTGAACATGGTGCGGCCGACCTTGCGCTCTACCGGGAAGCGCGCCAGCCAGAACGACATCAGCAGCGCGCCCACCGCGGGCGCCGACCGCAACAAGCCCAGGCCCCACGGCCCTGTGAGCAGGATGTCCTTGGCGAACACTGGCAGCAGCGCGGTGGCGCCTCCCAGCAGCACGGCGAACAGGTCAAGGGAAATCGCCCCGAGAATGTCTGGCCGGCTACGGATGAAACGGATCCCGGCCAGCAACGACTCCAGGCTGGCGCGCCCTCGCTGCGGCACCTGCTGGCGCGAGTTCAGGCTCAGCATCAGCAGGCATGCAATGGCATACAGGACCACGGTAGGGCCGTACACCCAAATGCTGCCGAAGGCATAAAGAAACCCGCCCACGGCCGGGGCGACGATGGTCGCCGCCTGGGTGGCCGAGGCTGAGGCCGCGACCGCCCGAGGAAACAGCCCGGGCGGCACCACATTGGGCAGCAGCGCCTGGGTGGCGGGCATTTCGAACGAGCGGGTAGCGCCGAGCAGGAAGGCGAGGGCGAAGATCAGTTCGCGGCTGACGTTGTCGGTGGCGCTTCCCAACGCCAGCATCAGGGCGATCAGGCCCTGCAGGGTCTGGCACAGGGCCGCGACCTTGCGCCGGTCAAAGCGGTCAGCGACATGCCCGGTGTGCAGCATGAACAGCACCCGCGGGGCGAATTCGACGAGCCCGACCAGGCCCAGGTCGAGCACATTGCCAGTCAGCTGGTAGAGGTGCCAGCCAATGGCCACGGTGAGCATCTGGAAACCGCTGGCGGTGAACACACGGGCCAGCCAGAAGGCAATGAAAGGGCGGTGATGGCGCAACAACTGCGGTGCGGAATCGGACATCGGAAACCTGTGGCCTCGGCGCAGTAGACGGGGGCGGCAGATTATCATCTGTTTGTAACAAACGGTTACTGTTTGCCTGTGTCGGCACGCTTGCACCGGCTTTGGAAGCCCATGAGGCAACTGGTCACGCGGCAAACAACCGCACCGCCTGCCGGGCCATTCAGGACTATGCTTGGTAGCAATCGTTGATCTGGATCAATCGTTCCAGAAGCAACGAATTGGCCTATGGGTCGAAATCCCTGCGATCGAACAGAACAATTCCAACGTGCCGCACTCGACACTAACGCGGGGGCTGTGGGCAACGGGCCACGAGCCCGAAGCCGGATTACCTGAAGAGGAAGCATCATGTTCGGAATAGAAGCCCTTGAGCTCGCCCGAATTCAGTTTGCCTTTACCGTGTCGTTCCACATCCTGTTTCCGGCCATCACCATTGGCCTGGCCAGTTACCTGGCGGTTCTCGAAGGCCTTTGGCTGAGGACCAACGAGCAGGTCTACCGTGACCTTTACCATTTCTGGTCGAAGATCTTCGCCGTGAACTTCGGCATGGGCGTGGTTTCGGGCCTGGTCATGGCCTATCAGTTCGGTACCAACTGGAGCCGTTTTTCAGATTTCGCCGGCGCTGTCACTGGCCCACTGCTCACCTATGAGGTGCTGACGGCCTTCTTCCTGGAGGCAGGCTTCCTCGGCGTCATGCTGTTTGGCTGGAACCGTGTGGGCCGGGGCCTGCACTTTTTCTCAACGGTGATGGTGGCGTTGGGGACGCTGGTATCGACTTTCTGGATCCTGGCGTCCAACAGCTGGATGCAGACCCCGCAAGGCCACGAGATCATCGATGGCCGGGTCGTGCCGGTGGACTGGCTGGCGATCATTTTCAACCCCTCGTTCCCCTACCGCCTGATGCACATGGCCACCGCCGCGTTCGTTGCCACTGCCTTCTTCGTTGGCGCCTCGGCAGCCTGGCACCTGCTGCGCGGGCGGGATAACCCGGCGGTGCGCAAGATGCTGTCGATGGCCATGTGGATGGCGCTGATCGTTGCCCCCATTCAAGCTGTGATCGGTGATTTCCACGGGCTCAACACCCTCAAGCATCAGCCGGTGAAAATTGCCGCAATCGAAGGCCACTGGGAAAACGTCCCTGGCGAGCCAACCCCGCTGATCCTGTTCGGTATCCCGGACATGGAAGCCGAAACCACCCGCTTCAAGGTCGAAATCCCGGCGCTCGGTAGCCTGATCCTTACCCACAGCCTGGATAAACAAGTGCCTGCGATGAAGGAGTTCCCGCGCGAGGACCGTCCCAACTCGACCATTGTCTTCTGGTCGTTCCGGGTCATGGTGGGGCTTGGTTTCCTGATGATCTTCGTTGGCCTGTGGAGCCTCTGGCTGCGCAAGCGCGGCACGCTCTACACGTCGCGCCCATTCCTGTACCTGACGCTGTGGATGGGGCCATCGGGGCTGATCGCCATTCTTGCCGGCTGGTTCACGACCGAGATCGGCCGCCAGCCGTGGGTGGTGTACGGGCTGATGCGGACGTCGGAGGGCGTGTCCAACCATAGCTACGCCCAGCTGGGCTTTACCCTGATCGCATTCGTGGTGGTGTACTTCGCGCTGTTCGGCACGGGCCTGGGCTACATGATGCGCCTGGTGCGCAAAGGGCCGAAAACCGGCGAGGGCGATGAGCACACCCCAGGTGGCCCAGGCCAGAAACGCACGCCGGCACGGCCGCTGTCCGCTGCCGATGAAGGCCACAAGGCCACTGCCCCCAGCCTGAGCAAGGAGAACTGAGCCATGGGTATCGATCTTCCGCTGATCTGGGCCGTGATCATCATTTTCGGCGTCATGATGTACGTGGTGATGGACGGTTTCGACTTAGGGATCGGCATGCTCTTCCCCTTCGTCGAGGCTGAGCGGGACCGTGACGTGATGATGAACACCGTCGCCCCCGTGTGGGACGGTAACGAAACCTGGTTGATCCTGGGCGGCGCCGGGCTGTTCGGGGCCTTTCCGATGGCTTATTCGGTGGTGCTCGAAGCGCTTTATCTGCCGCTGATCCTCATGCTGATCGGCCTGATTTTCCGCGGAGTGGCGTTTGAGTTCCGCTTCAAGGCCAAGGACCACAAGCGCCACATCTGGGACAAAGCGTTCATCGGCGGTTCACTGGTGGCGACCTTCTTCCAGGGGGTGGCGCTTGGGGCGTTCATCGAGGGCTTCAAGGTCGTGGATCGGCACTACGCCGGTGGCACGCTCGACTGGCTGACCCCGTTCAGCCTGTTCAGTGGCCTGGGCCTGATCGTTGCCTACACCTTGCTTGGCTGCACCTGGCTGATCATGAAGACCGAGGGGCCGCTGCAAGCGCAGATGCACAAGCTCGGCCGGCCGCTGGCCCTGGTGTTGCTGGTGGTGATCGGCATCGTCAGCCTGTGGACGCCGATCGCTTACCCACAGATCGCCGATCGCTGGTTCAGCATGCCCAACCTGATCTGGTTCATGCCGGTACCGCTGCTGGTGCTGGTAACCTTCTACGGGTTGTTCAAGGCGGTGGCACGCAGTGCCAACTACACCCCGTTCCTGCTGACCCTGGTGCTGATCTTCTTGGGCTACAGCGGCCTGGGTATCAGCCTGTGGCCGAACATCATTCCACCGTCGATCTCGATCTGGGAGGCAGCCGCGCCGCCGCAGAGCCAGGGCTTCATGCTGGTCGGCACGTTGTTCATCCTGCCATTCATCCTGGGGTACACCTTCTGGAGCTACTACGTGTTCCGTGGCAAGGTCACCCACGAAGACGGCTATCACTAGGAGGGCCCATCATGGCTGGCAAGCATGGCCTTGAAGAGAAGAAACCCCTGTGGCAACGCCTGGGCTGGCTGGTGCTGATCTGGGCCGCGAGCGTGGCCGCCCTGGGTGTGGCGGCCTATGTGATGCGGCTGTTCATGAGCGCGGCGGGGTTGACCACCCATTGATGATCCGGGGCCGCACTGCGCGGCCCCGGCTTCATTTGCGGGCTTTGAGGATCACGAACTTCGGTGTCGCGGCCACCTGTTCAACCCCCCGGAACAGGCGCGCCAATTTGCTGTGATAGCCCAAGTGGCGATTGCCGACGATGTACAACGCACCGCCAACCACCAATGCCTCACGCGCCTGTTGGAACATGCGCCAGGCAAGGAAGTCGCCCACCACCTGCTGTTGGTGGAACGGCGGGTTGCACAGCACCACCTCCAGCGATTGCTTTTCCAGCCCGGCCAGGCCATCGCCTGCCTGCACCGTCACCGCGCGATCGCCCAGCGCCGCCTGCCAGTTTTCCTGCGCCGACTGCACCGCCATGTACGATTCATCCACCAGTGTGTAGTGCGCCTGGGGGTTGGCCAGCGCGCTGGCGATGGCCAGCACACCGTTGCCGCAACCCAGGTCGGCGACACGGGCATTGCCCAGGCCCTGTGGCAGGTGGGGGAGGAAGGCCCGTGTGCCGATGTCCAGGCCGTCGCGGCAGAATACGTTGGCATGGTTGAGCAGTTCGAGCGCCGGGGCCTCGAGGCGGTAGCGGGTCGGGTAGGGGGAGCGTGCGGCTGGGCGCTCGCTGAAGGTGGCCGTCAGCAAGCGCGCTTTTTTTTGCGCCAGCGAAGCCTGGACCGGGCCGATGTACTTCTCCAGCAGTTCACCCGCAGCCCTAGGCAAGTGTTTGATCATGGCCGCAGCGATGACCTGGGCGCCGGGCGCCAGATGGCCTTGCAAGCGGATCAGTTGCTCTTCGAGCAGTGCAAGGGTTTTAGGCACACGGACCAGCACGCGATCGAAGTGCCCCTGCCAATGCTCGCTGGCGGGCACGAAAGGTACGCTGTCGAAAGCCTTGCCGTTGCGCGCGAGGTTTTTTTCCAGGGCCATGCGGGCCAGGTGCGAATCACCGCTGCTGACCACTGGCACGTGGTCGACCAGGCTGACGGCCAGCGCGCCGAAACTGTCATTGAGGACCAGCACGCTGCTCCCGGCAGCCAGTGGCTGAGCGTGCAGTTGCTCGAGCAGGTATTCATCGGCGGCGTCAAAGGCCTGCAACGGGTCGTTGGCCTGGTCCGGGTGGCGGATCAGGTCGAGTTCGGCATAGGGTGTGATCAACAGGGGCATGGCATCTGGCTCGGGCACGGATCTGCCCGAGACGGATCGTCACGAGCTTTGGTACGCGATTCTACAGGGCTTTGCAGCGGGTCGCAGGCTGGGCTACTGGTCGATCAGGCCCCGCATCATCGCAATGGCGACGGCGCCGGCCTTGTTGGAGGCGTTGGTCTTGGTGATCACGCTGCGGATATGGAAGTTCACCGTGCTGAGCGACAGGGACAGAATGCAGGCAACGTCGGCTGCAGTCTTGCCGGCGGCCGACCACTTCAGCACCTCGAGTTCGCGATCGCTCATCTTCAGTGGCGAACTCAATTTGCCCAGGTGGTGCTCGCAAATGGTGTCATGCAGCGTGTGGCAAAGCCATTGCACCTGGCCGGCCTTGTCGTACAGTTCGTGGATGTCGATCTCGCCACAGGGCCTTGCCACACTGAGCTGTGTCTCGTTGTGCCGGAGGTCGTGCAGCGACTGAGTCCAGCCGTGGCGCAGGCCATGTTTGCAGGCCTGCTCACGAAAGTCCGGAGCTTCACGATACAACTCATCGGTCCACAGTACCGGCCCGGTCGAGGTGTGGCTCAGTGCTGCTGCCGGGTCCTGCTTGTAGAACTCATCGCGCTGATAGCGCTCGATCCAGGCCAGCGGGTAGTTGCTGTACAGGTACAGCCTGGGGGCCTGGGCCGCAAGTTGAATGCGCAGCTTGAGCCCCATGAACTCCATGCCCAGGTCCTGTGCCAGGTGTACTGCAAGGTCGAATACCTTCTGGGGCGTGCTTTCAGTGACCAGGCGATGTAAATGCTCGTGATTCCAGTGAGGCATTGGCCCCCTCCCTCGCGTCCTGAGGACTCAATCCGTTTGCATACCGGAACAATTGTAGGAAAAGACCGAGTGGCATGTTGGGTTTTTTTTGTTAAAGAGGTCTCATCTGCCCATGGAAACGGCTGAGTGGTCGTCTGTGCCCTTACAATCGAACGGTTTTTATCCTGGCCGCTTTGCGCGACACTGTGCGTACGCTATTCACGGAGCCCGTCATGACCGCCAGTGCCGAAAAGTTTACCCGCCAGACCCTGCTGGACGTCCAGCCACTGACGCCTGGCCTGTTCAGCCTGCGGGTGACTCGCGACCCGGGCTTTCGCTTCCGGGCCGGGCAATTCGCTCGGCTTGGCGTGACCAAAGCCGATGGCAGCGTGGTCTGGCGTGCCTATTCGATGGTCAGTGCGCCGCATGACGAGTATCTCGACTTCTTTTCCATCGTGGTGCCGGGCGGGGAGTTCACCAGCGAGCTCAGCCGCCTCGGCGAGGGTGATACCCTGCTGATCGACCGTCAGGCGTTTGGCTACCTGACCCTTGACCGTTTCGTCGGTGGCCGTGACCTGTGGCTGTTGGCGACCGGTACTGGCATTGCGCCTTTTATGTCGATCTTGCAGGACTTCGAGGCCTGGGAGCGTTTCGACAGCATCAAGCTGGTGTATTCGGTACGCGAGGCCAAGGAGTTGGCCTATGTGGATGACATTGCCGGGCTTGAACAGCGTGATTACCTGGCGGAGTTTGCAGGCAAGCTGCAATTCATCCCGGTGGTTACCCGTGAGCAGCATCCGGGTGCGTTGAATGCGCGTATCACCACGTTGATCGAGAACGGCGAGCTGGAAAAAGCGGCGGGGCTCGAACTGTCGCCCGAGCACTCACGGGTCATGCTTTGCGGCAACCCGCAAATGATCGATGAGACCCGCAAGGTGCTCAAGGCGCGTGACTTGCAGTTGAGCTTGAGCAAGCGGCCTGGCCAGGTGGCCGTGGAGAATTACTGGTAGCTGCAAGCTGCAAGCTACAAGCTACAAGCTGCAAGCTGCAAGCTGCAAGCTGCGAGCTGCGAGCTGCGAGCTACAAGCTGCGAGCTACAAGCTGCAAGCTACAAGCTGCGAGCGTTGCGCTGAGCGGCTTTTCTCTTGCCGCTTGCAGCTTGCCGCTTGCCGCTCCTCAGGGCAGGCGATTCTGGTTCTGGGATTTGAGCAAATCCCGGATCTCGGTCAGCAGCGTTTCCTGAGGGGTGGGTGTTGGCGGAGCGCTTGGCGCCACGGCCTCTTCGCGCTTCAGGCGGTTGATTGCCTTCACACCCATGAAGATGGCGAATGCCACGATCACGAAGTCGATCACGGTCTGGATGAACTTGCCGTAGGCCAGCACCACGGCCGGTACGTCACCTTCAGCTGCCTTCAAGGTAATCGCCAGATCACTGAAGTCCACGCCCCCGATCAGCAGCCCCAGCGGGGGCATGATGACGTCGCCGACGAAGGAGGAGACGATCTTGCCGAACGCCGCGCCGATAATGATACCGACCGCCATGTCGACGACATTTCCCTTGACCGCGAAGGCCTTGAACTCACTGATCATTCCCATGTTCGATATCCCTTATAACAAATGGTGGCGTCAACCCAGTGTAAACCAGCAAAACGCTTGATGCTTGCCGCTCAGGGGTAATGACTGCTCCGGGCAAGAATAGTTTTGTCGCATCCAGACGCGATCAAGACCGCTCTGCGTCGGCTATCATGGCCACTTTTTCCAGGAGACCCTGCCCATGGCCAAGGCCAAGCGCTTGTATGGCTGCACCGAGTGCGGCGCTACCTTTCCCAAATGGGCCGGCCAGTGTGGCGAATGCGGGGCCTGGAACACCCTGGTCGAAACCATGATCGAGAGCGGTGGCGCAGCGCCACCCAGCGGTCGCGCCGGCTGGACCGGGCAGCAGGCGCAGATCAAGACCCTGGCCGAAGTCAGCGTCGAGGAGATTCCACGCTTCACCACCAGCAGCACCGAACTCGATCGCGTGCTCGGTGGCGGCCTGGTCGATGGCTCGGTGGTGTTGATCGGTGGTGATCCGGGCATCGGCAAATCGACCATCCTGCTGCAGACCTTGTGCAACATTGCCGTTGGCATGCCGGCACTGTATGTCACCGGCGAAGAATCGCAGCAGCAGGTGGCCATGCGCTCACGCCGCCTGGGGCTGCCCCAGGACCAACTCAAGGTGATGACCGAGACGTGTATCGAAACGATCATCGCCACGGCTCGTCAGGAAAAGCCCCGGGTCATGGTCATCGATTCGATCCAGACCATCTTCACCGAGCAATTGCAATCCGCGCCCGGCGGTGTCGCCCAGGTGCGCGAAAGTGCGGCTCTGCTGGTGCGCTACGCCAAACAGAGCGGTACGGCGATCTTCCTGGTCGGCCACGTCACCAAGGAAGGCTCGCTGGCGGGGCCGCGGGTGCTGGAGCACATGGTCGACACCGTGTTGTATTTCGAGGGTGAGTCCGACGGCCGCTTGCGCTTGCTGCGTGCGGTGAAGAATCGCTTCGGTGCGGTCAATGAACTGGGCGTCTTCGGGATGACCGACCGTGGGCTCAAAGAGGTGTCCAACCCATCGGCGATCTTCCTCAACCGGGCTCAGGAAGAAGTACCAGGTAGCGTGGTCATGGCCACCTGGGAAGGTACCCGGCCGATGCTGGTAGAGGTACAGGCGCTGGTCGATGACAGCCACCTGGCCAACCCGCGGCGTGTCACCCTGGGCCTGGATCAGAACCGCTTGGCCATGTTGCTGGCGGTGCTGCACCGCCATGGTGGCATCCCCACCCATGACCAGGACGTGTTTCTCAATGTCGTCGGCGGCGTGAAGGTCCTTGAAACCGCTTCGGATCTGGCCTTGTTGGCTGCGGTCATGTCCAGCCTGCGCAACCGGCCGTTGGCCCATGGGCTGCTGGTATTTGGCGAGATCGGTTTGTCGGGCGAGGTGCGGCCGGTTCCCAGTGGGCAGGAGCGCCTCAAAGAAGCAGCGAAACACGGCTTCAAGCGGGCCATCGTGCCCAAGGGCAACGCGCCGAAGGAATCACCGGCCGGCTTGCAAGTGATCGCCGTGACCCGGCTGGAGCAGGCCTTGGACGCCTTGTTCGAGTAACCCGCTTGCGGGTAGTCCGTGGGCCGCTGCAGGCAAACAAAAAGGGGGAGCCGACGATGCGCATCGGCTCCCCCTGCTTTACCGCTCAGTCAGCGGTCAGTGCTCGGCTACCGGCGTTCGCCTGGGCGCCGTATTGCCATGCTCGTCCTGCTCCAGCACCGGCACCTCATTACCCTCGGCGTCGAACAGCTTGCCTTCCTTGAAGTAGTCGCCATCGCGCAGCGCAGAGATGTCCGAGTACTGGATGGTGCGCTCGTAGCCGGCGGCGAATACTGACTGCTGGTCCGAATTGCCTGCCGTGAAATGGTTGAAGATCAGGTTCAGCACGATGGCCATGATCGCTGCCGAGCTGATGCCGGAGTGGAAGATGGTCTCGAACCAGTTCGGGAAGTGGTGGTAGAAGTTCGGCGCGGCAATCGGGATCATGCCAAAGCCCAGCGAAGCGGCGACGATGATCAGGTTGACGTTGTTCTTGTAGTTGACCTTGGACAGGGTGCGGATGCCGCTGGCAGCCACAGTGCCGAACAGCACGATGCCTGCGCCGCCCAGTACCGGCGTCGGCACTGCTGCGATCACCCGGCCCATCACCGGCAGCAGGCCCAGCACCACCAGGATCACGCCACCGGTGGCCACCACGTAGCGGCTCTTGACCCCGGTCACGGCCACCAGGCCTACGTTCTGGGCAAAGGCGCTCTGAGTGAACGAGCCGAACACCGGTGCCAGGATGCTGGAGGCCATGTCGGCGCGCAGGCCATTACCCAGGCGCTTGGAGTCGACCTTGGTATCGATGATTTCACCTACGGCCAGGATGTCGGCCGAGGTTTCCACCAGGGTCACCATGATCACGATGCACATCGACAGGATTGCCGCGATGTGGAAAGTCGGCATGCCGAAGTGGAAAGGGGTGGGGAAGGCAAACATCGGGCCTTCGGCGACTTTGCTGAAGTCGGTCATGCCCAGCGCCCAGGCAATCAGGGTGCCGCACACCATGGCCAACAGAATCGAAAGGCGCGAAATGGTCGCGTTGCCCAGTTTGCTCAGCAGCAGCACGATGGCGAAGGTCAGCGCTGCCAGGCCGATGTTGGCCATGCTGCCGAATTCCGGCGAAGCACTGTTGCCGCCCATCACCCAGCGTGCGGCCACCGGCATCAGCGTCAGGCCGATGGTGGTGATGACGATGCCGGTGACCAGCGGCGGGAAGAACTTGGTAATGCGCGAGAACATCGGGGTGATCAGAAAGCCGATCAGCGATGCCGCCATGACTGCACCCAGCACGCCTGGCAAGCCACCACCGTCCTGGCTGCTGAGAATCGCCCCCATGGTTGCCACGCCAGCGAACGATACGCCCTGCACCAACGGCAGCTGGCATCCAAAGAATGGCAGGCCGAGCGTTTGCAGCAGCGTTGCCAGGCCTCCGGCAAACAGCGAGGCCGCGATAAGCATGCCTATCTCGGCACCGTTCAGGCCCGCAGCCTGCCCAAGGATCAGCGGTACTGCGACGATCCCTCCATACATGGTCAGCACATGCTGAAGGCCATAAGCCAAGTTGGCTCCAAGGCCGAGGTTTTCGTCCTCGGGGCGCTTGGCGGGAGACGTGCTAGGGGACGTAGTCATTGAGCAGGCTCACTGTTTATTGTTGTGCCGCTACTGTAGACACTTCCTACAAATGATTGCCACAAGAATTGTATACAATATTTTGATTGGAGCGCGAACAAGCAGGCTTGCAGGGTGTGCAAGAACACAATGCAGATCGCGTACCAACTCGTTGAATACGGTGTTAGAGGGGTGTGTACAACGTGGTGATACCCAGCTTGAAAGCTGTCTGGGTAGACAAGAAACACAAGGTGGGAAAGCTATTAGCTAGCTAAGAGATCCCATTATTCGATGAGTTGACGCAGCTCGCGCATCATTTCGGTGCTGTCGGCCACGTTCAATTCCACAAGACGGTGCAAATGGCTCATCGAATCGATGTCGATGTACAGGCAAATGAACCCCAGCCGCTTCGCCTCTTCATGGCGCAGCTCCACTTGCATCTGCACACGTGTGTGAGGGTCCAGCTGGATGATCGCATCGAAATCCTGCGTGAGGTCGGCGTTCCACGGCTCAGGGCGCTCGATCAACAGGCCCTTGAGCGAAAGATCGAGCAGTTTGACCGGCCAGCGGCGATCGCCCTGGCGCAGTTCGGTGGGGGCGTCGAAATCAATGCGCTGGAAGCGCCGGCGATCGTCGGAAGGAGTGGTCATGGCGGGCCCTCGTCATTAGCACTGACTATAGACCAGCCACGGGCACTGCTGCCGGATGACGGGTGGCCCGGATGACATATGGCCGAGTCACCTGGCTGCACCTTTATTCGGCAACGAAATCGAGGTTGAGCACCTGCACGATTTCAGCGTGACAGATGCAACAATCGTCTGTCGTCCAAGGGCAATCGAGTTGTCTGATCATTGAACGCCGATGCCCCTTTCCTGAACAACTGGCAAAAATGACAGGCCTGCCAGGGCGCGGCTTGCCTCCCAGGCATGAGGTGGTGCGGGTAGCTGCGTTCTAGAGCCTGTGCTCGCCGGTGGCTACATGCCAATTCGGGATGGTAAACCCTTCAAGCAAGCCCTAGACTCAAGGGGCTGTCTATTCCAACCACTTAGCTGGAAGCATGCCATGAACAACAATAACAGCCTGCTACGCCACATCCCGTGGCTGGCGCTGGCGGTCATCGGGGCTTGTGCGCTGGGTGTGGTCGCCCTGCGTCGAGGCGAGGCGATCAATGCCTTGTGGATCGTGGTCGCGGCAGTGGCCATCTACCTGGTCGCCTACCGTTACTACAGCCTGTTCATCGCCACCAAGGTGATGCAACTCGACCCACGCCGAGCGACCCCTGCGGTGCTCAACAACGACGGTCTGGACTACGTCCCGACCAACAAACACATTCTTTTCGGTCACCACTTCGCCGCCATCGCTGGCGCCGGCCCCCTGGTCGGTCCCGTGCTCGCTGCGCAAATGGGCTACCTGCCCGGCACGCTCTGGCTGATCGCCGGTGTGGTGCTGGCCGGTGCGGTGCAGGACTTCATGGTCCTGTTCCTGTCCACCCGCCGCAACGGCCGCTCGCTGGGCGACATGGTGCGCGAGGAGATGGGCCGCATCCCAGGCACCATCGCCCTTTTCGGCTGCTTCCTGATCATGATCATCATCCTCGCGGTGCTGGCGCTGATCGTGGTCAAGGCCCTGGCTGAAAGCCCATGGGGCATGTTCACGGTGATGGCGACCATCCCGATCGCGATGTTCATGGGCATCTACATGCGCTACATCCGCCCGGGGCGTATCGGCGAGATTTCGGTCGTCGGCGTGGTCCTGCTGCTGGCGTCGATCTGGCTGGGGGGCCAGATTGCCGCGGATCCGGTCTGGGGCCCGGCGTTCACCTTCACCGGCGTGCAGATCACCTGGATGCTGGTGGGTTACGGCTTCGTCGCCGCCGTGCTGCCTGTTTGGCTGGTGCTGGCGCCGCGTGACTACCTGTCGACCTTCCTCAAGATCGGCACCATCCTCGGCCTTGCCATCGGTATCCTGATCATCGCGCCAGAGCTGAAAATGCCTGCGCTGACCCAGTTCACCGACGGCACAGGCCCGGTGTGGAAGGGCACACTGTTCCCGTTCCTGTTCATCACCATCGCCTGTGGTGCGGTGTCCGGCTTCCACGCGCTGATTTCCTCGGGGACCACGCCGAAGCTGCTGGACAACGAAACCAACGCCCGCTACATCGGCTACGGCGGCATGCTGATGGAGTCGTTCGTCGCCATCATGGCCATGGTCGCCGCCTCGGTCATCGAGCCAGGCGTTTATTTCGCCATGAACAGCCCGGCCGCAGTGGTCGGTACCGACGTCGTGTCGGTGGCCCAGACGGTCAGCAGTTGGGGGTTCCTCATCACCCCCGAGCAGCTTGAGGCCGTAGCCCGCGACATCGGCGAGCACACCGTCCTGGCCCGTGCCGGGGGTGCGCCGACGCTGGCGGTGGGTATTGCGCAGATCCTGCACCAGGTGCTGCCGGGTGAAAACACCATGGCCTTCTGGTACCACTTCGCGATCCTGTTCGAAGCCCTGTTCATCCTGACCGCAGTGGACGCCGGTACCCGTGCCGGCCGCTTCATGCTGCAGGACCTTCTGGGCAGCTTCGTACCGGCGCTCAAGCGTACCGAGTCGTGGACCGCCAACCTGATCGGCACGGCCGGCTGCGTGGCGCTTTGGGGTTACCTGCTGTATCAGGGCGTGATCGACCCGCTGGGTGGCATCAACACCCTGTGGCCACTGTTCGGCATCTCCAACCAGATGTTGGCCGGTATCGCCCTGATGCTCGGCACCGTGGTGTTGATCAAGATGAAGCGCCAGCGCTACATGTGGGTCACCTTGCTGCCAGCGGTGTGGCTGCTGATCTGCACAACCACTGCAGGGCTGATCAAGCTGTTCGACCCGAACCCTGCGGTTGGCTTCCTGGCCCTGGCCGAGAAGTACAGCACCGCCCTGGATGCCGGTCAGGTGCTGGCCCCAGCCAAGGACATCGGGCAGATGCAGCATGTGATCTACAACGCCTACACCAACGCCGGGCTCACCGTGTTGTTCCTGGTTGTGGTGTTCAGTGTGCTGTTCTTTGCGGTCAAGGTCGGTTACGCCGCCCTCGGTCGCAAGGAACGCACCGACAAGGAAACCCCGTTCCAGGCACTGCCTGACGCTTGAGAGGAATGCTGCGATGTTCAACGACCTGGGTCGACTGGGTAAATACCTGGGGCAGGCTGCCCGCCTGATGGTCGGCATGCCCGACTACGACAACTATGTCGAGCACATGCAGACCAAGCACCCGGACAAGCCGGTGATGAGCTACGAGGCGTTCTTCCGGGAACGCCAGGAAGCCCGCTACGGTGGCAAGTCTGGCCCGAAGTGCTGCTGATTTGGCACACTGCGTGAACCTGTGGGAGCCTGTGGGCTCCCACAGTCATTTTCAGCTTCAGGAGATTTCTGCGTGCAGACGCCCATTCCCGTAACCGTGCTCACCGGTTTTCTCGGTGCCGGCAAGACCACGTTGCTCAAGCACATGCTAAAAGCCGAGCACGGCCTGAAAATCGCTGTGATCGAGAACGAGTTCAGCGAGGCAGGCATCGACAGCCAGCTGCTGGGTGACGAGCCGGTGCAGGTCATGACCCTGGCCAACGGCTGTGTATGCTGCAGCATTCACGGCGACCTGACCCGTGCCCTGTTTCTGCTGCTCGAGCGCCTGGATGCCGGGGAGATCGCTTTCGATCGCCTGGTGATCGAATGCACCGGCCTGGCCGATCCCGCGCCGGTGGCGCAGACCTTCTTCGTCGAAGAGGAACTGCGCGACCGCTATATCCTCGATGGCATCATTACCCTGGTCGATGCGGCTCATGCCGACTTGCATCTGACCCAGACCATCGCGCAGGCCCAGGTGGGCTTCGCCGACCGCCTGTTGCTGAGCAAGACCGACCTGGTCGAGCCGGCGGTGGTGGAGGCGCTGCGCGAGCGCCTGGCACGTATCAATGGCCGTGCAGCGATGCGCGTGGTCGAGCATGGCCGTATCGACCTGGCCGAACTGCTCGATGTGCGCGGGTTCAACCTCAACCCTGACCTGGGCGCCAACCTCAGGCCAACCCTGCGCCCAGTGTTCAGACCCACCACACCTGACCGCATCTCGACCCTGGTGCTGCGTACCGAGGTCCCTCTGGACATCGACCGCCTCAGCGACTTCATGAACGAGTTGCTCGAGACGCACGGCAAGCAACTGCTGCGCTATAAGGGTGTGCTCAACATTGCCGGAGAAGACCGTCGCCTGGTATTCCAGGGCGTGCTCAAACTCTACGGTTTCGATTGGGACGCCGAGTGGGCCGAAGGCGAAACGCGCGAAAGCGTGATGGTATTCATTGCCGATGAACTGCCTGAGGCGAAGATTCGGGCGGGTTTCGAAGCTTTGGCCGCGGGCTGAGCCGGCCAGGCGCCTGGGGGGCGAACCACTGCGGCCATGAGCTGCGGTGACGCGTGTGTACCTCGATGCAGGGGATCAGCCGCTCGGCGAGCACCTCGGTCTGCTGCACGGCTTTGGCAATGCGATATTTGACGCTGTGGATGCACTCGCGGTCGCCGAACTCGCAGCGGTTCAACGCAGTACCGCCACAGGGGCCATTGGCCAGGCCCTTGGGGCAGGTTTCAGGGCAGACGTACAACGTGTCTTCCAGGCGGCACCGGCCACAGGTGTCGCAGCCCAGCAACGGGCGCTTCACGCTGCGTTCCAGGCTGTGCAGCCAGCGGGCGCCGTTGTCGCTGGCCCACAGCGGCCGGCGCACGGCCCAGCCAAAGGCCTTGCTCAGCCAGTTGTTACGGCTGAACAACAGGGCATGAAACCCATGCAACAGGTGATAACGCAGTTTCTCCCTGGCGGTTGCGCTGACCTGCGACTGGCCGTGGCGCCAGGCTGCTTGTGGTGGGTGGAAGGTCACCGCCGGCAGGCCTGGCATCTGCCAGCTCTCGGCCCAGGCCGTTGCCCACTGTGCCTGTGAATGGATACGCGCTTGCCAGTCCTGGATACGCGCCTCAAGGGCGAGCAGTTGCTTGAGCTCGTGCACCCCGGAAAGGTGCACCCCGGCATACCCCATCGACTTTACGCCAATGATCTGCAGGGCCAGGCGATCGACGCTGCGTGCCTGGGCGTAGGCTTTGGAGACGGCCGCTTCAGCCTCGAGCATGTCGCGCATCGACGGCGAGACGGTAACGCCAGCGACATGCTCGAGCATCGCGGCACGGCCATGGCTCAGGCTCATCAGGCAGGCCAGCAGAGGCTTGGGTTCGGCCTGACGGCCCATCCACTGCATGGCCTCCAGATGCTTGCTGGCATCGAAACCCAATTGCAGGGTGAGGAAGTCGGCGCCCGCAGCGAGCTTCTTCTGCGCCTTGAGGTACTGCGCACCGCCTTCTTCCTCACGGTATTTGAAGGGGTTGAGTGCAGCCCCCAGCAGCCAGTGGGGGCAGGCCTCGCGTGTAATTTGTAGTGCGGCGACCGACTCCAGATAGCGCACTGGGCGCTCGCCTGGCTGGTGGCCGGACAGGCGATCGCCGGTCAGTAGCAGCAGTTGGTCGAGACCGGCGGCGTCCATGCTTTTCAGTTGCGCCAGCAGGTCATGGCGTTCACGGTCCTTGCCAGAAAAGTGCGGCAGGGCAGGGACCGGTTTACTGAAGCTGGACAGGGCGTCCAATGGCGAGAGGTCCAGCGGGCTACCGACACGGTCGCCGATGGCCACGGTCATTGGCCAGCCGCACAAGTGCCCACGGGCCATGATCGCCTCCATCGCAGCGAAGCGTTCGGCCGACGGCTTGGGCACGAATTCCATGACGCAGACGAAGGTTTTATCGCGCAGCGCCGATTTAAGCAGGCTCATGGCAGTGGGGCACCTGGATTTGTCAGGGAAGCATTGTGCGACGCGTCTCAGGCGCGGGCATGTCTGGAAGCGTACGAGGTTGCTCTGAACGAGACGTGCTCGATGCCTTCCATCATCAGCCATAGGCCAATAAATGGCATTGAACCCTACGAGCGGGTCAGAAGTGGGTGGCCACCGATTTCGGCGGCCTGGAAAAACCTCGGGCCTTGACCCAGGTTCAACGCTCGATCGCTAAAGCGACCCCCTGACCGCCACCGATGCACAGCGTGGCCAACCCCTTCCTGACGTCGCGCTTGATCATTTCATGCAGCAAGGTCACCAGCACCCGGCACCCCGAAGCACCGATCGGATGGCCAAGGGCAATCGCCCCGCCGTTGACGTTGACCCGCTCGGCATCCCACTCCAGCGCCTTGCCCACCGCCAGCGCCTGGGCAGCGAAGGCTTCGTTGGCCTCGATCAGGTCAAGCTCGCCCAATTGCCACCCAGCCTTGTCCAGGCAGCGCTGGGTCGCTGACACAGGGCCAATACCCATGATCGCCGGGTCCACCCCGGCACTGGCGTAGCCGGCAATCCTGGCCAATACCGGCAGGCCAAGGGCTTTAGCCTTGCCTGCACTCATCAGCAGCACCGCAGCAGCGCCGTCGTTGAGGCTGGAAGCGTTGCCAGCGGTGACGCTGCCGTCTTTCTTGAAGGCCGGGCGCAGCTTGGCCAAGGAGTCGGCGGTGGTGTCAGGGCGTGGCTGCTCGTCACGATCGAAGACCTTGGGGTCACCTTTTTTCTGCGGCATCACAATGGGTGTGATCTCGTCCTTGAAGCGGCCGGCATCGATGGCAGCCACCGCCTTGCGCTGCGACTGGGCAGCGAACGCATCCTGCTGTTCACGGCTGATACCGTACTTTTCCACCAGGTTCTCGGCCGTAATGCCCATGTGGTAATCGTTGAAGGCATCCCACAGCCCGTCACTGATCATGCTGTCGACCAACTGGCCATGGCCCATGCGCTGGCCGGTACGCGCCGACGGCATCACGTAGGGGGCCAGGCTCATGTTTTCCTGGCCTCCGGCGATCACTACCTCGGCGTCACCGCAACGGATGGCCTGGGCTGCCAGGTGCAAGGCCTTCAGGCCCGAGCCGCAGACTTTGTTCAGGGTCAGTGCCGGCACGCTGAAGGGCAGGCCGGCCTTGATCGCCGCCTGGCGGGCGGGGTTCTGCCCGGCGCCGGCGGTGAGTACCTGGCCGAGGATCACCTCATCGACCTGAGCCGGGTCCAGGCCGGTCTGCTCCAGCAGGCGCTTGATCACGGCAGCGCCCAGGTCTACTGCAGGCACGTTGGCCAGAGCGCCCTGGAAGCTGCCGATGGCGGTACGGGTTGCGGCGACGATGACCACATCGTTCATCTTGTTGTTCTCCGTGTGCAGGTGGTCGCCCAGCGGGCGCAGGGCCACCAGCTTCGGCGGGTTTGGCTCATTTGTTAAGTTTGTTTTTCTTTGCCATTGATGTGAAAACCCAATGAATGGCACCGGAACGGGTGTCCGGTTCTGGGTAGTTGCCACCGGTTCTTGCCAGCGCATGAGGGCTTGCCGGGGGCGCATCGTTTTGCATCCCTCTGATCACCCCGTAATATGTGTCGGATAACCTGTGGGGGTAGTCTCACCCTCTGATCAATCGGAATCGCCCGAGGCGGCGCTTCCCCGGCATAAACCTGACGAGGTACAGACATTGGCCATCATTCATCCTAAGGTTCGCGGTTTCATCTGCACCACGACCCACCCCAAGGGCTGCGAGCTGAACGTCCGTGACCAGATCGAAGCCACCCGCAAGCTGGGCGTGCGCGAGGATGGCCCGAAGAAGGTCCTGGTCATTGGTGCATCCAGCGGCTACGGCCTGGCGGCACGCATTACCGCAGCCTTCGGCTTCAAGGCCGATACGCTGGGCGTATTCTTCGAGAAGCCAGGCACCGAGACCAAGGCTGGCACTGCCGGCTGGTACAACGCTGCTGCCTTCGACAAGTTCGCCAAGGCCGAGGGCCTGTACAGCAAGTCGATCAACGGTGACGCTTTTTCCGATGAAGCACGCGCCAAGGTCATCGAGCTGATCAAGAACGAAATGGGCGGTCAGGTCGACCTGGTCATCTACTCCCTGGCCTCGCCCGTGCGCAAGCTGCCGCAGACCGGCGAAGTGATCCGCTCCGCCCTCAAGCCGATCGGCCAGCCGTACAAGTCGACCGCCATCGACACCAACAAGGACACCATCATCGAGGCCAGCATCGAGCCGGCCACCGAGCAGGAAATCGCAGACACCGTCACGGTCATGGGCGGCCAGGACTGGGAGCTGTGGATCGATGCCCTGAACGCCGCTGGCGTGCTGGCGCCACAGGCTCGCACCGTAGCCTTCAGCTACATCGGTAGCGACATCACCTGGCCGATCTACTGGCATGGCGCCCTGGGCAAGGCCAAGCAGGACCTGGACGAAACCGCCCAGCGCCTGGCCGGCAAGGTCGGTGGCAGCGCCAACGTGGCGGTGCTCAAGTCGGTGGTCACCCAGGCCAGTTCGGCCATTCCGGTGATGCCGCTGTACCTGTCGATGGTCTTCAAGATCATGCAGGAGAAGGGCGTTCACGAGGGCACCCAGGACCAGCTGGACCGCATGTTCCGTGACCGTATGTACCGTGCTGACGGCGCCCCGGCGGAGCTGGACGAGAAGGGCCGCCTGCGCCTGGACGACTGGGAACTGCGCGAAGACGTGCAGGGCGCCTGCAAGGCCCTGTGGCCGCAAGTGACCACCGAGAACCTGTTCGAACTGACCGACTACGCCGGTTACAAGAAGCAGTTCCTCAACCTGTTCGGTTTCGAGCGCGCTGACGTCAACTACGACGAAGATGTGGCCACCGAGGTGAAGTTCGACTGCGTCGAGCTGTAAGCCCTTGGCTTGTACCGGCCCCGCGAAAGGGCCGGTACAGTCCCGAATTTTTTGCTAGCGTTGGCGCACGACAACAGGAAGCGCGCCATGAGCAGCCTCACCCAGCCGGCCACGCCTTTTCGCCAGACCACAGCCGACGGCTATAGCCTTGGTGGTTTCTGCTGGCGCCACGCCCAAGCCAATCCCCAGCGCCCGCTGGTGATCATCAACGCCGCCACGTCCGTGCGCTGCCGCTACTACACCCGCTTTGCCGATTACCTGTTCGCCCAAGGCTGCGATGTGTTGACCTACGACTACCGCGGCATCGGCGAATCCCGGCCGCCTTCCTTGCGTGGGTTCCAGGCCTCCTGGAGCGACTGGGGCAGGCTGGATTTCGAAGCGATGCTGGTGCACGCCAGCCAGGCATTTCCCTGCCAGCCGGTGGATGTCGTGGGGCACAGCTTCGGTGGTTGCGCCGTGGGGCTGGCGCCGTCTGCCGGGCGGATCAGGCGGGTGCTGATGGTTGGGGCGCAGTTCGCCTATTGGCGCGACTACGCAGCCGATCAGCGATGGCGGCTGTTTGGCAAGTGGCACGTGGCGATGCCCTTGCTGACCCGCGTGTTCGGTTACTTCCCCGGCAAGCGCCTGGGCTGGATGGAAGACACGCCTGCAGGTGTGGTGCAGGACTGGACTACCGCTACTGCACGCTACGAGCAAAGGCCCAGCGGGCGCCAGTTGCAGCATGTGCCGTTTGCTCAGGTGCGGGCTGCAACCTTGGCGATCAGCCTGACCGATGACCCGTTTGGCACGGTGGCCGCTACGGAGCGATTGCTAGGTTATCTGCAGGGCGCAGAGCGTCGGCATCTGCGGATCGCCCCTGCGGATATCGCGGTCGAGGAGATTGGTCACTTCGCGTTCTTCCATGACCGGTTCCGCGAGAGCCTGTGGCCGATTGCGCTGGCGTGGGTGCAGCGCGGCGGGTTGCCGGCCGGTGGGCCAGGGCAGGTCATCAGCTGATGCGGCCTGCCCGGCCCGGCAATATCAGGCGTTGCGCGAAAGCGGCTGCGCGGTGAATTTCACCCCCGCCAGGCCATGCGAGATCAGCGCACGGATGTTGCCATGGTCGGTGCCTTGGGGCGTGGCCACCACGTCGCGGTAGTGTTCGCCGAAGGCCAGCAACGCCTCCTGGTCGCTCAGCCCCTCCAGCAGGGCCAGGCCCAGCGTCTTGCACGAGCCTTCGTTCTGCCCGGCGGCGTTTTCCACGCCACCGTTGGTGAAGGCCTGTGGTTGGTAGCTGTAGTTGGCGGCGATGAACGCCAAGGTGTCGGCAAAGGCGTGTTCGCCGCTGGCCAGGCTGGCGCGCAGGGTGTTCAGATCAGTCACGAGGTTTTCCTTTTTCAAACGCCGCTTGCTGGTCGGCGCTGGCTTCTTTCTGGTACTGGCTTTTCCATTCGGCGTAGGGCATGCCATACACCGCTTCACGGGCGTCATCCAGGCTGATGTCGACCTGGCGTTCGTCGGCCGCGGCCTTGTACCACTTGGACAGGCAGTTGCGGCAGAAACCGGAAAGGTTCATCAGGTCGATGTTCTGCACGTCGGTGCGGTTCTGCAGGTGTGCGACCAGGCGCCGGAAGGCGGCGGCCTCGAGTTCGAGTTGTTCTTGCGCTGTCATGGGGTTCTCTCAAATCATGCGATTCTTCAGGTGGCGGCCACCGTTGATGACCACCTGGCTGCCGGTGCTGTATTGGCTGTCGAGCAGGTATTTGACCGTCTCGATCAGCGGGCCTGGGCCGGGTTCGAATTCCAGCAGGGCCTTTTTCAGGGTCTGCTGGCGATAGGCTTCGTCGCCCCCTTCCTTGAGGATCAGCAGCCCGGGCAGGATACCGTTGACGTGCACCTTGGGCGCATATTTTTCGGCAAACGACAGCACCATGTTCTGCAGCGCTGCCTTGGTGGCGGCGTAGCCGATATGGCTCTTGCTGCCACGCGAGGACGTTTCGTCGCAGATGTGGATGATATCGGCCTTGTCGACCTTGTTCAGCAAATCACCCAGCGCCAGGTTCAGGTGGTAGGGCGCCTCGACGTGGAGGCGGAACATGGTCTGCAGGTTGTCCAGGCCATCGTCGAGCCACAAGGAGGCATTGTGGATGATCGCGCGCAGGCCATCGTAGTGCTGCTGCAGGTAGTCGATCAGCGCCTGGCGTTCGGCCGCCAGGCAAAGGTCGGCCTGGAACTGCACGATGTTCGGGTGCGCAGGCTGGGGCTGCACGCTGCGGCTGGCACTGACCACGGTATGGCCGGCCTCTGCCAGCTCGAGGGCCAAGGCCAGCCCGACGCGCTGGCTGGCTCCGGTAACGAGAATTGGGCTGTTCATGTGCGGGCGGTCAACTTGTCTTTCCTGTCGTTGCCGCCCAGCATACCCGAACTGTTTCCCTCGTGTGCGGCCTCGCCTCAGCGGCTGCGCAGAGCGGCGCCAGAGGCAGGCGAAGCATGCAGCCAGCTGGCCAGCAGGCGGGTGGAGAGCGGGATGAACAGGTACACCATCAGTGGCGTGAGTGCCAAGGTGCTGAGCATCACCCGCGGCAGCAGTTCCAGTGCGTTCAGCCAGTGGCCGAACAGCACGTTGAACAACAGCGACACGGGAAAGAATGCCAACCAGATCGCTACCGCCTGTTTCCAACGGGGTGGTTTTTGCACTGTATTGCTGCCAAACCAGTCATCGATGCCGCTGACGCGCCTCTCTTTGGGGCGCTCGAACAGGCCGTTGCCGCGCTGCAGCCAGGCGCGGCGCGACGCCGAATGCTCCCAGGCGTGCAGGGTGGGCTCGTCGCTGAAGCGGAAAATGATCTGGAATTCATCGCTGTCGTGGGGCGGCGCGAGGATGCCCGAACCGAGGTAGCCGGGGAAGTCGGTGGCCAGCTGCTCGCCTTCGTGCAGCCAAGCCAGCAGGTCCTGGTAGCGGCCGTGGGCGGCGCGGCGCGACACCATCAGGGTGACGGGTGGGGTAGACATCGTGTATCTCCTGGCGACGGGGCTGGCGGGTAGCCGGCCCCTTGGCTGTGTGGCCCGGGGTGGTGGGCGACACAAGCGTCTATGCAAGAATCGGGCGCGGATTATGGCTGATTGAACGTCATTGGCAACTGCCTGCTGCTGTGGCTGGGTAACCTGCGATCTTTCCTCCCGTAGTAGACTGCACCTCCAATTTATTGCGCACAGGTCATTCAGTGCAGATCGACAATCAGGGACTTACAGCGGAAGTCGAAGCAGGCCTGCAGCATCAGGACCTGTTCCCCATACGTGAAGTTTCCCGGCTCACCGGGGTCAATGTCGTGACCCTGCGTGCCTGGGAGCGGCGCTATGGGCTGATCCAGCCAACCCGCACCGACAGCGGCCACCGCCTGTATTCGCTGGCGGACATCGACGATATCCGGCGCATCCTCGGGTGGCTCGAGCGCGGCGTGGCGGTCAGCAAGGTAGGCAGTATTCTGGCGCGTGATCAGGCGAGCGCGAGTGACGCGTTCGCAGCCGACTCTGCCCTGCGCTGGCAGGCGCAAGTGCGCGAGGCAGTGCAACGCTTCGATGCCGCAAGCCTTGATCGGTTGTTCGACCAGGTGTTTGCCTGCATCAGCCAGGACCAGGTTTTCGCTGATGTATTCATGCCCGTCTGGCATGACCTGGCGGCGGGTCAAGGTGCGTTCGGCCAGGCCAGCGAGTGGCTGTTCCTCGATCAGTTTTTGCGTGCCCGAGTGTTCTCGCGCCTGCAACTCACGCGTCGGCAGCACAGCCGCTGCGTGCTTCTGGCGCCGCTATCGGGGCAGTGCCTGGAGCTGGAGCTGCTGGTCACCGGCCTGCTGTTGTGCAGCGATGATATCGGCGTGACGCTGTTGGCGCCTGGGCAACCGCTGGATGAGTTGGCAGTCGTCTCTGCAAAGCTCAGGCCCGACGCTTTGGTGCTGTTCTCCAACCAGGCGCCCACCGCTGAGCTGAGCAAGCGCTTGAGCCGGATGGCTGTTGGGCTCGAGTGTCCATTGGTACTGGCGGGGGAAGCTGCCGAATTGGCCCAGGAAAGCCTGGCGGGCAGCCCGGTGGCGTGCTTGGGGGCAGAGGTGAGCGTGATGCGGCGGCGCCTGCGGCAATACCTGGCCGGTCAGCTCGACAGCTGAGCGTGCAGCTCCGGGTGGGCCTGACGATGGGCCTGCAGAATGTATTCACGCAAGCGCTCGGTTTCTTGCGCCAGGCTGCGGCTGAGGTCGTAGGCAGCGAGATCCGAGCCGATACGCCGGCGTAGCCTGCCGTGCAGTGTGATAGCCGGGATGCCCGCTGGCGCGAAGCGCAGGTCGAAGCGTGAAGGCGCTTCAGGCAGGCCGCGAATTTCCAGCAGCGCCCCTTTGAAAGATATCTCGCGCACGAACAGCCCGCTGACCTTGCCCTGCCCATCCAGCAGCGCAGTGGGCAGGTCCATCGACAGGCGCCAAGGGCGCAGCATCGGGCCGTCTTCGTAGATTTCCGGCGAACCGATCTGCAGATGCACGGCGTGGAACTCGTCCTCCACCAGTTGCAGGGGGAAATTGATCTGCTGGTTGTTGAACTGGGCCTGCAGGGTCACTTGCTCGTTGGCTACCAGGCGAGCCAGCAACGATTGGATGCGCCGATCGCCATTGACCAGCAGGCTCGACATCGGGTCGGTCTGGTTCAATTGCGGGGAATGCTGCATGTCCTGGATGAAATCCAGTTCGTCCTGGGTCAAAAGCGCATTGGCGTGCATGATCAAGCTCGGAGTTGGCGACTTCTTCAACGGGATTGACCCTGCCTTAGGCGCTTGGTTCCGGGCGCTCGTCGAAATCCCGACGAACGTGCATCTGCGCCAGTTCACGCTCCAGTTCGACCTGGCGGCTGACATCTTTCTGGATGCCGATGAAATACGTGCGGTTATCGGCATCGCATGTCACCGGCGTGATCGACAACTCGTTCCAGAAGGCGCTGCCGTCCTTGCGGTAGTTGCGCAGTACCTCGCGGCAGGGGCGGCCGTCGGCCAGCGCCTTGCGAATGCGTGCACGGGCAAGCTGGTCGCGGTCATCGGCCTGCAGAAAACGGCAGTCCTGGTAAAGAATCTCGTCGCGGCTGTAGCCGGTCAGGCGCTCGAACGCCGGGTTGACGTAGATCAGAATGGTGTCATCGCCTTCCTGTTCGGCTACCACGATGCCGTCGTTGGACGCATCGACCATCGATTGCAGCAGTTGTGCGTTGATCATGTCCGGGCCAGTAGGCAAGAGGGCGTAGGGGTAGGCGGCCTTTTGCCACCGTCGGATGCTAGTATCCTACGTTTTCACTCAGTTTCGGAATCCATCTCCCGATGAAAATCGCCATAATTTCCGGCTCCGTGTACGGTACTGCCGAAGAAGTTGCCCGTCACGCCGAGTCGCTGCTCAAAGCTGCAGGCCATGACGCCTGGCACGCAGCCCGCGCCACCCAGCAGGATCTCGAAGGCTTTGCCCCAGAAGCCTTGCTGGCAGTGACCTCCACCACCGGCATGGGTGAGCTGCCGGACAACCTCATGCCGCTGTACAGCAGCATCCGCGACACCCTGCCCGCTGCCTGGCGTGGCCTGCCGGGGGCGGTCATCGCGCTGGGCGATTCCAGTTATGGCGATACTTACTGCGGCGGTGGTGAGCAGATGCGAGAGTTGTTCGCCGAACTGGGTGTGCGTGAAGTGCAGCCGATGCTCACGCTCGATGCCAGCGAGACAGTAACCCCGGAGACTGACGCCGAACCGTGGTTGGCGGCATTTGCCCAGGCCCTGGAGGCTTGAGGCTGTAGTGGCGACGCCCATGGGCCATGACCGTTCGTGCCACTGACTCGCTCGGTCATCAAGCTGGCTGTCAACGCAAGTTTCACCGAGTTGGTGGCTGACTAGACTCAGCCTCGACATAGAGAGCACATGTATGTGCCGAGGTGACATGCAATGAACGCAGCCTTGCCCTATAACCACCACAACCGTTGCATACCGGGACGAATCTGATGCCTTTGGCCGAGATACCATTGTGCGTCTGGCGTACCCGGAGTCAGAAATTTTCATTCCGGGGCCAGAGCATAAGCTACTGGACCGCAGGGCAAGGAGAGCCTCTGCTGCTGTTGCATGGATTCCCGACCGCAAGTTGGGATTGGCATTACCTCTGGGCGCCGCTGGCCCAGCGCTTTCGCGTCATCGCCTGCGACATGCTCGGCTTTGGCGATTCGGCCAAGCCGCTCAACCATGGCTACAGCCTGATCGAGCAAGCCGACCTGCAGCAGGCGTTGCTGGCCCACCTCAAGGTCGACCAGCCCGTGCACCTGCTGGCACACGATTACGGCGGCAGTGTGGCCCAGGAGTTGCTGGCGCGGCACCATGAACAGCAGGGTGCGGACATCGCCAGTTGCGTGTTTCTCAACAGCGGTCTGTTTCCTGAAAGCTGCCGGGTACTGTTGATACAGAAACTGCTGCTCAGCCGCCTGGGTTGGCTGGTGGCGCGCTCGTTCGGGCGCGACGACCTGGTGCGCAACGTCAGCCAGGTCTACGGGCCGTGCACTCACCCCAGCGAAAGCGCACTGGATGATTTCTGGAGCCTGATCGCGGCCAACAGCGGCACTCGCATCCTGCACAAGCTGGTAGGTTTCGTGACCGAGCGCAGGCTGCATCGCGAGCGCTGGGTGGGGGCGCTGCAGCGTGACGGCGTGCCGCTGCGCTTGATCAACGGTGTGGTCGATCCGCTGAGCGGCGCGCAGATGGTCGAGCGTTACGGGCAACTGGTGCCCAACCCGGACATCGTGCAATTGCAAGGCATAGGCCATTACCCGCACACCGAAGCCCCTGTGCAGGTACTGCGCCATTATCTGGCGTTTCGCGAACAGCCGCTGCGCTACGTCCCGCAAAAAGTGGCCTGGTCCTGAGCGACTGACATCGTTGCGCGTTATCGCCTGGCATTCAGCCTGAGTGAGCTTGATTGTCCGCCGGCAGAGGCTGGTGGACACTCGAGCCTTCAACCTATCTGGAGCCAGGAGCATGAGCGAGCCGGTACGTCTGCAAGACCGTGTAGTGATCGTCACCGGAGCCGGTGGTGGCTTGGGCCGCGCCCATGCCCTGCTGTTCGCCGCGCGTGGCGCCAAGGTGGTGGTCAACGATCTTGGTGGCTCTACCCATGGGGAAGGTGCCAGTGCTTCGGCGGCTGACCGGGTTGTCGAGCAGATCCGCGCCGCGGGAGGCATGGCCGTGGCCAACCACGACTCCGTCAGTGACGGCGCACGCATCGTCGAACAGGCGCTGGACAGCTTTGGTCGGGTCGATGTGCTGGTCAACAATGCCGGCATCCTGCGCGACAAGACCTTCCACAAGATGGACGACAGTGACTGGGATCAGGTCTACCGGGTCCATGTCGAGGGCGCTTATAAGGTTACCCGGGCTGCCTGGCCCCATTTACGCGAGCAGAACTGGGGGCGGGTGATCTTCACCGCTTCGACCTCTGGTATTTATGGCAACTTCGGCCAGGCCAATTACGGCATGGCCAAGCTTGGGTTGTATGGCTTGACCCGCACCCTGGCCATCGAGGGGCGCAAGCACGGCGTGCTGGTCAATGCCATCGCCCCCACCGGTGGCACGCGCATGACCGAAGGGCTGATCCCGGCGCAGGTGTTCGAGCGCCTCAAGCCTGAACTGGTCAGCCCCTTGGTGGTTTACCTGGGCAGCGAGCAGTGCCAGAGCAGCGGTGAGCTGTTCGAGGTGGGCGGAGGCTGGATAGGCAAGGTGCGCTGGGAGCGTAGCCTGGGTGTCGGCTTCGACCCGAGGGAAGGGTTCAGCCCTGAGCAGGTGGCCGACAGCTGGAACCAGATGGGTGATTTCGCTGACGCGGTACACCCGCAGGACAGCCTGCAGGCGTTGCAGCAGATGATGGCGAACCTGCAGCGCTATCCGCTGTAGCGTGCGTCCGCCACGCCCCAAACGCCCTATAAATAAAAAAGGCCGCTGCAAGCGCAGCGGCCAATCGAGACGTCAGATCAAGGAGCTTCAAAATCAACGTCGGTGAACCTAGCAGGCCTGAAAGGCGGGGGGAGGGCCCTTCATGCCGGCCAGTGATCCTAGAATAAGCGCTTGATCAGGCAGGAAAAATAGCCCCTTGCGACATTCACCTTTACGTTCCAGGCAACAGTGCCATCGCCCCGCTCAGGCCTTCGGCGAGTAACCCATGCGCCAGCTGGTATTGCCCGCTGCTGCCAGCAGGCGCTGCGCCGCCGGCCCATGTTCATCGGCGTGAAAGATCGAGGTCGGCCCGACTACGGTCATCACCGCAGCGATCTGCCCCATGGCATTGAAAACGGGCGCCGAGAGCGCATCCACGCCCGGCATCAGCAAACCGTGCACATGGTGCAGGCCCCGTTCGCGAATGCCTGCCAGCAGCCGCTCGTAATCGCCCGCGCTCTGCTGCAGCACGGCAAGTTCCTTGTCGCGCAGTTCCAGGGTTTCGCGCTCAGGCAGATAGGCCGCAAACACCAGCCCGGTTGACGAACTGAGCAGCGGCAGCACCGAACCGATCTGGGTCACCACCGTGACCGCCCGCACAGCAGGCTCGATGCTGACCACCGTGGCTCCCTGATTGCCCCACACGGCGATGAAGCAGCTTTCGTTGAGCTCGTCGCGCAACTGCGACAAGGGCAGCGCCGCCAGCTTCAGCACATCGATGCTACCCAACGCTGCCAACCCCACGCGCAATGCTTCGCGGCCCAGCCCGTAGTGGTTGGTGGCCGCATCCTGTTCGGCAAAGCCACTGGCAATGAGCGCTTGCAGGTAACGGTGCACTTTGCTCGCGGGCATCTGCACGTGCTCGGCCAACCGCGACAGGGAGGTAGACGGGGAGAGCTCGGCGAGGGCTTTGAGGATGTCGGTGCCGACTTCCGCCGAGCGGACCTTCTGCTTGCCGTTGTCGGTGGGGGGGCTGGCTTTGGCCATGGGTTACGGGTTTCCGGATTCGTCGAGTCGCGCCTTTATAGCTTGACGCATGACACGGAGCAAATTACGTTATTCGTAATCTGATTACGATAAATATAAAATCCGGAGGCATCGATGAACCGCGACACGTCGCCCGACCTTCAGTACCTGAGCGGCTTCGGCAATGAATTCGCCAGTGAAGCACTGCCCGGGGCCCTACCCATCGGGCAGAATTCTCCGCAGAAGGCCCCCTATGGCCTGTATGCCGAGCTGCTGTCGGGTACGGCGTTCACCATGGCGCGCAGCGAACTGCGCCGGACCTGGTTGTATCGCATCCGCCCATCCGCCCTGCACCCGCGCTTCGAACGGCTGGCGCGTCAGCCACTGAACGGGCCGCTGGGCGCCGTCACCCCCAATCGCCTGCGTTGGAACCCTCAACCGCTCCCCGCTGAAGCAACCGACTTCATCGAAGGCTGGCTGCCGATGGTAGCCAATTCGGCTGCGGACAAACCGGCGGGGGTGAGTGTCTACATCTACTGCGCCAACCGCTCGATGGATCGGGTGTTCTTCAATGCTGACGGTGAACTGCTGATCGTGCCGGAGCAGGGCCGCCTGCGCATCGCCACTGAGCTGGGGCTGCTGGAGGTCGAGCCGCAGGAGATCGCGGTGATACCGCGCGGCATGAAGTTTCGCGTCGAACTGCCTGATGGCCAGGCCCGTGGCTACATTGCCGAGAACCACGGCGCGCCATTGCGCTTGCCGGACCTGGGCCCGATCGGCAGCAATGGCCTGGCCAACCCCCGAGACTTCCTGGCCCCGGTCGCGCACTACGAGGAGGCTCAAGGCCCGGTGCAACTGGTGCAGAAGTTCCTGGGCGAACACTGGGCCTGCGAGCTGCAGCATTCGCCACTGGACGTGGTGGCCTGGCACGGCAGCAACGTGCCCTACAAATACGACCTGCGCCGTTTCAACACCCTCGGCACGGTCAGCTTCGATCACCCCGACCCTTCGATCTTCACCGTATTGACTTCACCGACCAGCGTGCACGGTCTGGCCAACATGGACTTCGTGATTTTCCCACCGCGCTGGATGGTGGCCGAGAATACTTTCCGTCCACCGTGGTTCCACCGCAACCTGATGAACGAGTTCATGGGGCTGATCAGCGGTGCCTACGATGCCAAGGCCGAAGGTTTCCTGCCCGGCGGCGCGTCGCTGCACGGGGTGATGAGCGCCCACGGGCCCGATGCCGAGACCTGCGAGAAAGCCATCGCCGCTGACCTCGCGCCGCACAAGATCGACAACACCATGGCCTTCATGTTCGAGACCAGCCAGGTGCTGCGCCCGAGCCTGCAGGCCCTCGAATGCCCGCAGTTGCAGGCCGACTACGATAGTTGCTGGGCCACCTTGCCGAGCACCTTCAACCCGAACCGGAGATAACCCATGAACCAGTCCGCCATTGCCCGTAGTTGGGTAGAGCACGCCAACGGGCACAGCGACTTCCCGCTGCAGAACCTGCCGCTGGGCATCTTCAGCCGCCCAGGTGAAACGCCGCGCTGCGGCGTTGCCATCGGTGATGCGGTTCTCGACCTGGAGGCCGTACTGGCTGCCGGGCTGTTCGAGGGCCAGGCCAAGGCTGCGGTGGAGGCTACCCGTGGTGGTGCGCTGAACGCCTTTTTCGCCCTCGGCCGTGAGGCCCGCGTGGCGCTGCGCGAGCGATTGCTGGCGTTGTTGGGCGAACACAGCGAGCACCAGGCGGCGCTCAAAGGGGCGCTGCATCCTGCCAGTGATTGCCAGTTGCACCTGCCAGCCAAGGTCGGCGACTACACCGATTTCTATGTCGGCATTCAGCACGCCACCAACGTCGGCAAGCTGTTCCGCCCCGATAACCCGCTGCTGCCCAACTACAAGTACGTGCCGATCGGTTACCACGGCCGCGCCTCGACCCTGCGCCCGTCCGGCACCGATGTACGCCGCCCCAAGGGCCAGACGCTGCCCGCCGGGCACACCGAACCGACCTTCGGCCCGTGCGCGCGCCTGGATTACGAACTTGAGCTGGGTATCTGGATTGCCCAGGGGAACGAGATGGGGCAGGCGATTCCGATCGCGCAAGCCGATCAGCACCTGGCTGGCCTGTGCCTGCTCAACGATTGGTCGGCGCGTGATATCCAGGCCTGGGAATACCAGCCGCTGGGGCCGTTCCTGTCCAAGAGCTTCATCACCACGCTGTCGCCCTGGGTGGTAACCGCCGAGGCCCTGGAGCCGTTCCGTTGCGCCCAGCCGGCACGCCCGCAAGGTGATCCGCAACCGTTGCCCTACCTGCTCGACCCGCGTGACCAGGCCCACGGTGCCTTCGACATCGAACTGGAAGTGCTGCTGCTGACCGAGCGCATGCGTGAACAGGGCTTGCCGGCCCACCGCCTGGCGCTGAGCAACACCCTGAACATGTACTGGACCGTGGCACAGCTGATCGCCCATCACAGTGTCAACGGCTGCCAGTTGCAGCCAGGCGACCTGTTCGGTTCGGGCACGCTGTCCGGTGCTTCGCCCGATGCTTACGGCAGCCTGCTGGAGACTACCTTGGGTGGCAAGCAGCCGGTGGAGCTGGCCAGTGGCGAGCAGCGCAAGTTCCTCGAGGACGGCGATGAAATCATCCTGCGTGCCCGTTGCAAGCGGGATGGCGTGGCCAGCATCGGCTTTGGTGAGTGCCGCAGCAAGGTCATTGCCGCCAACTGAGGGAGCAGGGTAATGGAGCTGTACACCTACTACCGTTCCACCTCTTCCTACCGGGTGCGTATCGCGTTGGCGCTCAAGGGCCTGGATTACCAGGCCCTGCCGGTCAACCTGCTCAAGGGCGAGCAGCGCGGCACCGAGTATGCGGCGGTGAACCCGCAGGGCCGGGTACCGGCGCTGCGTACCGACGATGCCCAGCTGCTGGTGCAGTCGCCGGCGATCATCGAGTACCTGGAAGAGGTTTATCCACAGCCTGCGCTGTTGCCCAGTGGCGCTGCAGCGAGGGCCAAGGTGCGCGGTGTGGCGGCCATCATCGGTTGCGACATCCACCCGTTGCACAACGTCAGTGTGCTCAACCAGTTACGCCAGTTGGGCCATGACGAGGCCCAGGTCAACCAGTGGATCGCCCACTGGGTTGGCCAAGGCCTGGCGGCTGTAGAGCAACTGATCGGCGACGATGGCTACTGCTTTGGTGAGGCGCCGGGGCTGGCGGACGTCTATCTGGTGCCGCAACTGTATGCGGCCGAGCGGTTCAATGTCGACCTTGGCAGCTATCCGCGCATCCGCCGGGTCATGGCATTGGCCGCCAGGCATGCTGCATTCGCCATGGCGCACCCGTCCTGCCAGGCGGATACACCGGCTCAATGAATCGAACGCTTCGCCACCGGTAACTGGCCGATACGTTCGGTCAGTTTCAGGCGCTGCACCGGATCCTCGGTGAGCAGCAAGGCATGCTCCAGGTCGAAGCGTTCTGCCTGGGGGCAATCGAGGTGCTGGTAGAGCGAGGCGCGGGTCATGTAGTCGCTCACTTGCACCGGGCCCAATTGCATGACCCGTTCGGCGTCGATCAGCGCGGCCAGGTGGTTGTCATTGCTGATATGCAACTGGCGCAAATTACGCGAAAGGCGCTGCAGCATCTGGGCCGGGGTAGCCGTTCGCAGGTGCTCGGCTGTCAGTGGCACGTGCGGGCCAAACTGGCGGGCCAGCAACTCGCGGCAATCATTAGGGTACAGGCGCCGGCCACCGCAAGGGTCGAGCAGGTGATCGGCACCGGGTACGCGCAGCAGAAAGTGCCCTGGGAATGCCACACCCTCCAGCGCTATGGACAGGCGCCGGGCCAGTTCCAGGGTGATGATGGCCAGCGCCAGCGGTTGACCCCGGCGGCGTTGCAAAACCTTGTCCATCAGTGCTGCCTGCGGGCGCAGAGGGTGGTATTCATCCTGCTGGAAGCCCAGCGCATTGAGTTGGCGCAGCAGTGGCTGAGCCAGCTCGCACACCGGCAGCATCGGCAGGCTGGCACTGATTTCGGCTTGCAGGTGGTGCAGGCTGGCAAGGCTGGTGGCAGGCTCGACCTGGTGATCGTGCTCGGCGGCCATCCACAAGGCAGCCTCCAGCAAGGCGACCGGTTCGCGTTCCAGGCAGGCCAGGCAGGCTTGGCGTGGGTTCATCGGGGCATCTCCACATACCCTTGAGTAATAGCGCTGGCGGGCTGATTCGTCCAGTGGTCCGGTAGCAGCTTGGCCTGCATGCGGATGCCTATACTGCTAGGAGCACCTCGCAGGGGAGCCCGCCGATGTTCGCGCTGATGCAAAGCACCCGCACCCAGTCACTGCACCTGTTCAATGACCCCCAAACCGGCCTGAAGGCGGTTCTGGCCATTCATAACGAGATTCGCGGCCCGGCGCTGGGTGGTTGCCGCTACCTGCCCTATGCAGACGACGAGAGTGCCATGGCCGATGCCATTCGGCTGGCGCAAGGCATGAGCTACAAGGCGGCGCTGGCCGGGCTGGCATTGGGGGGTGGCAAGGCGGTGGTCATGCGCAACCCGCACGTGGAAAACCGCGCGGCACTGTTCGAAGCGCTGGGGCACTGCATCGATACCCTGCAGGGGCGTTTCATCGTCGCTGTGGACAGCGGCACCTCCACGCTGGACATGGATTGCATCGCCCAGAGCACGCCCCATGTGACCAGCACAACGGCCTCGGGTGACCCCTCGCCGCATGCGGCGCTGGGCGTGTTTGCCGGCATCCGTGCAACCTGCCTGGCCCGCCTGGGCAGCAGCGACCTCAAAGGCTTGCGCATTGCAGTGCAAGGCCTGGGCAATGTGGGTTATGCACTGGCCGAGCAATTGTACGCAGCAGGTGCCGAGTTGCTGGTGAGTGACCTGGACCCCGGTCGGGTGCGGCTGGCCGTGGAGCAGTTCAACGCCCATCCGGTGACCAACGACGCCTTGATCAGTACGCCCTGCGACATTTTTGCGCCGTGTGGCGTGGGCCCGGTACTCAATGGCCAGACGGTGATGCAACTGCGCTGTGCTGCGGTGGCGGGGGCGGCAAACAACCAGCTGACCACCTTGCAGGTGGCTGACCAGTTGGAGTCCCGCGGGATTCTTTATGCCCCGGACTACGTGATCAATGCCGGTGGTTTGATCTACGTGGCAATGAAGCACCGCGGCGAGGAGCTGGGTACCATCACCGCGCACCTGGCGCGCATCCCGACGCGCCTGACCGAGGTGTTTGCCCACGCCCAGGCCGAGAAGCGCTCACCAGCGCGCGTGGCGCAGATGCTGGCCGAGCGGTTGCTATACGGCTGAAGCTGCACGGCGGCCCAGCCGCCGTAGATCATTGGGCAGCGTCAGTGTCCAACAACTCACTCAAGGCGTCCGGCTGGCTCTTGAATGCCCGCGCGAACACGTCGCGGTTCTTCGCCATGTAAATGCCAGCTTCCTCGACCTGCTGCTCGGAAAGCGAAGGCACCGCCTTCTGCAGCACCTCGGCCAGGCGCTCGGCCAGTTCGAGCATCTTGTCGTGACGATCTGCTTCGGCCTTATCCATGAACAAGCGCTCCGGGTCGCGGCTGCTGCGGTACACCACTTCGACGGCCATTCATCACCTCTGTGCCTTTTTGCGGTTGGTTTATCGATTACTGTATGCGCATACAGTAATGGCAATCGCACCTCAGGTGCAACCCTTGCCGCAAAAAAGCGTAGCCCACAGGTGCCTTGCGGCAATTGGCCGCCTTCCAAAGCAGGGGCCTGGCCCTTTAACTGCATGGCACAAGCGTCACATGCGTGACGCACCATCCTTCATGTCGTATCGGGGAATCGCACATCGTGAACATCAAATGGGCAGAAAAGCTGCGCAAGGGCCTGCACGGCTCGGCCGACTCGCTGGGCAATCTGTGTGTAGAAGGGTTCCACTACCTTGCCCTGTTCGGCATCGGCGCCATTACCGCCTACGCGGCGGTGATGACGTTCCTGGACATGCTCGGCAAGGGTGGCATCAGCGTCGATGACATTCTGTTGCTGTTCATCTACCTGGAGCTCGGGGCGATGGTCGGGATCTATTTCAAGACCAACCACATGCCTATCCGCTTCCTGCTGTATGTGGCGATCACCGCGCTGACGCGCCTGCTGATCGGTGATGTGTCGCACCACAAGGCGCCGGATGAGGGGCTGCTGTACCTGTGCGGGGGCATCCTGCTGCTGGCGTTTTCGATCCTGGTGGTGCGCTACGCCTCTTACCGTTACCCCTCGACCAAGGTGCTGGACGCCAATGGCAAGGCAGTGGAAGACGGCAAGTAGCCGTCAGTTGGCGATGGCCTGACTTGGCTGCTGGCGCGGGTCGCGGGTGAGGGCGGCCAGCACCTGCAAAGGGTTCTGCCCCAGTTCGATGGCCAGGCCCAGGCGGATGCTGTCGATCACCCGCTGCAGGCGCACCGGGTCGTTGCGCTGGGCCTGGGTGATCAGGCGCTTGGCGACCACGCCGGCATCATCGGACAAGGTCAGCATGATGCTGCCGTCCAGGCGCTCGATGCTCAGGTTGACGCGGTACTCGGGGGCGAAGGCGGCGCTGATCTGCTCGAATGGATTGTTCATGGTCTGGGCCTGCAATAGGTGATTGCAGGAATTGACCGGATAGGTGCCGGGTTGGTTCAGGGCATTTGATCGGTAGCCTGGCATCAACAGGGCAAGGCAATTAGCCACTAGTGTGGCTACACTCTTTTGACCAAAGCCGCGATGGCTGGCCTCTGGCCTGCAAAGGAGTGCCCGTGGTTCCCTCTTCCGCTGCCCGGCAGCGTGGCGCGATCGGCCTGATGGCGGTTACCACGCTGGCGCTGGCCTTGCTGTTCATGCTGGTAGCGGTGGACAGCGGCCGTCTTTACCTTGAACAGCGCAAGTTGCAACGTATCGCTGACATGGCCGCGCTGGAGGCTGCTGGCCAGTCTGCCGTGTGCACCGGCAATGGCCCACAGGCCACGGCCATTGCCAGCATCGCCGCGGCCCGCAACGGCCACACGCCCGGCAGCCCGGTGGTGGCCAGCTGCGGTTACCTGCAGACCGGTGCCAACAGCCTGCGCACCTTCACCCATGACAACACCCGTAACGAAGCGATAAGGGTCGATGTCAGCAACACCGTCACCACCAGTTTCGCCGCCGGCATCTACCTCCTGACCCAAGGGGGGGAGGTGCCGCTGACCACGACCTTGCAGGCCCATGCTGTGGCATCGAAACCCTCGCCGCCACAGGCCATGCTGAGCATTCGCACTACGTTGGCTACGGTGAACTCGCAACAGTCGGTGTTGCTCGATGGCTTGCTCGGCGCCTTGGGTGGCAACGTGCAGCTTGGCCTGGCGGGCTGGAACGGCATCGCCGCAACCGACCTCAACCTGCTCGATTACCTCGACCAGTTGGCTGTCGACCTGCAATTGACCGTCGGCGACTACCAGCAGCTAGTCAATGCCGACGCCACCGCCACACAATTGCTGGAAGCGGCGGTCAAGGTGCTTGAGCAAAGCGGCGCCGCCGCCGATGTCGTCACCAACCTGGGCAAGGTCGCCCTGGGTGCCGGCAACAGCACCTTGCTGCAACTGGGCGAGATTCTCGATATTCAGAACGGTACTGCCCAAGCAGGGCTGGACGCCAGCATCCAGCTGCTGCAGCTGGTGCAGGGGGTGATCCAGCTGGCGGCGAGCGAAAGCGCAGCCACTGCCGACTTGCCGCTCAGCGTGCTCGGCCTGGTCAACGGTCGGGTGCGGCTGAAGGTGATCGAGCCGCAACAGGTCTCGGCGGTCGGCGACCCGCGTACGGATGAACTGAGGGTTCACACGGCTCAGGTACGGGCGATGATTTCCCTCGACCTGCCGCTGCTCAGCACGGTCTTCGGCTTGGCCAATGCGGTGCTCGACCTTGTCTCGCCGCTGACCAACGTGCTCAATAACCTGCTCAGCCTGAACCTGGCGTCGACACTGGAGTCGGTGCTGTGTCTGCTGGGTGTGCCGTGCACTGTCACCGACATCGTGCTCGTGCCAGACAGGCTTGAGCTCGACATTGGCCTTGAGGTCGCCGAAGCCACGGCGCGCCTCGACCCGCAGTCCCCTGACACGTTCAGGTGCTCGCCCAAGCGTTTGACCGTTCAGGCTCAGAGCGCTGCCGCCAAGCTGGCGGTGGGCCGCTTCGAATCCGCGGATGCGTTCTTCACCTCCGGCACGACCGCAGTCAAGGCCCTGCCATTGGTCGATATCGGCACCAAGCGCTGCACCAAGTTGCTGATACTCGGCACCTGCCAAAGCCGAATACCTTACGCCGGTGGTGGCCTTGGCCTGCGGGTCGACAGCAAACTGCTGGGCAGTGGCCCGGTAGAGCACCCGTTGCTGTTCCAGGGGCCGGGCAGCGAACCGCCCAATATCGGCCAGCCCGCGGCCTACATGAACATGCGCCCCGCCAATGACAATGTGGTCGGCAGCCTCAGCGATACCTTGCTGGGCGTCCAGCTCCAGGCCTTCAAACCCACTGCCAACAGTGGCCTTGGCGAGGTGCTGGTGATTGCCGGCAATGTGCTCGGTACGGTCAAAGGCATCATCGAACCGTTGATAAGGGGGTTGCTCAGCCCGCTGCTCGACCCCTTGGTCAATGTGCTGTTGAAGGTGCTGGGCATCGACCTGGTCAATACCGACGTCGGCGCCAACCTCAGTTGCGCCACCGGCCGAGCTCAGTTGATGTTGTAGATGGGCAGCAATACCCGGAAGCAGGCGCCGTCAGCCCCATTGAGCGCTTCGAGCCTGCCACCCATGGCCTCGACGATGCCGAAGCTCACCGACAACCCCAGCCCGGTACCCACGCCAGCAGGCTTGGTGGTGAAGAACGGCTCGAAGATGCGCGCGATCAGACGCGGGTCGATACCCCCGGCGTTGTCGTCCACCTGCAGGCACAGTTGCCCTTGCTCGATACGCTGGCAGATGCCGATTCGGGGGCTGACCACCTGACGCTCGAGCAACGCATCCCGGGCGTTGACCATCAGGTTGATCAGCACCTGCTCGAGCTGGTCCTCATGCCCTTGCACCTCCGGGCAGAAGTCCGGCGCTTCGATCTGCAAGGCGACACCTTTGCCGCGCAACCCTTCAGCCAGCAACGCTACTGCGCCATCCACCGCAGTCCACGCCGCAAACACCTGGTGCTCAAGCGCAGAGCGCCGCCCATAGGTGCGCATATGCTCCACCAGCCTGGCCACACGCCCCACCTGTGCATCGATGCGCTGCAGCTTGCCTTGCAGGTATTCGACGTCGAGCGCTCCGCTTTCCACGCGCTTGAGGGTATTGGCGATGGCCAGTCGCATCACGTTCAGCGGCTGGTTGATTTCATGCACCAGCCCTGTCGCCAACTCACCGAGCGTGGCCATCTTCGCGCCCTGCATCAGTTGTTGCTGGCTTTGCCTGACCTGCGTGTTGTCGCGCCCCACTGCCTGCACTTCCAGCAGCCGGCCCTGCTCATCGAACAACCCACGCTCGGCCCACACCCACCAGGCATGCCTGTGCCCTGGCAGTTGCAGGCAGATCTCCGCGCTGCCCAGCGGCTGCTCGGGGGTCAGCGCGGCCAGGCGCTGCAGGAATGCAAGGCGCTGGGCTTCTGACATCCATTGGCCCAGGTTCATCTCGCGCAATTGCTCAGGGGCGCACTCCAGCTGTTCGGCGAGCGGCCGGTTGCCGAACAGCAATTGCAGGTCCGGGGTGTAGCGGCAGATCATCGCGGGTGAATCCTCCACCAGTACCCGGTAGCGTTCCTCACTCTGGCGCACACGCTCGGCAGCTTCGGTCGCTTCGCTGACATCGAGCCACAGGCCGACCACCTCGACCGGCTGGCCGAGGTCGTCACGCAACAGGCGGGCTTCGTCCAGCACCCAGTGGTAGCCACCCAGATGATCGCGCAGGCGATAGCGACTGCGTACCTGGCCATCGCGCAGCAGCGTACGTGTTCGTTCAAGCCACAGTGCCTGGTCGTGCGGGTGTACCGCCTGGCCTGGCTGGCGCGCCAGTTCGCTATCTTTGGGCCAGCCCAGCATCGGCGTCAGGCTGGCGCTGAAAAATTCGCTGTGCAGCGCGCCCTCGCTACAGCGCTGGATATAGATCACCGCAGGCGAGCTGGCGATCAGGTTCTCCAGCCGGGCGCGCGCGGCGCTGGCCTGAAGTTCCTGGGCTTTCAGTGCGCTGATGTCGAGCACAAAGCCTTGCCCCTGCCCGCCGTGCAACTGCCCGACCCAGTGCAGCCAGCGCGGCGCGGCAGCACTGTCGGCTGCGAGCAGGCGCACGTTCAGGCTCAATGCAGCACCGTGGCGCAGTTGCTCCAGGGCCATTTGCGCAGCCTCCCGATCAGCCGGATGCAGGCGCGCCAGCCATTGCTCGAGGCTTACCGTAGCAGGCAGGTCAAGGCTGGCGGCCAGGGCCGGATCGAACTGCAGCAGCCCTTGCCCGGGCCATTGCCACCAGCCTGCGCCCAGTTGCTGTTGCAACTCGTCCAGATGGCGCGAGCGCTGCTGCAACTGGTGTTGGCGCAGGCGCGCCAGCAGCGGTTCGAGCAAGGCTTGCAACAGCGCCTTGGTCGCCTCTGGCGCAGGTACCGACGGCGCGCCCGCACACAGCAACCAGGCCTGAATTTCATGGCCGTGGCTGTAAGGCACAAGGAACAGCGGTAACCCAGCGCACGTCGCTCGCCAGTGCGGCAAGTCCGGCGCGACCTGCTGAAAGTGGGCGGGAAGCGCCTGCAGCCACGGCTGCAGGCGTTGGTCATCGGGCCAAGGCCAGTCGTTTTCGCTGCAGCTATAGGCGCGCCAGCGCGCTTGGTCCGCCAACATCAGGCGTACCGAACCGGCGTGCCAGTGCTCGGCCAGGCGCAGCAGTTGCTCGGCGGTCGTCTGCGTCAGCCACGCTTCGCTGCAGTCACGCACGGCCTGGCCTACCTCTGCGGCCAGCTGGCGCTGGGTCAGCCACTGCTCCTGCTGAGCGCCTTGGCGCAGCAGGTCGCTGATATCGAACAGCTGCAGCATCCAGCCGATCGCCTGGTGTTGCAGCCAGCCGCGGGTCTGCAGGGCGTGGCCGTGCACGGTGTGAAAATCCAGGTCCAGCGCTTGCCCTTGCCAATCGGCAGGCACACCTTCGAGGGCCAGCCAGCTGTGCCGATACAGGTAGTCGTGTATTCGCGCCTGGGCGTGGCCAGGTACGGCCAGCAGCGTGCGCAAGGGCCCGGCCAGGCGCAGCACGTGCCCGTGGTCGTCCAGCCACACCTGCAGGCCCACCGCCTGCGGCATCTGCGCGGCAGGCTCTGCAGCAGGGCTGCCCAGCCAGCGATCGAACAGGCCGCTCACAGTTGCAGGCTCGCTTCGGCCCGCAAGCTCTCAGGCAAGCGGGGCACTTCGCCAATCAGCGGTATCACCAGCATCGGCAATACGTTGTGCAGTTTCCTTTTCGGATAATTGATCGTCACTTTCAGCAGCTTGTCATCATCCACGCTCACCTGTGCATCGGCCGGCTGGAAGTCCAATGCCTCGGGCATCCAGGCCAACTGCTCACGGATCACGGCGTGGGCAAGCGCCTGCACATCGTCGTCATAGCTTTCGCTGCTCGGGTCCAGGGCCACGCAGCGGCGTACGGCCTCGCTGCTGGCCTGGTTGAACGACTGCAGCATCAGCATTGGCAGGGTGTAGCTGACCAGGCCGTAGAACACGGTGAAAAAGATCATGAAGACGGCGACGAACTCGATGGCTGCTGCGCCTTTTTGCCGTGCTGGCGGGCCTGCTTGCATGATTGCGTCTACCCTGACGAGGAGTCCTGAGTTACAGCATAGAAGCCTTCGACGAACAGGGATGGCCAATTGCCAATATCCAGTATCGCCTTGCTGCTGTGGCTTGCCGTGTGCAGCGGGCAAGATGTCCGCGAACGGCAGATTTCCAACCTTCTGACCCTGGGGGTGGCAGCCTGTGCGCTGGTATGGCTGGTGGCTACCGGGCACAGCTGGATCGGCGCCCGGGCCAGTGATGCCGGCTGGGCACTGGCGATCGTGTTGCTGCTCACATTGCCTGGCTACATGATGGGGCGTTTCGGTGCCGGTGACGTCAAGTTGCTCGGCGCGCTGGGGTTGGCCACCAGCCAGGCCTACGTGCTCGGTACGTTCATCGGTGCCGGGGGCTCCATGCTTATCTGGGCGCTGTTGCGACGCGGGACGCGGCGCAGGGCAGGGCAGGCGCCTGAAACGCAGCCATTTGCGCCCTTTGTGCTGGTGGGCTTTTTGCTGGCCTGCGTGTGCCTGCACTGAGCGTGCCCTGGCCTGGTCAGTTGTTGGACTCGGTCACCTTGGTCCAGCGATAGAAATCCGGAATGGCGTACTTGTAGGTTTCCAGCCAGCGCTGCTTGGACAGGTCGCGCTCGCGCGCCGTCTGCACCTGCAGGCGGTTGGACGCCTGTTCGCCACTGGACTGCACCCGCAGCAGCGCTTCGGTCGCCGTTTGCGCAGGCGGTTGCTGGCGTGGGTAATCCTCTGCCCAGGCCGTGGAGAAACCGGTGCAGCAGGCCAGCAGCATCACATACCTGATCATGACCTTCTCCTTCGCTCAGTTGACCATCACACGTTCGCCACCGGCCGAGGCTATCGGCCCGCGCCCGGTGGCTTTGATCTGGCTGGCGCGTGCCTGGGCCTGGGTGAACTGCGCCGGCTTGAGCCGCAGGCGGCCGACCAGGTCGGTGGCTTGCTGCCAGTTGTCTTGCAGCAGCGCCAAGGTCACCAGGTTGACGGCGGGCAGCGCGTTGCCCTCCTTGAGCTCGATGGCGGTCAGGAATTCGAAGCGTGCCTGTTCATACCTGCCCAGGTTCATCAGCACTACACCCAGGTCATTGCGAATGCGCTCATCGGTCGGTGCCAGCCGTGCCGCGCGCTGCAGGTTCTGCAAGGCCTGCACGTCATCGCCGCGGGCCGAGGCGAGTTGGCCCAGGCCATGCTCACCCTCGGCCGCGAGGCAGCCGCCGAGCAAGCTGCGGTACAGCGGTTCTGCTTCGCTGCGCCCCAGCAGGCGCGAGACCCTGGCCTTGCGCAAGCGTACCTGGTCAAGGGTGTTGGGCAACTGCTCCAGGTGCGCCAGGCTGGCGTGCGGGCGGCCATCGTTGAGCATCTCGTCCGCCAGGTTCAGTGCCAGTTGCTGGTCGGCGTCCGGCTTAGCGCAGCTTGAGGTGCCGAACCACTGCCCGAGCCCGCCAGGCTGCTGGCCGGCGCAGCCCGTCAGCACTAGCAGGCCGGTGAACAACAGGGTCGCTTTCATCCGTTACTCCCTAGGGCCCCAAGGCCCGCGTCAAGGCGGAAAAACCCGGCCCGGCCAGGACGATGAGCAGTGCCGGGAAGAGAAATACCATCATCACCGCCGACATCTTTGCCGACATCTTCGAAACCCGCTCCTGCATGCGTGTCAGGCGCCGGTCGTCGAGCAGATCCTTGAGTGCGAGCAGCGACTTCATCGCGCCGCTGCCCTGTACCAGCAACTGCTGAAGGATTACGCAGGTATCGATGAATTCATCCACGGCCAACAGGCGTGCGGTCTTGTCCAGTTCCGGGCCGAGCGCCAGGCCCGAGTCCACCCGTTGCAGCACCAGGCGTAGCTCTTCGCTGATTTCCGGTAGCAGCGCCTGGCCTTCCTGGCTCAGCACACGCAACGCCTGCTCTACGGCCAGGCCTGTCTCGAACAGAATACGCAGCAGCGGAATCATCAGGCTGACTTCCAGGGCGATCCGTTGCTGGCGCTGCCGGGCGGCCATGGCCAGCAAGCGTTTGGGCAACAGGTAGCTGGCACCCAAGGCAAACAGCGGCCAGACCAGCCAGTGTGTGCCCGCACCGCCCAGTGCGGCGTGCTGCAGGATCAAGGTCAGGACGACCGCCACCAGCGGCAGCCCCAGTTGCACGGCAGCGAACAGCGCCCGCTGGCGGCTGCGGCGCCAGCCGACCCGGTCGAGCAAGGCCTGGGTTTCACCGTCGAGTTTCTGCAGGCGCTGCCCCAAGGGGCTGTTGCCCAGCCAGTGCAGCCAGTTCCCCAGGCGCTCCTCGCGCGCCAGACGCCCCTGCAGCCTGCGCGTCACCAGGTAACGGGCACGCAGCTGACGGGCCGCCTGCAAGCCCAGCAAGCCGGCGGCGATGAACAGGCACACGGCACAAAGCAACAAGGCCATGGTCAGAGGCTCCTCATCATGCGCCACAGCACCAGGCAGCCGACCACCTGCAGGGCGAAGGCGAGCAGCAACATCATCTGGCCGCTGCTGTCTTGCCACAGGGTCAGCAGGTACTGCGGGTTGGCCATCAGGAAGTAGCCGACCATGCACAGCGGCAAGGCGCCGAGGATCATCGCTGTGATGCGCGTTTCGCCGGTCATCGCCTTGAGCTGGCGGCTGCCTTGTTCGCGCTCGCGGATCAGCTTGATCAGGTTCTCCATCAGCTCACTGGTGTTGCCGCCGTAGCGCTGGTTGATGCGCAGCCCCATGGCGAACAGACGCAACTCATCCTGGTTGTAGAGCTCGGCCAGTTCGTTGACCGCATCGTCCAGCGGTACGCCCAGCTGCACGCTGCGCCGTACCCGGGTCATGGTCGAGCGCAGCGGCTCGCGCGAGCCGTCGATACCACCGAGTAGCGCATCATTGAGGGTTCGCCCGGCCTTGAGGCTGCGCACGCTGTAGTCCAGCAGTGCGGGCAGTTGCGCGACAAGCTGCTGCACACGCCGCCGGCATAGCCAGCTGAGGGTGAAATAGCCGAGCAGCGGCAGGCTCACCAGCACCATCAGCCCGGCCACCCACCCGGCGCCCAGCAGCGCCACCAGCGCCAGGCCCAGCCAGGCCAGCAGCCAGCGCTGCGGTTGCCAGTCGGTGGCGCCAAGCCCGGCCCGTTGCAAGAGCGGCTCGAGCCAGTCGCGCCGTGCGTTGGCGCTGCGGGCCAACTCAAAGGCCCGCCCCAGGCGCTGGAGAATGCGCTGTTCGCTGCGCTTGTACAGGCCCAGGCGAAACAGCATCAGGGAGACGCCCAGCAACAGGGGCGCCAGCGCCAGCAGCAAGGGGCCGGTCATTGCACACCTTCATGGCGCAGTTTGCTCCCCGCAGGGTTCGGCGCCTCCCGTAGAAACACGTCGCCACCGCGGCGGTCGAGGCGGAACAGTGTGCTGGTCACGTACACGTCATCACGCACGCCGACCACTTCCAGGATTTCACTGACGCAGCGGCGCCCGTCGGGCAGGCGCGCCAGCTGGATCACCACGTCCAGTGCCGCGCAGATCATCTGCCGCAAGGTCTTCTCGGCGATTTGCCGCCCGCTCAGGCCAACCAGGGTTTCCAGGCGCAGCAAGGCGTCCTGCGCGGTGTTGGCGTGCACCGTACTCATCGAGCCATCGTGGCCGGTGTTCATCGCCGTGAGTACATCCAGCACCTCGGTACCGCGGATTTCACCGAGGATGATACGGTCCGGGCGCATGCGCAGGGCATTGCGGATCAGCTCGCTGGCCTTGATCTCGCCATGCCCCTCGGCATTTGGCGGGCGGGTTTCCAGGCGTACCACGTGGGGATGGTGCAGTTGCAGTTCGGCGACGTCTTCGATGGTCACCAGGCGCTCGCGTGGGGCGATCATCTGGCTGAGGATGTTCAGCAGGGTGGTCTTGCCGGTGCCGGTGCCGCCGCTGACCAGGATGTTGCAGCGCCGGCCCACGGCGCGTTCGAGGAAGTCGAAGATAGGTTGGTCGATGGCACGGGTGGCGAGCAGGTCGGCGCTTTTGAGCATGTCCTGGCGGAATTTGCGGATCGACAGGCATGGGCCGTCCAAGGCCACCGGTGGAATGATCGCATTGACCCGGCTGCCGTCGGGCAGGCGCGCGTCGACCATCGGCGACGATTCATCCAGGCGCCTTCCGAGCGGTGCGAGGATGCGCTGCATGACGCGCTCGACGTGGTGGGCATCGATGAAACGCAGGTCAGTCTGTTGCAGTTGCCCGCCGCGCTCGACGAACACCCTGTGCGGTCCGTTGACCAGGATTTCGGTGACACTGGCATCACGCAGCAGCACCTCCAGCGGCCCGAACCCGGTCAGCTCATCGACCAGTTCTTCGGCCAGGCGCTCCATTTCATAGCGTGACATCGCCAGGCGCAGGCGGGCTACGTAATCGCCCACCTGCTCCAGGACAAATTGCGTCAGTGCCGGGCGCGCGCCTTCGAGCAGGTTGCGGCCGCTGTCTTCGATGGCATCGATGGCAAAACGGTGCAGTGCACGCTTGAGCGCATACGGGTCGCCCGAGGCATGGTGAGGGCCGCCGAAGGGTTGGTCGCCGTTCATTTGCTACCCCATAGCCGGCGCAGCCAGGTAAAGGCCGGTGGCGCAAGGTTCTCCGAGCGCTGCGCCAAGCGCTCACCCAGGCCGCGCAGGGCCTGGGTCAGGTTTTCCCGCGGTGCCAGCTCGAACAGGCTCAGGCCCTGGTTTTTCACGTTCAGCCGTACTTCGGGGCTGTCAGGCATGACTTTGAGCAGGGGCAGGCCGTAGCGCTTGGCCAGGCTCTCGGCATCCGGCGCGACATTGCTCAGGTAGCGGTCGACCAGCAGGCTGGCATGCTCCAGTTTGATGCCATGATCGCGCCACAGCTCCAGCACTTCGAGGTTGCGCCGGCAGTCGAGGATGTTCTGGTCGGTATAGATGATGAGCTTGTCGCAATGGCTGATGATGGTGCGCAGGGCCTCGCTGTCGGCATGCCCGGTCAGGTTCACGACGATGTGCTGAAAGTGCTGGCGCAGTGCGCTGAGCAGCATGTACAGCTCGGCGGCACTGGTCTTGCGCAGAGATTCGTCATCTTCGGCGAAGGTCAGCAGGCGCAGGCCTTTCTTGTCGCGGGTGAAAGCGCTGTCGATCAGGGTGGTGTCGAGCCGGCGCAGGTGGCGCAGGGCATCGCCGAAGTAAAACGACGCCTCCAGCCCCAGTAGCGCCAGGCTGTCGCCACGTGGCATGCCCAGGTCCAGCAGCAGGGTCTGTTGGCCGCTTTCCTGGACCACCCGCGCCAGATGCGTGGTCAGCAGCGCACCGTCGGCACCGGTCTGCACGCCGTACAGCACGGTCAGGCCGCCCAGGCTGGGGTTGTTGGTGACGGTGGGCATGCGTTTGCCCAGGCGCCGGACCAGCCCGGCCACTTCACTGGCCCGCGATCCGTAGGCGACGAAATCGCGGGCGCCGGCACGCATGGCGTGCAGCACCAGCTGATTGTCCATGCCATCACCCAGGGCGACGATCGCAAGCAGCGGCTTGGCCTCGAGCACGCCTTCGATCAGTGCGCACTGGTTGACCAGTTGCTCACGGTCCAGGCCGATGAACACCAAGGTGCTGAACGTCGCATTGATCAGCGCCAGCAGCTCGTCGAGGCTGCCGCCACTGGCACCGATCACCTGGCCTTGGGGTGCCAGCGCGCTCTGCAGCCACTGCAGGTCTTCTTCGTTGCGGGTGATGCCCAAAAAGGTCTGGTTGAGGCTCTCGTTCATCGTGATAACCCGCTTTGGCCATCGAAGTTGCCGTTTTCCATGAAGAACAGCCGGCCCCAGCTGGGGTCGTAGGTGCGCAACCCTTCACCGGGCAGTTCCGGCAGGCGGGCATTGGCCGCCAGCGGTTGAACCAGATGCGGGGTGACGATCATCAGTAACTCGGTTTCCTCACGTACCAGGGCCGATTGCCGGAAGAACGCGCCAAGGATCGGCAGGTTGCCCAGCCCGGGGAGCTTGTCCACCGCCGAACGGGTGTTGTTGCCGACCAGGCCGCTGATGATGAAACTCTCGCCATCGGCCAGGGAAATGCTGGTATCGGTGCGCCGTATGCTCAGCCCCGGTACGCTCGTGCCGGCAATGGTCACCGCGTTGGTGTAATCCAGCTCGCTGACCTCAGGCGCTACCTTCAGGGTGATGCGGTCGCGGCTGATCACGGTCGGCGTCAGGGCCAGGCGCACACCGAACTCCTTGTACTCGATCGAGACGTTGTCGCTGCCGGCGCTGGGTACCGGGATCGGTATCTCGCCACCGGCCAGAAAGCTTGCCGTCAGGCCGCTGAGCACGGTGAGGCTGGGGCGCGCCAGGGTGTAGGCGAAGCCGCTGTTCTCCAGTGCATTGATGGCTGCCAGGAAACGGCTGCTGCCGCCGCCCCAGACAATGTTGAACACGCCGTCGTCGAGCGGGATCTGCGGCGAGGTGACAGGCACGGCGCCCGGCGTCACCGATGTGCCTGGCACGGTGCCCGGCGACCCGATCAGGCTGTTGTTCGAGCCGCTGAAGAACAGGCGGGCGCCGGCTTCCTTGTACTTGGTGCGGCGCACCTCGACGAAGCGGATATCGGCCTGCACCTGGCTCGGCAACGCCGGATCCAGCGACGGTGGCAGGCCCGTTTCGGCCATGGCGGCGCTGGCCTGGCCGTTGACGAACAGCATGGCCCGGTGTGGCGCGGGGGCGCAGGCCGTCCACAGCATGAGCGTGGTATTGCCCTGGCCCACGGCGGTCACCAGTACGGCGCGGTCACCGCTGGGTTGCACATCGGCAACGTTGGGGTCGCCGACGGCAGCCCGGGTGATCGCCAGCGGCAAGCGCAATTCTTGCTGCAGGCCTTGATCGATTTCGATCACTGAAGGCAGTTGGGCAAAGGCTTCGCAGCCTTTGCTGGCGCCATCGGCGTTCGGCAACAGCGCCATCATGAGCAAGGCCAGGCATGTGTGGCTGGCGAACCGTTTTGCACTGCAACGCTCGGAACTGCGCATACTGCATCCTTGCCTTGTCAGGGGGTCTTGTTGGCGTCCGCGGCCTGTGCGCCACGGATGATCTGCATGCTCGCAACGGCTGCAGCGGTTGAGGCGGTTTTGGCCAACGGGGCCTGAGAAAGCTGGCTGAACCGATAGAGTTCGCGGTTGATGGTTTCTGCCTGAGGCTTGCTATCCGCTTCGGCCCAGTAGCGGGCCAGCCGCTGCTCGGCGGCGCTGCGCACGGCCAGGCGCAGGGTGCCTACCTGGGCTGCCAGCATCAGGCGGCTGGCCAAGGCTTCAGGAACGGCCAGCACCACGGTGTGGGTGCTGGCCGGGTTGCTTGGGCGCGCCTGTTCGCGTCGGGCCTTGAGTTCCTCGGCGGTCAGTGCCGGGCGGCCGTCATTGGTAACGCCCATCTGTTCGCCGACGCTCAGCACGCGCAGGGCCGGCAACACCACCTGGGCGGAGGATTGTGGGTTGTTGGCCTCTTCGCGCAGGTACAGCAGCACGTCGACAAAATCACCTGGGTACAGTTGCCCGGCTGCGCCGACCACTTCGTCCACGCCGACCGCCACGGCCCGTTCGTGGGCACGGATCATCCGTGCCAGCGGTCCGCCAGGCTGGAAGCTCGATTCGTCCAGCCAGCTACCTGCCGCCAGTGGCCTGGCGCTGCTGCGTCCGATCACCTGGTCTACGTGCTGGAAGGCCCCGTCAGGCACCACCTGCAAGCGCTCGAGCAGCACGTCGTCTGCAGTCAGAGGCGTATTGGCCGGCAGCGCCTTGCGCAGCACGACGATAGGGAAGCGCTGGGGCTCGGGCGGTTTTGGGGTGGGCGCGGCAACCACGGCTGCCGGCTGTTCGGCGACAGGGGCGACTGGCTGGGGTGGTGCAGCAGGGCGGCTGAGCACCACGCCCCAATAGCCTGCCAGCAGTGCGCCGATCAGGAAAAGTGCAGCCAGAATCATGGTCAAGCGACTGCTCATGTCTGGCCTCCGTGCACATGGTCGGGTGGTGGCAAAAAGTTACTATTTCGCTATTGCACGGTAGCCCACCCATCGCCATTCGCCATTAGACGCAGGCGTTTTTTTCACGCCCGAATGTAAAACCAATTAAAACAATCAGTTGATGAAATCGACGGCTTTAATGCTTTTGGATTATCACCTGTTAACTAATGCTTTTTTATATTTGCGGACGGCGCCAGCTTGGCAATCCTTTGATGGCAAACAGGCGTCACTTTGACACCATTGTCGCCGGCGATGTCGCCGCAAGGAGCTGGTCATGTTGCTGAAACAGGTCATCCTTCACTGCAAACAATTCCTGCGTCGCAAAGACGGCGCTTCGGGCATCGAGTACGCGGTCATCGCGGCAATGGTGGCGGTAGTGCTGGCGGGTTTCGTCACGCCCATCTCGACCCAGATCACGGCGATGTTCACCGCGATCCAGGGAGCTCTTTAATCCCTAACCCAATGATGTTCAACGCCTCACCGGGCCAGGTGTCCAGGAGCCGCACATGCAGAACTCGCCCTCGCGTCAGCAGATTCTTCTGGTCGATGACGAGCAAGAGCATCTACTTGAGTTGGCCGAACTCCTCGAGAGCGAGGGGTACTACTGCCATACGGCAGGCTCGGTGAAAGCCGCACTGCAACTGCTCACCCAGTATCCGGACGTTGCCTTGGTCATCACTGATCTGCGCATGCCGGAGGAAAGCGGCATCGATTTGATCCAGCGCTTGCGCGACCATACGGCCCGCCAGCATTTGCCGGTGATCGTCATGTCGGGCCACGCCGGTGCAGACGACCTCAGCGACCTGCTGCGCCTGCAGGTGCTGGATTTCTTCCGCAAGCCCATCTATTACGCACGGTTGCTGGAGACACTGGACAACCTGTTTCCGCAACCGTTGTTGCAGGTTGCCAAGTACTGACTCCACGCAGCGAAAGCAGAAACGAAAACGCCCGGCACATGGCCGGGCGTTCTGGTTACTGGCAAGGATCAGGCGTCTGGGTCATTGAGCTCCAGTACACCGCGCTTGCTGCGCAGCTTGCCGTAGAAATGATCCAGCGCATTGTTCAGCTTGCTGGCTGCCCCATCCACGGCCTGGTCCAGCGAAGCGGCGGTATGGGTCACGGAAATCGGTTGATGGCCTTTGGGGCGAGCCTCCATCTGGCAGCGTTTGTCATGCGGCCCGGGCTTGGCGCCGTTCTCGTCGCGCAGGTGCACCTCGATGCGGGTGAGGTCCTCCTCGTAACGTTCGAGCGTGGTTTGCAGCGTACTGCGGACCCACTCGTTGAGACGGATGTTGCCTTCGATATGGTTGCTGCTGTTGACCTGGATTTGCATGATTCAATCCTTATTCAGCTTGCTCGCATGGAGGCGTGCCTAGGCCCTTGAGGCCCTTGGTAATTCTTCGCCTCTTGACTCTAAGGTCAGGCAACCGAAGCCTGAATTCAAGCCCTTCGTGAAAATAAATGTTCTGTTGCAATTGGCATCGCAAAGGCAACTGGGCTGCCCTTGACGAGCGAAGGCCTGCTCAAAACCCTGTGGCCTTTCAGACTTTGCTTATGCGAATTGAAATCATTACTATTGCGACCCCAACGTTTCCCGGACCACCGCCATGAAGCGCAATGCCGCCGGACTGCCCCTGAGTTACCGCCTGGCCGTGACCTCACGCTGCCTGGCTGCGGTGCTGGGCGGATACCTGCTGGCGTCCATGGCCAGCGTCTGCATCACCCTGCTGGCGCCGTTGCCGCAAGTCGACGCGGCCATGACCGGCATGATGTTGTCGTTCGTCTTCTACCTGCTGGCCTTCATCTGGTGTTTCGCCTGTCGCAGCGCCGCGCTTGCCTGGCTGGGCGTGTTGCTGCCGAGCCTGCTGCTGGCGCTGATCAGCGGGTTCGCCTACTGGCTGAGAAACCCATGAAGGACGGTTTCCGCCAGGCGATGGCCTGGTTGCACACCTGGACCGGGCTTATTTTCGGCTGGCTGCTATTCGCTATCTTCCTGACCGGCACGCTGTCGTATTTCAAGGAAGAGATCAGCCACTGGACACAGCCTGAAGTCCGCCGCCACGCACTCGACCCGGTGGCGAGCCTGGGCCTGGCTCAGCGCTACCTGGAGGCCAACGCGGCACATTCGGGCAACTGGATGATCCGCTTGCCCAGCGAGCGCAAAGCCGCGTTGAGCGTCGGTTGGCGTGACCCAGATGGCGGGCGCCGTGGCTTTGTCAGCAAGCAACTCGACGCCCAGACCGGGCAGCCCGTAGAGGCCCGCGACAGCCGCGGCGGCGAATTCTTCTACCGCTTCCACTTCCAACTGCAGATGCCCCACCCCTGGGGGCGCTGGCTGGCGACCTTCTGCGCCTTCATCATGTTGCTCGGCCTTGTCACCGGGATCATCACCCACAAGAAGATCTTCAAGGAGTTCTTCACCTTCCGCCCCGGCAAAGGCCAGCGCTCGTGGCTGGACGGGCATAACGCCATCGGCGTGCTGGTGTTGCCGTTCCACCTGATGATCAGTTACAGCAGCCTGGTGATCTTCATGTACATGGTGATGCCGGCCAGCATCATGGCCAGCTATGGGGGCAATACCAACGGCTATTTCAACGACCTGTTCGGCCGTGAGGACGTGCCCAAGGTGGCCAACGTCGCTGCGCCACTGGTGCCGTTGGCCAGCTTGTATGCCAAGGTTCAGACGCAGGCCCCCGGAGCCCGCATGGGGTACATCCAGGTCCACAACCCGGGCGACCGCAACGCTCGCGTGAGCTTCGCCCAGGCTTCGGCCGACAGCATCGCCTACAAGCGCAGCGCCAACTGGATGTTCGACGGCAGCACGGGCGAACTGCTGAGCCAAGGGGCACCGGAAAGCGCTGCAATGATGACCTCGTTCAGTTTCGTCGGCCTGCACATGGGCAACTTCGCCGGGCCCTGGTTGCGCTGGCTGTACTTCGTGTTCGGGGTGGCCGGTACTGCGGTGATCGGCACGGGCCTGGTGATGTGGCTTGGCAAGCGCCAGCTCAAGCATGCCAAGCGCGAACGCATGCCCGCCGAGCTGCGCCTGGTCGAGGTGCTCAACATTGCCAGCATCAGTGGCCTGCTGCTCGCGGTGGCCGGCTTTTTCTGGGCCAACCGCTTGCTGCCTGCCGCGCTGCAAGGCCGGGCGGACTGGGAGGTGAACACGTTCTTCGTGGTCTGGCTGTTGTCGCTGGTACATGCCGTGCTGCGTCCCGGGCGTCGCGCCTGGGCCGAGCAGTTGGGGCTTGGGGCGCTGGCCTTTGCCCTGCTGCCGTTGCTCAATGCACTGACCACCGGCCAGGGCCTGAACCATAGCCTGGCCGCTGGCGACTGGGCCATGGCCGGGCTGGACCTCACGGCACTGGGCACCGGTCTGTTCCTGGCCTGGGCCGCAGGCAAGATGCTACGTGCCCCGAAGGCTGTGGCCAAGCGTGAGCCCCGGGTGGCCAAGGCAACGGCTGAAACGGTCGAGGTGAACGGATGCTGAGCGTCGCCCTGATCGGTTTCGCCGGCTTCGCTGCCTTGTGCCTGGCGATGGAAAGGCACTTCAACGACCTGCTCGGGCGCAAGCCTGCTGCTGGCCAGTTGCGTGGCCTGCGCGTGGCGGGTTGGTCGTTGCTGCTGGCATCGCTGGCGCTGTCAGTGCACCTGCGTGGGTGGGCGCATGGCGTGGTGGAGTGGGTCGCTGTGTCGATGGCCGGGGTGACCCTGTGGGTCTTCGCCTTGCCTTACCAGCCGCGCGTGCTGCTGGGGCTGGCGGCGATCAGCCTGATAGTGGGCCCGCTATTGATCCTGTCTGGCGGATGATGCCTTGATCGAGCCTGACAGCGACGGCACTCGCGCGCGTTTCGTGCAGGTCTTCATGGCCCAGCGCGCACGCATGGAAGCCTTGGTCAGCCGTCGAGTGGGCTGCCGCGCCACGGCATCGGACCTGGTCCAGGAGCTGTTCTTGCGCTTTTGGCGGCGCCCCGAGGTCAAGGTAGAGGCGCTGGACACCTACCTGCTGCGCTGCGCCGGGAATCTGGCCATCGACCACCTGCGCAGTGAAGGCAGCCGCGAGCGTATCGCCGAAGCGTCGCTGCCCCTGGATGACTGCCTGGCCCAGGCACCGGAGCAGGCCCTGGAGGTCAACCATGACCTGCAGCGCATCGAAGCGGCGCTGCGCGCATTGCCTGAGCGCACCCGGCAGATCTTTTTGCTCAACCGTATACACGGCTGCACATATGGCGAGATCGCAAAGGCCATGCAGCTGTCCCAGAGTGCCGTGGAAAAGCATATGATGCGCGCCCTCCAAGCGTGCAAGGCCAGTGTTGCCGAGCCCGCGCCCCCGATCCCCAGGCCAGGGAGCGCCCGTCGATGAACCGTTCAGACTTGACCACTGCTGACCCGTCGCAAGCAGCGCTGCGTTGGCTGGCCACGATCAACGAGCAGCCTGAGGTTGCGCAGAGTGTGGCGTTCAAGCGCTGGTTGCTGGCCGACCCCAGGCACCGTGAAGCCTATGCCCAGGCCCAGGCGCTGTGGCACAAGACTGCGGCACCGGCGGCACGCCTGGCCGAGGAAGAACACGCAGACCTGCAGCGATACCTGGATGCCATGGCCAAGGCGCCTGTCCCGGCGCGCTGGCGCCGCGCCCGCGCCCTGGCTATGGCGGCATGCCTGGTGCTGGCCGTGGGTGTTGCGGGGGGCTGGCACCCGGGGTACTGGCTGCAGGACCTGCAGGCCGATTTCAGCAGCACGGACGCCATCCGTCAGGTGACGCTGGCTGACCAGTCGCAGGTGACGCTGGACGCGGGCAGTGCCATTGCTGTCGATTTCCAGCACGGGCAGCGCCAGGTGCGGCTGTTGCATGGCGCTGCATTCTTCAAGGTCACGCACACCGGTGAGCCCTTCGTGGTACAGGCGGCGGGGGGCCAGGTGCGGGTGCTGGGCACGGAGTTCGAAGTGCGGGAGCAGGCCGAGGGTGCACAGGTCACGGTGCGCAACGGTCGAGTGGCGGTCACGCCGGCTCAAGGGCAAGCCGCCCGTGAGCTGACGGCCAACCAGCAACTGGCCTATGCCCGAGGCCTGGCGGGTGAGACTGCGCGTGTGGACAGCGACAGCCGTCTGGCCTGGCGCCAAGGCTGGGTCAACTACTACCAGGCGCCCTTGGCGCAGGTGATCGAAGACCTGGGGCGCTATTACCCGGGGCGGATCGTGCTGCTCGACAACGAGTTGGGGCAGCGCAAGGTCAGCGGCAGTTTCCCGGTGCGCGAGCCACTGGCGGCGCTGGACTCGCTGGGCAAGGTGATGGGGTTCTCGCGGCAGACGCTTCTCGGCCGGTTGACGGTCATCCGGCAAGTGTCGGTAGCGGGAAAATAATTTTCAAAAGCGGGTGAGGTAACAGGACGTGACGTCCGTGTAATGAGTGGAAGTGCGATTCATTCGCAGTCATTACCCTCTCACAGGTCAGCGTCCATGAAGTTCACCCACCGTTGCGTCCCCCTCTGGCTTGGTCTTTCTGCGCTTTCTGCCCTGGCTGCTGCCCCTGGTATCTCCGCCGCCGAACAGCTCGAACTGCACAGGTTCGCCCAGCCGAGCCAGCCCTTGCCCCTGGCGCTCAGTGCCTTCAGCCGCGCCACCGGCCAGAGCGTGGTCTACACCTTGGAACTGCCTGCCGTGCAGGCACCGGCCCTGCAGGGTACGTTCAGTGCCGAACAGGCGCTGCAGCAGTTGCTGGGCAACGCTGGCCTGACGTGGCGCCGGGTCGACGCCCGCACGCTGACGCTCGAACCTGTGGACACCTCCGGTGCGCTCAACCTGCAGGCCACCACGGTGACCTCGCAGATGGACACCTACAGCTACCAGCCGCCGGCCAGCGCCTCGATCATGCGTGGCCAGGGCCCGTCCCAGGATATCCCCCAAGCCATCAACGTGGTCCCGGCCCAGGTCATTCGCGACCAGGCCCCGCGCAACCTGGATGATGCCCTGGCGAACGTCAGCGGCATCACCCAGGGCAACAATTTCGGTGGCACCTCCGACACGGTGATGAAGCGCGGCTTCGGCGACAACCGCGACGGCTCGATCATGCGCGACGGCATGCCCGTGGTGCAGGGGCGTAGCCTCAATGCGAGCACCGAACGGGTCGAGGTACTCAAGGGGCCGGCCTCGCTGCTTTATGGCATCCAGGACCCGGGCGGGGTGATCAACGTGGTCAGCAAGCGCCCGCAATTGCAGCAGTACAACGCCCTGAACGTGCGCGGCTCGACCTACGGCAGCGGCAAGAATGGCAGCGGCGGCGGTTTCGACAGCACCGGGGCACTGGGCGAGAGCAACTTCGCCTACCGCTTGATCGTCGACCATGAAGACGAGGATTACTGGCGTAACTATGGCGTGCACCGCGAATCGCTGGTGGCGCCGTCGCTGGCCTGGCTTGGCGAGGACACCCAGGTGGTGCTGGCCTACGAGCACCGTGAATTTCTCTACCCGTTCGACCGGGGCACCGCCTTCGGCAGCAACGGTCACCCGCTGGACATTCCGGCCACGCGCCGCCTGGATGAACCCTTCAACGACATGGAAGGCCGCTCCGACCTGTATCGCCTGGAGGTCGATCACCAGTTGGCCGACGATTGGAAGCTGCACGTTGGCTACAGCTTCAACCGCGAGACTTACGACGCCAGCCAGGTGCGCGTGACCGGTGTCAACGAAACCAAGGGCACGCTCACACGCAGCATCGATGGCACCCACAACGCCATGAGTCGCGACCAGTTCGCCACCCTCAGCCTCACTGGCAACCTGGAGCTGGCCGGTATGCAGCATGATCTGCTGATGGGCATCGATCACGAAGACCGCAAGGTCTTTCGCGGCGACCTGATTCGGCAGAGCGCGCAGTCCTCCTTCAGCTATGTGAACCCGGTCTACGGCCAGGAAGTGGAGGGGAGCACGGTGCGCGCCAGCGACAGTGACCAGACCGACAAGCTGCGCACCGACGCGCTGTTCCTGCAGGACGCAGTGCACCTGGATGAGCACTGGATACTGGTGGCCGGCGCACGCTTTCAGCAGTACGACCAATACGCTGGCCGCGGCCGGCCGTTCAAGGCCAATACCGACACCCGTGGCCAGGCCTGGGTACCGCATGCGGGCATCGTCTACAAGGTCGATGAACAGTTGTCGTTCTATGGCAGTTACAGCGAGTCGTTCAAGCCCAACTCCAGCATTGCCCCGCTGACCGGCGGCGTGGTGCTGGATTCGTCGATTGCGCCCGAAGAGGGCAAATCGTGGGAGCTGGGGGCCAAGCTCGACATGCCCGGCAGCCTGACCGGCACCCTGGCGCTGTTCGACATCACCAAACGCAACGTGCTGGTCGCCAACTTCGACAGCGGTACCGGCGATACGGTCTACAGCAATGCGGGCGAGGTCAGTTCCAGAGGCGTGGAGCTCGACCTCACCGGGCAGCTCAGTGAGCGTTGGAGCCTGATCGGCAGTTATGCCTACTCCGACGCCAAGGTGACCAAGGACCCAGACCTCGAGGGTAACCGCCTGCAGAACGTGGCCAGGCACAGTGGCTCGTTGTCGGCGGTGTACGACTTCGGCAGCCTGTTCGGCGGCGACCGTTTGCGTTTCGGTGCCGGAGCCCGTTATGTCGGCGAGCGCCCGGGCAACTCGACCAATACCTTCGACTTGCCCAGCTACACCGTGGCCGATGCCTTCGCCACCTATGAGACCAAGCTGGACGAGCACAACGTGCGCCTGCAGTTGAACGTGAAGAACCTGTTCGACAAGGTGTACTACAGCTCGGCGGTCAACCAGTACTTCGTCGCCATAGGGGATGCACGCCAGGTGAGCCTGTCGAGTACGTTTGAGTTCTAGTGGCTGAAGGCGGCGCGATAATCGCCAGGTGTCGCGCCGACTGCCTGGCGAAAGCGATTGCTGAAATGGCTGGCACTGGCAAACCCGCACAGCAACGCAACGTCTCCCAACGGCAACTGCCCCAGGCGCAGCAGCTGGCAGGCCCGATACAAACGGCGGGCCAGCAGATACTGGTGCGGTGGCACGCCGAAGCTGGTGCGAAACATGCGTGCGAAGTGATACTCGGAGAGGTTGCAACGCACGGCCAACTCACCGAGGGTGATGGGCTGATCCAGGTGTGCCTCGATGTAGTCCACCAGTTGCCGGCGCAGGTTCGGTGCCAACCCGCCTTTGAGGCGTAACCCCTGGCGCGGCCCCACCTGGCTGAGCACGGCGTGATCGACGATCTCGTGTGCCAGGCTGCTGGCCAGCAAGCGCTCGCCTGGCTCCTCCCAGGCCAGGCTGATCAACTGGCGAAAACGCATGGACTGCCGTGGGTCGTCGAGAAACGTCGCTTCCTGCAGTTGCATCTCCCGCGGTTCCCGGTCGAGCAGGCGCACGCAGCCCAGGGCGAACTGCACCTCGCTGATGTACAGGTGCGCCAGGCGCAGTTGCCCATTGACCACCCAGTTGGACTCGTGGCCGGCCGGCATGATGCACAGTTTGCCCGGCGCCCCTTTGGCGGCGGGGCGTTGGCGGCGAAAGGTGCCCGTGCCGTGGGCGATGTAGCACGACAGCGTGTGGTGACTGGGCGCCTGGTAGTCGCGGGCGTCGTCACGGTTGCTCCACAGTGCCGCAGCCAGCCCATCGCCCAGGTGCGCGCTCAGTTCCAGCCTGGCGTGGGGCGAGGCATGCATGGCGTTGAATACGTGCAGCTGGTTCAGTGGGGTCATGGGCGATTCCTCTGTTGCCATCGTACTGCCGATGCGCCGAGGTGGCAGCTCCCTGGGCGTTGAAAAGCGCAAGTTTGTGCAAGCGCACAGCACTGGCCGAAGCGAACACTGATGGCTCTGGCGAGGGCTGCGCCCTCGATCGCCGGGAGGCAGCGCTCACAGGTGCCGCTTTCAAGTACGCAGCCGAACCTGTGGAGGCCGACCTGCCGGCGATGGGCCGCATGGTGCCCCCGCTATGAAGGTCGTATGCCTAAGGAACCGCCATGAACCTTTCCCTGTACCTGCTCACCGTCCTGATCTGGGGTACCACCTGGCTCGCGCTGAAACTGCAATTGGGCGAAGTCGCCATCCCGGTGTCGATCGTCTACCGCTTTGCCTTGGCTGGCCTGATCCTGTTCGCCATCCTGCTGTTTACCCGCCGCCTGCAGCCGATGAATCGGCGCGGTCACCTGTTGTGTCTGGCGCAGGGCGTGTGCCTGTTCTGCGTCAATTTCATGTGTTTCCTCACCGCCAGCCAGTGGATCGCCAGTGGCCTGATCGCCGTGGTGTTCTCCACTGCCACATTGTGGAATGCGCTGAACGCACGGATCTTCTTCGGGCAGAGGGTCGCCAGCAACGTACTCGCTGGCGGCGCGCTTGGCCTTTTGGGGTTGGGCCTGCTGTTCTGGCCGGAGTTGTCGCACCATGCGGCAAGCCGCGAAACGCTTTATGGCCTCGGCCTGGCCTTGCTCGGTACGCTGTGTTTCTCGGCAGGCAACATGTTGTCGAGCATGCAGCAGAAAGCCGGCCTCAAGCCCATGACCACCAATGCGTGGGGGATGGTCTATGGCGCCGCTTTGTTGTCCGTGTATTGCCTGATCAGCGGTATTCCCTTTGCGATGGAGTGGAACACGCGCTATGTCGGCTCGCTGCTGTATCTGGTGATACCGGGTTCGGTGATCGGCTTCACCGCCTACCTGACGTTGGTCGGGCGCATGGGCCCGGAGCGGGCGGCATATTGCACGGTGCTGTTCCCGCTGGTGGCGCTGAATGTGTCGGCGTTTGCCGAAGGCTATCAATGGACAGCCCCTGCGTTGCTCGGGATGGTCGCGGTGATGGCGGGTAACGTGCTGGTGTTTCGCAAGCCAAGGCCCGTGGCTGCTGGCGTGTTGCATGTTGGCGGGGGCATTGGCAACTGTCAGAAATGACAGGTGCGCGTATTTGCAGCATGGCTAAGACTAGGCCGCAAATCGCTGGGGAAACCAATGCCGTCCTCCTTCAGAACACTGTCCTCTACACAGCTTTGGCTGACGTGTTCAGCAGCGTTGCTGTTGCATATCGTCCCGCTGCTGATGGCCGACATGTCAGTGCTGGACGATTACGCGCGCCAATACCTGGCACGCAATGACTGGGTGCAAGACGGTCGGCCGCTGGCCGCCTTGCTCAATGCCGTACTGAGTTTCGGCCCCGCTGCTGTGAACCTTTACCCATTGCCGTTGCTGCTTGCCGTGCTGATTACCGCACACGCGCTGGCCAACCTGGTGCAGCACTGGTTCACGCTACCGACGGTGAGTGCCGTGCTGGTGGTGTTGCCGTTGTGGATGCAGCCGTTCTTCCTGCAGAACCTTTCCTATCAATATGATGGGGCGTCGATGGCCTTGTCGCTGGCGTGTAGCGTCTGGGCGATCACCCTTGGCTGCCAATGGTCGAAACCATGGCTCGGCGGCACGTTGCTGGTGGCCGCCAGCGCTGCGCTCTACCAACCCGGCCTGAACGTATTCGCGGGTTTGTGTTGCCTGGAAATCATGCGCTTGGTCATGAACGGCAGCCGGTTTGCAATGGTTTGCAAGGTTGCAGCGGTGCGCTTGGGGCAGTTGCTGGTTGGCGTGGGGCTTTTCTATGTGTCCTGCGCCTGGATGGTGCGCAGTGGGCGTACGGCGCTGCTTGCTATCGACGGGCTGTGGCTGACTGAAATGTCCCAGCGCCTTGCGGCTACGGTGGACGTTGTCAGCGTGTTGGTCACACCTTGGGTGTTCTGGGGTGCCCTCGGTTTGTGCCTGTTGGCGGCATTCTCATTGGGCCGCAAGCTGCAAGCACTGTGGCGTCGTCCCTACGCCTTGAGCGAGCGGCTGGGGTTGGTCGCGGCATTACTGTTACCGGTTGCCCTGATACTGCTATGCATTCCAGGCCTCATTCTGTTCCTGGAGCACTTCGACCCCACCGCGCGGGTACTGATGGGCCTGGGTGCCGCGCTGACCATGTTGCTTTACGTGGTGCACGACGCCTTGGCAGCGGTGCCCCGTGTGCGCCTGGTCGTTCTGGCCACCTCGATCGTGTTCATGCTCTCCATGGCCTTTGCGTACGGCCGGGTGCTGATGCTGCAGAAGGCCTTGCACCAAGCAGTCGCCCAGTCCGTTGCCCATGACCTCTCGTCCCAGCCGGAGCTGGCCGCAGCCAGGCATTACTACCTGCTCGGCTATTGGCAGTCCAGGCTTTGGGTGCCTGCTGCCAAAGGTACCTTGGCGCATATGCCAGCGATCGAAGTCATCGATGCGAACCGGTATGTGATGCTGCCAGAAATGCTCCCGCGGGTGGGTATCGACGACCCTCGCACGTTCTACCAGTCGCCGCCGCTGACCCGTCGGGAGGTACTGGCCCGCAGTCCCTCGCCACGGGTCGTGAGCAGGTTCTATGACATCCATTTGGTGGGTGATGCCGCTTATGTGCTGATCAAGCTGCCGCAGGCAACCGGACAGGAGCACTGACCATGGGTCGTTTCGCTCGCTATGGCCTGGTTGGCATCGGTAACACCGCCTTGCACGGGTTGGTGTTCTGGGGGGCGCTGGCGCTGGGGTTGAATCAGGGGCAGAGCAACCTGCTGGCCTTCGCCGTGGCGGCAACGGTGTCCTATCACATCAATGCCCGCTTTACCTTTGCCGTCAGGCCAGCGGGGTCGCACTACCTGGTGTTCATGGCCGGCATGGGTGGCATCAGCCTAGTGCTCGGGGCCATCGCCGATTGGGCGCAGTTGTCGCCCTGGTTGACCGTGCTTACGTTTTCAGCCATCAGCCTGATCGTCGGCTACAGCTACTCGCACGCGGTGGTTTTCAAGCGGAGGGAGGCATGAACATTACCCTGGTCGCGCCCCTGTACAACGAGCAGGACACCCTTGAACGCTTTTATCATGCGGTACGCAGCGAGCCGACGCTGCAGGGGGTGACGGTCGAGATCCTGCTGGTCAACGATGGCAGCAGCGATGCCAGCGAGCAGATTTGCACCGAGTTGGCGGCGCGCGATGAATGGGTCACGGTGGTCAACTTCTCGCGCAATTTCGGCAAGGAGTCCGCCCTGTTCGCGGGCCTCGAATACGCCAATGGCGATGCCGTGGTGCCGATCGACGTCGACCTGCAGGACCCTGTAGAGCTGATCGCACAGATGATCGAGCTGTGGCAGCAGGGGGCCGACGTCGTGCTGGCCAAGCGCCGTAGCCGTGCGACCGACACCCGGCTCAAGCGTTGGACTGCACGCCTGTATTACCGCTTGCACAACCGCATCGCCTCGACCCGGATCGAGGAAAACGTCGGTGATTTTCGCCTGTTGGACCGCAAGGTGGTGGCCGCCATCCGCCAGTTGCCGGAGCAGCAGTTGTTCATGAAAGGTGTGTTGTCCTGGGTGGGTTTTCGTACCGAAATCGTCGAGTACGACCGGCCCGAACGTACGGCGGGTACTAGCAAATTCAGCTTCTGGCGGCTATGGAACCTGGCCCTGGATGGCATTACCTCGTTCAGCACGGTGCCTTTGCGGCTATGGAGTTACGTGGGAGGAGGGGTATCGCTGTCGGCGTTCGTGTTTGCGATGTACATGGTGATCGACAAAATGCTGTTCGGAAACGATGTGCCGGGCTATCCGTCGTTGATGACGGCAGTGCTGTTCCTGGGCGGGGTGCAGTTGATCGGTATCGGAATATTGGGCGAATACATAGGGCGGATCTACCAGGAGACCAAGCATCGGCCCCGGTACGTGGTGCGCAAGGTACTGAGGCGGCACAGGCAACCCATGTGAAGGTTGCCTGTGCTGGCCTCTTCGCGGCGAATACGCGTTGTCAGCCCTTCCACACCTGTGGATTCACCAAATCCCGCGGCCGCTCGCCCAGCAGCGCAGCGCGCAGGTTGTCCATTGCCCGGTTGGCCATGGCCTCACGGGTTTCGGCGGTGGCCGAACCGATGTGCGGCAGCGTCAGGGCATTGGGCAGTTTGAACAGCGGCGACTCGCTCAGCGGCTCCTTTTCGTAGACATCCAGGCCCGCGCCGCGAATGGTGCCGTTTTGCAGCGCCTCGACCAGCGCTGCTTCGTCGACCACCGGGCCACGGGCGATGTTGATCAGGAAGGCGCTCGGCTTCATCAGCTTCAGCTCGCGAGCGCCGATCAGCTTGCGGGTGGCGTCGGACAGCGGCACCACGATGCAGACGAAATCGGATTCTGCCAGCAGTTGCTCAAGGCTGCGGTATTGGGCCCCGAGCTCCTGCTCCAGTGCTGGTTTGCGGCTGTTGCCGGCATACAGCACCGGCATGTTGAAGCCGAAGCGGCCACGGCGGGCGACGGCCGCGCCGATGTTGCCCAGGCCGACGATGCCCAGCGTCTTGCCGTGCACGTCGCTGCCGAAGTGCGCTGGGCCGACGGTGGCCTGCCATTGGCCGGCCTTGGTCCAGGCGTCCAGTTCGGCCGTGCGCCGTGCGCAGCCCATGATCAGCGAGAAGCCCAGGTCGGCGGTGCTTTCGGTCAGCACGTCAGGCGTGTTGGTCAGGGCGATGCCGCGCTCGTTGAAGTAGTCGACGTCGTAGTTGTCGTAGCCCACCGACACGCTGGACACCACTTCCAGTTTGGCGGCCCCTTCGAGTTGCGCGCGGCCGAGCTTGCGACCGGCGCCGATCAGGCCGTGGGCTTCGGGCAAGGCTTCATTGAACTGGGCACTGATGTCGCCGAGCTTGGGGTTGGGCACGATCACGTTGAAATCTTGCTGCAGGCGCTCGGCCATGGCCGGGGTTATGCGGCTGAAGGCCAGGACGGTCTTTTTCATCGGGCTACTTCCGGGCAAAAGGTAGAAGCTACAAGTTGCAAGCTACAAGCTGCAAGAGAAAGCAGCGCGTGCACGGCTCTGCTGTTGCTTGCAGCTTGCAGCTTGCAGCTGCTTCAGTTCGCGATGAGCAACTCGTGGGTTTTCAGGTCCGCTTCGTGGGCTGCGAGAATCTCAGGCAGGGAATTGCGCAGGTACTCCACCCAGGTCTTGATTTTCGCATCCAGATACTGGCGCGACGGGTAGATCGCATACAGGTTCAGCTCCTGCAGCCTGTAGTCCGGCATCACCCGCACCAGGCTGCCATCCCGCAAACCCTCGATGGCCGAATAGATCGGCAGCACGCCCATGCCCATGCCGCTGCGAATCGCGGTTTTCATCGCGTCGGCAGAATTGACCTGGAACGGCGAACTGGTGATGTTGACCAGCTCCTGGCCCTCCGGGCCGTCGAACAACCACTTTTCCAGCGGGATCACCGGGCTGACCATGCGCAGGCAGGCATGCTGCAGCAGGTCGACCGGCTTGTGCGCGAAGCCGTGCCTGGCCACATAGTCGGGCGAGGCGCAGACGATGCTGTAGGTAATGCCCAGACGCTGCGACACGAAGCCCGAGTCCGGCAGCTCGGTGGCCAGCACGATGGACACGTCATAGCCTTCGTCGAGCAGGTCGGGCACGCGGTTGGCCATGGTCAGGTCGAACGTCACGTCCGGGTGCGACTCGCGGTAGCGGGCGATGGCATCGACCACGAAGTGCTGGCCGACCCCGGTCATCGAGTGCACCTTCAATTGCCCGGCAGGGCGGGCATGCGCATCGCTCGCCTCGGCTTCGGCCTCTTCGACATAGGTCAGGATCTGTTCACAGCGCATCAGGTAACGCTTGCCCGCCTCGGTCAGGGCGATGCGCCGCGTGGTTCGGTTCAGCAGCCGGGTTTGCAGATGGGCTTCCAGGTTGGAGACCGCCCGCGACACGTTCGCGGTGGTCGTATCCAGTTGCGCCGCAGCAGCCGTGAAACTGCCAAGCTGGGCTACGCAACTGAAAGCACGCATGTTTTGCAGGGTGTCCATGGGTCACTCTCAAGGTAGAGGGCAAATTGTGTCACGAAGTAAGTTGCATGTGCCTTCGACCAAAGCCGGATTATCGCTGTTTTGGTAACAAAGATTCGCAGGAATCCACGCTTATCGCCAGTGCGGCCGCCCCCTAGAATTGCCCAGCCCTCCACCTCTTCCTCGGGAAATCGCAGCTGTGCCGCGTCGCATCATCAGAACGCTTCAGGCGTTCAGTGCCTGTGCCATTAGCCTCACCTTGAGCGGCTGTATCGGAACCTGGGGCATTGCCCCACAAAGCAAGACCCTCCAAGCCAATACCTTGACCACCGACGCAGCCATCCGTGCAGCCGCCAGCGATGCCCACTGGCCCGACCAGCAGTGGTGGCGTGCCTACCATGACCCGCAACTGAACCATTGGCTGGACCTGGCCGTGGCGGGTAGCCCGAGCCTGGCCATGGCCGCAGCGCGGGTGCGCGCAGCCAAGGCCATGGCCGGCGTGGTCGAGTCGGCAGAACAGCTGCAGGCCAACGGCCAGGCGTCGCTCAAGCGCCACAACTGGCCTGAAGACCCGTTCTACGGCCCTGGCGCACTGTCGGGTGCCAACACCTGGGACAACAACGCCGCCATCGGCTTCAGCTATGCCCTGGACCTTTGGGGGCGCGAACGCAACGCCAGCGAACAGGCCGTGGACCAGGCACACATGAGCGTGGCCGAGGCCCGCCAGGCGCAACTGGAACTGCAGAACAACGTGGTGCGTGCCTACATTCAGTTGAGCCTGCACTTCGCCCAGCGTGACATCGTCCAGGCCGAGCTCAAGCAGCAGGAGCAGATTCTGGCTTTGGCCAAGCGCCGCCTGGACGGCGGTATCGGTACCCATCTGGAGGTCAGCCAGGCCGAAGCCCCGCTGCCCGAAACCCATCGCCAACTGGACAGCCTCGACGAAGAAATCGCGCTTACCCGCAACCAGCTGGCTGCGCTGGCGGGCAAGGGGCCAGGGGAGGGCGCGCAGATCCAGCGCCCCAGCCTGACCCTCGCCGCCCCTGTGCCGCTGCCGTCTGCGCTGCCGGCCGAGCTGGTCGGCCAGCGCCCCGACGTGGTTGCCAGCCGCTGGCAGGTGGCCGCCCAGGCGCGTGGCATCGACGTCGCTCACGCTGGCTTCTTCCCTAACGTCGACTTGGTCGGCAGCCTGGGCTTCATGGCCACCGGTGGCGGGCCGCTGGAATTTCTCAGCGGGCGCAAGTTCAACTACAACGTCGGGCCGGCCATCAGCCTGCCCATCTTCGACGGCGGCCGCTTGCGCTCGCAGCTGGGGGTGGCTGCGGCGGGCTATGACGTGGCCGTGGCGCGCTACAACCAGACGGTCATTGGCGCGTTGAGGCACATTTCCGACCAGTTGATCCGCCGTGAGTCGATGCAGGAACAGGCGCATTTCGCCGCTGAATCCGTGGCCGCTGCACAGAAGACCTACGACATCGCCATGATCGCCTTTCAGCGGGGCCTGACCGACTACCTCAACGTGCTCAATGCCCAGACCTTGCTGCTGCGCCAGCAGAATGTGCAGCAGCAGGTGCTGGCCGCGCGCCTGATCGCCCATGCCGAGCTGGTGACCGCCCTGGGCGGTGGCCTGCAGGCCGGCAAGGACGTGCCTGAGCAGGAGCGCCAGGCAGCGCCGACCACCCCAGCCAGCCTGGCTGTTTTCGACCGCAAACCGGACCACGCCGAATGAGTGCATCGAGCTTGCCCCTGCGCTGGCTGCACAGCCTGGAATGGCGCCGGGGTTTCTTTGCCTGGGCGCGTACCGACGGGGTGACGTGGGTCTACATCTGCAAGGTGCTGGCCGCTGCGTTCATCACCCTGTGGCTGGCCATGCGCCTGGAGCTGCCACAGCCGCGCACGGCGATGATCACCGTGTTCATCGTCATGCAGCCGCAGAGCGGCCATGTCTTCGCCAAGAGTTTCTACCGGGTGCTCGGCACCCTGGCCGGCTCGGCGATGATGGTGGCGCTGATTGCCCTGTTCGCGCAGAACACTGAGCTGTTCCTGCCAAGCCTGGCGCTGTGGGTGGGCCTGTGTTCGGCGGGCGCCATGCGCTACCGCACCTTTCGCGCCTATGGTTTCGTGCTGGCCGGCTACACCGCAGCCATGACCGGCCTGCCGGTGCTGGAACACCCAGACCAAGCGTTCATGGCGGCCGTGTGGCGGGTGCTGGAGATTGGCTTGGGCATCCTCGTTTCGACCTTCGTCAGCGCCGCGGTCCTGCCGCAGTCGGCCAGCGCCGCCATGCGCAATGCGCTGTACCAGCGTTTTGGTGTGTTCGCCGGGGTCGTGGTCGAGGCCTTGCGTGGTGACAGCCAGCGAGACCGTTTCGAAACCAGCAACGTCAGGTTCGTCGCCGAGGCGGTCGGCCTGGAAAGCCTGCGCAACGTCACTGCCTTCGAAGACCCGCACATGCGCAGGCGCTCTGGCCGCCTGGTGCGCATGAACAGCGAGTTCATGGCCATCACCACGCGCTTCAACGCCCTGCACCGGTTGCTTGAACGCCTGCGCGCCCGTGGCCCGCTCACCATCGTCGGGGCCATCGAGCCGGGTTTGAACACCTTGGTCGAGCTGCTTGAGCCCTATGTCGGGCGCGCGCTGACCGATGCCGATGCGCTGCGCCTGACGCTGGAGCTGGCGGCCTACAAAGAGGGCCTGCAGGCTCAGGTACGTGGCCTGCGCGCCGAATACCTGCTGACCGACCCCAGCGAGTCCGACCAGCTCGATTTCCATACCGCTTTCGAGCTGCTCTATCGCTTCGTCGACGAGATGTACAGCTACGCCGAAACCCACGCCTCTCTGGCCGCGCACACGCATGAGCGCGAGCAGTGGGATGAGCCTTACGTGGCCCAGACCAGCTGGCTGGTATCGCTGGCCGCCGGCGTGCGCGCCTCGGCGGTGTTGTTGCTGCTGGGCAGCTACTGGCTGCTCAGCGACTGGCCTAGTGGGGGCATGATGACCTTGATCGCCACCGTCACCGTAGGCCTGTCGGCGGCTTCGCCGAACCCCAAGCGCATGTCGTTCCAAATGGCCTGCGGCACGGCGATCGGGGCGTTCATCGGCTTCTTCGAAACCTTCTTCGTGTTCCCTTGGATCGACGGCTTCGCGCTGCTGTGCATGGTGCTGGCGCCGGTATTCACGCTGGGTGCCTTCCTGTCTTCGCGGCCTGCCTACGCGGGTTACGGCATAGGCCTGCTGGTGTTCTTCGCCATCGGCTCAGTGCCTAACAACCTGACCGTGTACGACCCTTACACCTTCATCAACGACTACATCGGCATGGTCATCGGTATGTTCGTCTGCGCTGCGGCGGGGGCGATCATCCTGCCGCCCAACAGCCGCTGGTTGTGGAGCCGCCTGGAGCAGGAACTGCGTGAGCAGGTGCTGTTCGCCATCAGCGGTCGCCTGCGCGGCCTGGGCTCGGCGTTCGAAAGCCGCACCCGTGACCTGTTGCACCAGGCCTATGGCCTGGCCGCCGGCAAGCCGCAGGTACAAAGCGAGCTGATGGGCTGGATGTTGACGGTGCTGGAAATCGGCCATGCGGTCATCGAGCTGCGCAAGGAGCAGGCCCGCGCACCCGTCCACCCGGCGTATGCCGAGTCGCAGCCTTGGCGCCAGGCAATTCGTGTCATGGGCCGGGCGCTGGCGCGGCTGTTCCTGCAGCCCAGCGCCAGCAACCACGAGCGCGCGCTGGTGGCCGTCGACCACGCCATCAGCCGTGTGCAGGCCACCGACGAACCCTTCGCCCGGCACTTCGACACCTCGGTGTTGCGCCGCGTGCAGAGCTACCTGCACTTCATCCGTTCCTCCCTGCTCGACCCACAGTCGCCGTTGGCTACGGCGAAAGGATTGCACGATGCTCCGTGAACTCATGCCCCGTGAGATCGCCTTCCATGGCGTGTACATGCCCACCATGACCTTGATGTTCCTGTTCGCCCTGGGCCTGGCCTGGGGCTTGGACCGCTTCATCGCCAGCCATGATGGCTACCGCTTCTTCTGGCACCCGGCGCTGTTGCGCCTAAGCCTGTTCGTCTGCCTGTTCGGCGCCCTGGCGCTGTCGCTCTACCGGTGAGAATCCTTCGATGAAAAAGTTCTTCAGCCTGATTGCCACCTTGTTGGTGCTGACTGCTGCCGTGGTGATCGGTCGCCAGTTGTGGCTGCACTACATGACGACGCCCTGGACCCGCGACGGGCGCGTGCGGGCCGACATCATCAATGTCGCCGCCGACGTGCCCGGTTATGTGGTGGATGTACCGGTCAAGGATAACCAGCGGGTGAAGAAGGGCGACCTGCTGATCCGGATCGACCCCGAGCACTACCAGTTGGCCGTCGACCAGGCCAAGGCGCTGGTCGCCTCGCGCAAGGCCACCTGGGAGATGCGCAAGGTCAACGCCCGGCGCCGTGCCGACATGGACAACCTGGTGATCTCCAAGGAAAACCGCGACGACGCCAGCAACATCGCCAACGCCGCGCTGGCCGACTATCAACAGGCTCAGGCAGCCCTGGCAGCGGCCGAGCTGAACCTCACACGCACCCGCATCGTTGCCACGGTCGATGGCTACGTGACCAACCTGAATATCCACAAAGGTGACTATGCGCGTACCGGTGAGGCGGTGATGGCGGTGGTCGATGAACACTCGTTCTGGGTTTACGGCTTCTTTGAGGAAACCAAGCTGCCGCACGTGAAGGTGGGTGACCAGGCTGAGCTGCAGATGATGAGCGGCGAACGGCTCAAGGGCCATGTGCAGAGCATCGCCCGGGGCATCTACGACCGCGATAACCCGCAGAGCCGCGAGCTGATCGCCGACGTGAACCCGACCTTCAACTGGGTGCGCCTGGCCCAGCGGGTGCCGGTGCGGATACACATCGATGAAGTGCCGGACGGGTTTCTGCTGGCGGCAGGGACGACGTGCACCGTGGTGGTGACGCCGAGCGATGGGTGAACGGGGGCCTGTGCGATGTCTAGACTGCCGCCCCGACCAAGACCGGCACTGTGACCCGGTCAATCACCTTCGCACTGACTGACGGGTCCAGCATCCGCCCCAGGCGCGACAGGTGGCGGTGGCCCATGATGATCAGCTCGCACTTGATTTCCTGCGCCTTGGCGACGATGGCCTCGACCGGTTGCCCTGCGACCATGCAGCCTTGGCTGCTGAAGCCGGCCTGCTTGAGCGATGCCACGGCTTCGGCCACGGCACGGTCGCCCAGGCGTTGTTCCTCACAGGCGGCAGGGTATTGCTCCAGTTCCTCGGCGGTGTAAGGCGCAGGCTTGTCGTGCACGGCGAACGTCGAGTCGATGGCCAGCAATACGTGCAGTTCGTGTTCGTCGGGCCGGCAGTAGCGGCGGGCGAGGGTGAGCAGGGCGGTCGAGGCAGGGGAGGCGTCGATGGCGATCAGGACGGGGCTGGGCATAAGGATCCTCGCTGAAACTGGCTGGTCGGTTGCCTGTACTGGCCCCATCGCCGGCAAGCCGGCGCCCACAAGTTTGGCCTGCCCCCGGGTAGTTGGACACCCATCCAATGTCCCGGGGCAGTCCCCACCCCTGTGGGAGCCGGCTTGCCGGCGATAGGGCCGGTACAGCCACAGCCTTACTTATGGCTCATCAGGCCATGGAAATAAATGCGCTCCCACGCACGAGCACATTGCGTCTGGTGCAATCGTGCGACCTGCTAACATCGCTTTCCCACAACCGCCATGGAAATCGGCCATGCCACTCCCGGACATGAACCTGCTCGTCGCCCTCGACGCCCTGCTCGATGAAGGCAGTGTGGTTGGCGCGGCGCAGCGCATGAACCTCAGCCCGGCGGCAATGAGCCGGACCCTCGGGCGTATCCGCGATGCCCTGGGCGATCCGATCCTGGTGCGCGCCGGCCGTGGCCTGGTACCGACACCTCGGGCGCTGGCCCTGCGCGAGCAGGTGGCGGCGCTGGTGGAGCAGGCCGGTGAGGTGTTCCGCAGTGCTGCAGAGGTGGATCTACCCAAGCTCGACCGAGCCTTCAACATCCGCACCAATGACCTGTTCATCGCCCTGTATGGTGCCCTGCTGTTGCGCCGCATGCACGAGCAGGCCCCGCGCACGGTACTGCGCTTCGTGCCGGAGAGCCCCGGTGGTGATGACGACAGCATCCTGCGCGATGGGCGCACCGACCTGATCATCAGCTCGACCGTCGACCTGGGCCCGGAAATCAAGGTGCAGAGCCTGTTCCAGACTTACTACGTGGGGTTGGCGCGGCGCGACCATCCGATCTTCGACCAGCCGATCACCGCGCAGAGTTTTGCCAGTTATCCACAGATCAGCGTGTCCCGGCGTGGCCGCGCTAACGGGCCGATCGATGTCGAGTTGGCCAACTTCAAGGTGCAACGGCGGGTGGCGCTGATTACCCCGAGCTTCCACTCGGCGTTGTTCTCGCTGCCCGATTCGGACCTGATCCTGCCGATGCCCGCCAATATTCTCAACAGTGTGCACAAGCTCGGCTTGCCGTTGCGCTCGTTCGAGATTCCGGTGCCGCTGGAACGGGTGACCGTGCTGCAGGCCTGGCACCCGCGTTATCACAACGATCCGGCGCACCGCTGGTTGCGGCAGATCTTGAAAGCCTGTTGCAGTGTTGATCCGTAAACCCGCAGCGTTTTGTGGCGCTTCGCGTGGATTGCGTCACACGCAATATAGAACTGCCGATAAGTCAGTTTTCGTAAGCATTCGACTTTCTTAGACTTGCTCCAGCCATAAAATTGTTGCTGGAGTTGTCTACCCATGAGTTCCCTGTCCGCCCCTGCCACCGCGATCGCCGCCGCCCCCGCGCCGGCTGCGCCCGTGCAGTCGGCGTTCGGCCTGCGCGTGGTGGTCGGGCTGTTCGGCGTGTTGCTGGCGGTGCTGTGCGCCGGTCTCAACGAATCGGTGACCAAGATCTCCCTGGCTGATATCCGCGGGGCCATGGGCATCGGCGCCGACGAGGGCGCCTGGCTGCTGGCGGCTTACAGCGCCGCCTCGGTCTCGGCCATGGCCTTCGCGCCCTGGCTGGCCACTACCTTCTCCTTGCGCCGCTTCACCATGAGCGCGGTTGGGATGTTCGCGCTGCTTGGATTGCTGCAGCCCTTCGCCCCCAACCTGCACAGCCTCATGCTGCTGCGTATCCTTCAGGGCTTTGCATCGGGCGCCTTGCCACCGATGCTCATGAGCGTGGCGCTGCGTTTCCTGCCGCCGGGCATCAAGGTGTACGGGTTGGCCTGCTATGCCCTGACCGCCACCTTCGGCCCGAACCTTGGCACGCCGTTGGCCGGGCTGTGGACCGAATATGTCGGTTGGCAGTGGGCGTTCTGGCAGATCATCTTGCCCTCGGCACTGGCCATGTTCTGTGTCGGCTGGGGCTTGCCCCAAGACCCGCTGCGCCTTGAGCGCTTCAAGCAGTTCGATTGGCGCGGGGTGCTGCTGGGGCTGCCGGCCATCAGCTGCATGGTCCTGGGCCTGTCGCTTGGGGACCGCTGGGGCTGGTTCGATTCGCCGCTGATCTGCTGGCTGCTGGGCGGGGGTGCGCTGTTGCTGGTGCTGTTCCTGTACAACGAATGGTCCGAGCCGTTGCCGTTCTTCCAGTTGCGCATGCTGTCGCGGCGCAACCTGAGCTTCGCCCTGGTCACCTTGGCCGGCGTGCTGGTGGTGCTGTCCGGCGTGGGCAGCATCCCCTCCGCGTACCTTGCACAAATCCAAGGGTATCGCCCGGCGCAAACCAGCCCGCTGATGATGCTGGTGGCCATGCCGCAACTGATTGCACTGCCGCTGACGGCGGCACTGTGCAACCTGCGCGCAGTGGACTGCCGCTGGGTGCTGGCCACGGGGCTGGCGCTGCTGGCGCTGTCGTGCATCGGTAGCAGCCTGCTGACCGGCCAATGGATACGCGGTGATTTCTACCCGTTCTACCTGCTTCAGGTGTTCGGCCAACCGATGGCGGTACTGCCGCTGCTGATGCTCTCCACCAATGGCATGAGCCCGCAGGAAGGCCCATTCGCTTCCGCCTGGTTCAACACCGTCAAAGGGCTCGCCGCAGTGATCGCCGGTGGCCTGCTCGACGCCCTCGGCACGCTGCGCCGGCACTTTCATTCCAACCACCTGGTGGACAGCCTGGGCAACGCCCCGCTGATCGATGACAACGCTGCGGGCCTTGCCAAGCGTATTCATGACCAGGCGCTGGTGCTGACTTCGGCCGACCTTTACCTGGTCATGGCCGGTATCGCCGTGGCGCTGATCTGCCTGATTCCTTTCGTGCCTACCCGGGTCTACCCACCGCGCGCGGTGGCCTGAGCCCGGATGAATTCGAGATCGCTGAAAATGACCAACAAGCGCAAGACAATCGTGATCGGCTCGGTACTCGCCGTGGCCGTGCTGGCGGGTATCGTCGGCCCCTGGGTGCTCGGCAGTGACCACCGGCAACGTACCAACGACGCCTACGTGATCGCCGATTACACCGTGGTGGCACCCAAGGTGGCCGGCTTCATCAAGCAGGTGCTGGTCGAAGACAACCAGCAGGTGCAGGCCGGCCAGTTGCTGGCGACCATCGATGCACGGGACTACCAGGCCGCACTGGATGCCGCGCAGGCCCAGCTGCTGGTGGCCAAGGCGCAAAGTGCCGATGCGCGTGCCACCTTGGAACGCCAGGCGGCATTGATTGCCCAGGCTGAGGCGGCGGTGAAGGCGGCGCAGGCCGAAGCATCGTTCGCCGACCACGAGGTCAAACGCTACAGCCGCCTCGCCGAGCAGGGCGCCGGCACCGTGCAGAATGCCCAGCAGGCGCGCAGCCGGGTCGACCAGGCCCGCGCACGGCTGGCCAATACTCAGGCTGCATTGGTCGCCGCGCGCAAGCAGGTGGACATCCTCAGCGCTCAGGTCGCCAGCGCCGACGGGCAGTTGAAGCGTGCCGAAGCGGGCCTTGAAAAAGCTCAGCTGGACCTGTCCTACACCCGCATTACCGCGCCGGTGGATGGCATGGTCGGTGAGCGTGCCCTGCGCGTGGGTGCCTTCGTCAACCCGGGCGCGCGCCTGCTGTCGGTGGTGCCCTTGCAGCAGGCCTATGTGGTGGGCAACTTCCAGGAAACCCAGTTGACCCATGTGCAGCCGGGGCAGCCGGTCAGTATCAGCGTCGATACCTTTGCCGGTGAAACCCTCAAAGGCCATGTGCAAAGCATTGCCCCCGCCACGGGCGTGACCTTCGCGGCAGTGAAACCCGACAACGCCACAGGCAACTTCACCAAGGTGGTGCAGCGTATCCCGGTGAAAATCGTCTTCGATGACGGCCAGCCGTTACTCGCGCGCTTGCGTGTGGGCATGTCGGTGGAAGCGACCATCGACACCCGTGGTGACAGGCTCAGTGGCAAAGAGGTAAGTGCACGATGAAACCGGCATTACGCTTGAGCCCTTTGCTGCTGGCCGTGCTGATGGCTGGCTGCACCCTTGGCCCGGACTTCGAGCGCCCGGACAGCCAGGCCCCTCAACAATGGCCATCGCTGCAGGGCCAGGCGGCACCCAGCCAGGCGCAGGCAGAACCGCTTGAACTTCGTTGGTGGGAGACCTTCCACGATGCACGCCTGAGTGCGCTGATCCAGCAGGTGGCCGAGCGTAACCTGGACCTGCAGATCGCCAGTGCGCGGCTGCTGCAAAGCCGCGCCTTGCGCAGCACGGTGGCTGCCGACCAGGCGCCGTCGGTCGATGTGGATGCCGGCTACAGCCGCGCCCGTAACAGTGCCGAAGGCCTCAACGACCCGTCTGGCAATGCCGGCAAGTCGGCGTTCAACCTGTGGCAGGGCGACCTGGTCGCCGGTTGGGAACTGGACCTCTGGGGCCGGGTGCGCCGGCAGGTGGAGGCTGCCGACGCCACGGTGCAAGTGGCCGAGAACGACCGGCGCGGTGTGCTCCTGGCGCTGTTGTCGGAAACCGCAGGCAACTACATCCAGTTGCGTGCCGTGCAGCACACGCTCGATGTCACCCGTGACAACCTGAAGGTCGCCCAGCACAGCCTGAAGCTGTCCCAGGACCGTCAGGCCGAGGGTGTCGCCACCCGGCTCGACGTGGCCCAGGCCAGCGCCCTGGTAGCCTCGATCGAGGCCCGTCTGCCCAGCCTCGAGGCCCGGCGCGATGACCTGATCAACGCGCTGAGCCTGCTGGCGGCCGAACCGCCACGCAGTTTGCAGGCACAGTTGCTTGAGGGGGGGGAGCTGCCTGCGCCGCAGCAGCAATTCGCGATCGGTTTGCCGTCCGAGCTGGCCGAGCGCCGTCCAGACATCCGTCAGGCCGAGGCCCGGCTGCATGCGGCCACTGCCAGCATTGGCGTGGCCAAGGCGGATTTCTACCCCAGCATCCGGCTGTCCGGCAGCGTCGGCTTCCAGGCCATGCAACTGTCGGAGTTCGGCGCCTGGGACTCGCGCCGCTTTGCCTTCGGCCCGCAGCTGTCGTTGCCGATCTTCGAGGGTGGCCGGCTCAAGGGCACCCTGGCGCTGCGTGAGGCGCAGCAGCAGGAGGCGGCGCTCAACTACCGCAAGGTGGTGCTCGGTGCCTGGCATGAGATCGACGATGTGCTGCGCCTGTACAACGCCAGCCAACTGCGCCGTGATCACGTGGCCGAAGCGGTGCGGCAGAACCGCATCGCCCTGGAAACCGCCCAGCGCCAGTACGTGGAAGGCGCGGTGGACTTTCTCAATGTGCTGACGGTGCAGAGTGCGTTGCTTGCCAGTGAAGAGCAGTGGATCGACAGTTCGGCGGCGGTATCGCAGGCGTTGGTCGGGCTGTACAAGGCTTTGGGTGGTGGCTGGCAGGCGTTCGACGGGCAGCCGACGAACAAGGTGTGATCAAGCGGAGGCAGCCATGCACCTCTCCCTCAATGGCAAGCGCGCACTCATCAGTGGTTCCATGGCCGGGCAGGGCGTGTCTACCGCCATCGACCTTGCCGCCGCCGGCGCCGAGGTCGTGCTCAACGACCGCACCCAGGCGCTGGTCGACGCTGCGCTCAAAGCGGTGCGCGAGCGTTTGCCCAAGGCGCGGATCATTGGCGTTGCCGCTGACCTGGGCACCGAACAGGGTGTGCAGACCTTGCTCCAGCAGGTGCCGCACACCGATATCCTGGTCAATAACGGCACGCAGGACGTTGCCCTGCGGCTACAGCGGCATTACGCCCGCGGCATGGCCGAGCGCAAGTGGGGGCAGGTGATCCACCTGGGCAGTGGATCAGAGCGGTCGCAGCAGCCCGAAGCGTTTACGCAGTACCCAGTCCAGTAAACGTCGTGGCAGCCAGCGTGCCACTAGCGGCAACGCCGTACTGCCATTGCCCAGCCGCACCACCGCTGGCACAGGCGATTTGCGCGTGGCAGCCAGCAGCCCTTGGGCAAATTGCGCGGCGCAGGTGGGCCGGTCTTGCGAGGCGCGGGCCCGCGCCTGGATATGCTCGCGCAGCGGCCACCATGGCGACTGCGCTGCCACCACCTGATCGGCCTGGCGCTGGGCATTGCTGGCGAATTGTGAGGCGATCGCTCCCGGTTGCACTTCCATGACCTGAATGCCGAAAGGCGCCAGCTCCAGGCGCAGGGCGTCGCTCAAGGCATGCACAGCAGCCTTTGAGGCGCAGTAGGCGCCGGCGAACGGCGTGACCAGTATGCCCGATACACTGCCGATGTTGACCACCAGGCCACGCGCACGGCGCAGCAGCGGGAACAGCGCGCGGGTGGCGCCGATCACGGCGAACACATTGGTTTCGAACTGCTGACGCATGGCCTCTACACCGCCATCGAGCAAGGGGCCCATGGCACCGTAGCCAGCGTTGTTGACCAGGATGTCGAGGCGGCCGTGGCCTGTTTCCAGCTCGTCGGCGAGGCGCATCAGGGCCTCGGCGTCGTTGACGTCAAGCTGCCGGGCGGTGAAGCCGGCTGCGGCCAGGTGTTCGACGTCTTCGGTTTTACGGGCGGTGGCCCATACGTCGTGGCCAGCATCGCGGAAGGCTTCGGCCAGGGCGCGGCCGATGCCGCTGGAACAACCGGTGATCAGGACGGTGGGCATTGGGCAGGCCTGTGCTCAGAGTAGGTCATGTAGAGGCCGAACCGGCCCTGTGTCAGTTGGCGAATGTACCCTGTAGATGTTCGGCGCGAAACTCCAGTGTCTGCGGCCGGTACCCAGCGCGCAGTGGCGGCAGTGGCAGGCAATCGGTCCATTCGGCCCCAGGCTGCAGTTCGCCCGGCCCACGATAGCGCGGTGCGCTGTAGGTATTTTCGGCCAGGTTGATGGTATCGCCCGGGGCATAGGCAGCGACCCGCCAGCGCAGCTCGGTCAGCGGAGCCTTGTTGCCGTTTTTCATATGTACCTTCAAGGCACGGTCGGCAGGGCATTGATCCGGTGCGTAGGTCAGGCGCAGGTCAAGCCGCGCCAGTTGCGAAGCTTCGCGTGTGTCCTGCCAGACGACGAACAGTGCCACCAGCCCCAGGCCGCAGACGGCGGCCAGCGAGATCGGCAGGGCCTTGCCCGGGTAACGCAGGAGCAGTACCAGCCAGGTGAGGATGAGGAAGGCGCCGATGATCATGTGGTCCGAATCCCGTTCGAGTCTCCGGACATCTTGGAGCGGCTAGCTGGAAGCTTCAAGCTCCAAGCTGCAAGCTGCAAGAGAAAAGCGGGCCGGCGGTGCCCCCACATCAAGTAGGAACACCACCGCCCCGCTTTGTCTTGCCGCTTGCAGCTCGAAGCTTGAAGCTTGAAGCTGCAAGAGAAAAGCGGGCCGGCGGTGCCCCCACATCAAGTAGGAACACCACCGCCCCGCTTTGTCTTGCCGCTTGCAGCTCGAAGCTCGAAGCTTGAAGCTGCAAGAGAAAAGCGGGCCGGCGGTGCTCCACATCAAGTAGGAACACCACCGCCCCGCTTTTTCTTGCCGCTTGCAGCTCGAAGCTTGCAGCTTACTGAGCGATGGTCTTCACCGACACGCCCCGGTCGACGGGCGTGGAGGTGCGCCCATACACATCCTCGAAGCGCTCGATATCATCCTCGCCCAGGTAACTACCGGACTGCACTTCGATGATCTCCAGCGGGATCTTGCCCGGGTTGCGCAGGCGGTGGACCGAGGCGATCGGGATGTAGGTCGACTGGTTTTCGGTCAGCAGGAACACATTTTCATCGCACGTCACCTCAGCAGTGCCCGAGACCACGATCCAGTGCTCGGCACGGTGGTGGTGCATCTGCAGCGACAGGCTGGCGCCCGGCTTGACGGTGATGTGCTTGACCTGGAAGCGGCCGCCCATGTCCACCGAATCGTAAGAGCCCCACGGGCGGTACACTTCGAGGTGGTTCTGGGTTTCGCTGCGGCCTTGCTCGTCGAGGGTCTTGACCATCTGCTTGACGCCCTGGACCTTGTCCTTGTGGGCAATCATCATCGCGTCCTTGGTCTCGACCACGACGATGTTTTCCAGGCCGATCACCGACACCAGCTTGCCGTTGCCATGGATCATGCAGTTGTGGCTGTCCTGCACCACCACATCACCCTTGGTGACGTTGCCATTGGCGTCCTTGTCATGCACTTCCCACAGCGACGACCAGCAGCCAACGTCGCTCCAGCCAGCCGACATCGGCACCACGCAGGCGCGCTGGGTCTTTTCCATCACCGCATAGTCGATGGAGTTGTCCGGGCAGCAGGCGAAGGTCGCTTCGTCGATGCTCAGCACATCATCTGTTTCGTCGCTGCGCTCCAGGGCCAGCACGCAGGTGTCATAGATGTCAGGGTCGTGCTTTTTCAGCTCTTCCAGGAAGCGGCTGGCGCGGAACAGGAACATACCGCTGTTCCAGAAGTAGCCACCGGACTGGACGAACTCGGTAGCGCGCTTCTCGTCGGGTTTTTCGACGAACTGCGCCACGCGGGCCACCCCTTCGGGCAGCAGGGCGTCCTGGCTGGAGCGGATGTAGCCATAACCGGTCTCGGGCTTGGTCGCCGGGACACCGAACAGCACCATTTCGCCACGCTCGGCAGCTACGGTGGCCAGGGCCAAGGCACGCTGCAGGGCTTTCTGGTCGTCGATCACGTGGTCGGCCGGCAGCACCAGCATCAAGTCATCGCGCCCCTCGCTGGTCAGCTTCATGGCGGCCATCGCCACCGCAGGGGCGGTGTTGCGGCCGAAGGGTTCCATGAGGATGCCCTGGGTTTGCAGTTTCAGCGCCGCGAGCTGTTCCTGAACGATGAACTTGTGGTCCTTGTTGCAGACCACGATCGGCGCGTCCATGCCTTCGAACACCAGGCGCTCGAGGGTTTGCTGGAACAGCGTGTGCTCACCGGTCAGGGCGAGGAACTGCTTGGGGAACTGCTTGCGCGACAAAGGCCACAGACGCGAACCGCTACCACCAGAAAGAATTACCGGGATCATGTTGTTTCTCCAATAAGGTCGTTAAAGAGGCAGAGGATCAGTTGGTGGACACTGGGCGGGTGACCCAGACCGGCGACAGGCTGCTGCCCGAGCCAGTGACGTACAGCACGGCGGCTTCACCGCGCTCCAGGGCGACGGGTTTGACGTCGCTGACTTTCTTGTCTCCTGCAAACAGGGCCAGGTTGACCTTGACCGGGTTGATCTCACGCTCGCCACGGCCTTTGGCTGCCACTGGCTTGACCACCTCGGTCTTGCCGTCGGCGGTCTTCAGGGCCAGCGGCTGGTCGCTCAGGTTCTGTACACGTACCAGGGCTTTCTGCTTGTTCTTGAACGGTGGTTCTTCGATCAGCTGCGGGTTGCCGCTGCCGTTGTTGACCAGGGTGTAGTACTTGTCAGCGGCCAGCTTGACCGGGACGCTCTTGCCAGCGACCTGCGCGGTGTAGTCACCGCCCGGGAGGAAGCTGAAGTCGCTGCTGGCCTGGGCACCGACCTGTTTGATCTGGGTGTTGCCAACGCTCGCGGCAGCGGGTGCAGGGGCGGCGTTGTACAGGCGCACGAAGGTCGAGCCTTTCGGTGCGGTAGGGCCATACAGGGCAGCGTCGGCGCCGGCGAATGCCTGCATCGAAGCCAACGACAGGCCTGCTGCGAGGGTGAGGGCTTTGGCAATGGAAGTCTTGGTAGTCATGTGCGTGTTCCTCTCTATCTATCAGTGGTCCGTCCGGTTGGACGACAGGGCCAGGTTTTCTTCGGATTTACGGGTGTTCTTCAGTTGCGCGATCCACTGCGGATCGAAGCTGCTGAGGTCGTTTTTCATTGGCAGATAACGTTCGGGGAATTCCCACACCACAACCTGTGGCGCGGCGTTCTTGAAGGCATCGCTTTGCAGGTACTTGAGCATTGGCAGCAGTGGGCCGTGACCGTCTTCGGCATAGTTGGCGACATCGCTATGCAAGGCCTGCTGCAGCGCACCGAGGAAGTTCCAGTGCGGGTTGGCGCTGTAGCTGGTGCCGACCAGCGCGACCGGGATCTGGCTGTCGGCGAACAGGGCATCGCCGCTATCACCTGGGGCCTCGACGGGGTGGGTGCTGCGTTGCTGCAGGGTGTCCGGGCTGGGCAGCAGATTGCTGAACAGCGGGTCCAGTGGCAGGAAGTTGGTCAGGTCGCCTTTGTACGGGGCGGTGTTGCCAGCCTCGGTGATGAACGCCTGTGGGTCGCCATTGAGCAGGCTCTGGCGGTTGACCGCCTCGGCCACTGCCTGGGCGGCGACTTCAGCGCCCATTGGCGTCCAGTGAGTATCGGTACGCAGGAATACCTGGCCGCGGGCCTTGGCCTGTTCCATCGGGGCCATCAGGTCAGGGGCGAAGACGTTGGCCTGACGGACCTGGGCATGGAACTGGTTGTACAGGTCCTCATGCAGGCTGGCAGGCGCCTCCTTGCCCACATACTCCGAATAGACCCGCGCCTTGGCCGGCACGATCGCCAGCACCAGCTGGCTACCGTGCTGTTGCAGGGTGTCGCGCACACCGCGGATCAGCGCCAGGTTTTCCTGCATGAGCTGGTCGGCACCGGCAGTCGGCTTGAATTCTTCATCGCTGAACAGCCACTGGTCACGGCCCAGCACCACGCCGGGGCGGCCCTCGTTGAACAGCTTGTAATCCAGGGCTGCCCAAAGGTTGGTGCCCAGGCGCTTGATCGGGAACTCATCGTCGTAGTGCGTTTCGGCGGCCTTGGCCAGCTTGCCGTTGAGCAGGGTCATCTGCTCGGTGCGCTGGAAGCTTTGCAGGCCGCCGGTGGACCAGGCGCCCATGCCCACCAGCAGGCCGATGAACGACAGGGAATAGGTGATGCGTAATGTCCGGGTCATGGTCATCAACCTCAGAACTGGAAGTAAAGGAACGGCGAGTAGCTCTGCGCCGAAAGCTTGAGGATCGAGGCCACGAACAGCAGCAGGATCAGGGCACGGGTCATCACCCGGGTCCAGTCCAGGCCAAGCGAACCGTCGGCATTGACCTGCGCCGGCGTGCGGATTGCTGCCGGCGGGGTGGCATTGCGGTAGAAGTCGCGCAGGCCGAAGAACGCCAGGGTGACGTAGGCAATGACCAAGGTCGCAACCTGCAGCCCGGTGAGCTGGGCGCGGTTGAGTTCGGACAGCTGCCACTCGCCGAAGCTGAACATGGCGCCGTACATGCGGCCGGCCACTTCCAGGTTTTCAGCGCGGAAGATCACCCAGCCGACCACCACCAGCAGGAAGGTGAACGCCCACTTGACCGGGTTGAAGCGCTGCGGGTTGGTGTCCAGGCCCAGTGCGCGCTCGATTGCCAGCCACATGCCGTGCCAGGCACCCCAGATGATGTAAGTGAAGTTGGCGCCGTGCCACAGGCCGCCCAGCAGCATGGTCAGGAACAGGTTGCGGTAGGTGTTGAAGGTGCCTTTACGGTTGCCGCCCAGGGTGATGTACAGGTAGTCGCGCAGCCAGGTCGACAGGCTGATGTGCCAGCGGCGCCAGAACTCGGTGATCGACTGGCTGATGTACGGCTGCTTGAAGTTCTCCATGAAGCGGAAGCCCATCATCAGCCCCAGGCCGATGGCCATGTCGCTGTAGCCGGAGAAGTCGAAGTACAGCTGTGCGGTGTAGGCCAGCGCACCGAGCCAGGCGTCACCGGTGGTCGGGTTCTGCAGGGCGAAGCAATGGTCGGCGACCACCGCCAGGGTGTCGGCGATGAACACTTTCTTGATGAAGCCCTGCATGAAGCGGGTGCAGCCTTCGGAGAACTTGTCCAGGGTGTGGGTGCGGTTGTTGAACTGGTCGACCAGGTCCTTGAAGCGCAGCACGGGGCCGGCGATCAGGTGCGGGAAGATCGCCACGAACGCCGCGAAGTCGATCAGGTTGCGAGTAGCCGGGGTGTCGCCGCGGTACACGTCGATGATGTAGCTGATCGATTCGAAGATGTAGAACGAGATACCGATCGGCAGCAGCACGTGGGTGAGGATGAAGGGCTCGAGGCCGAACGAGCTGATGATCGCGTTGAGGCTGTCGACGCCGAAGTTGGCGTACTTGAAATAGCCGAGGATCGCCAGGTCCACGCCTACGCCCAGCAGCAGCCAACGCTGTGCAGGCTTGGTGCGTACGCCGGCGGCACCCACTTTCAGGCCGATCCAGTAGTTCCACAGGGTGACACCGGCGAACAGGGCGAGGAAGTCCACCCGCCACCAGGCGTAGAAGATGTAGCTGGCGACCAGCAGCAGCAGGTTGCGATAGCGTTGCCCGCTCAGGTAGTACAGGCCGAGGAATATCGGCAAGAACAGGAACAGGAACACGTTGGACGAGAAGACCATCCCGGTTCTCCTAAATGGTTCACAGCATCCAGGGCAAAGCGCCCCCCAAACCCCCCAGCCCAAAAACCGGAAGGCACCTCGTATTCCTGTGGCAGCTGGCTTGGCGACAAGCCGGCTCCACAGGGTTTCGCGTTATTTCTTCGAAGCCGCGCTCGGGTCATAGACCCGGGTCAGGTTGCCGCCAAGGCGGAAGCTGTCGAACGGCTGCATCTCGTGTTTGCGCTCAAGGGTGTCGCCCACGCACTGGTACAGCGCGCACCAAGGCTCGAGCCAGGCGTACTTGCCGTCGACCTTGAGGTCCTTCATGTCCTGTTTCTCACCCGCACGTTCGGCGAAGTGGCGCGGGTCGCGGGCGCCGTACAGCACGCCTTCGCCCAGGCGCTGCAGGGCAAAGTTGTTTTCGCTGCGCAGGTCCACGCCGTTGGCCTTGGCAAAGCTTGCGATCATCGCCAGTGGCGGCAGGGCGTAGTTGTGGTACGCCAGGGCACGCTGCTTGCGTTTGATTTCGTTGGGCAGGAAGCCCTGGTCGTCGATCTGGTTGGCGCCGACCTTGTATTCCTTCACTGCCCAGTCGAACAGGTCTCGGCGGTCGGTGGCCACGGCGGTGGCCATCACCGACCAGGCCGCCCAATAGCTATGGTTGTTGATCTTCTCCAGCGGCAGGTTGCTCCAGTCGCGCACGGTCTGCTCGGCCAGGCGGGCGAACCACTTCTCGATCAGCTCGGCCTCGGCCTGGTGTGCGGCCAGTGGCTGCGAGTTGGAGAATTTCAGGCGCAGCCACGAGCCACTCATGCTGCCCAGCGCCCATTTGCGCATGGACTTGCCGGTGTGGTTGTAGTTGGTGGACATCAGCGCATCGGCGCGCGCCCAGGTGCCCAGCCATGTAAGGGTGCAGTCCAGTTGTGCCGGACGGCCGTCACGCATGTACTGGTTGACCATCTTGGCGACACCACGCTCCAGGGTGGTGATGTCTTTGGTGGAGTCGCGGAAGGCTTGTTCCGACTCCTTGTTCAGGGTCGCCCGAGCCTTGTCAGAGCCTTCGTACTTACTGCGAAACTGCAGCGCGCCGGTGTAGGGTTTGGGCGCAGATTCGCAGCGGAAGTTGCCGTCACTGGTCTTGAGCTTTTCAATCCCCTCGTAATAACCCTGAGGGGGTACCAGCGCGGCATGCGCGGTACCGCCGGTCAGGGCCAGCACGAGCAGGGCGGGGCTGAAGAGTCGCTTGAATGCAGTCATGGTCGCCTCACTGGCCGGCCTGCGCGGTTTGCGCGGGCACGGCGTAGTTGTTGCGTTTGCAGAGCTTGGCCTCGACTTTCTGGGTACCGTTTTCCGGCCCCTGGACCTCGAGTGCCAACAGGTTCTGGCTGGCCCAGTCCTCGTCTTCACGCATCTGGAAGACGAAGCGGCCATTGGTGTCAGAGGTTTCCGGCTTCTCGATCTTGATGTCCTCGTGGCGCCCGTTGAGGTACCAGAGAGTGGCTTGCAGCACCTTCACCGAAGGGTCTTCGAACTTGATGTCCATCTGCAGGTTGCGGTTGATCAGGTCCTTGATCACGCCGCCCTTGCCGTTGACCATCAGCTCGTTCTTGCCGGGCTTGAGGGTGCTGCTGGCGCTCATCAGTGCCGGGCGCGCGTCACAGCCATCGTCGAGCAGCGCGAGGATCTGCCGCCAGATGGTTTCCTGGTCCAGGCGATACAGGGGCGAGAATTCCCAGATGAGGATCTTCGGTGGATTGTTCTGGAATTCCTCACTGCCCAGGTACTCGATCATCGAGCCTTCCAGGCCGCCACCAGGGAAGGCGACGTTGAGCACGTCGGCACCGATGTACTGCTCCAGGAAACCGGAGAAGTTGTAGTTCTTGCCGCTGTGGCTGGTGCCGACCAGGGTGATCTGGGCGTTACCGCTGTCACCGAACAGATCGTCGCCGCCGCTGGCACCTTTCGGTTCGGTGGCGAACTGGTCCATGTACTGCACGGCGTAGCTGGTGCCGCACAGTTGCCCGGCAACGTTGTGCAGGGTGCCGGTCTTGCCCATGCGCCCGGACTTGTGGGTCTCGAATTCCTTGCGTGGGATACCTTCGAAGGCCGGCATCTTGTGGACGGTGTCGGCCACGATCTTGGCTGCACGCTCAGCGCCGTAAGGCGTCCAGTGCTGGTCACCACGGAAGTAGAAGTCCTTGCCCTGGTCGGCGGCCGCCAGCTGTTCGTTGGTCAGCGGCGACAGGTCCGGCACGTTGTAGCCCATGCTGGCGAAGCGCTTGAGCATGGCCTGGTAGTTGCCAAGGGCCTTCTGGTAATCGAAGGCGGCTTTCTCGGCCGGGTTGAGCATGTTGCGGTTCACCAGGCCTCGGGTGGGCTGGTACACCATCACCAGTTCAACGCCGCGCTTCTTGAACGCGTCGTGCACTTGCTGCAGGCGTTTGTAGCCTGCCGGAGTGGTGTTGAACTCGGTACGCAGGTCTTCGCGGGTACGGAACAGCCAGTCGCCCTTGGCCTGTACCAGCGTGGTGAAGTTCTGCTGGTAGCGGGTGGTGTAGCGACTGGCGTCGTGTGCTTCGGGGCACAGCTGGCAGCAAGGCTCGGCGGTGAAGGTCGGCGCCTTGACCTCGTCGGCGCGCACGCCCTGGCTGACGGCCAGGAGGGCGGCGGACAGGCCCAGCAATTTCATCAAGTGTGGGGTCATGGTCTGGGCTTCCTTAATCGATCATTTCGGTCTGGCGTTCGACCGGGTCGATCAGCACGGCCTTCTGCTGGCGCACCAGCAGGTCGAGGATTTCGTCCTGGCGCTCACCGAGGATGCCGTTGAGGCTGATGCCGCTGGCCTTGCGCGGGGCGAGCATGGAGACTTTGTACAGCTCCACCGAGAGCGGTGAGTCGATCGAAAGAGGCCCAGAACCATTGGCCGCGAGCTCACCGCCGACCACGATCAGGGACACCTTGGTGTCGAACGGGTCGAGGGCGATGTCACGGTCGGTATCGGACAAGTCCTTGATGTGCCCGTAGACACCCACCAGGCCGTTGGCCACGGCGACGTTTTCATACAGGCGGATGTTCACGCTGTTGCGCACGCGGATGCCGTGGCGACGGTTGTTGATCAGCTTGTTGCCCCAGATCAGGTTGTCGCCGCTCTCGTACAACGTGATGCCATCGGTGTGGTTGCGGTAGATCTCGTTGTAGGCGATGAGGTTGTTGACGCTGTTACGGTCGATCACCACGCCCGAGAGCTTGTTGTCGTAGCTCTTGTTGTTGATGATCCAGCTGTCGTTGACCTCACGCGATACGATGATCCCGTGCTTTTTCTTGGTGCCATACACCGTGTTGCCGGCGATGATCAGGCGGTGCGAACGGTCGTGCGGGTCGATGCCGTAGACGATGTTGTCGCGGTAGGTGCTGTCCTTGACCACGAAGTCCTGGGTCTCGTAGCAGTAGAACCCGTACCACATGTCGCTGAATTCCGAGCCGATGATCCAGCCGGTGGGCTCCGGGCGGCCCATGCGCTTGGCCATGTTCGGGGTGTACTGCGAGATGCTCACACCGTACGACTTGGACTTGGCATAGCCAAAGCTGGCCATCTTGGTGTTGACGATGTACGTCTCGGTACCGCCCCACGACAGCAGGAACGGGCGGAATTCCTTGGGCGAGCGGAAGGTCGCCGGACCGTTGTCCTTCTCGCGCCAGCCAGTGACCTGGGTGTCGCTGACAAACAGTTTGCCGTCATTGACCAGGAACGCGCCGCCCTCCTGGGACAGGCGCAGTTGCTTGACCTTGCCGTCGATCTCGAGGATGCCCTTGTGCCCAACCACGATCGGTAGGCGCGCCAGGTAAACCCCTGGCTCGACTTCGCTGAGGTACTGTTTGGGCACCTTTTTGCTCAGCTCGACCAGGTCGACATGGCCATCATCGACAAAGATCGCCTGGGGGATGCCGTGCTGGCGTTGTACCCACTCGGCAGCCTTGTTGTCGCCGCCGATGAATTCCTTGAGCGATTCTTCTTGCAGCATGCGGCGCACGCTGACCTTGCCCTTGTGGCTGCGGTCGATCTTTTTCTGCACGGCGGCAGCGGTGTAACCGCTCAGATCGGGCAGCTTGGGCGGGTCCATGTGCAGCGGCTCGGTCGGGGCGCTGGACACGGTGTAGGTCTTGGCCTGCTGCAGTTCCTTGGCAATCACCGCAGGTTCTGCGGCGACGGCCAGGCCTGTGGCCAGCAGCAAAGCGCTGGCCAGAAGGCTGTGACGTATGTGCGGGTGAAGGTTCATTGCAGGTCCTCTACCGGCCTCAGAAGCGCCAGATCACGTCGACGAAGGCGCGGTGCATGTAAGAATCCGCTTCCTTGCCATAGGCATCGCCGGGTTTGAACACACCGGCACGCAGGCGCACCAGCGCGGACGGCTCGTCGATCGCCTGGCTCATCGAAGCGGGCAGCAGGCCCTGCTTGAAGTACTTGGTGACGACCACGTCCATTTCCTGGCCCAGGTCTTTCTCGCCGTTGACCAGCGGGCGGTTCACGCCGTTGTCGTTGACCGCGGCGTTGATGCCGCTGGAGCCGATGTTCTGCGAGCCATCGACACGCCAGAACTTGTGGTAGATGAAGCTGGCGTCGTAGTCCTCGCGCAGTTGCCAGGAGGCGAACAGCGTGGCCGCCTGCAGGTTGCCCAGCTCGCCACGGAAGGCCTCGCCGAAGCGGTGTACGCGTGAGCGGGTACCGGTGAAGTTGGAGCGGTTGCTCTCAAGGCCAGTCTGCTCGAAGTTGTTCGAACCGTCGTCGCCACCGCCGCCGCTGCCGCGGGCATAGGCCGCGCCGACCTGCCAGTTCGGGTCCAGACGCAGGCGGATGCCCAGGTCGGTGGCCCAGGCGTTGACGTCGCCGCTCTGCTTGCCGGTGACGACCTGGTCATCACCGACCAGCTGGCTGTTGAGCTTGTCGCGATCACCGGTCAGCCAGGTCAGGCTGCCCCAGTAGTTGACGGTGTGGTCGTTGCGCCAGTTGTAGGCGTCGCTGTTGGCTTCCAGGCCCAGCCAGGTGAGGTCGCCGGTGCGGGTCTTGTCCAGTGCGTCGATGGTTTCGCCCGGGCGTTTCAGGCTGCCACTGTCATGGGTGTGATGGGCGCGCAGGCCGACCCAGTGGCCCGGTGTCCACTGCGTGGCGATATTACCGTAGAGGTGCGTACGGTCTTCGTCTTCCGGGGCCAGCTCGGTCAGGTCGGTGCGGTACTCGCTGAAGCGCTGGGCCACACCCAGGTCCGCCTTGAGCAAGGTGGTGTCGAAGGTCCAGTTCAACGCTTCGATGTTGGTGTCGCGCCACATCCCGTCGTCGCTGCGCAGGCGTTGGCGACCCAGGCGCAGCTGCTCGCCGGGGTACGCGGTGAGGCCACTGTAGCCAACCCAGAACTCGCGCATGGCCAGGTAGCTCTTGTCGGGTTGACGGCTGTCGTCACCGGTGTCGGTGGTGGTGCCGTCGTCGTTCTGGCGCAAGGTGTCGGTTTCGATGGTGTCGGTGGCGGCAACGGCCTGGCCCATGGCATAGGCACTCCAGTTGCCACGCTCGCCGTACACCCAAGGGCGCAGGTCCAGGCCCAGGCCGTTGACGTCACCGCCGGAGCGGGTGCCCAGGTCGCGATCGTCTTCCGACTGGCCGGTGATCTTCACATCCAGGCCGAAGTTCTTCTGGGCAGTCATGTCGGCCAGGGTCGGGCAGGACCACAGCAGGGCGAAGCTCAGGCCGATACCGGCTTTCACGAAGGGATTGAGCGTCATAGCGAGTCCTCACCGTCTACTTCTTTTTCGTCGTCTTGCAGGGCCTCGAGGGCCAGGGTGCTGGCGCCGCCTTGGGCCATGCTGCCGCGAGCCTGCCTTTCCTGCGCCAGCAGGCTCTGCGCCTGGCTGCGCTGGTCAGGCGTGAGTTGTTGGTCGAGTTGCTGCAGCAGTTCGGTGGCCTGCGGCGTCGGGTTGGCCTGCGCAAGCTGGGCGAATACCCAGGCGTCGCCCGGTTGAGGGCGAATGCCATGGCCTTCGCTGAACAGCTGGGCAAGGGCGTAGTCGGCACTGTTCTGGCCACCGCGGGCGGCGCTGAGCAGGTGGTCGACGGCCTTTTGCGGCTCGACGTTGCCCAGGTAGCCACGGCGATACAGCTGGCCAAGGTAGTAGTGGGCGCTGACTTCGCCGGCCTCGGCAGCGGCCTGCAGGTGGCGTTCGGCCTTTTCGGCATCCGCGGGCAAGGTCTTGCCTTCGTAGTACAGGCGGCCCAGCAGCAGTTCGGCGCGCGGCTGTTCGGCTTCGCGGCCCTTGTCGATGTAGGCCATCAACTGGTCGGTGTCGCCCAGTTCCGGGAAGTCGTAGACCAGTTGCGCCAGGCTCACCCAAGAAGCCGGATTGGCCTCAGCGACCTGTTCCAGCAGCGCCTTGGCGGTTTTCTCGTCGGTCTGGCCCAGGCTGCGGTCGGCCAGTACACGGGCAACGCTGTCGACCCGAGTGGCAGGCACCGACCCGCGGGTATAGGCGGATTTGAGCTGGCCGATCAGGGCAGCCTGCTGGTCGGCCTGGCCGCGTTTCTGGTACACGGTGGCCAGTTCCACATAGCAGATGTCGTTGGTGTTCAGCGCAGCCTTGCAGATGTCCTCGACCTCAGCCAGGTGCTGGTCGTAGGTCCCCTGGGTGCGATACAGCAGCACCTGGGCCAGGCCCGCTTCCGGGTTGCCGGCCGCGCGCCACTGGTCGATCTGCTGCTGGGCATTGATGTCGGGGAAGCTCTGCGGGTAGGTCAGGTAGAGCATCGCCAGCGGGATCAGGGTGTTGCCTTGGCCCTGCTTGGCGGCGAGCTTGAGCAGGGCCTGGGCTTCTTCGCGTTCTGCCTGGGTGCTGTCGGGCTTGGCCACCAGCAGGCGGCCGAGGCGTGCCTGGGCGCGTGGCGAAGTGGCCGCCGCAGCGCGATAAGTGGCCTCGGCTTCCTTGAGCTGATCGGGGTCACGGGTAGCGACCTTGATGTCGGCCAGGCCGACTTGTGCCTCGCTGTAGCCCAGGTCCGCCAGCGCCTTGTAGTTGCGCTCGGCCAGCGCGGTGTCACCGCGCTTGAGGGCTTCGTTGGCCAGGCGCTGGTCGGGCAGGCCGGCACAGCCTGCCAGGGCGATGGCCGCGGCCACGGCGCAGAGGCCCAGGCTTGCGCTCTTCTTGTGGGGCATCATGCGTTGATCCTCTTACAGCCCACGGGCCGCGGCTTTGTCGATCAGCCAGTTGAGCGAAGGGCCACGGTCACTGCTGACCGATGCCGGGCGCCCGGCGAGCTCGGCAGGCAGGCCGCCGTCTGGTTTGATCTGCACGCGGATGTCGGAAGCCAGGTTTTCGCTGTTGAGGCTGGTGCTGCTGACGATCTGCCCGGTGCGCACTTCGTTTTCGCCAGCCACCTGGAAGTTGACGCGGGTACCTGGCTTGACTTCATCGAACTGGCGGTAGCTGAAGCGTGCTTCGACCATCGGGTTGCTGGTCCGCGGGATCAGCTGGAAGATCGGCTGGCCTTTGGCGGCGTACTGGCCGTCGTCCACCAGTTGGCGGGCGACCACGCAATCGCAGGGGCTGGTGAGGGTGCCGGAGAGTTGCTTGCCGAACAGTTCCTCGACCTTGGCCGGTTCCAGCTGCGAGTCGTCCAGGTGGCCCTTGAGCATGTCCAGCATGCTGGTACTGAAACTTGCCAGCGGCGCGCCTTTGACTACCATGCCGCCGGGCTCGACCAGGCTGTTGACGGTGCCGTCGCGCGGCATGGTGATGCTGGTGGTCGGCACCGCGACCACGCCGGCTTCGGCGTGGCTGACGAAGTACATGCCGTACAGCGATTTGGCGACGAAGCCGAAGGCGGCAACACCGACCACAAACACGCCCAGGGTGACAGTCACTGCCTTGAACCGGCCGAAGGCGGACAGGCCAGAGCCGCCGTCCTTCTGTTTGCGCGCCTTGGTGAAGTTGTCGCGCTGCAGGGTGCTGAGCACGTCGCCGACGCTGATCAGCTCACCTGAAAGGTGGCTGGTGATGATGTGGCGCAGGGTGGCGATGTCGCGCGGTTCGAGGTTCTGGAACTGTGCACCGGTGCGGCCGTCGCTCGGGTTGCAGGAGCGCACCTGAAACTCGATGTCCATCGACAGGCCCAGGTTGTCGACCACGAACTGCAAGCGCCCGCGCAGTACCTGGCCGACCTGCAGCGGCTGCTTGGCGAAGAAGCTCAAGCCGCCAGCGGACAGGTCTTCGACCTTGACCTCATGGGTCTGGCGTTCGCCATCGAGGTAGCGCAGCTTGGCTGGGATGCGCACCCGGGCGTGCTGGCGCTGGGCTTCGGACTCATGCACGACATTGACGTTCACGGCGGTATTCATGGTGATTTGTTCCTGTTAGTTCCGATCCGGGTTTGGCTCACACGACCATGAACAGCACAGCGACGAAGATGCTGGCAGCCGAGAAGGTCATGGTCCGCGAGGACCAGGTGTTGAACCATTGTTGAAAACTGGCGAGGTCGCGTTTCAGGGCAGTCGGTTGGCGGGTCCAGGACTGCTTGTCGAGGCGGAAGAACACGTAGATCTTCATCATTGCCCCGACGATCTGGTTGTAATAGAGGATCAGCGGATAGGCCGGGCCGACGTTGTGCCCCGAGCACAGCAGCATGATGGTGAGGATCAGGCGGGTGATGCCGATCCACAGCAGGTACACCAGCAGGAAGCCCAGGCCGAACTTGAGGCTGGCGATCACGGCCACGGTCAGGCCCAGGAGGCTGGTCCACATCGACACACGCTGGTCGAACAGCACGATGCTGGTGAACAGCCCCAGGCGGCGCAGGCCCAAGCCCAGCGCGCGGGAGTTCTGGCGCAGGTTGTTGCCGTACCAGCGGTACATCAGTTTGCGGCTGGCCTTGAGGAAGCTTTTCTCCGGCGGGTGTTCGACCGTGTTGATGGCGGCGTCCGGCACGTAGAAGGTGTCGTAGCCAAGGCGCATCAGGCTGAACCAGCTGGACTTGTCGTCACCGGTGAGGAACTTGAAGCGGCCCAGGCGCCAGTGCATCAGCGAGTCGCTTTCGACGTCGGCGATGAACTCGGGGTTGGTCACCACGCTGGCACGGAACATCGACATGCGCCCGGTCATGGTCAGCACGCGCTTGCTCAGTGCCATCGAGCACATGTTGATATGGCGCTGGGCGAAGCGCAGCTTGTGCCACTCGCTCATGATGTAGCCACCGCGCACTTCGCAGAACTCGTTGGTGGTCAGGCCACCCACGTTCGGGTACAGCTTGAACCACGGTACGGTCTTGCGAACCACGCCTTCGGCCAGCACGGTATCGCCGTCGATCACCGCGACAACGGCGTTTTCATCCGGCAGCATGCGCGAGATGGCGCGGAAACCGTACGCCAGGCCATCACGCTTGCCGGTCCCGGCGATGCGCACGATGTCCAGCTTCACGTGGGCGGGCGGGTTGTATTTGGCCCACAGGCTCTTTACCAGCAGTTCATCGGACATTTCCACCAGCGAACAGACCACGGTGGTGGGGAAACCACAATCGATCGCTTCACGGATCACCGAGCTGTACACCTGCGCGGTGGTCAACGCTTCGATGCGGAAACTGGTGACCATCAGGTACACGTGCGACGGGTCGGCTGCAGCGCCCATCTTCTGCACCTTGCGGCGCAGGTAGGGGTACACGCCGTAGAGGAAGATCATGCCGCGGATGAAATGGGTGGCGCCCATGGAGTAGCGCCAGATGCCGACTGCGCCGACCAGGAAGATGAAGTGCTTGGACTGCGAGTCGAAGATGTCGGCCGGCAAGGCCAGGGCGATCAACATGAGCAGGCTCATGTAGAGCAGCCAACCGGCGCACTGCAACAGCACTGTCTGTAGCCTTTGCATGTTCAGCATCCGTTGAGAATTCTGGGAAAAGGGCAGCGCAGGAGGCCTGCGCTGCCTGGCCGCTGGCTTACCAGCAGATGCCTTCGGTGCCGCGGGTAGTGCAGGTTGGCTTGCTCATGAAACCGACCAGGTCGATCACTTGCTTGCCAGCCGGTGCCTGGTCGGCAAGGGCGCGGAACTGCTCGTCACGGTTGCCCAGGACGATGATCTCGGCGTTGTCGATGACCTTCTGGAAGTCGGCGTTGAGCAGCGACGAGACGTGGGGGATCTTCGACTCGATGTACTCCTTGTTCGCACCGTGAACCCGGGCGTACTCGACGTTCTCGTCGTAGATGTCCAGTTGGTAGCCTTTGCCGATCAGGCGCTCGGCCAACTCCACCAGCGGGCTTTCACGCAGGTCGTCGGTACCGGCCTTGAAGCTCAGGCCCAGCAAGGCGACCTTGCGCTTGTCGTGGGCTTCGATCAGTTCAAAGGCGTTCTGCACCTGGGATTCGTTGCTGCGCATCAGCGAGTCGAGCAGCGGGGCCCGGACGTCGAGGCTGGCGGCGCGGTAGGTGAGGGCGCGCACGTCCTTGGGCAGGCACGAGCCGCCGAAGGCGAAGCCAGGGCGCATGTAGTACTGCGACAGGTTCAACACCTTGTCCTGGCAGACCACGTCCATCACGTCGCGGCCATCGACGCCGACGGCCTTGGCGATGTTGCCGATTTCGTTGGCGAAGGTGACCTTGGTGGCGTGCCAGACGTTGCAGGTGTACTTGATCATCTCGGCGACTTCGATCGGCTTGCGGATGACCGGCGCATCGAGTTCTTCATACAGGCTTTGCAGGACGTCGCCGCTGGCGCTGTCCAGTTCACCGATGACAGTCATCGGTGGGTGGTCGTAGTCCTTGATCGCGGTGCTTTCACGCAGGAACTCAGGGTTGACCGCAACGCCGAAGTCGACGCCGGCCTTCTTGCCCGAGCAGTCTTCGAGAATCGGGATGACCACGTTCTTGACAGTGCCTGGCAGCACGGTACTGCGCACCACGATGGTGTGGCGGCGGGTGGTGTCACGCAGCACGTAACCGATTTCGCGGCAGACCGACTCGATGTATTCCAGGCCCAGGTCGCCATTTTTCTTGCTTGGGGTACCGACGCAGATCATCGACACGTCGCTGGCGCGGATGGCCTCGGCGAAGTCGGTGGTGCCACGCAGGCGGCCATTGGCGATGCCCTGTTGCAGCAGTGCCTCCAGGCCAGGTTCGACGATGGGCGACTTGCCCTGGTTGATCAGGTCGATCTTGGTGCTGGACACGTCCACACCAATCACGTCATGGCCTCGCGCCGTCAGGCAGCCTGCACAGACCGCACCCACATAACCCAAACCAAAGATGCTGATACGCATCGCTATCACCTCATGTGTTTATCACGCCAGCTCCTCCGGGAAGAGCCGGACCGGGTTGATTAACAACAGTTTTAGGGCGCACGGATCCCATGGCGAATGCACACTTCACCGAGCGCAGGCATGAACAAATCCGGAGCGCACACAGTTATGCACTCAAAGTTGGCAGTCAAAGGCCAGTAATTAATAGGCGTGCCCTGAAATGCAGCCGTCTTTATTGCAATGCGCTACTTGGCGCGTTGCTGTGCTTGTTCTTTCAATTGGAAAAATCCTTTGAAATCAACCACTAGGACGATTTTAAGGGGCGCGTCTCTCCTGCTGGGCAGGGCCTACGGGAGTACCCGTGGCGTTTGTTAAAAGTTTCAGCGCCGCTATTGTTTCGCGGCTGCTTGTCATCTGTAAGTCATCTCTCACACCGCACAGGCATGAAATTCGTTACGGCACTATGAGCTATGCGTCGCAGAAGAAGTTCCTGGGTGGGTTTCGCCCCGATGAAAGATTTCTAAATAATTCTTCAGTAGCGAATAGTTTCAAACTGATAGCACGCTTCGGAAGCACCCCTGTATATAAAGGGCGAAAACCGGGTGCGATATTTTTGTGCCAGCATGGGAAAATTTTTTTCAAAATTCGTCAAAAAAGTACGAGCGGGCTTATGACGGTTGGCGATAACGGCTCCTTCGTCCGTTTTTTGACGCTGGTTTGTTGGCGTGATGGCTTTGTGATTCATGCCTCAGGGTGGTGCGGGATCACATTCAGAAATACTCAAAGCCATGCAAGAGCTAAGGTTTTGCCCAAGCGGGTCGTTAACACCCTTGGACGCACCTTTCAGGCGCTGTCCATGTACGACGGAGCGTCTTGGGCAGCCTGGGGCCACTGGCCATCAGGGGCGTCTCATCCTTAATCACATGGAAGAGACGAGATCACGCTAATGAAAAAGACATCGCAGGCTTTCCTTGCCACCGTATCGCTGCTTGCTGCCGGGCTGTCTCAGGCTGGGCCTAACGTCAATGTGACGTTCAAAAATGTGGGGACTGTACCCGCAGAGTTGAAGATGGTTACGTCGAACGAGACCAGTACCTATCAGATAGCCAGCCCTAAACCGGCCCAACGGGTCCCGGCGGGTGGCCAGACCAACTTCGATGTGCAGCGCGTGGTAAGTCCAGACGTTAATGCTGCCATGGTCCGCTACACCATTGGCCGTAAAACGTGCGCATTTGGTACGACTTTCCAGATGCGCTTGCTTCCCGGTGGGATAAAACAACCCCAGTGGACCAAAACTGCGACGCCCAGCGGGGGAGCGGCGTGTACAGCGAATATAACCAGTACGCGCGCGGATAACTCATGGACCGTTGAGTTCACCATGAAGTAACTCATTCCGGGGCTACACGCTGCCTCGCCGGTGAGCCTGCGAGGCAGCGTGTTTAGGCAAACACCATCTGCTTACAGAACAGTGATAGGGGTGAGTTATGGAAATCATCAAGACTTCCGGGGTGCGCGAATTGAAGTTTGATAATTCAGTACCTGTAAAGCGCATTGCTGATCCTGCTGAAACTGAACCGACAACGCCTGTTGCAGCGCCCTCATCGGACACGCGAAGTGAAATAACGTCGTTAGCCCGACAGCTCAGTGACGCCGCAACCCGTGCGGCTTCCAGGGATGCTCAGTTGGGTCGTAAAGAACTTGCGGAGCTGGCGAAAACGATACTGGATAGGGTCTGCGGCGGCAGTTACCAATTCAGCAAAAGTGCCCACGACGCCTTCGTTCCCAATACCGAAGACCCTGCATTGCTGGAGCGCGCGCGGCAGGCGACAGCATTTTTGAATGGTAAGGAGGAGAACCCTTTCGGGCAACTCGCGCGAGAGCAGTTGAGCTTGATCGTGTATGACAATGGTGGTGAATTTACAACGAATGAACGTAACGCCGCCTGGCAAGAGCTCAGTAAGCGCGAATGTGAGTGGACTGTTTACATGGGCCACAAGATCAGTGCTGAAATTCAATCGACAGGAAGTAAAGATCAGGGGCTTTACGAAATACTCGATTACTACAGGTCATTACCTGCCATTGAGCAAGCGCAGCTCGGGAATTACGAAGCTGACATCATGATGCTATTCTCGATGTCCGAAGTTGAATGGCCCGAATTCAATACTTCTTTAATCGACATGATCGCCAAGGAATGGGTGGCGGCGAAGGACGATATCGCTAAAACACTCGACCCGCAGGCTGAAGGTTCGTCCAACGGGAAACCCTAAGCATGAACCCGATCATCACCCTTCAGGGCATCACCCGCCGACTGGGCACTCGAGCGGTGCTGCACAACCTTTCACTCACCATCCCTCGCGGCCAGACCTGCGCCATCATTGGGCCTTCCGGTTCGGGCAAAAGTACCCTGCTCAACCTGATCGGCCTGCTCGACCAGCCTTGCTGCGGTCGGATCATGCTCGCCGGCCAGGACATGATGCCAACCACGGCAGACCAACGGGCAATCCTGCGCAACCGCATGCTGGGTTTCATCTTCCAGGGCTTCAACCTGCTGCCGCGGCTTTCTGCGCTGGACAACGTCGCTTTGCCGCTGAGCTACCGCGGTATCGGGCAAGCGGCCGCGCGTCAGGCGGCGCGGGCGCAGCTGGAGGCGGTCGGGCTTGGCGAGCGGGCGCAACACTTGCCTGCCGACTTGTCCGGCGGCCAGCGGCAACGGGTCGCTATCGCCCGGGCGCTGGTGACAGAGCCTGCGGTGCTGCTGGCCGATGAGCCGACCGGTAATCTCGATGGCGCCACGGCCGAGGGTATTGCAGCGCTGTTGCTGGCACTCAATCGTGAGCGCGGTGTGACCTTGCTGATGGTCACCCACGACCCTGCCATGGCGCAGCGCATGGAGCGTTGCATCGAGGTGCGCCATGGCGGGGCCTTTGATGCCTGAGGCCTATGGCCCTTCGTGGCCACAGCGTTTGAGCGAGGCGTTGGCCAGCTTGCGGCAGGCAGGCCCCCGTGCCTGGCTGACGCTGATCGGCATCGCGGTGGGCTGCGCGGCGCTGGTGGCCTTGCTCAATATCGGCCACAGCGCCACGCAACATGCTCGGCAGCTGTGTCGAGGTATGGGCAGTGATCTGCTGGTCGCCAACCTACAACGCCCTGCTGAAGTTGTTCCGCCGGTGGCCCTGGACCTGTCTGTATTGCCAGCGTCCATTCGCGCGGCTGCGCCTTTGCTGGTTTCTGTGGCCACAGTGCAATTGGCAAGCAAGCGCCATGAGACGCTGGTCGGTGCAAGCACGCTGCAACTGGCGCAAGTACTGGACTTGCAAGCCAGTCAGGGCCGCTTGTTGTCCGCCTACGACGATGACACCACTCACGTGTTGCTGGGGGCCACGCTGGCCCGGCAACTGGGTGCACGCGTGGGCGACCGTCTGCAGTCGGGCCGCTACCTGTTCGAGGTGGTTGGCGTGCTTGCGCATCGGGGCTACAACCCGATGCTGCCAATACAGGTCGACGACGCGCTGTTGATGCCATTGCCGGGCATGCGTCGCCTGGGCGCTGTGCCGGAAGTGGGGACGGTGCTTGCACGCGGCCATGCTATCGCCGTGTTGCCGGACACGGCACGAACGCTGACTGATTATCTGGCTGCGCGACTACCTGGGTACGAGGTCGATGTGCAACTGCCACAGCAGTTGCTCGAAGGGATGGCCAACCAGTCACGGATGCTCACGTGGGTGCTCGCCGGCTTTGCAGGTATTGCATTGCTGTTGGGTGGGGTTGGGGTGATGAATGTGATGCTGATGAGCGTAGCGCAGCGCCGTCGCGAGATCGGCGTGCGCATGGCGCTGGGGGCACGCACCCGCGATATTGCCTGGTTGTTCCTGCTCGAAGCATTGTTGCTGGCAGGGGGCGGAGCGTTGCTCGGCACGCTGGTGGGACTGGCCGCCAGTTGGGGCTTTGCCTTGCTGTCAGGCTGGCGCTATGCGCTGGATGCGTCATCGATAGGGCTGGGCATGGGCAGCGCGTTGTCGCTCGGCCTGTTCTTTGGCTTGCAACCGGCGCTGGCTGCGGCACATCTGCAACCTGTATTGGCATTGCGCGATGACTAGGTGGCCTGTGTTTCTGTGCCTGGCGCTGCTGGGCGGAGCCGTACTGGCGGCAGATGCCCTGCAGCCGTCCCGTGCGGGCCAGGCCTTTGCGGTGTCGGCCACTGCATGGGCGGCCAGCGGGGAGGCCGAGGTATCGCTGGAGCTAGCCGATGCGGTTGCCTTGGCCCTGCGGGACAACCGCGCCATCCGCAGTGCTTACCTTGAGCGCATCACGCAGAAATTCGACCTGCGCGTGGCGCGTGATCACTATGCCCCACAGCTCTCGTTCAAGGCGCGTACCTTTGGCAATCGCAACAGTGATGACCATTACCGCGAGGTCCAGCTCGCCCCGGCGGCAAGCCTGCTGACGCCCTACGGCACACGGCTGAGCCTGGATTGGGCGTATGGCCAGACACGCACCGACAGGGCTGGCGCACGCTACCACGATGGCGCCAACCTGATGGTGATTCAGCCGCTGTTGCGCGGTGCCGGGCGCGAGGTGGCCAGTGCACCGCTACGCCAGGCGTTACTGGCCGAGCAATTGAACCGCTTGGTGCTCAAAGACCGCGTGGCCGAAGTGATCACGCGTACTATCTTGCAGTATCGCGAACTGCTTCAAGCCCAGGAGCAGTTGCACATTGCCCAGCAGGGGCTGGCTCGGGCCCGGCAACTGGTGAAGGTGAACCACGCGCTGATCGCGGCGGGGCGCATGGCTGCATTCGACAAGGTTCAGGCCGACGCCGAGGTGGCTGGGCAGGAGTTGGCCCTCGAAAGCAGCCGTAATCAGCTCCACGCAAGTCGGCTGGCGTTGGCTCAGGTCTTGGCAGTGGACCTTGCCACCCCTTTGCGGGCAGTGGAAAAGGGCCACGTCCAGCGCTTGCAGGTCGATACTGCGCAGGCTCTGACCCGGGCCGAATCGCTGCAACCTGCGTATCTGATGCAAGTGATCACGGGTGAGCAGGCGTTGATCGATCTGCAGGTGGCGCGCAATGAGCAGTTGTGGGATGTGTCGCTGGTCGGCGGGGCCAGCCAGACGCGCCAGCGCCCCGGTAACCAGGTCAGCTGGGAGCACTATGTGGGGCTGGAGCTGCAAATACCGCTTGGAGACCTGAGCCGGCGTCAGGCCGAAGTACGTGCCCGCGTGGCTGTGGAACGTCAGCAGGTCATCTTGGCTGAGGCGCACCAGCAGCTCCAGCGCGAGGTGTTGACCGCCGTGCGCGATACCCAGGTGCGCTGGCGCCAGCTGGAAATTGCCGCACGGGCGCTGTCGCTATCGCAGCGCAAACTGGAGATAGAGCAGGAAAAGCTTGCCGTCGGGCGCTCGAGCAATTTCCAGGTGCTCAGCTTCGAGAGCGATTTGCGCAATGCACAGAGCGTCGAACTGGATGCCAGAATTGCCTACCTCAATGGCCAGGCTGAACTCGACCGGATATTGGGTACCACGCTGCAAAGCTGGGCGGTGGCGCTCAATGATTAGCTGGCGGTTGCTGCTGTGGCTGCTGGCGTGCCTGGCAGCGTTGCTCCTGTGGCAAGCCTGGCCTGCCAGCCAGGGGCAGGTTATCGAGGCGCGATGGCTGTGGGTTGAGCCACAGTGCCTGGAAAGCCGACTGGGCCTGGTCGGCAGGGTGCAGGCGGTCCACCAGCAGATCCAGGCTGCGCCATTCGACGGCGTGCTCGCCGAAGTACAGGTGGAGCCAGGCCAACGGGTGGCTCCAGGCCAGCCACTGTTCAGGCTCGATACCGGCCAACTGGATATCCAGATACGCCAGGCAGAGGCCGAGTGGCTCAAGGCGCGGACCAGCGTGCGGCTGCTGCAGGGTTGGGAAAGCGGGCCACAGGTGGCCCGAGCGCGCCGCGCGATGTTTGGCGCCCGGGCGGCTCTGGTAGCCAGCGAGGCTGCGCTGGCAGACACCCGGCGCCTGTTCGAGCGGGGGATTGTCGCCCGAGTCGAGGTCGACAGCCTGGCGCAGCAGGTAGCCGCTCAGCGCGAGGCGCTGCAAGATGCCGAACAGGAGCTGGGCCTGGTGCGCGAACGCGGGCAAGGCGATGAGCTGCGTATTGCACAGATGGAGCTGGCTAACACCCATACCCGCTGGCAGGCGTTGCTGGCGCAGCGTGAGCGTAGGGTGGTCAGGGCGCCTTTCGCGGCCTTGGTGGTGCGAGCCGACCACCAAGGTGGCGGTGCCTCACGGCACCTGCAGCCCGGCCAGCGAGTGAGCCAGGGCGCGCCCTTGCTGACGCTGGTTGACCTTGACCTGCTGCAGGTGCTGGCCGCAGTCCAGGAGCATGACCTGAACAGGCTGCGCGAAGGGCTGCAGGTCGAGGTCATCATCGCCGGTCAGCCACTTGCCGGGCAGGTGCACCGGATTGCCCTGCAGGCCAGGAACGATGAAGGGCAGGGGGCCTGGTACGACGTGCAGGTGGCCTTGCAGACGCCGAGGGACGCGTCGACACCGTTGTTGCGCCTGGGGATGACAGCGCAGTTGACCGTGATCGCCCATAGATCGGAGCAGGGCATTGCGGTACCGGCAGAGGCGCTGCAGGTGGACGAGGCGGGGCAGGCTTACGTGGTTTACCGGGCTGGGGGTGATCGGCAGGGGCGCAAGGTGCCGGTTACCGCTGGTAGGGCGGTAGCGCAGGGGGTCGAGGTGCTGGGGCTGTCGGCGGGTTATGTGCGCATGCCGTAAAAGGGCCGCTGTGCGGCCCCTTCATCGGTCACAGCTGCAGGGATCAGGTGCCTGGCGGTGGTGCAGGCACTCACTCGGCCGGATGGTCGCGCAAGAACACCAGGTGATCAGGTTTGGACTGTTCGGCGCTGTAGTAGTAGCCCTGTACGTCGAACTGCTTGAGCTGCTGGGGGTCGTTGACCCGCTCCTGGATCACGAAGCGGCTCATCATGCCACGCGCTTTTTTGGCGTAGAAACTGATGATCTTGTACTGGCCGTTCTTCAGGTCCTTGAAGTCGACATTGATTACCCGGCCTTGGAGGGCGCTGCGTTTCACCGCGCTGAAATACTCGTTGCTGGCCAGGTTCAACAGCAGGTCATCACCCTGCTCGGTCAGCGCCTGGTTCAGCCATTGGCTGATACGCGTGCCCCAGAAGGCATACAGGTCCTTGCCACGGGCATTGGCCAGCTTGGTACCCATTTCCAGGCGGTAGGGCTGCATCAGGTCGAGCGGACGCAGCAGGCCGTACAGGCCGGAAAGCATGCGCAGGTGCTGCTGGGCGTAGGTGAAGTCGTCTTCGCTCAGGGTTTCGGCGTCCAGCCCGGTATACACATCGCCCTTGAAGGCCAGCAGGGCCTGCTTGGCGTTTTCCGGCGTGAAATCTGGCGTCCAGCTGCCAAAGCGAGCGGCGTTGAGGCCGGCGAGTTTGTCCGACAGGTGCATCAGCTCGCTGATCTGTGCCGGTGACAGCTCACGCAGTTGCACGATCAGCGCCTGGGAATCGTCCAGGTACTGGGGCAGGGTAAAACGCTCGGTCACCGCAGGGGTGTCGTAATCGAGGGTCTTGGCGGGGGAAATCACCGTCAGCATCGGGTCGGCTCCTGGAATCGTTGCCGGGATTCTACGGATTGAAGCAGGGGAACGCCAAACTATGGCGACAATAGTCACAGACCATCGGATGAGCAGGCGCTATAGTGCGCCTTTCGCTGTGACGGAGAGACCGATCGTGCGCATTGCCGGTGTCTTGCTGGCCTCACTCTTGAGCCTGGCCGCCCACGCCGCCCCTATTCCCCCCGCCAGCCTGGACCGCAGCCTGTGGCCCGAACAGTTGGACACGCCAGCGTTGTTCGATGTCGCGTCGCGCGCCGAGATCCTGTCGTTTGCCCAAGTGCTGCACGAAAGTGAGCTGCTCGACGACCAGGCGCTGGCCGCGCGTCTGGGTTTGCGGCAGATCAACCTGCAGAAGGTGCGGGCGCTGCGGGCGCGCATGTGGCAGCGGCTGTGGCAGGGCTACCAGCAAGCCCAACGCAGCTGCGAGCAGGATGCCTCGTTCTGCTACCTGGTGGAGTCCATGGCCGATTTGCGCACGAAGGCTGCGACCTTCGCCGCCGATGTCGGCACCTTCTATACCGGCTGGGTCGAGCCTAGCCATCAGTTCCATGTGCGCTACCTGGATGAGCAACTGCGCAAGGCGGCGCTGTTGCCGCAGATCACCAGCGAGGTCGAACGCCTGTCCAACCGTGAGCGCAGCGGCGATGAGCTTAACGACCGCATGTTCCTGCTGACCTTCGTGGGTGGGCCCGGCCCCCAGGGCAGCACGACCGACACGCTGACCGATTACCTGCGCAAACAGAAGATGCAGGGCACCTTCTTTGTGTTGGGCAACCGCCTGCAGCAGCGGCGTGACGCTGGAGCGGCCAATGCGCTGGGGCAGCTCTATGATGGCCAGTGCGTGGGGCTTCAGGGGTGGGAGTATCGCTCGCATGCCCAGTGGAACGGCTGGCAGGATTCGCTCAGGCGCAGCCAGGCGCGGATCCAGGCCGACCTGCCTGAGCAGTACGTGCCGTTGTTCCGCCCGCCCTATGGTCAGCGCCGGGCCGATGGCGAGGCATTCATGGCCAGCCAGCAGTTGCGGGTGTCGCTGTGGGATATCGACGCACAGGACGACGGCCCGTTGACAGCCCAAGCCTCGGCCCAGCGGGTGGTGACCTTGATGCTGCTGTGGCGCAAAGGGGTGATCCAGTTCCATGACAGCCTGCCCAAGGCGCAGCCGGCGGTGCAATGGTTACTGGAACATACCGCGCAAAGCGGCATTGGCTGGGAGGATTGCCGTGAATACGGCGATCAGGAATAACGGGTCTGACTTCTGACTGTAGTCCCGTATGGGGCCATCGCCAAGTCCTGTTCGTCATTCGGAAAAATAAACTTCACCAACGCGTAAAAATGCTTTTTTTAGTCATGCTTTTTGCGGTATGAAGAAACCAGACAGCCGATTCCTGCAGCACAGGTGGCGTCATCCAAGCCCACCTTGCCAGGTTCACTTCCCGCCCGTAGCGACGCGGATACGGGAAGAACGGCAGTCACTCTGCGGCGCAGCAGACCGCGCCGTGTGGCTTCGACATAAGGTGACCGAGTATGGATGACCAAGGACGCAACCCTTCCTCCAGCAAGCCAATCCTCTATGTGCTCGATACCAACGTCCTGATTCACGACCCCAACGCACTTCTCAACTTCGAGGAGCACCACGTCGCCCTGCCGATGACGGTGCTGGAGGAACTCGACAAGCTCAAGACCGGGAAACACACCATCGCCGCCGAATGTCGCCAGGCCATCCGCCTGATCGACCAGACCCTCGGTGACGCATCGCCCAACGATGTCGAGCAGGGCGTGCCGATCCAACGTGGCAAGGGCGGGCCAAAGGGCTTTCTATCGATCCTGATGAGCCCCCGCAGCGAACCCAACCGGCTGCTGCCGGAGAACCTCAACGACAACATCATCATCAACCAGTTGCTGGAACTACGGGCCAAACGTGCCGACCTGGACGTGGTGCTGGTCACCAAAGACATCAACATGCGCCTCAAGGCGCGGGCCTGTGGCATCGCGGCCGAAGACTACAGTACCGACCAGCTGGTCGATGACGTTTCGCTACTTTCCAAGGGCTACCACTCGGTCACCGGTTCGTTCTGGGACCGTGTCAGCAAGGTCGATACCCGTCAGGAGCGGGGACGAACCTGGCATCGCGTGCAACTGATCGACAACCTGCCGGCGGTGCATGTCAACGAGTTCATCATCGATGAGCAGGGGTTCGTGGGTTGGATCAAGGGCATCCGCAACGATGAGCTGTTGCTGCTCGACTTGCACCAGGAGCCACTGTTGCACCAGGAGGCCTGGGGCCTCAAGCCGCGGGATATCCATCAAAGCCTGGCGCTGTTCGCGCTGCTCGACCCGGATATCCACCTGGTCAACCTGACCGGCGCCGCCGGCTCTGGCAAAACCATCCTGGCGTTGGCGGCGGCCATCGAGCAGACCATGGTCAGCAAGCGTTACCGCCGGATTATCGCCACCCGCAGCGTGCAGGGGCTGGACCAGGAAATCGGCTTTTTGCCGGGCACCGAAGCCGAGAAGATGGAGCCTTGGCTGGGCGCGATCACCGACAACCTCGAAGCGTTGCACATGGATGATGAAAGCACCCACGGCAGTGTCGAATACATCCTCGAGCGGGTCCCCCTGCAGTTCAAATCACTGAACTACATCCGGGGTCGCAGCTTCCAGCAGAGCCTGATCCTGATCGACGAGTGCCAGAACCTGACGCCGCACCAGATGAAAACCATCATCACCCGTGCCGGTTCCGGTTCCAAGGTGGTCTGCCTGGGCAACCTGGCGCAGATCGACACCCCCTACCTGTCCGCGACCAGTTCGGGGCTGACCTACCTGACCGAGCGTTTCAAGGACTTCCCCCACGGTGTGCACATCACCCTGCAAGGTGTACCGCGCTCGGTGCTGGCCGAGTACGCCGAGTCGCATCTGTAGCCTCTCGAACCGGGCGGTGCGCCGCCCGGTTTTTTCCACTGCTCAAACCTGACCCACAGGTTTACACTCTGTGTTCCCTTCACAGGAGCAGAGCAGTGCTGACACATCTTGATTCCCAGGGGCGGGCCAACATGGTCGACGTCACTGAAAAGGCCGTGACCGAGCGCGAGGCCACCGCTGAGGCGCGCGTGCGGATGTTGCCGCAGACCTTGCAGATGATCGTCGAGGGTGAGCATCCCAAGGGCGATGTGTTCGCCGTGGCGCGTATCGCCGGCATTCAGGCAGCGAAGAAGACCAGCGACCTGATCCCGCTGTGCCACCCGCTGATGCTCACCAGCGTCAAGGTCGAGCTGAGCGCCGAGGGCGTGGATGCGGTGCGTATCCTCGCACGCTGCAAGCTGGCCGGGCAGACCGGCGTGGAAATGGAAGCGCTGACCGCGGCCAGCGTTGCCGCACTGACGATCTACGATATGTGCAAGGCGGTGGACAAGGGCATGGTGATCGAGCAGGTGCGCTTGCTGGAGAAGCTCGGCGGTAAGAGCGGCCACTACAAGGCGGATGCGTGATGAACATCAAAGTGATGTATTTCGCCCGTTACCGCGAATTGCTCGGGGTGGATGCCGAGCGCCTTGAAGGTGACTTCAAGGTGCTCGACGATGTACGCCAAGCCTTGGTGGCCAAGGGTGGGCAGTACCAGGTCCTGGCCGAGCAAAACCTGATGTGCGCGCGCAACGAGGAGCTGTGCAAGCTCGATGAGCCGCTGGAAGCGGGCGATGAGGTGGCGTTCTTCCCACCGGTGACCGGAGGCTGAGCATGGCTGTGCGAGTGCAGGACAGTGCGTTCGACCCCGGGGCTGAGGTCAATGCCATGCATGCCGCCAATGTCGGCGTGGGCGCGGTGGTCGGGTTCGTCGGTTACGTGCGCGATTTCAATGATGGCCGGGACGTGGCTGGGATGTTCCTGGAGCATTACCCTGGCATGACCGAGAAGGCGTTGGCGAAGATCGTGGTCGAGGCCGAGCAGCGCTGGCCGTTGCTGAAGGTTGAAGTGCTGCATCGCATCGGTGCGCTGGAGCCTGGGGAGCCGATCGTGTTCGTCGGTGTGGCCAGTGCCCATCGGCAGGCGGCCTTCGATGCCTGCAATTTCATCATGGATTACCTGAAGACCCGTGCGCCGTTCTGGAAGAAGGAAAATACCCAGGAGGGGCCGCGGTGGGTCGAAGGCCGGCAAAGTGATCAGGATGCAGCGGGGCGCTGGTAAGGCCTGATCGATTGGCCGGGGCTTTGCCCCGGATCGCCGGCAAGCCGACTCCCACTTGGATTGCGCCAACGTTTAGAAGTTGAGCAAGACCATTGCTTCCACAGGTAAAGCGCAGACCTGAAGAGCTGCGCGGTCGTGGTGGGAGATTCTATGGTTATCAGCAAGCCATTTTCCCGCCTTTGGTGACGTATTCGTCCTGATTTCTCATCAGGGCGAATGCCACACGTGCGAGC
>NZ_JBIVGS010000015.1:0-112333 GCF_044748785.1 Pseudomonas sp. NPDC089743
CCGGCCTGATCCTGGGCGGTTCGATCAGCCAAACCAACTTCCTCGGTACGGGTAACAAGGTTTCCATCGGTTTGACCCGCTCGGAATACCAGACCCGCTACAACTTCGGTTTCGTTGACCCCTACTTCACGGCTGACGGTGTGAGCCTGGGTTACAACGCGTTCTATCGCAGCACCGACTACGACGACCTCGACGTTGACGTGGCCAGCTATGCGGTCGACAGCCTGGGTGCCGGTGTGAGCCTGGGCTACCCGATCAGCGAAACCTCGCGCCTGACCTACGGCCTCAGCGTGCAGCAGGACAAGATCAAGACCGGTCGCTATACCGTTGACGAGATCTTCGACTTCCTCGAAGAAGAAGGCGACAGCTTCCTGAACTTCAAGGCGTCTATCGGCTGGTCCGAGTCGACCCTGAACAAAGGCGTGCTGGCGACCCGTGGTCACTCCCAGAGCCTGACCCTGGAATCGACCATTCCAGGCAGCGACCTGTCGTTCTACAAGCTTGATTACCGCGGCCAGCTGTTCAAGCCGATCAACAACGACTACACCCTGCGCCTGCACACCGAATTGGGCTATGGTGATGGTTTCGGTGGCACTTCGGGCCTGCCGTTCTACGAGAACTACTATGCGGGTGGCTTCAACTCCGTTCGCGGCTTCAAGGACAGCAGCCTGGGCCCACGCAGTACGCCGAGTAACGGTTCGAACCCCGGCACCATCGCAGACCCGGATCAAGACCCGCTGCCGTTCGGTGGCAACGTCCTGGTGCAGGGTGGCGTAGAGCTGCTGTTCCCGCTGCCGTTCGTGAAGGACCAGCGTTCGCTGCGCACCTCCGTGTTCTGGGATGTGGGTAACGTGTTCGACACCAATTGCGGTTCCAAGCCTGACTGCGCCAAGGTCGGTTTCTCGGACATGGCCAGCTCCGTTGGTTTGGGTGTGACCTGGATCACCGCACTGGGCCCGTTGAGCTTCAGCCTGGCGATGCCGGTCAAGAAGCCGGACGATGCCGATACCCAGGTGTTCCAATTCTCTCTGGGCCAGACCTTCTAAGGTCGGCCCTTGCTTAACGACAACGGTTTATCCAGGAGTGCATCGTGCGTAAGTTGACTCAACTGGCCATACTGGCCGCGGCGCTGGTCGCCACCCCGGCTTTCGCCGAAATGAAGGTTGCCGTGCTGAACTATCAGATGGCGTTGCTTGAATCCGATGCCGCCAAGAAGTACGCGGTGGATGCCGAGAAGAAGTTCGGCCCGCAGTTGACCAAGCTCAAGACCCTGGAAAGCAGTGCCAAAGGCATTCAGGACCGCTTGATCAAAGGCGGCGACAAGTTGGCCCAGCCAGAGCGCGAGCGCCTGGAGCTTGAGTTCAAGCAAAAGGCACGTGACTTCCAGTTCCAGTCCAAGGAGCTGAATGAAGCCAAAGCGGTCGCTGACCGCGACATGCTCAAGCAGCTCAAGCCCAAGCTCGACGGCGCTGTCGAAGAAGTGATCAAGAAAGGCGGTTACGACCTGGTCCTCGAGCGTGGCGCGGTCATTGATGTCAAGCCTCAGTACGACATCACCCGCCAAGTCATCGAGCGCATGAACCAAGCCCGTTGATATGACCGTGACCATGACGCTCGGCCAGTTGGCCGAGGCCCTCGGGGCCACTCTCAAAGGCTCCGAGGCGCTACAGATCACCGGGCTGGCCACCTTGCAGGAGGCCGGCCCCGGTCAGTTGAGCTTTCTCGCCAACAAGCAGTACCGCAAGTACCTGGATAACTGTCAGGCAGCAGCGGTATTGCTGCAGGCTGCAGATGCCGAAGGCTTCGCCGGCAATGCGCTGATCGTGGCGGACCCGTACCTGGCCTACGCGCGCATTTCCCACCTGTTCGATCCCAAACCCAAGGCTGTAGCGGGAATTCATCCCAGCGCCGTGGTCGCCGAGGATGCACAGGTGGATGCCAGTGCCAGCATCGGGCCGTTCGTGGTCATCGAGAGCGGCGCACGCATTGGCGCGAACGTCAGTATCGGTGCGCATTGCGTGATCGGTGCCCGTTGTGTGGTCGGTGAGGGTGGCTGGTTGGCACCTCGCGTCACGCTGTATCACGACGTGACCATTGGCAAGCGCGTGGTCATCCAGTCTGGTGCGGTGATTGGTGGTGAGGGCTTCGGCTTTGCCAACGAGAAGGGCGTATGGCGCAAGATCGCCCAGATCGGCGGTGTCACCCTGGGTGATGACGTCGAAATCGGCGTGAACACCGCGGTTGACAGGGGCGCATTGTCCGACACCCGGATCGCTGACGGCGTCAAGCTCGACAACCAGATCCAGATCGCCCACAACGTGCAGATCGGCGAGCACACGGCCATGGCTGCCTGCGTCGGGATTTCCGGCAGCACGCGCATTGGCAAGCACTGCACCATCGCTGGCGGCGTCGGCATGGTGGGGCACATCGATGTGTGCGACAACGTATTCGTTTCCGGGATGACCATGGTCACTCGTTCGATCACCGAACCGGGTGCCTATTCTTCCGGTACTGCCATGCAGCCACTGGCTGACTGGCGCAAGAGCGCTGCGCGTATCCGCCAACTGGATGACATGTCCAAACGTCTCCAGCAGCTGGAAAAACGTGTCGATACCGTGACCTCAGGTGGCCAGCCGACATCAGAAGGCTGATACCATTTCCTGAGCAAGAGTGAACAGTCGCTAGCTGGCTCCTCTTTGGATTGCAAAAGGAGCGTGTGGTCAGCACCTGCGCTCCCTATTCTTATTACAGGCTTCCCCCCGAAATGATGGACATCAACGAGATTCGCGAATACCTGCCTCACCGTTACCCGTTCCTGTTGGTGGATCGCGTAACGGATCTGGACTTCGAGGCCCAGAGCATTCGTGCCTACAAGAATGTCAGCATCAATGAGCCGTTCTTCAACGGGCATTTCCCGGAGCACCCGGTAATGCCAGGCGTGCTGATCATCGAAGCCATGGCACAGGCTGCAGGCATTCTCGGTTTCAAGATGCTCGATGCCAAGCCGGCCGACGGCACGCTCTATTACTTCGTTGGTTCCGACAAGCTGCGTTTCCGTCAGCCCGTCCTGCCGGGCGACCAGTTGGTGCTGGAGGCCAAGTTCATCGGCCGTAAGAAGACCATCTGGAAGTTCGAGTGCCGGGCACTGGTCGATGGCAAGCCAGTGTGCTCGGCTGAGATCACCTGTGCGGAACGTGAGCTATGAATTCGATTGATCCACGGGCGATCATCGATCCGTCGGCCAAACTGGCCGATGGCGTCGAGGTCGGCCCGTGGTCGATCGTTGGCCCTGATGTTGAAATCGGGGAGGGTACCGTCATTGGTCCTCACGTGGTGCTCAAAGGTCCGACCCGGATCGGCAAGCACAATCGCATCTACCAGTTTTCCTCGATCGGCGAAGACACCCCGGACCTGAAGTACAAAGGTGAACCGACGCGCCTGGTGATCGGTGATCACAACGTGATTCGCGAGGGTGTGACCATTCACCGTGGCACGGTTCAGGATCGCGCTGAAACCACGCTGGGTGACCACAACCTGATCATGGCCTACGCCCACATCGGCCATGACAGTGTGATCGGAAACCATTGCATCCTGGTCAACAACACTGCGTTGGCCGGGCATGTGCATGTGGGTGACTGGGCGATCCTCTCCGGGTTCACCCTGGTGCACCAGTACTGCCACATCGGCGCGCATGCCTTCTCCGGCATGGGCACGGCGATCGGCAAAGACGTTCCGGCATACGTCACGGTATTCGGCAGCCCCGCCGAAGCCCGCAGCATGAACTTCGAAGGCATGCGCCGCCGCGGTTTCAGCGACGAGGTCATCCATGCCCTGCGTCGTTCCTACAAGATCGTCTACCGCCAGGGCCTGACTGTTGAAGAAGCGGTCAAGGAGCTGGATGAGCTGGCAGGCAAACACCCAGAGGTCGACTTGTTCCGTCAGTCGATCGTGAACTCTGCTCGCGGCATTACCCGCTGACATGGCGCAACTTTGCGTAGCCCTGGTCGCGGGTGAGGCCAGCGGCGATATTCTGGGTTCCGGTCTGATGCGCGCCCTGAAGGCGCGTCATCCCCAGGTGCGTTTCATCGGCGTTGGCGGTCCGCTGATGGAAGCCGAGGGCATGCAGTCGTATTTCCCGATGGAGCGTCTGGCGGTCATGGGCCTGGTCGAGGTGCTGGGGCGCCTGCGCGAGCTGCTCAAGCGGCGCAAGGCACTGATCCAGACCCTCATCGCCGAAAAGCCCGATGTGTTCATTGGCATCGATGCACCTGATTTCACCCTCAATATCGAACTGAAGCTGCGCCAGGCGGGTATCAAGACCGTGCATTACGTCAGCCCTTCGGTCTGGGCATGGCGGCAGAAGCGCGTGCTGAAGATTCGTGAAGGTTGCGATCTGATGCTGACGCTGCTGCCCTTCGAAGCACGCTTCTATGAAGAGCAGGGCGTGCCGGTAAGGTTCGTCGGCCATCCCTTGGCCGATACCATACCGTTGGCTGCGGATCGGCAGGCTGCGCGCGGGGCGCTGGGGCTCGATGCAGGGCCGGTGGTTGCCCTGATGCCTGGTAGCCGTGGCGGGGAAGTCGGGCGCCTGGGGGCGTTGTTCCTGGATGCGGCGCAGCGCCTGCGCGAGCTGATACCCGGCGTGCAGTTTGTATTGCCGTGCGCCAATGGCGCGCGGCGCGCACAGCTCGAACAGATGCTGGAAGGTCGCGATTTGCCTTTGACGCTGCTCGATGGCCAGTCGCATCAGGCGCTCGCTGCCTGTGATGCGGTGCTGATCGCCTCGGGTACCGCCACCCTGGAGGCCATGCTGTACAAACGCCCCATGGTCGTTGCTTATCGCCTCGCGCCATTGACCTACTGGATTCTCAAGCGTCTGGTGAAAAGCCCCTACGTGTCTTTGCCCAACTTGCTCGCCCAGCGCGAGTTGGTGCCAGAGTTGCTGCAGGATGCCGCCACCAGCGAGGCCCTGGCGCAAACCCTGGCCCCCCTGGTGGCTGATGGCAGGCAGCAGACCGAGCGCTTCGACGAGATTCACCGCACCCTGCGCCGCGACGCCTCCAACCAGGCGGCCGACGCGGTGCTGGCTTTGCTCAAGGACCGCTGACATGCAGATAGGACTGGATTTCAACCTGGTCGAGGACCTGGTTGCCGGCGTCGACGAAGTCGGGCGCGGCCCGCTGTGCGGCGCCGTTGTCACAGCGGCGGTGATTCTTGACCCGGCGCGGCCGATCCTCGGCCTCAACGATTCGAAGAAACTCACCGAAGCCAAGCGCGAAGCGCTGTTCGACGAGATCTGTGCGAAAGCCCTGAGTTTTTGCATTGCCCGCGCCGAAGTGGAGGAAATCGACCGCCTCAATATTCTGCAAGCGACCATGCTGGCCATGCAGCGTGCGGTCGAAGGCCTGAGCGTTACTCCCAGGCTCGCTCTGATCGACGGTAACCGCTGCCCCAAACTGTCGGTGCCGGCTGCTCCGGTCATCAAGGGCGATAGCCAAGTGCCGGCCATCGCTGCAGCGTCGATCCTGGCCAAAGTGACCCGCGATCGCGAGATGAGCGCATTCGAGCTGATTTATCCGGGGTATGGTATTGGCGGGCACAAAGGCTACCCGACGCCGGTACATCTGCAAGCCCTGGCCCGCCTCGGGCCCACGCCCATTCATCGGCGTTCCTTTGCGCCGGTACGGGCCGCTTGGGAAGCCCGTGAAGGCATTACCGATTCTCTGATCTAGCCTGTTGGGGGCGCCTTGCGTCCTCAACCCCCCCTCGCTTTTACGCTACAATCCCGCCTTTGTCGTTCAGCACTGCTACAGGATCTTCCATGTCGGTTCCCTTCGTTCACCTGCGCGTCCACTCCGAATTCTCGCTGGTCGACGGCCTGGTGCGGATCAAACCGCTGGCCAAGGCGCTGGCCGGGATGAACATGCCCGCGGTGGCGATCACCGACCAGAGCAACATGTGTGCGCTGGTGAAGTTCTACAAGACCGCCATGGGGGCGGGCATCAAGCCGATCTGCGGTGCTGACCTGTGGCTGGCCGGTGCAGACCCTGAAGCGCCGCTGTCGCGTATCTGCTTCCTGGCGATGAACCCCAAGGGTTACCGCAACCTTACCGAGCTGATCTCCCGTGGCTGGACCGACGGCCAACGCAATGGCCTGGTGATTCTTCAGCGTGAATGGGTCGCCTCGGCCAGCGAAGGCCTGATTGCCCTGTCTGCTGGCAAAGAGGGCGATATCGGTATGGCCCTGATGGCCGGCCGTGCCACTGAGGCCGAGGCGCTGCTTCACGACTGGATGGGCATGTTCCCCGAGCGGTTTTACGTCGAGGTGCAGCGCACCAATCGTGCCGGTGACGAAGAGTACGTGCACGCTGCCGTGGCGCTGGCCGACAAGGTCGGCGCGCCGCTGGTGGCCACCAATGATGTGCGCTTTATCAAGCAATCGGACTTCGACGCCCACGAAAGCCGTGTGTGCATCGGTGAAGGCTGGACCCTGGACGACCCGCGTCGCCCGCGCATGTACAGTGACCAGCAATACCTGAAAAGCGCGTATGAAATGGCCGAGCTGTTCAGCGACCTGCCCGACGCCATCGCCAACACCGTCGAGATCGCCAAGCGCTGCAACATACAGGTACAGCTGGGCAAGTACTTCCTGCCGGATTTCCCCACGCCCAATGGCATGGGGATCGACGACTACTTGCGCCATGTCTCGCACGAAGGCCTGGAGGAGCGCCTGGCAGTGCTCTGGCCCAAGGAGACCACGCCCAATTACGAAGAGAAGCGCCAGGTCTATCTGGACCGCCTGAAATTCGAACTGGACATCATCATCCAGATGGGTTTCCCCGGTTACTTCCTGATCGTTATGGACTTCATCAAGTGGGCCAAGAACAACGGCGTGCCGGTAGGCCCTGGCCGTGGTTCGGGTGCCGGCTCGCTGGTGGCCTACGTACTTAAGATCACCGACCTCGATCCTCTGGCCTATGACCTGCTGTTCGAACGTTTCCTGAACCCTGAACGTGTTTCCATGCCCGACTTCGACGTCGACTTCTGCATGGATGGCCGGGACCGGGTGATCGACTACGTGGCCGACGCCTATGGGCGCAACGCGGTCAGCCAGATCATCACCTTCGGGACCATGGCCGCCAAGGCGGTGGTACGCGACGTGGCGCGGGTGCAGGGCAAGTCCTATGGCCTGGCTGACCGTCTGTCGAAGATGATCCCGTTCGAAGTGGGCATGACCCTGGAGAAGGCCTACGAGCAGGAAGAGATCCTGCGCGACTTCCTCAAGGGCGACGAAGACGCCCGCGAAATCTGGGAAATGGCGCTCAAGCTCGAAGGTGTCACCCGTGGTACCGGCAAGCACGCCGGTGGTGTGGTCATCGCCCCGACCAAGCTCACCGATTTTTCGCCGATCGCCTGTGACGAAGAGGGCGGCGGCCTGGTGACCCAGTTCGACAAGGACGATGTCGAGGCCGCCGGCCTGGTCAAGTTCGACTTCCTTGGCCTGCGTACCCTGACCATCATCAAGTGGGCCATGGAGACGATCAACCGCGAGCAGGCCAAGAACAACCTGCCCGACGTCAACATCGACTTCATCCCGCTGGACGATCGCAAGACCTACGAGTTGCTGCAGAAGGCCGAAACCACGGCGGTGTTCCAGCTCGAGTCGCGGGGCATGAAAGAGCTGATCAAAAAGCTCAAGCCTGACTGCCTGGAAGACCTTATTGCACTGGTGGCGTTGTTCCGCCCAGGCCCCCTGCAATCGGGCATGGTGGACGACTTCATCAACCGCAAGCACGGCCGCGCCGAACTCGCCTACCCACACTCGGACTACCAGTACGAAGGCCTCAAGCCTGTTCTTGCGCCGACCTACGGCATCATCCTGTATCAGGAGCAGGTGATGCAGATTGCGCAGGTCATGGCGGGGTACACCCTGGGCGGCGCCGACATGTTGCGCCGCGCCATGGGTAAGAAAAAGCCTGAAGAAATGGCCAAGCAGCGCGGCGGTTTCATCGAGGGTTGTGTGGCCAACAACATCGATGCAGACCTTGCCGGCAACATCTTCGACCTGGTGGAAAAGTTTGCCGGTTACGGCTTCAACAAGTCCCACTCGGCGGCCTACGGCCTGGTGTCTTACCAGACCGCCTGGCTCAAGACTCATTACCCGGCGCCGTTCATGGCCGCGGTGTTGTCAGCGGATATGCACAACACCGACAAAGTGGTGGTGCTGATCGAAGAAGTGCGCAGCATGAAGCTGCGCCTCGACGCCCCGGACGTGAATGCCTCGGAGTTCAAGTTCACGGTCAATGACGACGGCCGCATCATCTATGGCCTTGGCGCTATCAAAGGCGTGGGTGAAGGCCCGGTGGAGGCGATTGTCGAGGCACGCGCCCAGGGTGGCCCGTTCAAGGATCTGTTCGACTTCTGTGAGCGGGTCGACCTCAAGCGGGTGAACAAACGTACACTCGATGCGCTGATCCGCAGTGGCGCGCTGGATCGGCTGGGCCCGCACTTCCATGATGAGATCAAGGCGTACCACGCCAGTATCGACATCAATCGCGCGACCTTGCTGTCGGCCCTCGAGGAGGCGATCAAGGCTGCAGAGCAGACCGCACGCACCGCTGATAGCGGCCACGTGGACCTGTTCGGTGGGCTGTTCGTCGAGGCGGACTCCGATGTCTACGCCAACCACCGCAAGGTGCGTGAACTGACGCTCAAGGAGCGCCTGAAGGGCGAGAAGGATACCCTTGGCGTGTACCTCACCGGCCACCCGATCGATGAATATGAAGGGGAAATCCGCCGGTTCGCCCGCCAGCGCATCATCGACCTGAAACCCTCTCGCGAAACGCAGACTATCGCCGGGATGATAATTGCGATGCGGGTGATGAAGAACAAGAAGGGCGACAAGATGGGGTTTGTCACCCTCGATGACCGCTCCGGGCGCATCGAAGCCTCATTGTTCGCCGATGCCTTCATGGGGGCTCAGGCGTTGTTGCAGAACGATGCCATGGTCGTGGTCGAGGGTGAGGTCAGCAACGACGACTTCTCCGGTGGCCTGCGCCTGCGCGTCAAGCAGGTGATGACCATGGAAGATGCCCGTACCAAGCTTGCTGAGAGCCTGCGGCTGAAGATCACCCACGAAGCCCTCAAGGGCGATCGCCTGAACTGGCTGGGCGAGCTGATCACCCGCCATCGCGGTGGTTGCCCGATCACCCTCGAGTACACCGGCAGCGACGCCAAGGCGATGCTGCAGTTCGGCGACCAGTGGTCGATCGACCCGGCCGATGGCTTGATTCAGGCGCTGCGTGACCAGTTCGGGCGTGAGAACGTCTTCCTGCAATATCGTTGAACCGACGAAATTTAATCTCGACCTGAATGCGCCTGATCCCTTAAGGTAGGGCGCCAAACGGATCAACCGGCCGGCCGCCTGGCCGTAGACCCAAGACGGATGACTATGAACCCGAATTTTCTCGATTTCGAACAGCCGATTGCCGACCTGCAAGCCAAGATCGAAGGGCTGCGTTTGGTGGGTAACGACAACTCGCTGAACATCAGCGATGAAATTGCCCGTCTGCAAGACAAGAGCAACACTCTGACCGAAAGCATCTTCGGCAACCTGACCAGCTGGCAGATCGCCCGCCTGGCCCGTCACCCGCGTCGTCCGTACACACTGGACTACCTGGAGCACATCTTCACCGAGTTCGAAGAGCTGCACGGTGACCGTCACTTCTCCGACGATGCCGCCATCGTTGGTGGTACCGCGCGCCTGGATGGCCGGCCGGTCATGGTCATCGGCCACCAGAAGGGCCGTGAAGTGCGCGAAAAGGTTCGCCGCAACTTCGGCATGCCGCGCCCTGAAGGCTACCGCAAGGCTTGCCGCCTGATGGAAATGGCCGAGCGCTTCAAGATGCCGATCCTGACCTTCATCGACACCCCGGGTGCATACCCAGGCATCGACGCAGAAGAACGCAACCAGAGCGAAGCGATCGCCTGGAACCTGCGTGTCATGGCACGGCTGAAGACGCCGATCATCGCCACCGTCATCGGTGAAGGTGGTTCCGGCGGTGCACTGGCCATCGGTGTGTGCGACCAGCTGAACATGCTGCAGTACTCCACCTACTCGGTGATCTCGCCGGAGGGTTGCGCCTCGATCCTGTGGAAAACCGCCGACAAGGCCGCCGACGCTGCCGAGGCCATGGGCATCACCGCCGAGCGCCTGAAAAGCCTGAACATCGTCGACAAGGTCATCGAGGAACCGCTGGGCGGTGCCCACCGTGACCCGGCGCAGATGTCCGAAAGCATTCGCGCTGACCTGGTTCAGCAGCTGGACATGCTCGGCAAGCTCGATAATGACACGCTGCTGGCCCGTCGTTATGAGCGCCTGATGAGCTACGGCCTCTGATGCACCACTGGGGGCGCCAAGCGCCCCCACGCTTTCAAGCCGCGTGAGGCGCCAATGATCAACCTCACCCCTTGGCTCAATGCCCCTGCCTGGTACATCGCTTTCTCCGGTGGCCTCGACTCCACGGTCCTTCTGCACTGGCTGGCCGACTACGCCAGCATCCACGCAACGCCTCCGCTCCATGCCATCCACATCCACCACGGCCTGCAACCCGCCGCCGATGCCTGGCCAAGCCATTGCACCGCAGTGTGCGAAAGGCTCGGGATCGAACTCACCGTCATCCACGTTCAGGTCGCTGCCGAGGCGAGCCTGGAGCAGGCTGCGCGCGATGCTCGGTATGCGGCATTCGAGACCGTTCTCGGCGCGGGCGACGTTCTTTTCACGGGGCAGCACTGTGATGACCAGGCCGAAACCTTGCTGTTCCGGCTTCTGCGGGGGGCCGGCCTGCGTGGCCTGGCGGCGATGCCGCAACAGCGTCCGTTGGGGCGCGGCCACCTGGTCAGGCCGCTGCTCAACGTTTCTCGCGCGCAGTTGCACGCGTATGCACAAAGCCATGGGCTGATCTGGGCCGAAGACCCATCCAACGCAGACAGGGCCTTTGCCCGCAATTTCTTGCGCGCTGAAGTGTTCCCGCTACTGCAGCAGCGTTGGCCGCAGGCCAGCCAGGCCCTGGCTCGCACCGCCGGGCACCTGGGGGAGGCGCTCGGGCTGCTCGATGAACTGGCCCAGGCTGACCTGGCCCTGGCCCAGGAGGGCGCGCCGGCCATGTGGTCTGCGGTGGACTCCCTTGACCTAGCGAGCCTGGCGGCGCTGTCGCCGGCCCGTCAGCGCAACGCCCTGCAGTATTGGTTGAGCTTGCGCACCCGTTTGCCCGACACCCGGCATTGGGTCGGTTGGGCCGCTCTGCGTGATGCGGCAATCGATGCCCAACCTGCCTGGCAGCTGACCGATGGCAAACTCGAGCGCAGCCACGGACGTATCTGGTGGTTGTCTGGCGACTGGCTGCAGCCTGTGGGCGGAACGCTGCGTTGGGACAAGCCCGGTAGCCCGTTGCCATTGCCCGGGAACGGCAGCGTCAGCCTGCAGGGCGCCCCGGAAGGCGATTTGCGCATCGCCTATCGCCAGGGCGGGGAAGTGCTGGACATACCAGGCCGTGGCAAGCGCGACCTCAAGCGCCTGCTCAACGAATCGCACGTCCCGCACTTCGTGCGACCGCGCCTGCCATTGCTGTATCGTGGCGAGCGCTTGCTGGCAGTGGCCAATCTGCCGCGACTGGCGCAGGCCGATTGCCAGCTTCACTGGCAGCCTCCGACGAACGCGCAAGGTTTGAGCTGAAGGGTACATTCCGGTAGACTACCCTCCCTTCTTGATACAACTTCTGTGCGTTCCTCGGAAACACGGCGGTTGCCGATTACCACGCAGTTTTTTGCTGGGCTGATTCTGGAAATGACGAGCGAACTCCATGCCGGGGATGACCCTGGTCTGTACAGGCGCGGCAGTTTTTCGAGATGCACTGTGATTGACGCAGGTGATCGGGGGCTTCGGCCTTCCTTCGCTTTCTCCGGCGGCGCTGGCCGCCTTAACGCAGACTTCTAGGGTTTTTCATGACGCGCTACATATTCGTCACGGGCGGTGTTGTTTCTTCATTGGGGAAAGGCATTGCCTCGGCTTCCCTGGCGGCCATCCTGGAAGCGCGGGGGCTAAAGGTCACCATGCTCAAGCTGGATCCGTACATCAACGTCGATCCTGGCACCATGAGTCCGTTCCAGCACGGTGAAGTATTCGTCACCCACGACGGCGCCGAGACCGACCTCGACCTGGGCCACTACGAGCGGTTCATCCGCACGACCATGACCCAGAACAACAACTTCACCACCGGCCGCATCTACGAGCACGTGCTGCGCAAAGAGCGTCGTGGTGATTACCTTGGCGCGACCATCCAGGTCATCCCGCATATCACCGACGAGATCAAGCGCCGCATCATCAAGGGCGCCGGCGATGCCGATGTGGCCCTGGTGGAAATCGGTGGCACCGTGGGCGACATCGAGTCGCAACCGTTCCTCGAGGCGATCCGCCAGTTGCGTTTCGAAGTCGGCGCCAAGCGCGCGATGCTGATGCACCTGACGCTGGTGCCGTACATCGCCACCGCTGGTGAAACCAAGACCAAGCCGACTCAGCACTCGGTCAAGGAGCTGCGCTCCATCGGCCTGCAGCCTGATGTACTGGTCTGCCGCTCCGACCACCCGATCGACAGCTCGTCGCGCCGCAAGATCGCCCAGTTCACCAACGTTGAAGAGCGTGCGGTGATTGCCCTTGAAGACGCCGACACCATCTACAAGATCCCAGGCATTCTGCATGCCCAGGGCCTGGATGATTTCGTCGTCGAGCGCTTCGGCCTGCAGTGCAGCAGCGCCGACCTGTCCGAATGGGACAAGGTAGTCGACGCCAAGCTCAACCCTGAGCACGAAGTGACCATCGCCATGGTCGGCAAATACATGGAGCTGCTGGATGCGTACAAGTCGCTGATCGAAGCGATGAGCCACGCCGGCATCACCAACCGTACCAAGGTCAACCTGCGCTACATCGATTCCGAAGATATCGAGAACCAGGGCACCAGCCTGCTCGAAGGCGCAGACGCCATCCTGGTACCGGGCGGTTTCGGCCTGCGTGGCGTGGAAGGCAAGATCACCGCGGTGCAGTATGCCCGTGAGAACAAGGTGCCGTACCTGGGTATCTGCCTGGGCATGCAGGTTGCCGTGATCGAGTTCGCCCGTAACGTGATGGGCTGGCAAGACGCCAACTCCACCGAGTTCGATCGCAACAGCGGCCACCCGGTCGTTGGCTTGATCACCGAGTGGGCCGATGCCACCGGCGCCGTCGAGACCCGTACCGAAGCCTCCGACCTGGGTGGCACCATGCGCCTGGGCGCGCAGGATTGCCAACTGGCAGCCGGCTCCAAGGTACATGACTGCTATGGCAAGGACGTGATCACCGAGCGCCATCGCCACCGCTACGAAGTGAACAACAACCTGCTGCCGCAACTGGTCGATGCCGGCCTGGTGGTCTCGGGTCGTTCCGAAGACGGTGCGCTGGTTGAAGTGGTCGAGTCCAAGGACCACCCGTGGTTCGTCGCCTGCCAGTTCCACCCGGAGTTCACCTCGACTCCGCGTGATGGCCACCCGCTGTTCAGTGGCTTCGTCAAGGCTGCCCTGGCACAGAAGAACAAGGCCTGAGCCCAGGCTTGGTGAGTTTTCCGACGGTATAAACCGCGCAACGCTCATTTCTCGGGTAAAGTACCGTCCGTTCTGCCCCTGACCCACAGGTCAGGGGCTGCTTCTGCCAGGCCTGCCTGCTGCATTTACGCCTGGTGCAAGGCAAGAATTTCCTAAAGCTGCGTTGTTTTCGTCAATTCTGGAGTGCTTACAACAATGGCAAAAATCGTCGACATCAAAGGTCGTGAAGTTCTCGATTCGCGTGGCAACCCCACCGTGGAAGCCGATGTACTGCTCGACAACGGCATCATCGGCAGCGCTTGCGCGCCGTCCGGTGCTTCCACCGGCTCGCGCGAAGCGCTGGAGCTGCGTGATGGCGACAAGAGCCGTTACATGGGCAAGGGCGTGCTGAAAGCCGTTGGCAACATCAACGGCCCGATCCGTGACCTGCTGCTGGGCAAGGACCCTTCGGACCAGAAGGCCCTGGACCGCGCCATGATCGAACTGGACGGTACCGAGAACAAGGCCAAGCTGGGCGCCAACGCCATCCTGGCGGTTTCCCTGGCTGCCGCGAAAGCTGCTGCCCAGGACCAGGACCTGCCGCTGTACGCGCACATCGCCAACCTGAACGGCACCCCAGGTCAGTACTCGATGCCGGTTCCGATGATGAACATCATCAACGGTGGCGAGCACGCCGACAACAACGTCGACATCCAGGAGTTCATGGTGCAGCCGGTTGGCGCCAAGACCTTCTCCGATGGCCTGCGCATGGGCACCGAGATCTTCCATCACCTCAAGGCTGTGCTCAAGGCCCGTGGCCTGAACACTGCAGTGGGTGACGAAGGTGGCTTCGCGCCGAACCTGGCTTCCAACGAAGACGCCCTGGGCGCTATCGCTGAAGCCGTGGAAAAAGCCGGTTACAAGCTGGGTACCGACGTGACCCTGGCCCTCGACTGCGCGGCCTCCGAATTCTACGAAGACGGCAAGTACAACCTGTCTGGCGAAGGCAAGTCGTTCGACGCCGAAGGCTTTGCCGACTACCTGAAGGGCCTCACCGAGCGCTTCCCGATCATCTCGATCGAAGACGGCCTGGATGAGTCCGATTGGGCGGGCTGGAAGATTCTCACCGACAAGATCGGCGAGAAGGTACAACTTGTCGGTGACGACCTGTTCGTGACCAACACCAAGATCCTCAAGGAAGGCATCGAGAAGGGCATCGGTAACTCGATCCTGATCAAGTTCAACCAGATCGGTTCGCTGACCGAAACCCTGGAAGCCATCCAGATGGCCAAGGCCGCTGGCTACACCGCCGTGATCTCGCACCGCTCCGGTGAAACCGAAGACTCGACCATTGCCGACCTGGCTGTGGGTACCGCCGCTGGCCAGATCAAGACTGGCTCGCTGTGCCGTTCCGACCGCGTCTCCAAGTACAACCAGTTGCTGCGCATCGAAGAACAACTGGGCGCCAAAGCGGTTTACCGCGGTCGCGCCGAGTTTCGCGGCTAAGCAAGAGATGGTAAAAAGACAGCAACCGAAGCTGTCGGAACTTTCATACTGAAATTTCTGACACATGATGCGGGTTTCTGTCGACGAAGCCTGGCCTCGGCCAGGCTTCGTGCTATTTGAGGTCTGCCTTTTCGCGGCGGTCTTTTTAACCTGGATACCTTGATGCGCAGTCCCTATTGGTTGTTCCTTGTCCTGCTCCTGCTGCTTGGTGGCCTGCAGTACCGCCTGTGGGTGGGTAACGGCAGCCTGGCGCAAGTGGCTGAGCTCAAGCAGCAGATCGACGAGCAGCATGCCGAAAACGAGCGGCTGCTGGAGCGTAATCGCGTGCTCTATGCCGAGGTCCTGGAATTGAAAAAAGGTATGGAGACCGTTGAAGAACGGGCTCGTCACGAATTGGGGATGGTCAAAGAGGGTGAAACCCTCTTCCAGCTGCCGCAAAAATGATCGAAACCCTACCGGCCTTCTGGGCCGTGATTCCTGCTGCGGGTGTAGGTGCCCGCATGGCTGCCGACCGCCCGAAGCAGTATTTGCAATTGGGCGGGCAGACCGTTCTCGAGCATAGCCTCGACTGTTTTCTTGGCCATCCGACGCTCAAGGGCGTGGTGGTCAGCATTGCTGCAGATGATCCTTACTGGCCTGGCTTGCGCTGCGCCAGCGATCCTCGCATCCAGCGTGCGCCGGGTGGGCGTGAGCGTGCCGACTCGGTGCTCAACGCGTTGTTGCTGTTGCATGCCCAAGGTGCGCCGGACACTGACTGGGTGCTGGTGCACGATGCGGCGCGGCCAAACCTGGCACGTACCGATCTTGACCGTCTGTTGTCGCAGTTGGCGGATGACCCTGTAGGCGGGCTGCTGGCGGTGCCAGCGCGTGACACGCTCAAGCGCGCCGATGTCGATGGTCGGGTCAGTGCGACCGTGGATCGCAGTACCATCTGGCAGGCCTTCACGCCTCAGATGTTCCGCCTTGGTGCTTTGCACCGGGCGTTGGCCGAGTGCCTGGTGTCCGATGTGGTGGTCACCGATGAAGCTTCGGCCATCGAGTGGTCCGGCCAGGCGCCGCGGCTGGTCGAGGGGCGCAGCGACAACATCAAGGTGACCCGCCCGGAAGACCTGGAGTGGCTCCGCCAGCGGTGGGCAGGGCGGCGTTGAGGTTACCGGGGCCGAAAAGCGGCCCCGGCAAACTGTCAGACCGTTCGGTACTCCGGCATCCCCGCTAACCCTTCCTTGAGATAGTCCACCAGCCGCCGGACCTTGGGCGACAGGTGGCGCTGCTGCGGGTACAGCGCCCACACCGCCGTATTGGGCGGCTGATGCGCCTCCAGTAACGACACCAGCGCGCCGCTGTTGAGGTGTTCCAGTACGTAGTAATCCGGCAACTGGCACAGCCCCATCCCCAGCAAAGCGGCATCCAGCACCGCCTGGCCACTGTTGCACCGCCAGTTGCCCTGCACCCGCTGGCTGATCTCGCGCCCGTCCTGTTGCAGCGCCCACAAGTCCGAGCTGCCCACCAGGCAGTTGTGCCGGGCCAATTCCGAAAGGCTGTGCGGACGGCCGTAGCGTTCAAGGTAGGCGGGTGAAGCGCACAGATACATGCGCCGAGGCGCCAGGCGCGTCGCCACCAACCTTGAATCGGCAAGCCGCCCCAGACGAATCGCCAGGTCCATGCCTTCGTGCAGCAGGTCCAGCGTGCGGTTGCTCAACTCCACCTCGACCCGCAACTGTGGATACAGCGTCATGAAGCGGGTCACCAGCGGCACGATGAAGCGCTCGCCATAAGCCACCGCGCAGGTCATGCGCAGTAGCCCCTTGGGTTCGCTGGCCAGATCGCCTACGGCACGCAGCGCTTCTTCACGGCCATCCTGCAGGCGTTGGCAATGTTGCAGGAATGTCTGCCCGGCTTCACTCAGGGTCACGCGGCGCGTACTGCGATACAGCAGGCGCGTTTGCAGGCGCTCCTCCAGGCGGGCGATTTGCCGGCTTATATGCGACGACGATACGCCCATGCGTTCGGCTGCAGCCGTGAATTGGCCCAATTCGGCCACCGCTACGAATTCATCGATGCCCTCCCAGCGGCTGGTCATGGATTGTCCCTATACAGCAATAATGTTTTGTCTTGGCCACGATTATTCATCAAAACAAGCTGAATTACACTGCCTGCCTGAACTGACCCTTTGTCTGGAGAACGTTGATGATCAAGTCCCGTGCCGCTGTAGCCTTCGAGGCTAAAAAACCGCTGGAAATCGTCGAGGTGGACGTGGCCATGCCCAAGGCTGGCGAAGTGCTCCTGCGCGTGGTGGCCAGCGGCGTTTGCCACACCGATGCCTATACCCTGTCGGGTGCCGACCCGGAAGGTATCTTCCCGTCGATTCTGGGCCATGAAGGTGGCGCGATCGTCGAGGCGGTAGGTGAGGGCGTCACCTCCGTGGCGGTCGGCGATCACGTGATCCCGCTGTATACCCCTGAGTGTGGTCAGTGCAAATTCTGCCGCTCGGGCAAGACCAACCTGTGCCAGGCCATACGGGCCACCCAGGGCAAAGGACTGATGCCGGACGGCACCACCCGTTTCTCGTACAAGGGCCAGCAGCTGTTCCACTACATGGGCACCTCGACCTTCTCCGAGTACACCGTGCTGCCGGAAATTTCCGTCGCCAAGATCCAGAAGGAAGCGCCGCTGGAAAAGGTCTGCCTGCTAGGTTGCGGCGTCACCACCGGCATCGGTGCAGTGCTGAACACTGCCAAGGTCAAACCCGGTGACACCGTCGCCGTCTTCGGCCTGGGCGGCATCGGCCTGTCAGCGATCATCGGTGCGGTCAAGGCCAAGGCCTCGCGCATCATCGCCATCGACATCAACCCAGCCAAGTTCGAGATCGCTCGCCAGCTGGGTGCCACCGACTGCATCAACCCGAAAGAATACGATCGCCCGATCCAGGAAGTGATCGTCGACCTTACCGATGGTGGCGTGGACTTTTCGTTCGAATGTATCGGCAACGTGCAACTGATGCGCGCGGCCCTGGAATGCTGCCACAAGGGTTGGGGTGAGTCGGTGATCATCGGCGTTGCCGGCGCTGGCCAGGAAATCGCCACTCGCCCGTTCCAGTTGGTGACCGGTCGCGTCTGGCGCGGGTCTGCTTTCGGTGGCGTACGCGGCCGTACCGAACTGCCAAGCTACGTGGAAATGGCCGAGAAGGGCGAGATTCCGCTGGATACCTTCATCACCCATACCATGGGCCTGGAGGATATCAACAAGGCGTTCGACCTGATGCATGAAGGCAAGAGCATCCGCAGCGTGATCCACTTCTGAGGTGAGCCATGAGCCTGGATAACATCTCCTGCCAGAAAAGCTTCGGCGGCTGGCACAAGCGTTACCGGCATCACTCCAAGGTGCTGGGTTGCGACATGGTGTTTGCCGTTTACCTGCCGCCGCAGGCCGAACAGGGCGAAAAGCTGCCCGTGCTGTACTGGCTCAGCGGCCTGACGTGCACCGACGAGAACTTCATGCAGAAGGCCGGCGCCCAGCGCCTGGCCGCCGAGCTTGGCCTGATCATCGTCGCGCCCGATACCAGCCCGCGTGGCGAGCAGGTGCCAGGCGACCCTGACGGTGCCTGGGACTTCGGCCTGGGCGCCGGCTTTTACCTCAACGCCACCCAGCAGCCTTGGGCGCAGCACTACCGCATGCACGATTATGTGGTCAAGGAGCTGCCAGAGCTGATCGAAGCGCACTTCCCGGCCTCGGATCAGCGCAGCATCAGTGGCCACTCCATGGGTGGGCACGGCGCGCTGGTCTGCGCCCTGCGCAACCCGGGGCGCTATCGCTCGGTATCGGCGTTTTCTCCGATCAGCAATCCGATGGATTGCCCTTGGGGTGAAAAGGCGTTCAGCCGTTACCTGGGGGAAGACCGGGCGCGCTGGCGTGAGTGGGATGCCAGTGTGCTGCTTGCCGAGACGCCAGCGGGCCAATGCCCGCCATTGCTGGTCGATCAAGGCGATCGTGACGATTTCCTGGCCAAGCAGCTCAAGCCTGAAGCGTTGGAGCAGGCGGCCCGCAAAGGGGGGCATGCCCTGGACCTGCGGCTGCAACCTGGCTATGACCATAGCTATTACTTCATCGCCAGCTTCATCGATGAGCATCTGCGCCATCACGCCGTGGCACTTGGGCGGGGGTAGGGGGGCAAGCTTCAAGCTTCAAGCTGCAAGCTGCAAGCTGCAAGCTGCAAGGCAGTGCGGCCGGCGCAGCGCCTGCTTTTTGCTTGCGGCTCGTAGCTTGCAGCTTGCAGCTGCAAATGCAGGTAGAATCACGCCCTGACTCAATCAGGGCGTTTTTCTATGCGTATTGGCCACGGCTACGATGTGCACCGTTTTTGCGACGGTGATTTCATTACCCTGGGTGGGGTGCGTATCCCCCACAAATACGGCCTCCTGGCCCATTCCGACGGTGACGTGCTGCTGCATGCACTGAGCGATGCCTTGCTTGGCGCGGCGGGGCTGGGTGACATCGGCAAGCACTTCCCCGATACCGATCCCCAATTCAAGGGTGCCGACAGCCGTGCGCTGCTGCGCCATGTGGTCGGCATCGTCCAGGCCAAAGGCTGGAAGGTCGGTAATGTCGACGCCACCATCGTTGCCCAGGCGCCGAAAATGGCCCCGCATATCGAAACCATGCGGCAACGGATCGCCGAAGACCTGCAGGTCGAGCTCGACCAGGTCAACGTCAAGGCCACCACCACCGAAAAACTGGGCTTCACCGGCCGCGAGGAGGGTATTGCCGTGCACGCGGTCGCCCTGCTGCTGCCAGCATGACCGAAATGGAACTGCTGGGCCCGCGCGCATCGGGCCAACCCCTGGGCACTGCGATACTCAAGGCTGTAGCCGAAGATTTCCAGGTCGACGAGGTGCTGGACATCCCGCTCTCGGGCCAAGGTGAGCACCTATGGCTGTGGGTGGAGAAGCGTGACCTCAACACCGAAGAAGCTGCCCGCCGCCTGGCGCGAGCCGCAGGCGTGCCGGTGCGTTCGATCAGCTATGCCGGCCTCAAGGACCGCCAGGCCCTGACGCGCCAGTGGTTCAGCCTGCACCTGCCGGGCAAGGCAGACCCTGACCTGTCGCGTGCCGAAGATGCCACCCTGCGCGTGCTCAAACAGGTGCGCCACCAGCGCAAGCTGCAGCGCGGCGCCCATTCGGCCAATGGCTTCACCCTGCGCCTCAGGGCGCTGGCGGCTGATCATGCGGCCCTCGATGCCCGCCTGCAGACGCTTAAGCAGCAGGGTGTGCCGAATTACTTCGGCGGCCAGCGTTTCGGGCATGGCGGCGGCAACGTCCAGGATGCCCAGCACCGGGCGGCCCGCAAAGCCCTGCCCGAGCAGCGCAACGTGCGTTCGCGGTTGCTCTCGGCTGCCCGCAGCTACCTGTTCAACCAGGTCCTGGCCGCCCGTGTTGCTGACGGTAGCTGGCAGCAGGCCCAGGTCGGTGATCTGCTGGCATTCACCGATAGCCGTAGTTTTTTTTCGGCGGGTGAACTGGAATGTTCAGATCCCCGCTTGGCCATTCTGGACCTGCATCCTACCGGGCCAATGTGGGGCGAAGGCCCGTCTCCTGCGGCCGGCGCGGCCTTGGCACTGGAGACGGCGATAGGCGAGCAGCATGCAGCGCTGTGCCAATGGCTGGCCAATGCAGGCATGAGTCACGAACGGCGCATCCTGCGGCTCCCTATTGGCGGCCTTACGTGGCATTATCCGGAGCCTGATAACCTGCAACTGGAATTCGTCCTTCCGGCCGGATGCTTCGCCACCGTGGTGGTGCGCGAACTCGTCGATCTGGTGCCGGCAGGGCAGACGGACAGCCCATGCGTATTCTGATTTCGAATGACGACGGTGTTACGGCACCTGGCCTCGCCGCGCTACACGGTGCGCTGGTGGATTATGCCGAGTGCGTGGTGATCGCCCCGGACCAAGACAAGAGCGGCGCCGGCAGTTCGCTGACGCTGGACAGGCCGTTGCACCCGCAAACCCTGGCCAACGGCTTCATCAGCCTCAATGGCACGCCTACCGATTGCGTGCACCTGGGGCTCAATGGCCTGTTGCCGGAAACACCGGACATGGTGGTATCGGGGATCAACCTCGGTGCCAATCTGGGTGACGACGTGATCTATTCCGGCACGGTTGCGGCCGCGCTGGAGGGGCGCTTCCTCGGCGGTACCTCGTTGGCATTTTCATTACTGTCGCGTCTGCCCGACAATCTGCCGAGCGCCGCGTTCATCGCCCGCCGCCTGGTCGAGGCGCAGTCACGCCTGGAACTGCCGCCGCGTACGGTCCTCAATGTCAATATTCCCAACCTGCCGCTGGAACACATCCGTGGCATACAGGTTACCCGTCTCGGTCACCGGGCGCGGGCGGCGGCACCGACCAAGGTGGTCAACCCGCGTGGCAAGGAAGGTTACTGGATTGCCGTGGCCGGTGATGCCGAAGACGGTGGGCCGGGTACCGACTTCCACGCGGTGATGCAAGGTTATGTGTCGATCACCCCGCTGCAACTGGACCGCACCTTCAACGATGCTTTCGAGCAGCTTCATGGTTGGCTGGAGGGCGTGCTCTGATGCGCGAACAGGACGATCTGCAGCGCCGGGGTATCGGTATGACTTCCCAGCGTACCCGCGAGCGGCTGATCCAGCGCCTGTGCGAAGAGGGCGTATCGAACCCCAAGGTGCTCGATGCCATCCGCCGTACGCCGCGCCATCTGTTCGTCGATGAGGCCCTGGCCCATCGTGCCTACGAAGATACTGCGCTGCCGATCGGGCACAATCAGACCATCTCCCAGCCTTTCATGGTTGCACACATGAGCGAGCTGCTACTGGAGGCCGGGCCGCTGGACAAGGTGCTGGAGATCGGAACCGGGTCCGGTTACCAGACGGCCATCCTTGCCCAATTGGTGGAGCGGGTATTTTCGGTAGAGCGCATCAAGGTCCTGCAGGACCGGGCCAAAGAACGCCTGGTCGAACTGAACCTGCGCAACGTGGTGTTCCGTTGGGGGGATGGGTGCGACGGCTGGCAGGCGCTGGCCCCCTACAACGGCATCATCGTTACCGCCGTGGCGCCTGAAGTGCCACAGGCACTGCTCGACCAGCTGGCTCCCGGGGGGCGAATGGTCATCCCGGTAGGCCCTGCTGGCGACGTCCAGCAGCTGATGCTGATCGTGCGTGAGGAGCAAGGCTTCTCCCGCCGCGTACTGGGCGCCGTGCGCTTCGTACCGTTGCTCAATGGCCCGGTGGCCTGAGCTGCAGGGAATATTTGTGCTGGCGACGAATTCTTGCCGCATTGCCCTGTCTATCTGGCGGGGCATCCCGGCTCTTCACCGAGCCTGTGGCCGAGCCTGCCAATACAGTCGCGCTCGGTTATAATTGCAACATTATTGCATTTCTTTGCGTATTTTCGATTTTCGGCACCATGAGGGGAGCGCGGGTGGGGCACACAGTCATTCGGCAGCGCAGGGATTGGTTGAGTTTCAAGCTTCTGGTGATTGCACTGGCCATGGGCGCCCTGCTGACTGGTTGCTCAAGCACTGGCTCGGGCGGCGCACGCGTGGTCGATCGCAGCAATGCGGCGCCCAAGCGGCCGACGGTGACCTCGGGGCAGTATGTGGTCAAGCCTGGCGATACGTTGTTCTCCATTGCCTTTCGCTACGGCTGGGACTACAAGGAGCTCGCAGCCCGCAATGGCATCTCTGCGCCTTACACCATCCGGCCAGGTCAGGCGATCCGCTTCAGCAGCGGCGCTACCGGCAGCACCACAGTGGTGTCCAGCCCCTCTTCTTCGAGCAAGACGACGGTCATTCGTCGGCCTGTTGGAAAACCTATTACGACCCCCGCCAGCGGCGGGAAAACGACGCCAACAACGCGAACCACGCCTACTCCGGTGGTTACCACGGTGCCCGCCGCAGAGCGCGCGGTGGGCGGTTGGACCTGGCCTGCAAATGGCGTGCTGATTGGAAAATTCGCTTCAAACGGTAGTTTGAATAAAGGCATTGATATCGCCGGTGATTTGGGACAGCCTGTTTTTGCTGCGTCTGATGGTGCGGTGGTCTACGCCGGGAGTGGCTTGCGGGGCTACGGCGAACTGATCATCATCAAGCACAGCGATACCTACGTCAGTGCCTACGGTCACAACCGCAGGCTGTTGGTTCGGGAGGGGCAGCAGGTCAAGGCAGGGCAGTCGATTGCTGAAATGGGGTCCACGGGCACTGATCGGGTGAAGCTGCATTTCGAGATTCGCCGCCAGGGCAAACCCGTCGATCCACTCCAGTTCCTGCCACGTCGTTGATTGTTGTTCCCGGCCTGTTCCTCTGAGGTAGAGGGGAGAGGCTCCAGCGATGCCAGGGATGCAGGCGCCGCTCGAGTCTGAGTTCGAACTCAGCAAAGGACTATAACAATGGCTCTCAATAAAGAAGCGCCGGAGTTTGACATCGACGATGACGTGCTCCTGATGGAGACGGGCATCGTTTTGGAAACGGATGTGGTGTCAGACGAACCTGCTGTACCGTCGGTTCGGACCAAGGCTAAATCAGGCTCTACGCTCAAGCAGCATAAATATATCGATTACAGCCGGGCGCTCGATGCCACCCAGTTGTATCTCAACGAGATTGGTTTCTCGCCTCTGCTTTCGCCGGAAGAGGAAGTGCACTTCGCGCGCTTGTCGCAGAAGGGCGATCCAGCCGGGCGCAAGCGCATGATCGAAAGCAACCTGCGCCTGGTCGTGAAAATTGCCCGCCGTTACGTGAATCGCGGCCTGTCCTTGCTTGACCTGATCGAGGAGGGCAACCTGGGGTTGATTCGAGCAGTCGAGAAGTTCGACCCAGAGCGCGGTTTCCGTTTCTCGACCTACGCGACGTGGTGGATCCGCCAGACCATCGAGCGGGCGATCATGAACCAGACCCGCACCATTCGCCTGCCGATCCATGTCGTCAAGGAGCTCAACGTCTACCTGCGTGCGGCGCGGGAGTTGACCCAAAAGCTCGACCACGAGCCTTCCCCCGAAGAGATTGCCACCCTGCTGGAAAAGCCCGTTGCCGAGGTCAAGCGCATGCTTGGTCTGAACGAGCGGGTGTCGTCGGTGGATGTTTCGCTCGGGCCGGATTCGGACAAGACCCTGCTCGATACACTCACCGACGATCGGCCGACCGACCCGTGCGAACTGCTGCAGGATGACGACCTGTCTCAGAGCATTGATCAGTGGCTGGGCGAGCTCACCGACAAGCAGCGCGAGGTGGTGGTACGCCGTTTTGGTCTGCGGGGGCATGAGAGCAGCACCCTGGAAGATGTAGGCCTTGAAATCGGCCTTACCCGTGAGCGGGTGCGGCAGATCCAGGTAGAGGGCCTCAAGCGCCTGCGTGAGATCCTGGAGAAGAATGGCTTGTCCAGTGAGTCGCTGTTCCAGTAAGCATTCAATGCCAGTATGCAAAACGCCCCGATGACCTCGGGGCGTTTTCGTTTGGTGCGCAGGCCATGGCGGCCGGCCGTTATCTGGGTACGAGGAATATGTAACTTGCTACCCCTGATGCACTGCGTGTAAGCCTTTGCTTACTTGTTGTGTAAGCCATACACGTAACAACCAGTAAATCATTGTCGTTTCCAGATCCGCTTTTTTCTCAAACCGCTGAAATAATTGAACTTTTTGGATATGTGGAAATGTGTCCACGGCAATGTCTTGTGAGGGTTCGCGGTTGCCTGGCCTACAGAAGTCGTTAGTATTCGAACTGTGCACACGGACATGCACAGGCGTTCAGGAAGAGCGCCAAGGACATCGCAAGACGCGATTCATCAGGACGATGTTCAGGACAAGCAGGGACTACGGAAAAAAATGTGGGCGGGTCAAACCGCCCCTTTTTTTCGCCCGCAGAAAATGAAAAAAGGCCCGTTGCGGGCCTTTTTCGTATCCGGGCGATTAACGCTCCAAATCGGCGATCTTGCCGGGCTTGCCATCCCACTCTTCGGCGTCAGGCAGGGCATCCTTACGCTCAGTGATGTTCGGCCAGATCTCCGCCAGCTCGGCATTGAGCTCAAGGAAGTTCTCCATGCCCGCAGGCACTTCGTCTTCCGAGAAGATGGCCTGGGCCGGGCATTCAGGCTCGCACAGTGCACAGTCGATGCACTCGTCCGGGTGAATGACCAGGAAGTTCGGGCCTTCGTAGAAGCAGTCCACCGGACAGACTTCCACGCAGTCGGTGTATTTGCATTTGATGCAGTTGTCGGTGACGACGAAGGTCATTTCTAGTTCTCTCCTCAGGCAACGGCGGCGGCCCTTCCTCTCAGGGCCGCGCGGTTTACGGGCATGTGGCTGCAGGCCAGGCTAATAACCTGCAGCACCAGCAAACCGCGGCGGATTCTACCAGCTTGTAGTGGACGCCGTTATAACAGGTTCTTTAGTTGATATAGCATTTCGATAGCTTGACGCGGGGTCATGTCGTCCAGGTCCAGCTTGCCCAGCTTCTCGATGGCCGGGTGTGGCAGGCTGGCGAACAGGTCGCTCTGGTGCGGTGCTTGTGGCTCGCCCTTGGCTTTTTTCGACACGGGTTGTTCGTGGGGCAGGCTGCTGGTCTCCAGCCGGCCAAGGTGTTCGCGCGCACGCTGGATGACCGGCGACGGCACGCCCGCCAGTTGCGCCACGGCCAGGCCGTAGCTCTGGCTGGCGGGTCCAGGCAGCACGTGGTGCAGGAACACGATGCGCTCGTTGTGTTCGGTAGCGTTCAGGTGGACGTTGGCCACCAGCGGTTCGCTTTCCGGCAGGACGGTCAACTCGAAGTAGTGCGTGGCGAACAGCGTGTACGCACGCAGCTGCGCCAGGCGCTCGGCAGCCGCCCAAGCCAGCGACAAGCCGTCGAAGGTGCTGGTGCCACGGCCGACCTCATCCATCAGTACCAGGCTGCGGTCAGTGGCGTTGTGCAGAATGTTGGCGGTTTCGCTCATCTCGACCATGAACGTCGAGCGGCCTCCTGCCAGGTCGTCGCTGGAGCCGATACGGGTGAAGATGCGATCGACCAGCGACAGTTCGCAGCTGGCCGCCGGAACGAAACTACCGATGTGCGCCATCAGCACGATCAGTGCGGTCTGGCGCATGTAGGTAGATTTACCACCCATGTTCGGGCCGGTGATGATCAGCATCCGGGTGCTGTTGTCCAGGCCCAGGTCGTTGGCTACGAACGGCGTGGTCAGTACCTGTTCGACCACTGGGTGGCGCCCCTGCTCGATGCGCAGGCAAGGTTCTTCGACGAAATGCGGGCAGTTCAGGTCCAGGTTCAGCGCCCGCTCGGCCAGGTTGCTCAGCACGTCCAGCTCGGCCAGCGCTGCCGCGCTGTCCTGCAGCGGTGCAAGGTGGCTGATGAGTGTCTCGAGCAACGCGTCATACAGCATCTTCTCGCGGGCCAGGGCACGGCTCTTGGCTGACAGCGCCTTGTCCTCGAACGCTTTGAGCTCCGGCGTGATGAAGCGCTCGGCCCCTTTGAGGGTCTGGCGACGAATGTAGTCGCCCGGGGCCTGTTCGGCTTGCTTGGTCGGCAATTCGATGAAGTAGCCGTGCACCCGGTTGTAGCCGACTTTCAGGTTGGCAAGCCCGGTGCGGGCTTTCTCGCGGGCTTCGAGGTCTATCAGGAACTGGCCGGCGTTTTCGCTGATCGCCAGCAGATCGTCCAGCTCGTTGTCGTAGCCGGCCTTGAGTACGCCGCCGTCGCGGATAACCGCTGGCGGGTTGTCGATGATTGCCCGCTCCAGCAGGCTGGCCAGTTCCGGGTAAGTGCCGGTGATGGCCGCCAGGCGCGCCAGGTGTGGGGCTTCCAGCTCGGCCATGGCGTTCTGCAGTTCGGGCAGGGCGCCGAGGGCATCACGCAAGCGTGCCAGATCCCGCGGGCGGGCATTGCGCAGGCCGATACGGGCGAGGATCCGCTCGATATCGCCAATTTCCTTGAGCTGGGGCTGCAGTTTTTCGAAGCGATAGCCATCGAGCAGGCAGCGAATCGAATCCTGGCGCGCCTGCAAGACCTTGAGGTCGCGAAGCGGCCGGTTCAGCCAACGGGTCAGCAGGCGGCTGGCCATTGCGGTCTGGCAGCGGTCGATCACCGACTGCAAGGTATTGTCGCGGCCGCCTGCCAGGTTGATGTCCAGTTCCAGGTTGCGACGGCTGGCCCCGTCGAGGATCACGGTGTCGTCCAGGCGCTCATGGCGCAAGCTGCGCAGGTGGGGCAGGGCGGTGCGCTGGGTTTCCTTGGCGTAGGTCAGCAGGCAGCCGGCGGCGCCGATGGCCAGGGTCAGCTTGTCGCAACCAAAGCCCTTGAGGTCTTTGGTTGCGAACTGCTGGCACAGCGCCTTGCGTGCCGAGTCGCGGTCGAAGTCCCAAGGGGCACGTCGGCGTGCGCCTGGACGTTTCTCGGCCGGCAGGTCGCGGGGCCAGTCGTCGGGGATCAGCAGCTCGACAGGGTTGATGCGTTCAAGCTCGGCCAGCAGGTTTTCCCAGCCTTTGATCTCTTGCACGCTGAAGTTGCCGCTGGTGATATCCAGCACCGCCAGGCCAAACAGGCGCTCGTCCCCCAGCAGTGCGGCAATCAGGTTGTCGCGGCGCTCGTCGAGCAACGCTTCGTCGCTGACCGTGCCTGGGGTGATGATGCGCACCACCTGACGCTCCACCGGGCCCTTGCTGGTGGCGGGGTCACCGATCTGCTCGCAGATCACCACCGACTCGCCGAGCTTGACCAGCTTGGCCAGGTAACCTTCCAGCGAGTGGAACGGAATTCCGCACATGGGGATCGACTGGCCGGCAGACTGACCGCGCGCGGTCAGGGTGATATCCAGCAGTTTTGCGGCTTTTTTCGCATCTTCATAGAAGATTTCGTAAAAGTCGCCCATGCGGTAGAACATCAGCTGGTCCGGGTGCTGGTTTTTCAGCTTCCAGTACTGCTGCATCATCGGGGTGTGTGCGGTGAAGTCCGAAATTGCTTTATTCATCAATGGCTTGGCGAGTTTTTCGGTCAATGGTGGGGCAAAAATGGGGCATTGTACCATTGGTTCCTGCCCCGAGAGTGCCAGCATTTTGGCTATCATTGGACTCGTCATAGCCCAAGGGTGCGGCTATGATGCCCGAATTTTCACTCCTCCGCTTGCAGCAGCCAGTGGGATGGCGTTCGCGATGTGCTCAAAGGGACCCGCATGACCGATTCAGAAAAAAAACTCATTAGCCGGACGCTACAGCTGAAGCCTGTGAAGTTTTCAGAGCTTAAGGACGGTAACGATAATACACTCCCTGTGCTCATGAAGTTGCTGGCTGATACATTTACTACGGTAGGTGAACGGATGGATGAGACGGGTACCCGAATAGACGACGAATTCATTCCCGATCTCTGTACATTTTTCAATAACTATCAAGAGTTGGACGATAAAACTTGCATTTTTGAAGTTTGGTCCTACGAGCCAGGTGTGATTCCCCAGACCTTGACGCCTGATCCGAACAAGGAAAATGCGGTTGTAGATATGGCTGGGCACGTTGATCATGATGGCGAGAAGCGGGAATTTATTCATATCGCTCATGTGCTTGCCTATGGACATTCAGCCATTGTTGAAAGTACACGGAGTACTGGCGGGGTTTATAATATCCAGCGCTATCTAAATAAAATGGCGCGCAAGGCTGGGTTGGGACGAAAGGGCACTTTCTTTATGACAGATGCGGTTACAAAGCAACTATCGAAAGAGATTGACCGCGCGGGTGGCGCTGTGGGCTTCACTGTGGGCGTGACTCAGGTGGATCCAAATAGCCAAAGCGCATTGATAGGCCTACTTTCTAATGTTCGTGGCTATATGCCATCGTCTGGATTGATGACAGTAGACTGGCGGTCAAAGGACAAACTGCCTACGAAGAAGGTAATCGAAGCTTACGACGAGGCGCAGAAGCAGGATGAGGTTGAGAGTGTTATCATCCACCTCAGCGATGGGTCCTCAATCAGAGGACTGTCCAAATTTAAAATCAAGCAAACGGTTCATGTCGAAGACGTAGGGGGGCGTAACCCCAGTCAAGCTGAACTAAAGCGTAAAATGGTGCTCTACTTGGAAGAGCTTTGCACGCCCGGAGCAGATGGGAAAAGGATTTTGGACGAATCTGGAGCGCTGGCAGACAATGAAATATTTATACCTAATTCCCGAAGAAGTAAGAAACGCGAAGCTGGTGAGGGATGAACTCGCAGATGTGGCTAAGTCCGGGGCGGGTAATGGCATCTATCTTGCTTGGAACTTTGCGGTTCTAGTCATTGGTGGAGTGCTGGGCTATTTTGGTTCAGGCTTTGTTGATGACAATCTCCTGAATGCTGTTATTGCATTTGACGGCGTGATCATGGGGTTTGTCATTACGGCGATGTTGTTCTCTGGTCGGAGTCAGTTCATTAGTAAAATGTCTTATGAGCAAACTGCACTGTATGCCCATAAGACGCGATATATGCTTATGTCGCAAATGAATACCTTGTTTGCGTTCTTGATGTGCCTGCTTTTTTGCGTTTTAACAATGGTTGCTAGTAAGGCAAAGGCTCAAGGCATTCCGGAAGTAGTCGTAACAGTGTTGGTGGTTATGTCTTCTGCTTTTTTCGCCCTGGGATGCTACAGAGTGCTGCTTCTGCCTTTCCAGATATATGATGTGCACTCGTTCGCCCTGAGCAATCTCGTTGCCGATGCGAAAGAAGAAATATCTAAAGATATTAAATCACGGACTGAAGATCGTCTGCGGCTACTCAAGTAGCCGCTATGTTTCTCCCCTTAATTCCTTCCCAGATCCGGCTAAGTTCTTCGTCGGATTCAGAGTCCATCCATTTCGCATAAACTTCCACAAGCATAGTGAAGTCTTTGTGCCCCATCTGTTTAGCAATGAATGCCAGATTGCCTCGCGCTGTTAGGCACCAGCATGCGTAGGTGTGGCGGGTCTGATAGGGACGACGTGGTCTGATGCCCGCTCTGCGCTGGATTGACGCCCACTTCGTATTCCAGGCTGTGGACACGAACCACTCATTGATCCCCCGCTTCCTCGCCTGTGTCACTGGCGACAGTAGAGGGGTAACTGACTCCTCTCGCCATTCGTGACGGTTCTGATACACGCGTATATTTCGCTTTGGATGGCCAGCAACAATTCCCATCAGAACCCGACATGCTTCGATGGCTGGCTCCATCAGCAGCACGGTACGCGGTTTGCCTGTCTTGGGAATTTTAAAGGTGCCGTTCGCGGTGATCGCCCTTGTCACTTCGATCTCTCTCGCCTGTAAATTGATGTCTTCTACGGCTAGTGCGCAGAGCTCACCGGGTCGGAGGCCGGTGTACACCGCTAGGGTGATCGCTGCGGCGTCTTGGGAGTGCAGACAGCCTTTCGAGATCAGAAGGTCAAACTCATCATGGGTGAGCGGGTCTGGTTCCTTATCGCTCATCGCAAAGCGTGTGCAAGCAGCAGAGAGGCCCGCGATGCAGTATTTGTTGCTCTCGCACCAAGTGAGAAATCCTGCGAACGTCGCGAGGTAGTGGTTTGCGGTAGATGGCGCCCGTGTCTCAATCAGTCGGGCTCGAAGGACATGAATGTCTTCAGGTAGCAGGATACCGGCGAGTCGATCCCCGCCCACCAGATCAACGCAAATGTCGATGGCGTAAGCGTACTTTTCCTCCGTCATGGGCGTGAGATCGATAGCTTTCAGCGGCTTGTAACGCTCTGCCAAAGCTTGCAGACGTTCGTCCTTCGCATTGCAGTAGTTTGCTGCGTGCTTCGAATTCGGGAAGTGCCGGCCGTATTCAAAAGTGCCGGTTTTGATTTCGTGAAGAATTGCCGCCCTGAGTAGGGCAGCGTGTTTGATGTTGGCTTTGGTTACCGGTAAACCGAGAGACTCGCGGCAGCGAATCCGGCGCCACATGAAGACAATCCGCAAATTGCCACCGTGAATCTCAATACCGGTGTGCTTAGCCAGTTCGGCCTCTAGGCCACTTGGGATGCGCTCTCGGCCCACTTGTCATACTCTGCGATGTTTATGGTGATACGGCCGTCTGGAGCCTTCCGCCAGATGCGGCCTTGTGCCCAGGTACCATTCTTCACTTTGTGGCGAATGGCATCCTCGGAGTAGCCGGTCAGCTCGGCAGCGCGATTGATCAGTACCCAGCGTGGTGTGCTCATGCTCTGTTCCTCCGGCTGATGATGAAGCCGGCCGCTTGGCGGGTCTTGGAGCATTGGTCGTGATTGCCCTTCACGCGAGCCTTACCGCATATGTCGCAGATGAACGACATAGCGGGTCGAAGCATTGGCTGCATGCCCTTGGGCGTGCGAGTGTTAGGGATGTAGATCGATGTGTCGATCACAGCGAATACCTCTTATGGACTGTGTGAGCGTGAGGGCTCAGCGCCAGGTGCTCAAGGTTCGTGGCTCTGTTTACAGTCGATAACGTGCCTGTATCGGTGGGGTGGACGGCGCTGCTGCGATACAGCTTGACCAAGGTGGCGAGCAGCGCCACCGCGAGCGCAAGGCTGATCAACTGCCAGGTGCGTGTTGGATTAGGCATGTGGGCGGCCCTCACGGAGCTGCCTGAGAAGCTGTTTGCTGGCCAGCTCGAACAGTTCGTTGATTGATACCGCCGTGATGGACTGCTCGCAGTTGCGCACTGCGTCAAATCGACTGCGGTACAGCCCGGCCTGGCCGAGCCAAGCGGGGGGACTGGCTGCGCGGCAGTTCCACAAGTCCGGGAGGTCCGCTTTCTCCCCGAAAACGACGCGAGAAGAGGCGTAGCAGCGGCTACACCTAATCACGTCGCCGCCATGGTTGGGATCGCGGTCATCCTCAATAGTGAATCGAGTGGGTGGGCTGCCGCAGAACGGGCATGGGAGAAAATGCTGGCCACAATCTATCTTGGTCATCACAGGGCGCTCCCTGATTTGTCCGATAGCTGCTGGGTCGCTCGTCCGCCGGACGCCAATGCAATGCTAATCTCGGTACGGGCTCCGGAGAGCATTCCAGCGATTTGCGCGTCAAGATCTAGTTCCCTGTCTGGCTGTTTGCGAGCCTTGCCAATCTGTTGATTGGCCAGAAACTGTTGAATGAGCATCTGGTCATGGGCGTTTGTGGTGACAAGATCCTGCCCGTCACTCTTATTCTGCAGTGGGGGCTCATCCTCGCCTTGGGGAACCAGTGCGCGGAGTCTGCTTTGCACGCCCCAGACCCAGGCAACAGCGAAATGATCGGCTGCAGTTTCCGCTGTGTATGGGCTGCGAAACCTGCCGGAGCGGACGCCGGATGCGTACTCTTTACGGGCTGCAGTTACCTTGGCGAGCAGAACCTCGTACGCGTACACGGCAATGTGCTGAGCCGGAGTGATGCCTACGAAAGTTGCTCGCTCTACTAGTCGGCCTCTAGTCCAATCGTAATGCCGATAGCGGAGTGATTGGCAGCCGAAAACGTCGGCAACGTAGCTCGCGAGATCTCTGTCCCATACAGGGCGCCGGACATAGCGGGATACTGTGGACTCGACTTCGCCGACGTCGCTGAGTCGAACATCCATCTCTGTAAGTCGATGCTTGCGCATGAGGGCTTGGGCTTGCCGGAGCGCGGTAGCAGCTTCGTTCTCATTGGCGCTACGTGAGAGTGCCAGGCACCGCTTGATTTTACGCAGTACCTGCTCGAGCTTCTCGCTTGTCTGGCTCATGCTGCAGCTCCTGTGCTAGCAGCGCAGGTCGGGGTGCTGCGCAGTTGGGCGTGGATCCGCTTGGCCAGCTCGTCAATAAAGTCTGCCTGGGCGCCTGCTCGGGCTGCCTCCGCATCGGTTTTCAGGGCTTTGAACGTGCGTTGAGCCAGGCGCATCGTCGACGAGGCGCTGACCAGCCACTCGTAGTCTGCCTTGGTCACTGGCAAGCCGGTGTACGACATGATGCGGGCTTCCAGCTCGGCGATACTGGATTTGAGATTGGCGACAGCCAGGTGGTGCTTACGCTGGCCAGCCTCGGACTGGATCCGGGCCTCGTCCAGATCATCCTGCAGGCCTTTGATCTGCAGCTTGAGGTCCGCTCGTTGTTGCTGCCTGCCTGTGTCCAGGCCACGGGTGAAGGCGCGGTGGCGCATTCTTGGGATGATGATGGTCAGGGCGATGAGGCTGATAAGCCACACGATGGCCATGGCAAGTACTTGTTGATGCGGTTGCATGTGCTGTGCTCCGAGATGGCCCGCCACCGGGCAAGGTGAGAGTCGGTGGCGGGCTGGGTGCCCCTGCTGGCCGGGGCCGCCTGGTTCAAGCGGATCGGGGAGAGCGTTCTGCCTGCCGGTCGAGGTATTCAGCCAAGTTGTGCAGGTACACCACGTATGAGGCTTTCTTAGAGCAGTCGAGCTTGCTCACGCGAAGATCAATCCGTCCCTTACTAATCAGTTCTTTGAACCGCCGATCCGAGCCAATGTGGGAGAAGTAGCGCTCCCTCACAGCGGACAACGTCGGGCAGGGCGTGGAAAACTCGCTGCGCAGTTGTTCCAGGGTGCTCATGCACATTTCCCAAGATCGTCGGGGCCGGGCTGGAGCCTCGCGCGCACCGCGGCAGCGAGGTGCTCTTTGCTGGCACCGGTTACAGCGACACACACATCGCCCTGGTCGTTGGTCACAACGGCGCCGAGTGGGAGTTGGCGGTTGACGGTGGAGATGACGTAGGCGGTTTGACCGGTCTGTAGCACCTCTTCGACGCAGACCTGCGCTTCCATGAGTGCCAGCGCCTCTTCCGATTGGGCGCCGGTGTCAGCTCGGCCGTTGGCCAAATCCTGTACGAAGTCTCGCAAGGATTGGCACTTGGTGGAGAGCGCGCGTGGAAGGCTGAGGCTGCTGCAGAGCGGCCCCACGGTCACCTTTATGCAGTGGTGCGTGGTGTCGTTTTCGATTTCGATCTGTGCGTCGACGGTGGCTTCGGGGCGCTGCAGCTTGCAGGTCGCTGTGCCGCCGTTATCCAGGGTGCGCTGGAGCAGCATGATCTGGCGGAGGGAGATCTGGAACTCGCTCATGCTACACCCCCGTTGAAAGGTACGGCGTGAGCTTTGCCATCCAGCGTGACGACCAATTGCAAACCAGTGCTGCGTTGGAAGGCTTGGATTTTCGCCAGGCTGTTGCAGGTGGCTGGGTGGATAAGGATCGCTACCGATCCGTTGTGCTGTGCTGATTTCATTCTTCCGTGTCCTTGATGTGAGAGTGGGCACGGGGATGAAATTAGCAAAGGCTAATTAATTGAGCAATAGCAAATGCTAAATTAGCAGGGCGTCGTTGCTCCCAGAAGATCACCGGTAGGAGACAACGCGGGGGCCGTCAGAGCTTCTTGGCGTTCCAGGCCAGCAGGACGCGGGCTTGGATATGCATGCGCTCGATCATCGATTCGTCGATGGTAATCGGAGGGTAGATGGGATTGTCGGAGATCATTCGCAGCTGTCCTCCCATCAAGCGCTGCAGGCGTTTGATGTAGAGGTCTCCGTCGAGGGTGAAGACGTAAATGGCGTCGGTTTTCACCTCGGTGATCCCACGATCAACGAGCAGGGCGTCGCCGTCAGCGAATGTGCCAGACATGCTGTCGCCGTCGCCTGTGATGATGGCTAGGTTATCGACTTTCGAGAAGGTAAGGCCTTGCATTCTCAGCCAGTCGAGGTGAACCGTCATGTCGCGGATGACTTCAATGTGCATTTCCGGGGCTGCCTTGCCATGCCCCATCGACGCCGCGATATCGAGATGCGGGATCAGCACGAAGTTCTTGTCTTTTGCCGCCCTGGTGGGCAGACGAACCACGTTGGTTGGGGCTGCGGTTGAGGGTTCCTCCGTTGGAGGAGATGTCAGCATCCCTGCTACAAGCCCAATCTTGAGCTCGAGATTACGCGCAGCCTTTTCCCCCAACTTGCGGTGGCCGTTAAGCAGTTGTGACAGATACGACGCATCCAGGTCGTGAGCCTCGGCGAATTCCTTCTGGCTCAGGGTACCCATGATCGTGCGGAGGGAGGCGATACGCCTTTCGTTGATATCCATGCCGCGATGATTGCTTTCCGTTAGCAAACAGTAAATTACCAGTTGCTATTGCCTTCATAATTAGCAATTGCTAATCTGGTCGCCAATGGAGGTGTCTATGACGCTTAGCGAGTACTTAAAGACGATGGACAAGGAGGGGCTCGATGCCCTCGCACGCCGCTGCGGAACATCGGTTGGCCAGCTGAAACAGGTGGCCTACGGGAACCGTCGCGCCAGTGCGGGTTTGGCAGTCTGTTTGGATCGTGAAACAGGAGGGGAGATCGTCTGTGAATCGCTTCGACCGGACATTGACTGGGGATACTTACGGCAAGGAAAAAAGTAAGAACGCTGAGCCAGGACTCTCACCTCCCGGCCCAGCTATGAAGGCGTAAACGCCAACACTCTCGTCACCCGGTGCTCTCTCTCACAAGTTCAGCCGGATGACTGTTACCGCATGCAATGCCCGTACAGCACGTGAGGCACCGCACACAGGTCGTAGTTGTAGGATAGGTCCTACCTAACCCTATGGCTACACCGTAAACCGAGGATTTACGGTTATGAGTCGCATTGATCTACTGCCGGACGCTGGTCCGGTTCTCGCCTTGCGGCAGGCGCTCTACCGCGCCGGTCGCGACTACCACGGCGGTATCACCAAGCTGGCCTTCGATATGGTCATGGACGTTGATACCCTGCAGAAGAAACTCCACCCAACGGAAGAGCGGCGCTGGCCCAGCCCGGACGAGATCGAGGAGATCGTCCGCTGGACAAAAGATACGCGGCTGCTTGATGCCCTCGTCCGTCCGGCCGGTGTCGTCTGGTATCGGCCGGAACCCGTGCCGGCGACCAATGAAGCACTGCAGGCGGTTGCCAAGCTGCTGGAAGAGTCCAGTGAATTCGTCGGTAGTCTGCACGATGGTGCCGCCGACAACGTCTGGACAGAGACTGAGGTGCTGGATCTCGAGTATCGCGGGATGGATGTAATCCGCCAGGTCCTGGCGATCATGGCGGGTGCCCGCCAGGCCATGGAGGACGAAGCTCATGGCTGATGCCGTCGATTTCGCGAATGACCACGCGGAGTACTTCCTGCAGCTCTCGTTGCAGCGCCTTGCGCGACTCCCTGAAAAGCCAAGCGCCCAGTTCTGTGAGGACTGCGACGAGGCGATTCCACTGGCCCGTCAGCAGTCGGTCGCGGGTTGTGAGACCTGTATCGATTGCCAAAGCCTACGGGAGCGCCGGCGATGAGCGAGCGCCCAACTCGCGCTACAGCTGATTGGGCGCGGCGTTACATTGAAACCTTCGATCTCGCCCTGGTTCCTATTGAGCCAGGCGAGAAGGGGCCGAAGGGAGCCGGTTGGAACAAGCCCGGCGGCTATTTCACTGAGGCCTCGAAAGCTGAAGCATTCTGGTCTGCGAACCCGAGCCACAACCTCGGTGTTGTGCTCGGGCCGAGTGGTGTCTGCTCGCTTGACGTTGACGATGTTGAGCTGACAAGGCTGGTCCTGCGGCAAACGCTGGGGCTCGATGTAGACGCTTTGGCAGACGCGTTCCCGACCTCTGTAGGCAATCCTGAGCGATTTCGTGTGATGTTCCGCGTCCCCAAGGGCGTGGAGTTGAGCCGTCACGCGTTGGTGTGGCCGAATAAGAATGACCCCGACGGTACCATCTACAAAGGCCTCATGGCGCAAGTGAAAGCTGCCATGGAAGAGGGCGACTCCACCCGCGAGGCGGCTTTCCGGATGGCGGCTGACCCCTTCAAGAAAGTGACTGTCTTTGAGCTGCGCGGCGGCCTGGTGCAGGACGTCTTGCCGCCATCTATTCATCCTGGCACTCGAAAACCCTACACATGGCGAACCCCTCCGGCTGCAGAAGGCTTGCCTGAGTTGCCGGCCGATTTGTTGGCCATCTGGCAGGACTGGGATGCGTTCAAGCCCAAGGGCGAGGCCGTTTGCCCGTGGAGGCCGAAGGCGGCAACACCAGCTCCGGCAGCTCGTCCGGCCGCCAGGCCTTCTCCAGTTTCAGCGCGAACCGGTGACCGGCTACCCGACGTCATCCCTGAGTTCAACCGCATCCATGACATCGCCACGATGATTGAGGCGCAGGGTTACAAGCGGATCGACGGTAAGTGGTTAAGCCCGCACAGCAGCTCAGGTCTGCCCGGCGTGACGATCAAGGATGGCAAGCTCTACTCGCATCACACCTCGGACCCGCTGGCGAACGGACATAAGAACGACGCCTTCGATGTGTTCTGCATCCTGATGCACGACGGCGACCAGAAGGCTGCGATCAAGGCAGCGGCGCAGATCCTCGGCATCGATGCGAAGTCCCGTCCTCCCGCGCCGCCACCATTGGGCGAACTCCCCCTTGCCCCCTCGGTGGTCGAGCAGGCCGAGCTGCCTCCGCTCGAGGCCAGCGATGCCGAGCACCTTCCCCACGCCCCATCGGATGATGAAGCGCCCAGCCCGGCCGGCTCCTCGGCCGAAGGGGGGGCAGGGGGTGACGCCCTGGATATCGATGTCGCAATGCGCCGATTCGCCTTGGTCGAAGGCACTACCAGCGTGTGGGATTTGGACAAGGGGCGGGCGATGAAGCGGTCAGGCTTCGAAGCTCTGGTTGGCAAGCCGCTGGCCAAGGAGTGGATAGAGCGTACCGGCAAGAAGCTCATTGCTTCCGAGCAGGTGACTGAGCTTGAACAGGCCCGAAAGATGTCCAGTAAGAAGGGTGGGGCGCTGAAACTGGAACCGCTCGACCGGTACATCTACATCGATGGTACGAAAGAGGCCTGGGATCGCGAGAAGAAGCGGCGCCTGCCTGAGGGCAGCGTGAAGATGGCCCTGGGTGACGCTTATCAACTCTGGCTGAACAGCCCGGATCGGCGAGTTGTAGACGTTGACCATATCGTGTTCGACCCGACGATGACCAAGGATCCGGCGATCTACATCAACACCTTCGAGGGCCTTCCGCTTACACCGGTTCGCAACGATACCGCTTGCGAGAACCTGCGTTGGCTGATCGCGTTCCTTTGCAACAATGACGCTGAGGCGCTGGACTGGCTGGTCAAGTGGCTGGCCTACCCGCTGCAGCACATGGGGGCGAAAATGGACACTGCGATCCTGTTCCACTCAACTATGGAAGGTTCGGGCAAAAGCCTGCTGTTCGCCGACATCATGGGCGAGTTGTACGGTCGGTACAGCGCAACGGTTGGCCAGGCGCAGTTGGAAGGTAACTTCAACGCGTGGCAAAGCGGCAAGCTGTGGGCTGTGTTCGAAGAGGTTGTGAGCCGCGACCAGCGCTACAACCAGGTCGGCAAGATCAAGCACATGATCACTGGCAAGACGGTGCGCATGGAGTCGAAGTTCATCAACGGCTGGGAAGAGTCCAACCATATGAACTCGGCATTTCTCAGCAACGAGATCATGCCGTGGCCGATCAGCGAAGACGACCGCCGGATGCTGGTTATGTGGCCGCTGCAGACGCTGCCTCCTGAGCGACAGAAGGCGATTGCCGAAGAGCTGGCGAACGGTGGGGTTGCTGCCTTGTACGGGTGGCTCTTGGATGTCGACCTCGAGGATTTCAACCAGCGCACGCGTCCGCCGAAGACTGAGGCCCGTCAACGCTTGGTTGAGTTGAGTCGCACAGCCTGGCAGACGTTCTTCCACCTCTGGCGTAACGGCGAGCTTGGGTACGGCCTTTGGGGCTGCTGCCTGACCTCGGATGTGTACGCCATGTTCATTGAGTGGTGCGCCCACAACAAAGAGCACGCCATGAGCCAGACCAAGTTCTCGTTGATGCTCAGCGCGAAGGTGGAGAAGACGAGGGCAATTCCCTGGTCGGACTGCTCCACGGGGAAGGACGTCCGGCGTTTTGCGGCGTTTTTCATGCCCAGCGATGGTGATCCTTCCCTGCCCCCATCCATGAATGCGGCCGTGCTGGGCAAGAACGTTCGCGAGTGGCGCGAGCGAGCAAAGCTCGCGGGCTGGATGGTGGAAGCCTGGGACCATATCAAGAGGGTTGCAGCATGACTACGCCGGTAGGTGTGTTGGGTGTGTTGGGTTGGTGTTGGGTTGGTTTATGCAAGCCAACACAGATTAAAACCCCGGAATTCGAGGCTTGGCGACAGTCTGTGTTGGGTGTGTTGGGTTCGCGCACGCGCACGCGCATGCGATCAACTCCAACTGATGGAATCGAAAAGCGGGTAAATCTCTATGCGAGCTCCGAAAAACCCAACACACCCAACACACTAAACACAGACCCTTCCAATCCATTGAATTTATTGGGTTTTGTGTGTGTTGGGTTTGTGTTGGGTTGGCTAAATGTGAGTCGGGTGCTGATTTCGGAGGAATGGCGATGACGATGGAAATGGAAAGGCGCCTTCAACGCCAAATGCAGCTGGCCCAGCATCTGCAGGACATGGCGGATTTGATCGACCAAGCCGAGCGCCTGCATCTCGTAGGCGGACTTATGCAGCACTGGGGTGAGCAGCGTCGGCAGTTGGGATTGGAAGCCAGCCTAGGCAGCCAGATGGGGGCGATCATGGAATGGAAGGGGGCGGCACCGCGCACCGGCTCTTCCGGTGCCCGAATCTTGATTGCAGGCGCTGGCCTGGATCACGCCGCTGCAGAGATCGATGCGGCTGTTGCTGAGTTGAACCGCCGAAATGAACGCGGGGCAACGCTGGCCAAGTTGGCCGAGCTGCGCTACCTACACCAGGCCACGGTCAGGGAGCAGATGCGCGAGGTTGGGCTGGCCGAGGGAGCCGACCGTACCTACCGGAACTGGATTAAAGCGCTGCACCTACAGGTGTTGGGCATCCTATCCGCTCGCGCTGGGCGTGTTCGCCAACAGACCGTTCGTCGGGTCACTATGCGACTTGTGTGCAACATTGATGCTACTTAGCCCCCACATGACGACGAACCGAAAACTGCCCCTTTTCGGTTTTTCCGGTGGCATGTAAAAAGTCCCCACGATATCAAAAGTGCGCTCAGGCGCTTTCCTCACCAGCGCTGTGCAGTGCAACCCACGCCTATTCGTTGGTGCTTTGAGGACCCTGCCAACTGGCGGGGTTTTCATTGACGCGATCCTGCCTCACCCGGCGCTATCAGTTTTGCGCCAGTGAAGGAATAGGATTGGAAGCATTACGGCAAAAGAGATCAGGCCCAGCATCAGGCCATGCCCAATCACAATCGTTTTCAAGTTAACGGGCTGCCCTGGTTGAAGCATTTTGTACAGATCACGTGCGTAAGCCTGTGTCAGAAATGCCAATGACACCAACACCCAGCCTCGGAAAATGATCTGCCAAAGTCGTTTTGCCTCTTGAGCGTCGAGCTTGATGTAGTTCATCAAAGCACTGAGCACTCCCAAGACCACACCCAAGTACGCCACGATATTCATATCCATTTCGTTTCTCCTTTTGGGGAAAGACAGGATATGACTGACGTTCCAAGGCCACAACTCAAAACCCCTCTTCAAAATTACACTCAAGGGTGGAAACCGAATGAATAGTGAGCAGCAAGCACTTGCTGAGATACCGATATGGATGGTGATCGTGCTGTCGCTGATCGGTGGCGTGTCCGGGGAGATGTGGCGAGCAGATAAAGCTGGAGCTCGCGGCTGGGGACTTCTTCGGAGGCTTGCGCTACGTTCTGGCGCCTGCGTCGCATGCGGACTGTCCACCAACATGTTGCTCTACGCCCTTGGGGTATCGATTTGGGCATCTGCTGCAGTGGGCTGTCTGACAGCGATGGCTGGTGCAGATGTGGCTATCAGTCTCTACGAGCGCTGGGCCGCCAAGCGACTGGGCCTGGTGCAGGTGCCGCCGCAGGCTGGCGAACAGGGGCAGTGAGCCGCCTGCATTTTTGGGTGGAGCCGGGGACCCTGGCGATATGGCCGGGGTACGGGACTGGGAACCCGCGCTTCTTCGTTAGCAGGTGGTTCACCAGCTTAGTGAACTGCGGTGAACTGGTTAACCCCCTGAATTTATTGGGTGAACTGGACATTTCAGCATGCAATATCTGACGAAATCGGAGTTCGCTGCCCGACGCGGATGGTCGAAATCCTACGTTTCCAAGCTGGCCAGCCAAGACCGCCTGGTGCTCACCGGCGACGGCAAGGTCGATGTAGAAGCTACCGAGGCACTGTTGGCTGAATCCGCCGACCCCAGCAAGGCTGCCGTCGCGGCCCGCCATGAAGAAAACCGGGTCGAGCGGGATGTGCGCAGCCACCTCCAACCAATCGGCGACACACTTGCGGTCCAGCCACCGGTTCAGCCGCCCGGCAAGGGGCCAGACTTTCAGAAGGCGAGGGCGCATCGGGAGTACTTCCTTGCGCAGCTCGCCGAGGCTGAATTCAACAAGGTCCAGGGCAACCTGGTGGAGCGCAAGGCGGTGGAGGATGCCGCCTTCGCCGCAGGCCGCACGCTTCGAGACCTGGTGTTCGGTCTTGCCCCACAGCTCGCTGCCGAGCTGACGGGTATGAGCGATTCCTGGGAAGTCGAGAAACGCCTCACTGGCGCCTTTCGCCGAGTCTTCGACGACGCGGCGAAGATGAGCGGCGCCGATCTCAACCGAGCTATGACACAGAGCTGAGCCTATGCCCACCGGATACGCGGACGGTGCGAAGGTGTACCGCGAAGCGTATGGCCGTGGGCTGAAGCCTGACCCTGAGTTGTGGGTGGACGAATGGGCTGACGAGTACATGCGGATTCCGCGTGATACCGGTGCAGCCGAACCCGGCAAATACCGCACAGCACGGACGCCTTATGCCCGTGAACCCATGCGCTGCCTGTCGCCAGCGCACCCCTGCAAGCGCGTCATTACGATGGTCGCCTCGCAGCTCATGAAAACGCAGATCGCCCTCAACTGGATTGGGGCGCTGATCCACATGGCGCCGTCCAACATCCTGACGTTGTTGCCCAGTCTGGCCCTGGCCAAACGGGTGTCGGCGCGGATCGGTAAGACCATCGCCGCCACGCCTGAACTGAATTCGCGTGTGGCTGCCTCTCGGTCACGGGATGCTCGCAACACCATGGACACCAAAGAGTTCGAGGGCGGCACGCTGTACGCGACCACTGCTGGCTCGGCCTCCAACCTGGCCGAGCTGGCTGCGCGCTACATCTACGGCGACGAGATTGACCGCTGGGACGTGGACGTCGATGAAGAGGGCGATCCCGTCGATCTTGCCGAGACGCGGGGCAGTACCTTTGGTCGCAATGCCAAGTTCTACTTCTCCAGCTCGCCGACCATCAAGGGTGCCTCACGCATCGCCGATCTGTTCGAGACGAGTGACCAGCGGTATTACTACGTGCCTTGTCCAACCTGCGGTTATAAGCAGGTGCTGGAGTGGGAGCGCTTGCTGTACTCCGCTGATTTCCAGACCGTCCACTACAAGTGCTCCGCGCCCGATTGCGATGTGCTGATCGAGGAACATCACAAGGGTGAGATGCTCGCCCAAGGGGAGTGGCGGTCACACGCCCAGGGTGATGGTGAAACCGTGGGCTTCCACCTCAACGCACTTTATGCCCCGCTCGGTTGGACTTCATGGGCTGACCTTGCCAAGCAATTCGAGAAGGCCAAGCGTGCCCAGGACCGAGGCGACCTTGAGCCCATGCAGGTGTTTTACAACACCCGCCTGGCGAAGGTGTGGGACAGCGCGGTCGAGCAGACCAAGGCCGAGGTGCTACAGGCGCGAGCGCTGCAGGAGGATTATGTCCTCGGTACCGTGCCTGTCGGTGTCCTGGTGATCACCGGCGCGGTCGACGTTCAGGCCAATCGCCTGGAGTTGATGACCCAGGGCTACGGTGCTGGCATGGAGCGCTGGGTCATCGATCACCAGGTGATCCCCGGTGACCCGGCTGACCAGCGCACGTGGGATCTGCTGGACGAGCGATTGAAGGTCCGGTATCGCCATCCCTGCGGCGTGAGCCTGGGCATCGTGGCTGTCGGTATCGACTCCGGTGGTCACCATACCCATGAGGTTTACCAATTCACCCGTGTCCGCCGTTGGCGCAACATCTTTGCGCTGAAAGGGGCGAGCAAGCCGGGCAAGCCGGTAATCGCCCAGCGGCCCTCCCTGGTGGATGTCACCTGGAAGGGCCAGACCGAACGCAACGGCGCCGAGCTGTGGATGGTGGGTACCGATACCGCCAAGGACTGGATCTACAACCGTTACAGCTTCGAGTCCGGGCCGGGTGCGCTGCATTTCCCCAAGGATCTGCCGGATGAGTTCTTCCAGCAGTGCGTGGCCGAACGCAAGATCGCTCGCTATGTGAAAGGGTACAAGCGGATCGAGTGGGTCAAGGGTAAGGCCGACCGCAACGAGGCACTCGACCTCATGGTGTACAACCTGGCGATGGCCAACTACCTCGGCCTGCATCGATACGGCGAGCAAGACTGGGACAAGCTGCGGCAGGCGCTGGCTCAGGCGAGTCTGTTTGATGAGCCAACATCAACGAAGCAACCAGTCATCGAGCACGATGACGACGACGGTGATGCCGCCGACGAACCCGTACCAGCGACACCGCCCCCAGCTCGGCCCGCGCCACGCCCGGCTCCACCGCCGCACCGCCCGGCACCTCAACCAATGCAACGCCGCAGCTCCAGCAGCGGCTATCTGAAGAGACGCTGACATGGCATATACCCCGGCACAACTCGCTGCTGTCGAGCGTGCGATTGCGCGTGGCGAACGGATCGTTCGCTACAGCGACCGCACCGTCGAATATCGCTCAGTAGATGAGCTCATGAAGGTCCGCGCTCAGATCCGAACCGAGCTGGCTCAGGCTGCCGGCCCCCGCTCCCGCGTGGTCCGGCTTCACCATGGAGGTAAGGGGCTGTGAGCGGCCGCTATATCTCCACGCGTTCGGGGCTTTTGGTACCCGAGCGGATCAAGGCTAGCTACGAGGGCGCCGCAGAAGGACGGCGTTCCTCTGGCTGGGATGCCCCAGACACGGGGCCAAACAGCCTGATCATGCCGGCTTTACGCAATCTGCGCTCGCGGTCACGGGCAGCGGTCCGCAATGACCCATATGCGGCCAACATCATCGATAAGCGGGTCAGCAACCTGATCGGCACCGGCATCACGCCGCAGCCTCGATTGCTCGACAAAGCCCTGCGCAAAGCCATGCAGGAGTTGTGGGAAGACTGGGTGGACGAGTCGGACGCCGACGAGCGCACTGACTTCTACGGCCAGCAGGCCTTGGTGGCGCGCACGGTTGAGCAGTCCGGCGAATGTTTCGTGCGCCTGCGGCCGCGCCGACTGGAGGATGGCCTGGCGGTACCGCTGCAGGTGCAATGTCTCGCGCCCGAGTTCGTGCCACACGACAAGTTCGAGATGACACGCTCCGGCAACACCATCCGTGCCGGCATCGAGTTCAATGGCATTGGCCGTCGGGTGGCCTACTGGTGTTATCGCAACCACCCCAGCGACAAGGCCTCGCTCAACGCCGGCTACAACCCGCTTGTGCGGGTCCCGGCTGAGCAGATGCTGCACATCTTCGAGCCGCTGGAGCCCGGCCAGTTGAGAGGGGTGCCCCGCCTGGCACCGATCCTCAAGCGCCTGCGGAGCCTGGACAACTACGACGATGCGGTGCTGTTCCGGCAGGAGGTGGCCAACCTGTTCGCGGGCTTCGTTCGCAAGCCAGCGCCAGAAGCGGGAGGCGTTCCGCCCATGGACATGATCACAGGCGGAGCCATTGTGCATGACCGCGATGCCTTCACCCCCATGGTGGCTCTCGAGCCCGGCACGATGCAGGAGCTGGGGCCGGGCGAGCAGGTGGAGTTCTCCGACCCGCCTGACGGCGGCAACAACTACCCCGATTTCATGCGACAGCAGCTGATGGCTGCCGCCGCTGGTGCGGGTCTGCCTTATGAGCTGATGACCGGCGACATGCGCGGGGTCAACGACCGCGTCATCCGGGTGGTGCTGAACGAGTTTCGCCGCCGCCTGGAGCAGCTGCAGTTTTCGGTTTACGTCCACCAGTTGTGTCGCCCGGTGCGGGCGGCCTGGATGGACATGGCATTTCTGGCTGGGGCGCTGGATCTGGAGGATTACACCCTCAACCGCCGTATGTACCAGCGTACACGCTGGGTGCCGCAGGGCTGGGCGTACATCCAGCCGGTTCAGGACGTCCAGGCCCGCATGCTTGAAGTCGCTGCGGGCTTCACCTCCCGCAGCGAGATGTGCCTGCGGTCAGGCACCGACGCCGAGATCGTCGATGAAGAGAACGCCACCGACATCGCTCGGGCGCATGCCCTGGGCCTCAAATACAACGGCTTGTCGGCGATTGATGACGAGCCTGATGACTCCGATGAGAAGGGGAAACAATGAGACCGTTGATGCCATTCCGCGTCTTCAACAAGGCCAAGGCCCTCCTGCCAGTCGAGGATGGGCATTGGTATTCGATCACCGCTGCGGCGCCGGAAGGTGATGCCGACTCGAAGGTCATCGAAGTCTATGTCTACGGCGAGATTGGTGCCTGGGGCATCACTGCCTACCAGTTCATCCAGGATCTCAAGGCAGTGGACGACGGTGTGTCGCCGGTCGTGGTGGCTTTTAACACCAACGGCGGCGACCTGTTCGAGGGCCTTGCCATCCATAACGCGCTGAGGCGGTTGGGCGAGCGTTGTACCGGGCGGGTTGATGGCCTGGCCGCCAGTGCAGGCAGTGTGGCGGTCTGCGGCGCCCACCGCGTGATCATGCGCTCGAGCGACTTTCTGATGATCCACAACCCGTACACGTGGGTGGGCGGTGATGCCGAGGATCTTCGCCGGGTGGCGGATGTGCTCGATAAGGCCTTCGAGGCCATGATCGCGGCATACAAGGCCAAGGCGCCGAACATCGATGATGCGGAGTTGCGACGACTGATCAACGAGGAAAGCTGGCTTACGGCCTCGGAAGCTCTTGCGCTGGGGCTGGCCGATGAAGTCAGCACTGACGTGAAGGTCCAGGCATGCCTGGGGCAAGGTTCCACTATGGCGCGTTATCGGAACACCCCGCAGGCGTTGTTGGATGAGCTCAAGGCCAGCAAGGAGGAACCGGCTGCACCCGTTGAACCGGAACCCGAGGCCGAACCTGTCGCCTCGACGCCTACCGCAAGTGAGTCCGCGGCCTTGGCCTTGATGATCACCCAGGCCTGCAGCGCGGTCGGTATCAGCAACCTGGTCGAGCCGCTGATCGCCTCGACCAAGCTGGCGGACGAAGCCACGGTGCAGGCGGCGTTGACCCGCGCCAAGGCGGTGCGGGATCTCTGTGTTGCAGCCCGCCTGCCCGAGATGACCGGCGAGTACGTCCGGGCCGGCCTGGATGCAACCGCAGTTCGGGCGCGTCTGTTCGACAAGCTTGTAGGGGGTGGCAAGGGCTTCGAGATCGATAACAGCCTGCCTCCAGCTGATGACGCGCCGGAGAAGGTCCAGGCGAAAACCCCGAACCCCAGCAGCATCTGGTCTGCCCGCCGGCAGGCCACCCAATCCCGTCCTGGCCGAGGAGCCTGACCATGAGTAACACCTACGTAGAGCCGGTTCATGCCGGCGAATTCCTGCTGTCCGAGGGCGCAGGCAAGATCTCCCGCGAAGTGATCGAACTGGCGCCCGGCGAAGCCCTGGTGGCAGGCCAGGTGCTCGGCCAGCTCACCGCCAACGGGCAATTCGCCCCGTACAGCCCCGAGGCCGAGGACGGCAGCGAGACGGCCAAGTGCATCCTGTTCGCTTCGGTCGCGTCCTCCGAGGTGGTGCGCCGTGGTCGTGCAGTCGTGCGCCTGGCTGAAGTGAGCGAGGCGTTGCTGACTGGCCTCGATCCCGACGGCGAAAAAGCCCTGGCGGCCCAGTTCATTATCGTTCGCTGACAGCGACCCACCTTCACCCTGACCCCGCCAAGTGCGGGGTTTTGCATTTCTGGAGGGCCTCATGGCCGACATTGATATTTTCGAAGACAACGCATTCTCCGTTCCAGCGCTCACTGCTGCGATCAACGAGCAACCGTTCGTGCCAGGTCGCTTGGCCGAACTGGGGCTGTTCGAGGAGGAGGGCGTCACCACTGTGACCGTCCAGGTAGAAAAGGATGGTGACACCTTGGCTTTGGTCCCAGCCGGTGAGCGTGGTTCCTCCGGGCTGGTGGTCAACGGCAGTAAGCGGATCCTGCTGCCCTTCAACACAGTGCATCTCCCCGAGCGTTTCGCAATCAAGGCGGATGAGATCCAGGGCATTCGTGCTTTCGGTGAACAAACCGAGTTGCAGGCTGTGCAGGATGTCGTCAATAAGCGTTTGGCGAAGGCCCGTCGCCAGCTGGATGCAACCCACGAATTTCATCGAATGAGCGCTTTGAACGGCTACGTGCTCGACGCAGACGGTAGCACTGTGCTCCTCGACATTTTTGCCCGTTTCGGCCTTCAGCCGATTGTCATCCCGATGGAGCTGGGCAACCCGGACACCAAGGTGCGGGTAAAGTGTGTAGACGCGCTGGATGCGCAAGAGGAAGCGCTGGGCGCCTCAACTACTGCGGGGGCGCGAGCCTTCTGCGGCAAGAACTTCTGGCGCGATCTGATTGAGCACAAGAGCGTCGTGAAGACCTACGAGGGTACCCAGTATGCCTCGGCGCTGCGTGCCGACGGTCGAGAATCGTTCGAGTTTGGCGGCATCACCTGGGAGCGCTATCGCGGCAAGGTTGCGGGCATTTCGTTTGTGCACGACGACGAAGCGCGCTTAGTGCCGGAAGGTGTGCCGGGGCTATGCATCACTCGCTTCGCGCCGGCTGACTATATGGACACGGTGAACACCGAGGGTCTGCCGTACTACAGCCAACTTGAAGTGATGCCATTCAAGAAGGGCGTGGCCGGTGAGGCCCAGTCGAACCCGCTGCACTTGGTGACCCGCCCCCGTGCAATCATTCGTTTGACGCGCTGACCATGGCCTTCCGAGAGCTGCTGGCCGACGTTGACGACACCGTTTTCGAGGTTTTGGGCGATCCGGCGCAGATCGAGGGGCGCGATGTGCTCGGCATGTTCTCCGCGCCCTGGCTCCAGCCCAAGCTCGGCCAGATTCGCACGGCCCTGCGTGAGCCGCACTTGGTGATCCGGGTCGGTGACAACGCGGGGGTCGAGGCTAGGCAGAAGGTGTTCATTGATCTGCCGCCTGAGGATGGCGGCGGGAATTACACCATTGTGACGAGTGAGCCGGGTGGTGATGGCCTGGTCGCGCTTGTGCTGAGGAAAGCACCATGAGTGTTGGCAGCTACTACAAGCAGTCGGCCCTCGGCGGGATGATCTCGCTGCGGGTCGACCCGCAGGACTTGAAGGCCTTTCAGGACTTCGCGCAAATGTTCCCCAAGGCGGTTGCGGCGGCGCAGCGGCGGGCTATCAACAAGGTTCTCCGCTGGCTTCGGACGCACATCGCTCGCGATGTAGGGCGTCAGGAGCGCATTGCAATTGCCGCAGTGCGGCAGCGTCTTAAGGCGTTCCCGGTTTCCAGTAATGGGCTGGGCCGCTTGTGGTTCGGTATCAACCCAATCGAAGCCAGTCGAGCTGGCCGGCCGCGACAGAGCCGCTCGGGCGTGTCGGTGGCAGGGCGACGCTACGAAGGCGCGTTTTTCAAACGTGTCTACGGCGGCAGCCCAGACATCTGGATTCGGACGGCCAGCAAGCACTTCGACGCTAAGGACTATCCCGACAGCGAAGTGTCAGGTAGCGGAGGTCGCAGCTCCGGTTGGATCTCAGAGAACGACAGCCGCTTTCCCTTGGCCAAGGCGAAGATCTCGCTGGATCACACCAGAGCGCACTTCGAGACCTGGACCAGTAAAGCGCACGAGCGCCTGCAGGTAGTGATGGAGCAGGAAATGAACTTCGAGCTACAAAAGTATTTGCGGAGGTCGGGCAATGGATGACGATCCGATACCTCTCGGGCAGGTGTTCGCTGCCATGGAGGAACATATCAAGGAAGCGATTCCTGGCCTGGCCTATGTCGGGACTATGCCGGAGGGCATCAGGACGATCACGCCGCCGGCGGTGGTGATCGAGCTGGCGGGGTTCGAGGCGGCAGAAAAGGACCCTGGCACCGGCGAGGTCGCGGTGGAGGCGCGGTTCGAGGCTCGCGTGATCGTTGGCCAAGAGGAGGCGAATTGCCTGCACGTGGCGGCATTCGTTGCTGCGCAGCTGGCGGTGCTTCTGCGGATGCAGTCATGGGGCTTGCCAGTGGAGTTTGCCGAGTTTATCCGTGCGGAGCGGGACTGGACTCGCCCTGAGCTGGATGGCTATGCCGTTTGGGTCGTTGAGTGGGTGCAGGTTATCTATCTGGGTGTCGAGGAGTGGCCATGGCCTAACCAGCCGCCTGGTAGTTTGGTGTTTGGCTTCAGCCCTAACACTGGTCCCGGTAGCGAACATCAGTACCAGGCGCCGGAGGTTATGACATGAGTTACGTCTCGGCTCAGCATGACCGCATGTTGGCCAGCATGCTGATCCCCTGCACTGTGGTGGGTATCGACCTCGCGGCGGCACGTGTTCGCGTTTCGGATGGCGGGAACTGGACGAGCGCCTGGGTTCGCTGGCACGCCCAGGCGGCTGGCAAAGCCCGTCACTGGCGGGCGCCCAGCATGGGGGAGCAGGGCGTGCTGATCAGTCCGAGCGGCGAGCCAGCGCAGGGCACATTCGTGCCGGGCCTCTACGGCAACGCCGGTGCCCAGCCAGACAATCGCGAGAGCGTCGAGGTTTGGCGTTTCGATGACGGTGGTTCCCTGATCTACGACTGGCAGGCCAGCAGTTACACCATCAAAGTGCCGTCCGGCACGGTGACCATTGAGGTGGGAGACACCAAGGCGGTGCTCACTAACGACGCCATCACGGCTGAGTCGGCGAACATCACGCTGACCGGTAACGTCAGGATCGTAGGACCTCTGCAGGTCACCGGCGATATCAACGGTGGTGGCCGGATCATCGATACGGCCGGCAACACGGCCAACCACAAACACTGAATCGAGCCCGCAAATGCGGGCTTTTTCATATCTGGAGGAATCATGGCCAAAGTAGAAAAAGAGGCCCTCGATGAGGTGGTGGGGCAGGTGGTCACACCTGAGCCGATATCGACAACGCCGATCACCTTTCGAGACAAGGTGTACACCGAACGCATCCTGTTGATGCCGGACTGGCGTCAACTGCTGGTGAAAGGAGCGCGAGTGGTGGTGATGGGGGATGACGCGGCAGCAATCACCTATCTCCGCAAACGGCCCGACTTCGAGCAGCTGCAGGGATAGGCCCATGATCGGACTGGATCGCCGAACGGGGCAGCCGCTGTCCGGCACGGCCCATCTGAAACAATCCATTGAGGACATTCTGACCACGCCCGTCGGCAGCCGCCGCATGCGTCCGGAGTACGGCAGCAACCTGCGCCGATACGTCGACCTACCGGTTAACGAAGGCTGGAAAAGCGCGGTACAAGCCGAGGTGGCACGCGCGTTGGGGCGCTGGGAGCCTCGCCTGAAGTTGGAGCGCGTGCGCGTGGTGGCGGTGCTGGACGGGCAGGTCACCCTGTCGCTGTCCGGCACCTACGTCGGCGACAGCGTGGTATTGGAGGTAAGTGCATGAGCGCCATTGACTTGTCCCAGTTGCCGGTACCGCAGGTGCTGGAGGACTTGGATTTTGAGGTGCTGTATCAGGCCGACCTGACGGCTTTTCGCGAGCTGATGGGCGGCAACTGGAGCGCAAACCTTGAGAGCGATCCGGTCACCAAGCTGCTGGAAGTCGGCGCCTACCGCAAGTTGCTAATGCGTGCGCGGATCAACGACGCGGCCAGGGCACTGATGCTGGCCTATGCCGTTGGCGCCGACCTGGACCACCTGGCGGCCAACGTCAGCTTGTCGCGCCTGGTCGTCCAGGCTGAGGATCTGACGGCGGTTCCGCCGGTGGCCCAGGTGCTCGAGGAAGACGACGCCCTGCGCGAGCGGGTACAACTGGTCTACGAGGGATTGACCACGGCAGGCCCGCGAAACAGCTACATCCTGCATGCGCGTAACGCATCGGGGCAGGTAGCCGACGCCACGGCCGAAAGCCCGTCGCCGGCGGTGGTCGAGGTCACCGTGCTGGCCCGTGAGGGTAATGGCACGGCCTCGGCCGAGCTGTTGGCGTTGGTGGATGCCTACTTGAACGACGACGACGTGCGGCCGGTGGCGGATAGGGTGGTTGTGCAGAGCGCCGACATTCTGCCGTACCAGATCAACGCCAAGGTCTACATGGCCAGCACGGGGCCGGAAAGTGAGGGCGTGCTCGCCGAGTGTCGGGCGCGCCTGGCGGCCTGGATCAACCCCCGGCGCCGGTTGGGCTTCGAGGTATCGCGTTCGGCCATTGACGCGCAGCTGCACATCAGCGGTGTGACCCGCGTCGAGTTGCCCGACTGGGCGGATATCCGACCAACCAAGGCCCAGGCGGCCTGGTGCGAGAGCTTCGTCGTCGAGCGGGGTGAGTAATGCGCAGCCTGCTACCGCTCAACCGCACGTCGTTGGAGGCTGCCTTGGAGGGCGCCGCCGACGAAGACCTAGCGATCATGCTACGGCGCCTCTACAACCCCGATACCTGCCCGGCAGGCCTACTGTACCTGCTGGCCTGGGCGTGGTCGGTCGACCGCTGGGACGATCGCTGGTCAGAGGCGGTCAAGCGCTCGGTGATTCGCTCGTCGTTCTACATCCACGCGCACAAAGGAACCATCGGCGCGCTGCGCCGCGTGGTCGAGCCGTTCGGCTACCTGATCGAGGTGGTGGAGTGGTGGCAGACGGCGCCGCAGGGCGTGCCCGGCACCTTCGAGCTCAAGGTGGGCGTAGCCGAGGAGGGCATCAGTGAAGAAACCTATCAGGAGCTGTCGGCGCTGATCGATGACGCCCGGCCGGTGAGCCGACACATGATCGGACTGGCCATCAGCCTTGAAACCACCGGCAACCTTTATTTGGCCACTTCGCACTACGACGGCGACGAACTCGACGTGTACCCGCCCGAGGCGGTTGACCTGGAAGTCTCCGGCGAAATCGGGCGGGGCGGCCGCGACCACACCATTGACTATCTGGACGTTAACTATGGTTGACCAGACTTCACAGTTTTACGCGATCTTGACCAATATCGGTGCCGCGAAGCAGGCCAACGCCGACGCTCTCGGTGTCCCTTGGACCTTCTCGCAAATGGCCGTAGGCGACGGTAACCCGGGAGGCCTGGAAAACCCACCGCACCCCCTGCCGACGGCCACGCAAACGTCGCTGCTCAATGAATGGCGCCGTGCACCACTGAACCAGCTGAAGGCCGACCCGAATAACGTGGCAGTGATCATCGCCGAGCAGATCATTCCGGCCGACGTGGGCGGCAAGTGGATTCGGGAAATCGCTCTATACGATGCGGACGGCGACATGGTGGCGGTGGCCAACTGCCCGCCGACCTTCAAGCCGCTGCTTAGCCAGGGCTCGGGGCGTACCCAGGTGGTGCGCCTCAATCTGATCGTCAGCAGTTCCAGTAATGTGCAACTCAAGATCGATCCGGCCATTGTGTTGGCTACCCGCGAATGGGTTACCGAGGAACTGGCCAAGCAGGATTTCAAGCACTCGGTAGTCGCGGCCACCACGGCGCCGATCACGCTGAGCGGCTTGCAGACGGTCGACGGCGTGGCGCTGACCGCCGGCGCGCGGGTGCTCGTGAAGAACCAAGCCGCTGCCAAGGACAACGGCTTGTACCTGGTCGTCGCGGGCGGCGCCTGGACCCGCTGCACCGATGCGGACGCCAGTGCGAAGGTGACGCCGGGCATGTTGGTGCTGGTCGAGCGCGGCACCGTCAATGGCGACAGTGCATGGCAGTTGGTGACCGATGCGCCGATTACCTTGGGCGTCACCGCCCTGGCGTATGAAATGGCGTTTGGGCGAACCGGTGTGGCCGCTGGCACTTACCGTAGCGTCACGGTGGATGCCTACGGGCGGGTAACGGCGGCGAGTAACCCGACCACGGTGGCGGGCTATGGCCTGACTGACGTGTACACCAAGACGCAGATCGACCAGGCCCTGGCGCTTAAGGCGGCGCTCGACAGCCCGGCCCTGGTTGGTACACCCACGGCCCCGACCCAAGCGCCGGGCAACAACAGTACGCGGCTGGCCAATACGGCGTTTGTGCAAGCCGCTATCGCGGCGCTGGTGGCCTCCTCGCCGGCTGCGTTGGATACGCTGAACGAGCTGGCGGCGGCGCTGGGCGATGATCCGCACTTCGCCGCCACCATGACCAACGCCTTGGCGCTTAAGGCGGCTTTGGCCAGTCCTGTGTTTACAGGTGACCCAAGAGCGCCGACGCCGGTTGTTACGGATAACGACACGTCGCTGGCTACGACGGCCTTTGTCCGCGCGCTGATGGGGCGTTATGGGCTAGGCGCGGCCAGTGCCGATAACGTGATCACTAATATCGACTCGGTCAGCGAAACGGGCGTGTACATGGTCACTGGCACCACCGCCGGCGTTAAGCCTACCTATCCTGCAGGCTTGGGTGTCGGTGCCATTGCCAATGGCACGCTTTTCCACATGGAGCGGTGGAGTAGCAACATGGCTACTCAAATTTGGGATTCCCTGGTCAACACGAATACCCCGATAGCTTTCATCCGTACGCGTAATTCGAACGGCGTATGGTCGGAGTGGGGGCAGCTTTGGACCAGCCTGAATACGCCAAAGCAAACAAATGCTTCCGATATTGCGGCGGGAGCGATGCTGACCGTCGGGTCCTTTGGCGCCGGCTCCGCCATTGTCACCACTGAAGCGGATATGAACAGTTTTCAGGTTCCGGGTAACTACCTGACTGCCGCTTCGGGACTGGTGAACCTGCCATCGGGTTGGAATGCAGCCCAGCGTCACTGCATGGTGGTCGATGGGCTTGGCGCTTCTGGTCACTTGGTACAGACCTTGAGCGCAGGGCTTGCCGGCGGGGATGTTAAGCAAGCTATTCGCACTTTAACCTCGGGGAAAACTTGGACCGATTGGGAAGAAGTCACTACCAGCCGTCATGGACCATTTCGCGGGACGCAGACCTATAAGACCGCCGGGGTCTTCACCTGGACAGTTCCGGCGGGCGTTAAAAAGGCCTGGCTAACGGTCATTGGTGGTGGCGGCGGCGGTGGCTTTTCGCCCTCTGCTGGGATTGGTTCAGCGGGTGGTGGCGGTGGCGGTATGTCTCAGCGCCTTGTAGACCTGTCGGGTGTCACGTCGGTGGCAGTTACGGTGGGTGCTGGCGGGGCGGGCGCTACCGAGTCCGGCAGCCAGGGTGGAACAGGTGGCACTTCGTCCTTTGGTGCGTACCTGTCTGCAACTGGTGGTGTAGGGGGCGCAGGCAATAGCGGGACGGCGAATGCTGGGGGGACTGGGGGGCTTGGTTTTGGTGGCGATTTCAATACCACGCTTGGCCCTGGGTTCTCGAACTACGGCACCCAAGGTGGTACTGGCGGTGGTCCAGGCGTTCGCGCAAGCCAAGCTCCGGTCGTTGGTGGCGCGGCCGCTGGCCCTGGGGGTGGTGGTTCTGGTGCTTATACCGGTTACGCCGGTGGCGCTGGGGCTGCTGGACAAGTAATTATTCAGTGGTGATGACTATGTGGGCACTTGTGCAAGAAGGGGTCGTAGTTGAAACGACGGATGTTGACCCGGAGGGTCGCTATCACCCTGACCTTCAATGGCGCGCCTGTGGTGAGCAGGTAAGGCCTGGATGGCTTTACGCGAATGCCGCGTTTTCCGTGAAGGTAGAAAGCGAGGCCGAACGCCGTGCTGCTGAGCGCCAGTGGCGCGACGCTGAACTGGCCGCCCGGCAATGGCTGCGCGACCGGCACCGTGACGAGCAAGACCTGGGGCGGCCTACCACGCTCAGCAACGAGCAGTTCACCGAGTTTCTGGCGTACCTGCAGGCGCTGCGCGACTGGCCCCAAGTCGAGGCCTTCCCTGACGCACTGCAGCGGCCGCAGCCACCGAGCTGGATCGATCTGTACACCCAATAACGCCCCGCACTAACGGGGCGATTTCTTTTCCGCTGTACCACCTGGCCCTGCTCTGCGGGGCCTTTTCGCATCTGGAGTAAACATGGCTGGATTCTTTCACGGCGTTACCGTAACGAACGTCGACACCGGCGCGCGCACCATCGCCTTGCCGTCGTCCTCGATCATTGGTTTGGTCGATACCTTCACCCCTGGCCCTGGTGCTGATGGCACCCCGACCGCGAAGGCGAACGAGCTGGTGATGATCACCAGTGAGCGCGAGGCGGTGGCCGCCTTTGGTGCCGACTCGGCAATCACCAAGGCCTGCCAAGCGATTTACACACGCGCCAAGGCGGTGATCGTTGCGTGTGGCGTGGCAAAGGTGGCGGATGCGGCCGAACAGACGTCGTCGATTATCGGCGGCGTATTGGCCGATGGCACCCGTACCGGCATGCAGGCGCTGCTCGATGGTAAAAGCCGCTTCAACGCCCAGCCGCGGCTGTTGGTGACCCCCAAGCACAGCGCGACTCAGGCAGTCGGCACGGCGCTGGTGGCCCTGGCCGACAAGCTGCGCGGTATTGCCATCATCGACGGCCCCGGCACCACTGACGAGGCTGCCATGGCCTACGCCGCCGAGTTCGGCGCCAAGCGCGCGTTCATGGTGGACCCTGGCGTCAAGTACTGGGACACCACTGCAGACGCGACCGTCGATGCCCCGGCATCGGCCTGGGTGGCCGGCCTGTTCGCCTGGACGGATAGCGAATACGGCTTTTGGGCTTCGCCGTCGAACAAAGAGTTCGTCGGCATCACCGGCACCACCCGCTCGGTGGAGTTCTTGGATGGCGACGACACTTGCCGGGCCAACCTGCTGAACAACGCCAATATCACCACCATCATTCGCGACGACGGTTACCGCCTGTGGGGCAACCGCACGCTGTCGAGCGATCCGAAGTGGGCCTTCGTCACCCGCGTGCGGACGATGGATATCGTCATGGACGCCATCCTGTACGGCCACAAGTGGGCGGTTGACCGATCGATCACCAAGACCTACGTCAGCGATGTAACGGAAGGCCTGCAAGCCTTCATGCGCGACCTCAAGAATCAGGGCGCAATCATCAACTTTGAGGTGTATGCGGATACCGAGTTGAACACCGCCAGCCAGCTGGAGCAGGGCAAGGTGTATTGGAACATCCGCTTTACCGACGTGCCGCCGGCGGAAAACCCGAATTTCCGCGTCGAGATCACCAATCAATGGCTGACCGAAGTCCTCGACTCGGCCGCATAAGGAGCGTTTTACATGGCAATGATTCCCGAAACCCTGGCCAACCTGAACCTGTTCGTGGACGGCGTCAGCTTCCAGGGTGATGTGCCCAGCCTGACCCTGCCCAAGCTCACCCTCAAGATGGAGGAGCACCGCCCCGGCGGCATGGATATGCCGGTGGAAATGGACCAAGGCATGGAGAAGCAAGAAGCCAACTTCACCACTACCGGCGTGCGCCGTGAGTCGTTGAAGTTCTTCGGCCTGGCCGATGGCACCGCGTTCAACGGCACGTTCCGGGGCGCTTTCAAGGGCCTAAGAGGCGTGATCAAGCCGGTGGTGGTCACCCTGCGCGGCAGCCTCAAAGAGATCGACATGGGCGACTGGAAACCGGGCGACAAGGCCGAACTCAAGCACGCCGTGAGCCTGACCTACTACAAGCTGGAGGTCGACGGCGTCTTGATCTATGAAATCGACGCCCTGGGCATGAAGCGCGTGATCAACGGCGTTGACCAACTGGCCTCGCAGCGCGCCGCTCTCGGCCTGTAACCCTCTCTCTTCCGAACTCGAGGACATACCACCATGACCACCAAGAAACTCCCGGCCTGGCTCAACCTGGCCGCCGACCGCGTTACCGTAACGCTAAGCAAGCCCACCGACATGAACGGTGTGCAGGTCGACAAGGTCAGCCTGCGCTCGCCCACCGTGCGCGACATTCGCGCGGCCCAGCAAGGCGTCGGCGAGGACGATGAACAGCGCGAGCTCAATTTGTTCGCCTCGCTCGCCGAAGTCGGGGTCAAGGATCTGGAAGGCCTGACGCTGAAAGACTACAGCCGCCTGCAGACTGGCTACTTTCGCCTGGTGCAAGACGACGACGTTTGATGCGGACAAGCAGAAGCGGCTGGCCAGACGCCTGGCCGCCGAGCTGAATTTCTCGGCTGCTGAGATATCGGGCATGTCCTTCGAGGAGATGCTTTGGTGGCTCGCCGACTGAGTAGGGGGTAGCTGATGGCAAAGATGAAGTTAGCCCTGGAGATCGGTGGAACCGTTGCAGGGTCAGTCGGTGCTGCGTTCAAGGACGTTCAAGGGCGTATCCAGAAGCTCGAACAGACGAGCAACAAGGCCAAGGTGCTCAAGGGCACCATTGGCGACACCATCAAGCTGCAGGCCGAATGGAAGCGGGCGCACGATACCGGTGCTGCTGGGGCTGACAAGCTGCTGCGCAAGCTCAACGGCAACTTGGAGTCACTGCGTAAGCAAGGCGTCGAGGTCGGCCGGCTCAGCCGCGAGTATCAGCGGTTGGCACGGGATGCGAAGAGCGCCGACCTGCAGCTGACGGGACATCAACAGATCAACGCTGGCAAAGCGTCCCTGAAAACCAATGTAGGTGCAGCTGCTGTAGGGGTAGGGCTGACCGCCATCCCGACCAAGATCAGTGCGGACTATCAGGCAATTATCCGCGACATCGCGATCAAGGCCGATGCGGTCAACAAGCCTGAGGAAGTGCAGCTCAGCCGGACGGTAATCCAGACGGCGAAAGACACTGGCATGGGGCGCAACGAGGTGGCCGACCTGATCAACCAGTTGGTCGGCGCTGGCATGGAATTGGACAAGGCGATGGCCTACGCCCCGACGGCGGCTAAGTTCGCCATCGGTCAGGGCGCCTCAGGCGTCGACACAGCCAGCATGATCATGGCGCTGCAGCAGAACGCCAAGATCACCGATCCCAAGGTCATGCAGCAGGCGCTTGAGGCCATTGCCTACCAAGGTCAGGCGGGCAGCTTCGAGGCCAGCGACATGGCCAAGTGGTTCCCGCAGCTGCTCGCAGGGATGGAGAAGAACGGCGTCACCGGTATGGCTTCGGTTTCGTCCTTGGGCGCGATGCTGCAGGTGCAGATGAAGACCGCTGGCAGCTCGGACGAAGCAGCGAACAACTTCAAAAACTGGATGGAGAAGATCGGCTCCGGTGAAGTGGTCAAGGCCTACAAGGATGTGGGCATCGACTACCAGGCCTCGCTGAACACGGGCCTGCAGAAGGGTATGAACGTCATCGAGTCGTCCATGGCCCTGGCCATGAAATACGTCGAGGCGACCGACCCGGCGAAGGCCAAGAAGATGAAGGACGCTCAGGCCAACATCGACAAGGAAGTCGATCCGGAGAAAGCCAAGGCGGCGTTGGAGGCCCTGGAGAAAACCCTGCGTACTGGCGATCTGTTCGCTGACATGCAGGTCAAGGCCGCACTGACCGCTTATGCGCAAAACCGTGGGTTGTACAGCCAGCTGAAGGCTGACTCGCAGAACGCGACCGGCATTCTGGACAAGAACCTGGCAGAACGTCGCGAAACGTCGTCGCAACGCTGGGCGGAGCTCGGCCAGGCCTGGAGCGACTCGATGCGCAGTGTGGGTGACGCCATCCGCCCTGCGACTGACGCAGTCGCTCAGGGGCTGACGGCGATATTGCAGGGCATGACTAAGCTGTCGGACAAGTTCCCAGCCGTGATCATGGGCCTGGCCGGTTTGGCGGCAGCCGTCAGCGCGGTACTGACCGCTCGGGGCGGGATCAAGGTCGCGCGTGGTGTATACAACGTGGCGCGGGGGCGTTCCATTGGTGCCCGGCGCGGCGGCAAAGGTGTGGAGGCGCCGGGCGGATTGCCGGTGCCCAAGACGGGAATGCCTCTGGTGGACGCTGGATTGGATGCCTTCGGCCGTGGACTGGAAGTGCCAGCCAGTAGTGGTCCACTGAGTGGCATTGGAAGCGATCCGCAACGGGTCTTCGTTGTGAATGCCGACGCCTTCGGGCGGCTGGGTGGCAGTGTCGCAGACGCAGGGCCTGGTGAGCCTGGCAGTCGCCGAGCGCGTCGACGTCGGCGCCGGCGGGCTGGATCACTGGCGGACGGGCGCCGCGCTCCAAGTGCTCCGCCACGGTCGCAGTTAGTCAGGTCCCCAAAAGTTCAGGTGCCGGTGGCCAAAGTCCCCACAGTACCTTTGCCGCCTGCGCCGGCCACGCCCACGCTTGTTGGTGCCAGCAGCATTGCGGGGGAGGTGGGTGGCGTTGCGCGTGCTGTGCATAGCGTACGCGGCGTGACCAAGGCGTTGTCGAAGGTGCCCGGTGGCAGGCTGATCGATGCGGTGCCTGGTGTGCTTGATGTGGCAATGAACGCTGAAACGCGCGATGAGAAGGCAGAGGGGTATGGTGGACTGGCCGGTGGTGTAGCCGGCGCGTGGGCAGGGGGTGCTTATGGTGCCTCGGTTGGCGCTGCGGTGGGCTCCGTCGTGCCAGTGCTCGGTACCGCAATCGGCGGCGCCGTCGGTGGTGCCATTGGCATGGTGTTGGGTGGCATGGGTGGCGAGTCAGTCGGCGGCTGGCTGGGTAAAAAGCTGTTCGGCGATGATCCGGCGGAGCAAGTAGCCGAGGAACAGCCAAAGGCCAAAGAGGCGCCGCAGGCTGAGGCCCTGGTGCTTGGAGCGGCGGTGGCCAAGGCGCCGGCAGTGAAGGTGGTTGAAAACAAACCCCAGGCCAAAGAGGTGCCGAAGGCCGAAGCGCCTGCGCTCGGTGCGGCAGTGGCGCAGGCGTCAACGGAATCAGCAGCGGATGCCACTGCTCAAGTAAGGCAGCCAGGCCCTGCACCTGGTGCAGTGGTGCGCGCCCTGGTCAAGGAATCGCCGCCGCCCGTACCGGCGCAGGCAGCGGCTGCGGTAGCCGCCAAGCCGGTCGAGAAGTCGAAGTCTGAGCCGGCAAAGGTTGACCAGTCATTCACCTTCGCTCCGGTCATGCCCATTACCGTGCATGGCGATGTGAAAGATCCTAACCAGATCGTGCGCGAGGCCAGCCAGACGTTGCGCGCGATGTGGGGGGAGTTTCAGCACGAGGTGGCGACCCGCCAGGCATCGATCCAGTTGTTTGACGCGGCTCACATCATTTAAGGAGGTGCCATGGCCTACATGGAACTACTGACATCCTCGCTGTCCTCTCTGGTAGCGGCGGGGGTAGCGGGCCGGACAACTCTTGACGGTATGCTGGGTCCGCTGACGGGGGCGGTCAGTGACATGACCGGCGCGGCTTCGGAGCTGGAAACTCTGCCGATCATCGGCCCAGCGGTGGGCGAGAAACTGCAGCGCACCATGCGCGCCATCAACGTGGCGCAATCGACCGTAGGCCAAGTGGCGGCGAAATACAGCCAGGTCGTTTCAGCGGCCTCTCAGGTGCAGGAGCGCATGGGGTCGTTCAAGGAGCAGGCCAGCAAGGCCGGCGCAGCGGTGAACCGTATCGCCGGATCGATCAGCCCAAGTCTTAGCAACATACTCCCCAGCAGCGTACTGGGTGCGGACATGACCCCAGCAGCAGCTGCGGTGACGCCGTTCCCGCATCTGCTGATCATCCAGCCCCTGGACCCGAAGCTGCAGCCCTACTACTTCAACCTCGACACCGCTGCCTTCGATGAGCTGACCCGCAAAACTGCGTTTCGTTGGGCTGGGCAGGAGCGCCTGACGCGTGCCATTGCACAGCAGGCGGTGGGGCAGGGTGAAGACAAGCTGACGATCAAGGGTGCCATCTTCCCACTGCACAAGGGCGGCATAGGCCAGTTGGGTGAGCTCCGCAGTATTGGCCGGCGCCTGCAGCCGTTGACCCTGACCACGGGGTACGGCGAAGTGCTGGGTACCTGGTGCTTGCTGAGTGTGGATGAAGAACAAGGAGCACTGCTGCCGGGCGGGATCCCTCGTAAACAGGGCTTTAACTTGGAGTTTGTCAGCTATGGCACTGACCTGCAGAACGTCTGAGGGTGACCTGCTCGACACGTTATGCCACGCCTACTACGGAACGCTGGTTGGCACCGTGGAGGCGGTGCTGCAGGCCAATCAGGGGCTGGCCGAAGTACCTCAGCCATATCGAGCAGGGGTGGTGATCGAGCTGCCCGATCTGCCGGTGTCCGAGGTCGAGGAGGTCACGTTATGGGAGTGATCCCGCGTTAGCCATCACAAACCCCGCTCCGGCGGGGTTTTTCGTATCTGGAGCAACCCCATGAAACCGACGTATCAGATTGTCGCAGATGGCAAGAACATCACCGCGCTGATCAATGATCGCTTGCTATTGCTACGCACCTCAGACAAACCCGGTATGGATTCGGATGATTTCGAGCTGCAGATCGATGACCGCGATCAGGCTGTCACGCTGCCGTCTCGAGGCGCCAAGGTTGAGATCTTCTTGGGCTATACCGGACAGGCCTTGGCGAGGCAGGGTAGTTACACCGTGGACGAGATCGAGGTTACCGGCCCGCCGGACACCATTACGCTGCGGGGGAAGGCGAGCGACATGCGGGGCAGTGGCAAGACCACGCGCAGCGGAAGCTGGGAGGACGTGTCGCTGGCCAAGATCGTCAGCGACGTGGCCGCCCGTAATGGCTGGGAACCGGGGTGCTCGGTCGAGACGAAGGTGCCCCGCGTCGATCAGCGCGACGAGTCAGACTTCAACTTCATCACCCGCCTGGCCAAGCAATACGACTGCACGGCGAAGGTGGCCAGCGGCAAGTTGTTGGTGCTTCCGCGTCAGGGTGGACAAAGCGCGAGTGGCAAGGCGCTGGCCATCGTAACCATCAGCCGCTCGGACGTGAGCCGCTACTCGTTCCGTCTGGGAGACCGTAACACGCAGAAGGCTGTGAAGACGCAGCACCAGGACAAGAAGACCGGCAAGTTGGTGGTGGTCCAGCTGGACAACGACGACGCCCCAGACGGATTACCAGGCGTGCACACCGACCGGCACATCTACCCCGACAAGACCGCTGCCCAGCAGGCCGCCAAGGCCCGCCTCTCCGCATTTAACCGGAGCACTGCCGGCGTGCGCCTGGAAATGGTCGGTCGCACGGATCTGTTCGCTGAGCGAACCATCAGCGCCCAAGGCTTCAAGAATGGCCTCGACGGCGAGTACTTGGTGGACAGCGTGGAGCAGATCTTCAGCGCGGCCGGTTGGTCGACCACCGTGGAATGCAACGGCGGCAAAAAGGGCAAGGCGAAAGCCAAAGGCAAAAAAGGCAAGGCAGACAAGCCACTGCGCACGGTGGAAGTGTCCCCGACCTAAACAACGATCACTGGAGAAAAGCTAATGCCTATCAACGAGAAACAGTTGCAGCAGATCTTCCCGAACGCCGGCCGCAAAGCCGGCGTTTTTGTTCCCGGCCTCAACGCCACCATGGGCAAGTACGCCATCATTTCGCGGCAGCGCATGGCAGCGTTTCTTGCCCAGGTGGGGCATGAGTCGGGCCAACTGCAGTACGTGCGCGAGCTCGGCAATGACATATACCTTTCGAAGTACGACACCGGCAACCTGGCGAAGCGACTGGGTAACACGTGTGAGGCTGATGGCGACGGCCAGTTTTACCGTGGTCGCGGACTGATTCAGGTCACAGGCCGATACAACTACGAGGCCTGCAGCGAGGCCCTGTTCGGTGACAGCCGCCTGCTAAACACCCCTGAGCTGCTCGAGCAACCGGTTTACGCCGCGATGTCGGCCGGGTGGTTCTGGCAGAAGGAGGGGCTGAACAGCTTGGCGGACAAGGGTGACATGCTGGCCATCACGAAGCGGATCAACGGCGGTACCAACGGTCTGGATGATCGCATGGCCATCTACAAACGAGCCCTTGAGGTTCTGCAGTGAGCGCCTGGGGCGGTCGCCTGATCGCCCTGTTAACCCTGGTGCTCGTGTGTGCCCTCGGTGCCCGTGCAGCCTGGGTGTGGCAGGCCAATTTCTATGGGAAGCAGCTCGCCGAACAGGCCGACGACTACGGCAGACAGCTGGCTAAGAAGGACCGCCTGCTCGGCCGTGAGCGTGAGGAGGCCGCTGCCGCTGCGCTCGACCAACTGGCTGAGCAGGAGAATGTACGTCGCGCTCTGGAGGCTCGCCTGCAGGATCTGACCAAAACGCACTGGAAGGAAATGAACGATGCTCAACAAGCTCAGGCTCGCCTGCGTGACCGGCTTGCTACCGCTGATCTGCGGCTGTCAGTCCTTGTCGACGCCGGAACCCCTGCCGCCCAGAGTTGTGACGGTGGGGTGCGAGAAGCCACCAGCACCACAGGCGTGGTACATGGAGCCGTACGTGCCCAACTTGACCCAGCGCATGCTCAACGAATTGTCGCCATCACCGACGAAGGCGACCGGGGGTTGATCGCGCTGCAGGCCTGCCAGGCCTACGTCCGCGAACTCACCCAGTAGAAAAGAGGAGAGCCGGTTGGATGCGTCAACATCCAGCCGGCCCACCGAACCCGCAGACCATTCCTGCAAGTCCAGCCGTAGCCCCTGCCTTGTGCACAAAGCGCGGCGAGCCTAACACCTGCTTATCCATACAGTAAAGACTTGCATACCTATGACCTCTCCAATCATCCCCTGGATGGGTGGCAAACGCCGCCTGGCCGACCGCTTGATCCCCCTCTTTCCCCCTCATGAATGCTATGTCGAAGTCTTCGCTGGCGGTGCCGCGTTGTTCTTCATGCGTCCCCAGCCCGCCCCCGTGGAGGTGCTGAACGATCTCAACGGTGACCTGGTTACCCTCTACCGCGTTGTGCAGAACCACTTGGAGGAGTTCGTCCGTCAGTTCAAGTGGGCGCTCACCTCTCGCCAGATCTTCGAGTGGCAGAAGATGACACGACCGGAGACCCTCACCGACATCCAGCGCGCTGCCCGGTTCTTCTACCTGCAGCAGCATGCCTTCGGTGGCAAGGTCACCGGGCAGACGTTCGGTACCGCCACCACTGGGCCGGCCATCAACCTGTTGCGCATCGAGGAGAATCTGTCCGCCGCCTGGCAGCGCCTCGCCGGCACCTACGTGGAGAACCTGTCCTGGCTCGCCTGCGCCGAGCGCTACGATCGAGCGCACACGTTTTTCTACATGGACCCGCCTTACTGGCAGACCGCCGGCTATGGCGTCGACTTCCCCTTTGAGGAGTACGAGCGCATGGCTGACTTCATGCGCCGATGCAAGGGCAGGGTGATGGTCAGCATCAACGACCACCCGGATATCCGGCGGGCGTTTGATGGCTTCCACTTCGAATGTCTGGATATTCGCTACACCAACACAAACCAGCGACAGGGTAAGGCGGAGGTTACTGGAGAATTGGTAATCATGAATTGGCTACCTTCAGAATTGCAGCAACTTTTCTAGTTGCAGTAGTTGAAGCCACCGCACAACCTCGATGCAGAAAATCATAAAAATCTTAAAAGTCGACATACTTTCTCCAAGACGAGCGCAAGCGCTCAGAGGTTGTGCGAGATGGCTTCGATTCCATGTTGGAAGCGAATTTAATCCGAGTTTTTTAAGGCTTGTCAATAGTTGTTTTTCGAAGGGGTGTGAACTGTGGTCTCCTCGTGTGGAGCCCATGAGCCGTGGGTTTCGTGCGCTTTTGCGTTTTTGCGTAAAAACGCTTTTGTTCTTTTGAACGTCGATAAAAGTGTAGATTTCTACATTTGTAGATTTAAATATTTCTTTATTTAAAGATTTCTTTAGCTAAACTTTCCGGCTGATGGCGGCCGCAGTTTCATGACTTTAGCCGCTAAAATTGCAGCCCTTGGCGCGGGCTGATATCTTTTCAACTGGACGGTAATATCAGCTCAGCCCCCTGATTACGGACATTGCCCACCTCCTTACGTACGGCATGCCACTTAAAATCGCTAGCGCTTCGACAAGCCGTTCGCACTATCTCTTCAGCGCGTTCGGTCGAGGTGAAAGGCGAGATCCACTCACATGCAACCTCTGGTGTGAGCACAAGAGGTTTCCGGTCATGTATATCGAGTAACCCCTGATCGGCGGCGGCTGTAATGATCACGAATCCGTCTCGCTCGTCTGGTTCAACGCTGTGGTGCACCTCCGCAAGCGCCGCGAAATAGAGCGGCCTTCCGTCGATGCTGCTGATGTAGTAGGGCTGTTTACGTTTGGGGTCTGTTGGGTCGGGTATCCATTCAAACCACCCATTCGCCGGCGCCAAAGCCCGGCCGCCTGGCCACAAACCTTTGAAAAATTTCCCCGTCACCACCGTCTCGGCCCGAGCATTGATCGGATTTGGACGCTTCCCCTTCGCCCAAAATGGCGACCATCCCCACTTCACGCGATCAACGTACAACCCATCCCCAGCCTGGCGAATGATCTCGACTCGTGTCGACGGCGCTACGTTGTAGCGATTGATCGGCTCATGGTCATAGCCGTTGATCACCGCCAGGTCCAGCGATAGCTGCCGCAGGTAGTGATCCATCGACTCGTAGATCGAGTACCGTCCACACATAACCACCTCTCGCCTGTCAGAAATTTCGCTGCCCAGGATTGACCGGGCGAGCGATGCCGGATTTACTGTATATGCATACAGTTTGCATCGGACCTTCCATCATGACCATCACTTTTCTGGGTACGCCAACCGGCGGTACCGAACTGCTACCGCTGTACTCATTCCACGTGCCGGCAGGCTTTCCGTCTCCTGCAGCAGACCATCTGGAAGGTCATATTTCGCTTGATGAGTTGTTCGACCTCCGCGCACCCCATGTGTATCTGGTGAAAGTTGAGGGCGACAGCATGCAAGGGGCGGGCATCTACTCTGGTGACCTGGTGATCGTAGACAGAGGGCGTGAGGCAGAGCACGGCGACATCGTCATTGCAGCTGTGAACAGCGAGCCCATCTGCAAGCGGCTTCACCGTCGTGTCGGAGTAGTGATCCTCAAATCCGAAAACCCGGCATACCCACCGCGGTACATCATGGAGGGCGACGAGCTGGTCATCTGGGGTGTGGTGCGGTATAGCGTGCGCGACCATGCGCAGTGATCAGGTGTTCGCGCTGATCGACTGCAACTCGTTCTATGCGAGCTGTGAGCGAGTGTTCCGTCCTGATCTAGCTAAGACCCCCATCGTTGTGCTCAGCAACAACGACGGCTGTGTGATCGCTCGTTCATACGATGCCAAGCCTTACGTGAAAATGGGCGAGCCTTACTTCCAGGCGAAGGAAAAACTTCGTCGGCATGGCATCGTGGCGTTCTCGTCGAACTACGCGCTGTATGGCGACATGAGCGAGCGGGTCATGTCCTTGATCGAGTCCATGGTGCCTGCGGCAGAGGTCTATTCGATCGACGAGTGCTTCGCCGATCTCACAGGCGTGGCGGGCAGCCTCACCCAGTTCGGCCGGGACGTGCGCGCCAGGGTGCTGCGTTGCACAGGAATCCCCGTCGGTGTAGGCATCGCCCGTACCAAAACTCTGGCGAAGCTCGCCAACCACACCGCGAAGCGCTTGCAGGCGCAGACAGGTGGGGTGGTCGATATTACCGAGGACTTCAAGCGCGACTGGGTGCTTCGTAACACTGAGGTGAAAGAGGTGTGGGGTATCGGTCGACGGATGACAGTTCATCTGGAATCCATGGGCATCCACACGGCAATGGATCTGGCCAAGGCAGATCCGAGGATGTTGCGCGACAAATTCAGTGTGGTGGTGGAGAAGACTGCGCGTGAACTCGCCGGCACCCCTTGCCTTGAACTGGATGAGGCAGATCCGCCGAAGCAGGAAATATGCTGCAGCCGGATGTTCGGCAAGCGGCTGACGGAGCTGACGCCGATTAAGCAGGCAGTGGCCACTTACACGGGACGGGCAGCCGAAAAGCTGCGTGCCCAGGGTTCGGTGTGCAAGCGCATGCGCGTATCGATCCGCACCGGCATGTTCAACCCCAACGAGCTGCATTTTGCCAAGGGTGCTCTGGTCGACCTGCCGTATCCCACCAATGACACCTTGCTGCTGACCAGAGCGGCAACGGAGGCTGCGGAGAGGGTCTACCAGGCCGGCTACCGATACAGCAAGGCCGAGGTGCTGCTGCTCGATCTGCGGCAGCCTGGTGAGTTCACCGACGACCTGTTCGCGGTGACGCAGCCAGTTGCTTGTACTCGGCTGATGTCAATGCTCGATGAGATCAACAACCGATATGGCAGGGGAACCTTGCGGGCGGGTAGTGTCCCCCAGACTCCTGAGTGGGGTATGCGCCGGGAATTGATGAGCCGGTCTTTTACGACACGTTTAGATCAGCTATGGACTGTTTACTGCCGCTGAGAAGTCCAATGAACGACAAAACGGGAAGCCGATCGCCTCGGAAGGAAGTGTTGCCATGCAAGGCACAGGACTGTTGCGGGTATAGAGCAAGCCAGTGGTCGCGTGCCATAACAATCCTTGGCAGCAAGACATTGACATAAAAGGTTGAAAGGGTCCAAACGCGAAGCTTCAGTATGAGTTCCTCTCTTGGGTCTTTATGAAGCTGCGAGTGGTATAGAATAATTCTAAATTGCTAATTACCAAGTCGATCATGCCTGTGGTTATAGTAAATTTGTCACGCAATATATTGGAGCGGTGTCTTTCCCCCACGGTGAGAGCGCTTTCCCTTCCGTGAGCAACTTTGTTGCGATTTTCTACAAGTTCATCGATAGTGGCTCGAGTTCTGGGGTCTATTGTTGTTGTGATGCCAAAAGAATGGAAGACTTCTAGAATAGAATTAGTCCAGACATTCATTAATGAGTCTGAGAACTGCGTCTCATCGATATTTGCTTTGTCTGAAGATTCTAGTGTGGAAAAAATCGCTACAGCATTGTTGTGGTAAGATTTGTAGCTGCACGATTTAAATGCTTGTAACTTTCCTCGGCTGGTTATGCTGCCAAATCCTAATTCATAATGATTGGCTGGAGCATTGTGCGAGGCTATGAGGCGTAACGTAAGCTGAACTGCTTCGTTGACACTTTTTTCTAATGCTGCATAAAGATGAACATAGAAGAAGCCTCGCAAGATTTTGACTTCGGCAGGATGAGGTGTGGTTGCATCATCAGGCTCTAAGGATGCAATGTGATTCAGGAGTTGCTGAACTTCAGTCAGTCTTTCTCTAGATAATTGTTTCACACCCTCATAGCTCATTTATACGTGATCCTTAACGTATTTGATTCGATCTGTAAGCTTCTTTCTGCTGTTAGTTGCACCTGTTGTCAGGCTCGCCAGCGCCTTGTCGTCTAAAAGCGCCCGTAATTTCGCAGGGTTTATAGCTTGGCCGGCATGTATGGCATCGGCAACCCCGACTGAGATGGCTTCAAACAGAATAAGTGGAGTAGTGTTCTTCCTGTTGGCGCGAACAATCCCGTCAGGTAAATTATTTGCTAGTTGAGTAAAGGTCTTTTCGAATAGACTTTTTAGTTGTTTTTTGTTTTTGAAGCTATCTGTTTTCTTGGCCATATAGTCATTGAGGAATCCTTTGACGCTGTGGACAAATTCATCACGCTTTTCAAAATATGCAAAAAACTTTAATACGAGCTCTTCAATGTTGCCATTTTTCTCGGCGTTCGAACCAACTTTTAGGCAGTTTTTAAAGGGCTGGTATTTAGAGCATTCTTTAATGAACTCGTTAAATTGCCCAAGGTAAACGCAGTTACGGATTTCTTGTGGGTGAAGAATTACCCCGCCAGTGTTGAGGCGTTCAAATAAGTCGAATCGGAGGCCGAAATCACTTTTATCATTTAGGACAGTGATCCTGATTGGACGTGTCATGAACATTAGCTGAATTGCCTTCGGGATTCTGTCGAAGGTCAGATTGTTAAGGGAATCTAGTTTTTCAAGTCCAGTGAGGATCAGCGGTTTGCAATCTTCGCTTATAAGATTAATGACTTTTTGTTTGCCAATGAAATTGACAATGGTTGTGAGGCGTTGTAGTCCGTCAATGACTTCCCAAGTGGAGTCTTTATTAGTAGCCATAAAAAGGCTAGGGACGGGTATGCCAAGTAAGATAGACTCGATCAGCTGTGACTGTCTTTCTCTGCTCCACACGAAGTGGCGTTGATACTCTGGCGTTACGTCAATAATTTCTTCTGAAATCATGTCGTAAAGCTGTCTGACGGTTACGTCATAGCTGTCGAATGATACGGATCTGCGATTGGCGTCGAGCTGAGATTGGATGACAGTATTATCCATGAATTCCTCTTGCGCCCCGTTTGCTGTTGGTATCAGACGATCTGGTACGGAGCATGGCCGATGAGCTTAAGCTACCTAGACGGGTAGGGCGGTGTCGAAAAAGTGCTACGAGAGCGTACGCTTGATGGAGGCAATGATGGCTTCGCGCTCAGGTGCGGTTTACTAGCAAATCGCTTTCAGTGCAAGCGCAGGCGTGATTTGCTAAGGATCAGCAAATAGGGCGATTGGTGGCTGAGGAGACCAGATTTCCTCTGCTTAAGGGCAGGCAATACCTGAGGCATCAAAAAGAATGACGTCAATCATCATCGCCATTCGGCAGTGTGCCGGAGGATAGGAGCAGTGAGACGTTCAGCTAGGCCTACTAAGAGTCCCTGGGGCAAAAATGGGGCAAACCATGCGCCATTCCATGCCTATGAATGCCAATGCATACGCCTATGCTGTGAGGTGAAAGGGACATAATTCCCAGTATTCTTGGGCCTAAGAGCCTTTGTCTGTTCCTACTGCAGCACAATCGGGGTGTGTGCGGAAAGATCAGACATTCAGGGCCTTACAGCGGGTATCTGGTTGGCGATTGTGAAACCGGCAATGGTACAGGCTTTTCGGCCGAGATGCAGGCGGCGGGCGAGCGCCTTTGCACCCGGCTGCATCGATTGCATTTCCTGCGGCGGCGCTGCATTATGCACGCTATGCAAAAACGCAATGTAGCTACCGTACTCAGAGAACTTCTCGCCCGCCACGGCCTGTCCCCTACAGAGCTGCATCGGCGCACGGGCGTGCCTCAGTCCACCTTGTCGCGGATCCTCAGCGAGAAGATCGTCGATCCCTCGGACAAGCACGTGTCGAAAATTGCCGACTATTTCGGCGTCAGCACTGAGCAACTGCGCGGCCGCGCCGAACTTGGCGCCTCACGCGAAGCCGCCGTGCCCGCACACGGCCATGCGGACCTCAGTGACATCAGCCTGTGGGATGATGAAACGCCCGTCGAGGACGACGAGGTGTCAGTACCCTTTCTCCGTGAGGTCGAGTTGGCAGCAGGATCAGGAAGATTCGTCATCGAGGAAAGCGAGCGCGCTCGCCTGCGCTTCGGCAAGCGCAGCCTGCGCCATAACGGCGTGCAATTCGACCAGGCCAAGTGCGTGACCGTACGCGGCAACAGCATGCTACCGGTGCTGCGAGATGGGGCGACGGTCGGTGTCAATACCGGCAAGTGCTCGATCGGTGACATCATCGATGGCGATCTCTACGCCATCAACCACAATGGCCAATTGCGCGTGAAGCAGGTTTATCGGTTGCCCACGGGTATCCGCCTGCGCAGCTTCAATCGCGACGAACACCCTGATGAAGACTACAGCTTCCTGCAGTTGCAGGAGGAGCAGATCAGCTTGCTCGGGCATGTGTTCTGGTGGGGCATGTACGCCCGCTGACCAGGCGTTTTTTCAGAAAAACCCGCTTTGGCGGGTTTTTTTTCGCCTGGTGAAACGTCCTACAGGCCTGATGAGCAGAGACCTTCATGCGTATCAGCAAAGCCGTGCGTACTTTTAAATGAATAAATGCATTGACTGCATATGCACTAACGCATAGCTTGTGTCTCAGGTCGGGCTAAATCTTTGTTACGCCGGCAGCGCGGAAGAAGGCCTTCACAGCCAAGAGGTTTCGCAGCTCCCAGGTACAGGGTAAAGCGCTGCGAGCAACTACCCGGCCGGTGGGCAGTTTTGCGCGCGTAGCGCATCCGCAATCCATCTGCCGGCCACTGCCGGTGGGCATCACACAGGAGACAGGACAGTGACGAACGAGCACCAAGTGTTACTGGAGATGCCGCTCTGGCTGGTGATCGTCCTGGCATCGCTGGGCGGCCTCAGCGGCGAAATGTGGCGGGCCGACAAGGCGGGCGCCACCGGTTGGTCGCTGCTGCGACGACTGGTGCTGCGCTCCGGCGCCTGTATCGTCTGCGGCGTTTCGACGGTGATGTTGCTCTATGCCGGCGGCCTGTCGATCTGGGCGGCCAGCGCATTTGGTTGCCTGACCGCGGTAGGTGGCGCCGATGTTGCCATGCGCCTTTATGAGTGCTGGGCGATCAGGCGGCTGGGCTTGCGTGAAAACGCATCGAGCGATGAGTGAATGGAGGATGTGCATGCGAAAGTGTGCGCGTGGGTAAAGCAATGCCTGTCCCGATCACCCACCTCAAATGCTAGGGTGTGGCTCTGCCTCTTCCAGGAACTGCACATGGACCCGATTACCGTTCTCTCCGCCCGACTGGGCGAACACCTGCGCCGTTTCAGCGCCCAGGTCACCACCGCTGAATCCTGCACCGGCGGTGGCATCGCCGAAGCTATCACCCGCGTACCTGGCAGCTCCGCCTGGTTCGAGGCTGGTTATGTCACCTACTCCAACGCTCAGAAGACCCGCCAGCTTGGGGTCCCTGAACAAGTGTTCGCCCAGGTAGGTGCAGTCAGTCAGGAAGTGGTCGAAGCCATGGTGCGCGGCGCCCAAGCGGCCAGCGGTGCGCGTTTCGCCGTGGCGGTGAGTGGTGTGGCCGGGCCCGATGGTGGCTCGCCGGCCAAACCCGTTGGTACCGTGTGGCTGGCATGGGCCGATGGCAGTCATGTGATCAGTGAGCGTCGCCACTTCGAAGGCGACCGTGAAGCAGTGCGCCGACAGACGGTGGTCGCCGCGTTAGACGGCTTGTTACAGCTTGGTGCCGAGTAAATCGACGACAGGGGTTTGCTCAAGCGCTTCCCTGTGGAATAATACTGGCTACTTATACAGGTATTCCGGCCATCAGGGCCAAGTCGAACACGTGAGGATTTCAATGGACGACAACAAGAAGCGCGCCTTGGCTGCGGCCCTGGGTCAGATCGAACGCCAATTCGGCAAGGGCGCAGTCATGCGCATGGGCGATCACGAGCGCACCGGCATTCCGGCCATCTCCACCGGCTCCCTGGGCCTGGACATCGCCCTGGGCATCGGCGGCCTGCCAAAAGGCCGTATCGTCGAGATTTATGGCCCGGAGTCTTCGGGTAAAACCACGCTCACCCTGTCGGTCATCGCCGAAGCCCAGAAAAGCGGCGCCACCTGCGCCTTCGTCGACGCCGAGCACGCGCTGGACCCTGAGTACGCCGGCAAGCTGGGCGTAAACGTCGATGACCTGCTTGTTTCGCAGCCGGATACCGGTGAGCAGGCGCTGGAAATCACCGACATGCTGGTGCGTTCCAACGCCGTTGACGTAATCATCGTCGACTCCGTGGCCGCCCTGGTGCCGAAAGCGGAAATCGAAGGCGAGATGGGTGACATGCACGTTGGCCTCCAGGCCCGTCTGATGTCCCAGGCGCTGCGTAAGATCACCGGTAATATCAAGAATGCCAACTGCCTGGTCATCTTCATCAACCAGATCCGTATGAAGATCGGTGTGATGTTCGGTAGCCCCGAAACCACCACCGGTGGTAATGCCCTGAAGTTCTACGCCTCGGTGCGCCTGGACATCCGCCGTACTGGTGCAGTCAAGGAAGGCGACGAAGTCGTCGGCAGCGAAACTCGCGTCAAGATCGTCAAGAACAAGGTCTCGCCGCCGTTCCGTCAGGCTGAATTCCAGATTCTTTACGGTAAGGGTATCTACCGTAACGGCGAAATCATCGACCTGGGTGTTTCCCAAGGGTTGGTCGAGAAGTCGGGTGCCTGGTATGCCTACCAAGGCAACAAGATCGGCCAAGGCAAGGCTAACGCGGCCAAGTACCTGCAAGAGAATCCGGCCATTGGCGCCGAGATCGAGAAGCAGATTCGTGAGAAGCTGCTCAAGGCGGGTGTCGTTGCCGAAGCGGGCAAGGCTGCTGCAGCCGATGCCAACGCCGACGACGTGGCTGATGCCGACGCCGGTTATTGATAGCTGCTTGGCCTGATCATGTCCGTCGTACTCGACACCCCCGTCGCCGTTCGGCGGACAGCCATGGACCTGCTTGCGCGCCGCGAGCATGGTCGTGTCGAGCTGACGCGTAAACTGCGTCAGCGCGGCGCTACGGATGAGTTGATCGAGCCAGCGCTCGATCGGCTCGCCGAAGAAGGGCTGCTCAGCGAGGCTCGCTACCTCGAAAGCTTCATCAGGTACCGTTCCAATGCCGGCTATGGTCCAGCGCGTATTCGCGAGGAACTCGGCCAGCGTGGCCTGAACCGTGGCGATGTCGACCAGGCACTGCGTGACTGTGGTGTGAACTGGGCAGAGCGGTTACAGGATGCCTGGCAGCGCAAATATGCCGGTCAACGTCCGCAGGACCCCCGCAGCCGTGCCCAGCAGACCCGATTTCTCGCTTACCGTGGGTTTCCCATGGATATGATCGGCCGCCTGCTCAGCGGCCGAGACTTGGACGACTATTGATCTAACAGCCTCATCGCAGGCAGGCGTATTCAGCTGACCTTCAGCGCCTCCCTTGCCCGCTGTGTAGTATGCATCGGCTGGGGCTTGGCCCAGTTCTCCGACAGATTGATGAAATCCACCAGCTCACGCAGGCGCCCTTGATTACGGCCGTTGAAGGCAAAGGTCAGGCGGGTCAGGTGGCTGTAGCTGCCTACTTCATGTTCAGCGCCACTGTCGGCATGTTGGTAGTACTTACCGCTGAGCCGTAAATCGGCGAAGGCTTCCTGAATTTCATGCAGTGCTGCGTCGCTGAGCCGATGATGCATGCGGATCACGAACTGGTTCTTCAGCCAGCGGCTGGAGTGGTAGTTGCTGTAGAACTGGTTGATCTCCTCCACTGCCTCGTCGGCACTGTGCACCAGGCGTAGCAGCTTGAGGTCACTGGGTAGGATGTAGCGGTTTTCTTCCAGTTGCCTGCTGATGAAGTCCAGGCAGTCTTGCCAGAAGCTGCCACCTGGTGAGTCCAGCAGCACCACCGGTACCAGTGGGCTTTTGCCAGTTTGAATCAGGGTCAGTACTTCCAGTGCTTCGTCGAGCGTGCCGAAACCTCCGGGGCAAAGGACCAGGGCGTCCGCTTCCTTGACGAAGAACAGCTTGCGAATGAAGAAAAAGTGGAAGGGCAGCAGCTTGTCAGTGCCGTCCACTGTAGGGTTGGCGTGTTGTTCGAAAGGGAGGGTGATGTTGAAACCCAGGCTGTGGTCGCTACCCGCGCCTTCATGCGCAGCGGCCATGATGCCGCCACCTGCGCCGGTAATGACCATCAGGTCGGAGCGGGCCAGTGTGGCGCCCAGTTCGCGGGCCAAGGCATACATCGGGTGTTCCAGCGGTGTGCGCGCCGAGCCAAAAACTGTGACCTTGCGCCGGTCCTTGTAGCGTTGCAGGCTGCGGAAGGAGTGGTCCAGTTCGCGAAGGGCCTGCAAGGTGATCTTGGCACTCCAGCGATCGCTGTCGTCGTGGGCCATGCGCAAGATGGTCAGCATCATGTCCCGGTACAGTGGCAGGTTGGGGCTGTCCGGTGCGACCAGTTGCAGTTGTTCGTCTAGCTTGCTCAGGTCGATACCACTGTCCCTGAAGTGATTGAACAGATACTCATTGGGTTGGTAAGGCATTCAACGTCTCCTTCTGCAGCAAAACCTCTGACCGAGCTGATGGCTGGGCTCGGCCGCGACACTACGTGCGTCGCTGGCTGCTCTGGCTCGAGTGTGCGTCCCGAGCATTGCAGTAGGCCTTCAAGGCCCTGATGCAGTGCGTCATTCATCTTGTCGTTTTTGTGCGCTTCGCTATCAATCTAGACCCTTGGGCCACTTCGTGCAGGCACTATCGCTGCGGCCACTCGTCGGCACGCGGCCATTGATGGCAAGGGTTTGGTTAACTGGAGAAGCGAAACGTGTCGATGCAGGAGGTGGCGGTATGCATCGCTTGGTCATCGAGGTAGACCGGCAGCTGTATCAGCAGCTGGAACATGCGGCCCAGGCCCATCATGTGAGCCTGGAAGCGGAGTGCTTGCGGCGGTTGGCTGCGTTGGAATGCCAATCACCCTATCTGCAGGCGCTTTTGGCAGAGATGCGCGCCGACGAAGAGCCGCAGCGCGCGGAGGATGAGCGGGTCAGTTGATTACTTCTTCTTGTTGCCGGCAGTGCAGCTGGCAGCGTCGAAGGCCTGGTCCATGACAGGTTCGTTGGTCTTGTAGACGGTGAAGCGATAGACCATCACGGCGCCTTTGGACATCAGGTTGCGGTAGCCGCTATTGCGGCAGACGCTGTCACCCAATTGGCTACGCACCTCGGCGGGTTTTTCCTGCATGCGTGCGGCGTGCTCGGCGCGTACGCTCAGGTGATTGACCAGTGCTCTGCCTTCAACGGTATAGCCCTGGTCGAGGATATCTTCGTTGATGGCCCTTGGGGTGCCGACGCTGCTTTGCTTGGCGACCTTTTCCAGCAGCTTGTTCAGCTCGAACTCCTGCTTGGAGGCCGCCTGGGCTGCCAGTGGCAGGGTGAGCAACAGGCTCAGGGTCGGGACGATAAGACGCAGCATGAATCTCTCCTGGTTCGGTGACTGGCGCTTCGACATGCGCAGACGGCTGGTGTTCCATGAAACCTGCAGTATCGCGGGTAGGCTCGCGGCCACCAAACGCCGATTATAAAGGACCAGCCCGTCCAGCTGCACGGCAAATGACGCCCGCTCTGATAGAATGGCGCTTTGTTTTCATCGAGTTATCGCAGTGTCCAGTCACAACCTGTTCCGAGGCTTGCCAGCATGAGCCATGCGGTAGCGCGCCTGCGCGCCGAACGGCTGGCCCGTAGCATCAAGCCGTTCATTGCTCGTGGCTCACGTGCCGAACGTTGCCCTGACTGTCGGGTTATCGCCACCCATTGTCTATGTGCCTGGAAGCCAAAGGTGCAGGCCGACTCGGGTGTATGCCTGTTGATGCATGATACCGAGCCACTGAAGCCCACCAACACCGGCTGGCTGATCGCCGACGTCATCGAAGAGACCTCTGCCTTCGGCTGGTTGCGCACGGCGGTGGACGAACGATTGTTGACCCTGCTGGCAGACCCCCAGTGGCAGCCGTACATCGTCTTCCCCGGGGAATTCGTCGCCCAGGAGCGGGTGGTCAGCGAGGTAGTTCATGTGCCGGGCAAGCGGCCTTTGTTCATCCTGCTGGACGCTACCTGGACCGAAGCCCGCAAAATGTTCCGCAAGAGCCCTTATCTTGACCGCTTCCCGGTGCTCAGCCTGCAAGCTGAGCAGATGTCGCGCTATCGCTTGCGCCGCTCCAAGCGCGATGATCATTTCTGCACTGCGGAAGTGGCTGCCATGTGCTTGGACCTTGCGGGTGACCACCAGGCTTCCCAAGCCCTGGATGCGTACCTGGATGTGTTCAGCCTGCACTACCTCAGTGGCAAGCGTCGTCTGCCACTGGATGAGCAGGACGCTACCCATCAGCGTTTGCATACCTTCCTATAGTCCAAGGGGCACGAGCCCCACTTTGGTTCATAATGACGGGGCTGGCGGCCAGGATGAAGCGAGGCGGCGGGGCGAGTGGTTTGACCCGCCCGGTTGTGCGCGGCACCTTGGCGCCGATTCCCCGCCGGGCGCTATTATTCCGCAGCTGCGCCTAGCACAGAACAGGATCCTTAGATCGATGGCCATGTACGAAATCCTGATTGCCGATGACCACCCACTGTTTCGTAGCGCTCTGCGCCAGGCCGTCACCCTCGGCCTGGGTGCGGATGTGCGCCTGGTCGAGGTGGCGAGCATCGCCGAGCTGGAAAGCCGACTGAGCGAAAAAGCCGACTGGGATCTGGTCCTGCTGGACCTGAACATGCCGGGTGCCTATGGTTTCTCCGGGCTGGTCCTGCTCCGTGGCCAGTACCCTCAGATCCCGGTGGTGATGGTCTCGGCCCAGGAAGAGGCTGCCGTGGTAGTCAAGTCCCGTGAGTTCGGGGCCAGTGGCTTCATTCCAAAGTCCAGTGGGCTGGAAGTGATTCAGGATGCAGTGAGAAAGGTGCTCGATGGCGACGTTTGGTGGCCGCCTCAGGCATTCGAAAGGGTCGATGTGTCGGCTGAGGCCAAAGCCGCCAGCGAAGGCCTGGCCAGCCTTACGCCACAGCAGTTTCGCGTGCTGACCATGGTCTGTGAAGGCTTGCTTAACAAACAGATCGCCTACGAGCTGAATGTGTCGGAAGCGACCATCAAGGCCCATGTGACAGCGATCTTCCGCAAGCTGGGCGTGCGCACGCGAACCCAGGCGGCCTTGCTGCTGCAACAACTTGAATCGGTTGCAAGCAGCTAACTGCTTGCAGCTTCACGCTTTTTTGACTCGTTTTGGACTAGTCTGCTGGCCTTTCATCGGTGAAGTGACGCACATGTCGCCATTCAAAGGCCAGACCGGCCTCAAACGTATCTTCAATGCCGCCGGCTATTCGCTGGACGGCCTGCGCGCCGCCTTCAAAGGCGAGGCAGCTTTCCGTCAACTGGTACTGCTCAATGTGCTGCTGATCCCGATTGCCTTTTGGCTGCCGGTAAGCCGCGCAGAGCGGGCCATCATGATTGCGGTGTGCCTCCTCGGGCTGATCGTCGAACTGTTCAACTCGGCGGTAGAGGCGGCCATTGACCGCATTTCGCTGGAGCGCCATCCGCTTTCGAAAAACGCCAAGGACATGGGCAGTGCTGCGCAACTCGTAGCGTTGACGATGGTGGCGTTGGTCTGGGGCGTTATCCTGCTCTAAGCGATCGGCGGCAGAACAATTTCGTCACTGCGGGTGAAGCCTGCGGTGAAATTACGGCACAACTCAAGAAACTCGCGCATGGCCGAGGTCTGGTATTTTTGCTTGTGCCAGATGAAATAGAACTGGCGCATCAGGTCAAGCTCCGGGGTTTCAACCGGCACCAGGCTGCCACGCCGGAAGGCATCACGCAGTGCCAGGCGCGATATGCAGCCAATGCCCAAGCCTGATTCCACGGCGCGTTTGATCGCTTCGGTGTGCTCCAGCTCCAGGCGGATGTTCAGGTTGGCGCGATGATGGCGCATGGCCTGGTCGAACGTCAGTCGTGTCCCAGAACCCTGCTCACGCAGGATCCAGGCTTCCTGGGACAGGCTTTCGATATCTGCGTGGCCCACCTCGGCCAGCCGGTGTTGCGGCGCGCAGAACACCACCAGTTCGTCCTCCACCCAAGGCTGCACCTCCAAGTCTGGATGGCTGCAGTCGCCTTCGATCAGACCCAGATCAATTTCGTATTGTGCAACCTGGTGCACGATATGGGCTGTGTTCTGCACGTGCAGTTTGACCTGGCTTTCCGGGTGTACCTGCATGAAGCTGCCGATCAGCAAGGTGGCCAGGTAGTTGCCAATGGTCAGTGTGGCGCCGACTGCCAGTGAACCAAAACCGGACTTGCCGTTGAGCAGGTCTTCGATCTCCTTGGCCTGGTCGAGCAGCGCAACCGCTTGCGGCAGCAACTGATGGCCCAAGGCATTGAGGGCCAAGCGTTTACCTGCACGGTCGAACAACTGGCAGCTCGATTGCCGCTCCAGTTCAGTGATGGACGTGCTGGCAGCCGACTGCGACAGGGCCAGCACGCTGGCGGCTCGAGAGACGCTCTGATGCTGGGCCACGGCGACGAATACCTGTAGCTGACGAAGTGTGAATCGCATATCTATATAACCGATAACACATATCTTGATAATTCAGTTAACAGATATTGTCGCTGCCCCTAAACTATCGCGCAACTGTGCGCTTTGCGCGCTGCGTTTTCTTCAGGAGCCCCATCGATGAGCAACATGAACCACGAACGTGTCCTCAGTGTGCATCACTGGAACGACACTCTGTTCAGCTTCAAGTGCACCCGCGACCCGGGCCTGCGCTTCGAGAACGGTCAGTTCGTGATGATCGGCCTGCAGCAGGACAGCGGCCGTCCGCTCATGCGCGCCTACTCCATCGCCTCGCCCAACTGGGAAGAGCATCTGGAATTTTTCAGCATCAAGGTGCCGGACGGTCCGCTGACCTCCCAGCTGCAGCACCTGAAGGAAGGCGACGAGATCATCATCAGCAAGAAGCCTACCGGCACGCTGGTCCTCGACGACCTCAACCCGGGCAAGCATCTGTACCTGCTGAGCACCGGCACTGGCCTGGCGCCGTTCATGAGCGTCATTCAGGACCCGGAAACCTACGAGCGCTTCGAGAAAGTGATCCTGGTGCACGGTGTGCGTTACGTGAATGAAGTGGCCTATCGCGAGTTCATCACCGAACACCTGCCGCAGAACGAGTTCTTCGGTGAAGCGGTGCGTGACAAGCTGATCTACTACCCGACCGTAACCCGCGAGCCGTTCGAGAACCAGGGCCGTCTGACCGACCTGATGCGCAGCGGCAAGCTGTTCAGCGACATTGGCCTGCCACCGATCAACCCGCAGGACGACCGCGCGATGATCTGTGGTAGCCCGAGCATGCTCGACGAGACCAGCGAAGTCCTCGACAGCTTCGGCCTGAAGATCTCCCCGCGCATGCGTGAGCCGGGTGACTACCTGATCGAACGTGCCTTCGTCGAGAAGTAATCGACCGGTAGCAAGCTTGGCCTGATGCCAGTCAGCCAAGCGCTTTACGGCCCATCCCTGGCAAGCCGGCCCCCACAGGTACAGCGCAGGCCTCAATGACTGCGCGGTCCTTGTGGGAGCCGGCTTGCCGGCGATTGGCTGCGCAGCAGCCCTGACAAGGCCATTAAGCCTGTGCGCCTGAGGCTGCCAGTCCCTTCAGTTTTCCCCAACGACCTCAAGCACCCGAATCACTTCCGGCTGCGGGTAGTGCCACCTGACCTGCACATCCCAGAACTTCACCCCATACACCCGCTCCGGTACTGGCACCTGATAGGCCGGTCGAGGGTCCTGTGCCAGGCACTGCTCGATCAGCTCCACCAGCGGCTCGCCCAGGCGCAGGGCGTGTTCGCGGGCCTGGGGCAGGGCACTGTCGCCCCATTGCACGGCGATCGCGGCAGGCGCATCGCTGGCCATCAGGTTGCTCGCCCCGGCGATGCTATCGGCATAGGGAACATACGGTTTGATGTCCAGCACCGGGGTGCCATCGAGCAGATCGATGCCGGACAGTAGCAGCCGCCCCGGTTCCACCCCCTCCAGGCGTACCACCGACTGGCCGATGCCATTGGGCCGGTGGGTCGCTCGCGTGGCGAACACGCCCATGCTCTTGTTGCCGCCCAAGCGGGGTGGGCGCACCTTGAGGCGTGGCTTGTCTTCCAGGGCCTGATGGAACAGGAACAACAGCCACACATGGCTGACCTGCTCCAGGCCCGCCACGGCCTCGCCTTGGTCGAACGGCGGCAGCAACTCAAGTATCCCACGTGCAGCCGGCGCCAGCTGTGGCTGCCGTGGGATGGCGAATTTCTCCTTGAAGCAGGAGCGCACGATGCCAACAGGCGAAACCGTATGGTGCATCGCGAGTCAGCCGCGTACGCGCAGGGTCAGGCCCTTGAGGAAGTTGCGCAGCAACTGGTCGCCGCAAGGCCGATAGTTGTCATGGCCCACCTTGCGGAACAGTGCGCTGAGTTCGGGCTTGGAAACCGGGAAGTTGACCGACTTGAGGATCGCATGCAGGTCGTCTTCCTTGAGCTCGAAGGCTACGCGCAGCTTCTTGAGGATGGTGTTGTTGGTCACCGGCAGCTCAACGGGCTGTGGCGGACGGCTGTCGTCCTTGCCGCGACGGTAGAAGACCAACCCGTCGAGAAAGTGCGCCATGACCCGTTCGGGGCAGCGCACAAACCCGGCCTCGTCCTCTTTCTTCAAGTAAGTGGCGAGCACCAGCGGATTAACCTCCAGGCCCGAGAGCGCGATGATCTCGGCCATCTTGGCGTCGTTCACCTTGAGCATGTAGCGCAGGCTGCGCAGGACATCGTTGTGGTTCATTGCTGCAAAATCCTGTTCAAATGCCACGCCAGGGCGTGGCGCATTGCTTAGAAACGTTCAGTGCCGGCCAGGTAGCGCCAGTTGCCCACTGGCAGCTTGCCCATGGAGACACCACCCAGGCGAATACGACGCATGCTGAGGATTTCCAGGCGCAGGTAGGCGCAGATCTCGGAGATTTGCCCAGGCTGTGGATTTTTCAGGGCCAGACGCAGGTGGGTCTCGTTCTGCCAGCTGGCCTTGGCCTTGGGCAGTTCCCGATCATTGCGCGTCGCGCCGCGCGCCAGGCGCTCCAGCGCCTGTGGCGTAGTCTCGCCGCGCACTTCGATGATGTATTCCTGTTCCAGGCGACGCAGGTCGGCTTCGATCTTGCGGGTAACCCGCCAATCCTGGGTGAACACCTGCAGGCCACTGGCTCCGCGCTCCAGGGGGGCCGAACAGGTCAGCCGGGTGAAGTGCCCGTGCAGCGGCCGCACGCCTTCGCGATGCGCTTCGCTGAGGCTGGCCATGTTGATGCTGGCGCGGGCCGTATCGATATCGACACCGGCAGGCTGGTTGAGCAGCAGGGTAACCGGGTCAAGCGCCTCGGCATTGGCGCCCGGCAACAGCTCGACCGCTTGCTGGTCAACCTTGAACTGAGGCTGCTCGACAACCACGCCATCGACCGTGACCCAGCCTCCTTCGATGTACAGCTCTGCCTCCCGGCGTGAGCAACCGAGCTGCTCGATGAGGCGTTTGGACAGGCGGATGGGTTCGGACATGGCGGGCAATTCGCAAGGCAGGGAAAGTCTTGCATTGTACCTGTCCATGCGGGTCTGATGACGGGAATCTGTGCCAAATCCGTCAATTGGGAAGTATTGCACGGCATCCTGCGACAAAGTCTTAGGACGCTGTACGAATAAGCTTCATATGAAGCAATGGATAGGGCTGCCCCAGGCCATCCGTTTCCGAGCGCCCGATCACTTCGAAGCCCTCGTGCCGGTAGAAGCCCAAGGCTTGGGGGTTCTGTTCGTTGACGTCCAGGTACTGGGCGTTCAGTTCGCTGATGGCATAACGGAGCAAGCGCTTGCCCACGCCTCGGCCGCGGTATTCCGGTGCCACGAACAGCATGTCCACACGTCCATTGGCGACACCGGCAAAACCGCAGATGCGCTGGCGGTCCTTGCAGCAGACCAGCATCACGGCATCCAGGTACTTGCGTAGCACATGATCGCGCAGCAGCAGGATGTAAGCGTCTGGCAGAAAATCATGGGTCGCGCGCACCGAGCTTTCCCAGACCTGAACCAGTTCCGGGTAATCAGACAGGTGGGGCGTTTGCAGCGTCAATGCCGAATGCATGCCGGTGTTCCTCGGTGGCCAATGAGGAAACCATAGATGCAAAAAGCCCCGCCAGTGGGGCGGGGCTTCTTCTACAGGCGCGGCTTCAGACTGGCTCTGCCCACATGTCGTACTCGTCGGCATCGACCACCCGGCAACGGACCTTGTCGCCCGGTTTGAAGCCATGGTCGCCATCGATGAATACGCTGCCATCGATCTCAGGTGCATCGAAGAAGCTGCGGCCAACCGAGCCTTGCTCTTCGACTTCGTCGATCAGCACTTCGATTTCCTTGCCGATACGCAGTTGCAGGCGTGCGCTGCTGATAGCCTGCTGGTGAGCCATGAAGCGATCCCAGCGCGCCTGCTTGACGTCATCCGGCACCTCTTCCAGGCCCAGGTCGTTGGCAGGCGCACCCTCGACTGGTGAGTACTGGAAGCAGCCGACACGGTCGAGCTGAGCTTCGGTCAGCCAGTCCAGCAGGTACTGGAAGTCTTCTTCGGTTTCGCCCGGGAAGCCGACGATGAAGGTCGAGCGAATCACCAGTTCCGGGCACTGCTCGCGCCAGCGCTTGATGCGCGCCAGGGTGCGGTCTTCGAAGGCAGGGCGCTTCATCGACTTGAGCACTTTCGGGCTGGCGTGCTGGAACGGGATGTCCAGATACGGCAGGATCTTGCCGGCGGCCATCAGCGGGATCACGTCGTCGACGTTCGGGTACGGATAGACGTAGTGCAGCCGCACCCAAGCGCCCAGGCTGCTCAGCGCTTCGCACAGCTCGAGCATGCGCGTCTTGACTGGCCGACCGTTCCAGAAATCGGTCTTGTACTTGACGTCGACGCCGTAGGCGCTGGTGTCCTGGGAGATCACCAGGATCTCCTTGACGCCGGCCTTGACCAGGCGTTCGGCTTCGCTCAGCACCTCGCCGACCGGGCGGCTGACCAGCTTGCCGCGCATCGACGGGATGATGCAGAAGCTGCAGCTATGGTTGCAGCCTTCGGAGATCTTCAGGTAGGCGTAGTGGCGCGGGGTCAGCTTGACGCCCTGCGGTGGCACCAGGTCGATCAGCGGGTTGTGGTCCTGGCGTGGTGGTACCACTTCGTGCACGGCGTTGACTACCTGCTCGTACTGCTGGGGGCCTGTGACCGACAGCACGCTGGGATGCACGTCACGGATGCTGCCTTCCTCGACACCCATGCAGCCGGTGACGATGACCTTGCCGTTTTCCTTGATCGCTTCGCCGATCACTTCCAGCGACTCGGCCTTGGCACTGTCGATGAAGCCGCAGGTGTTGACCACCACCACGTCGGCATCCTCGTAGGTGGGCACGACTTCATAACCTTCCATACGCAGCTGGGTCAGAATGCGCTCGGAATCAACCAGGGCTTTTGGGCAACCCAGGCTGACGAACCCTACCTTGGGGGTGGCGGGAGTGGTGGACATGACTAACCTCGGTATTGAATACAGGCCGCCCGGCCGGAAACGGCGGCGACCCTGACGGGCGCTTTTGGGCGCCTCTGATCAAAAAGTGCGCAATTCTAGCGAGCGCAAGGTCGCTTGACCAGCACAAATGCGACGAACGCTGCGCTATGCTTCGCCCCGTTGCGCCGGGGTATGTGCGATCCCCAGGCGTGGGGCAGAATTCTACGGGTCTAGATGGCCGTTTGCGGGAGTGGTCGATGGTTCAGGCAAGCAGTCACGCCGAGGGCGGTCAGGGGACGACGCGGTCGCTGAGCCTGTTGGTGGCAGCTGTTGGGGTGGTCTACGGCGATATCGGAACCAGCCCGTTGTATACTCTCAAGGAAGTTTTCACCGGCGGTTACGGGGTGCCGGTCAGTCACGATGGTGTACTGGGGATCCTCTCGCTGATCCTTTGGTCGCTGCTGTGGGTGGTGTCGTTCAAGTACGTGATGTTCATCCTGCGCGCCGACAACCAGGGGGAGGGCGGCACCATGGCCCTGACCGCGCTGGCGCGGCGGGCCACGGCGGCCTACCCACGCCTGCGCACGCTGATGGTTATCTGCGGATTGATCGGCGCCTCGCTGTTCTACGGCGACAGCATGATCACCCCGGCGGTTTCGGTGCTGTCGGCAGTGGAGGGCATGGGCCTGGCATTCGACGGTATAGACCATTGGGTGGTGCCGCTTTCGCTGGTGGTGCTGGTGGGGCTGTTCCTGGTGCAAAAGCATGGCACCGATAAGATCGGCAAGCTCTTCGGCCCGATCATGGTCACCTGGTTCGTGGTGCTGGCGGTGCTGGGGGTGCATGGCATCTCGCAAAGCCCAGAGGTGCTCAAGGCGTTCAACCCGGGCTGGGCGGTGCATTTCTTCATCGTGCACCCGGGCATGGGCGTGGCCATCCTCGGTGCAGTGGTGCTGGCCTTGACCGGTGCCGAGGCGCTGTACGCCGACATGGGCCATTTCGGGCGCAAGCCGATTGCCCGTGCCTGGTTCGCCCTGGTGCTGCCAGCATTGGTGCTCAATTATTTTGGCCAGGGCGCGATATTGCTGCAAAACCCTGATGCTGCGCGCAACCCGTTCTACCTGCTGGCGCCGGCCTGGGCGTTGCTGCCGCTGGTGGGCCTGGCGACCATGGCCACGGTAATCGCTTCGCAAGCGGTGATCTCGGGTGCTTTCTCCCTGACACGCCAGGCTATCCAGTTGGGTTACATCCCGCGCATGCATATCCAGCACACCTCCAGCGACGAGCAGGGGCAGATCTACATCGCAGCGGTCAACTGGACCCTGATGGTGGGCGTGGTGCTGCTGGTGATCGGTTTTGGCTCATCCGGCGCGCTGGCGGCTGCTTATGGCGTCGCGGTGACAGGTACGATGCTGATGACCACCATCCTGGTGTCGGCGGTGATGCTGTTGTTGTGGAAGTGGCCGCCGGTGCTGGCGGTACCGATTCTGATTGGTTTCCTGCTGATAGACGGGCTGTTCTTCGCCGCCAACGTGCCGAAGATTGTCCAGGGCGGCGCCTTCCCGTTACTGGCCGGGGGTGTGCTGTTCCTGCTGATGAGCACCTGGAAGCGCGGCAAGCAGATTCTGGTCGAGCGAATCGATGAGGGTGGGCTGCCGCTGCCGGTTTTCATCAGCAGCATTCGCGTACAGCCACCGCACCGTGTCGAAGGTACTGCGGTGTTCCTCACCGCGAGGCCGGATGCGGTGCCGCACGCGCTATTGCACAACATGTTGCATAACCAGGTGCTGCACAGCCAGGTGGTGCTGCTGACGGTGGTGAGTGAAGACCGGCCGCGGGTGCCCGAGCAGGAGCGATTTGAGGTGGAGGCCTATGGCGACGGCTTCTTCCGGGTGCTGTTGCACTTCGGTTTCATGGATGAGCCGGATGTGCCGGCGGCCCTTAAGCTATGCCACCTGGACGGCTTGCATTTCAGCCCGATGCGTACGACTTATTTCCTTAGCCGCGAAACGGTGATCGCGTCGCGTCTTGAGGGGATGTCGCGCTGGCGGGGCAACCTGTTCGCGTTCCTGCTCAAGAATGCCAACGGTAACCTGCGGTTCTTCAACCTGCCGCTCAACCGGGTAATCGAGCTGGGTACACAGGTCGAGATCTGACGCCCGTGAGGGCCGCAATACGGCCCTCACTACGCTTCTCAGTGCTGTTCTGCCACGCTAGGCTTGCCCTGGCGTGTTTCAATTTCATCGATCAAGCGCTTGGCCAGCGCCGGATAGTTCTCGTCGAAGTGGTGCCCACCGGGCAGCTTCATGCGTTCGCCCACGGCAGTCTTGTCGGTGCAACCGCTTTCGTCGGCCTCTTCCACGCCATAGATGCATACCACTTTGGCCGCCGGCAGTTTCGCCATCTCCGGCCCGGTAGGTGCTTCCTGGCCTTCCTTGCCCAACCAGCCCTCAACCTCGATCTCGAAGCTGCCACTGCGGGCGAAGGCCAGCAGCATCACCGCATCGACACGTTGCTGGTCCTCGGCAGGCAGGCGATTGTAGATGGCCGGCAGCACGTCGGCACCGAACGAATAGCCGGTCAACACGAAGCGCTTGGTACCCCATTTCTGACGATAATGCTGCATCAGTGCCGACAGGTCGGCAGCGCTTTGCTCGGGTGTCTTGTGCTGCCAGTAGTAACGCAGGGTGTCTATGCCGACCACTGGGTAACCCAATTTGGCCATTTCACCGGCCACATCGCGGTCCAGGTCGCGCCAGCCACCATCGCCTGAGAGGAATAGGGTGACGGTATCGGTGGTTTGCCCGGCGGGCACTTCCACCACCGGGATAGCCAGCGCGTTACCATCGTGGCCCACCAAGGCCTGGGTCAGCTGCGCCTTGAGTACTTGTGGCAGGTGAATGTCGTAGTCGCTGATGCTGGTCTCGGCATTGCGTTGGTCGCGCACGAACGCGGCGCTGGCATCATCCGGGTTGTCGTTCCAGGCGACGCTCCAGTGGCCATGAGCGGCGGACTTGGGCAAGGCTGCAGTGCACCCGGGCTGCTCCATGTTGAAGTCGACGGAGATGGCTCGGGCCTTGTCGTCATTCTGTGTGGCCAGCCAACGCCATGCCTGGGTCGCACCAGGGCCGATACCGGCCACCAGGGTCGGTTTTTCGGCCAGCAAGGTCATGGCCTTGTCCATCGACTGCTGCTGGTGAGTGCAGTCCCCCGGCGGCAGGATGACCTGCACCAGCTGGGCCTCAGCGGCCTGGCTCAAGTCAAGCAACTGCTTGTCGGTCAGCGCCTGGTCCTGAGGCACGCCGATGGCCACCCAGGCCTTGGCGTGAACGCCCGGGGTAACGCGGGTGATGTGGGTGTCATTGACCGGCAGTTGCTCAAGGTGCGCCTCTGGGGCCGGACGGGCCCACAACCAGAAGGCGGTAGCCCCGGCCAATGCGGCCAGCAGCAGGGGTATCAGTAGGTACAGCCAGTAGCGTCGGATCATCAACGTTTCACCAATCCAGTCAGGCCGCCTGCAATCAGGGCGGCAGTGTCGGCCAGTGCCACCAGCGGGTCGAGCCCGGCCGGCACAGCCATGTAGCGGGGTTCCCAGTCCGGTTGGAACTTGTCCTTGAAGCGGCGTAGCCCCTGGAAGTTGTAAAGCTGTTCACCGCGACGGAACACCATCGAGCCCAGGCGCTGCGCCAGGGGGGCGCCGCGCCGGGGCTGCAAGCCGGAAAGCGGTACCATGCCCAGGCTGAACCGGCTGTAGTCATGGCTTTTGTAGTGCAGGATCAGGCCGATCATCATGAATTCCATGGTCAGCTTGGGTGCCTCGGGGTGGGCGCGCATCAGATCCAGGCTGGCCAGTTCGTGGCCGTGAGTCTCAAGCAGGTTGGCAAACGCCACGGGCCGGCCTTGGTAGCGAATCAGGGCGATGCGAAAATGCTGCAGATACTCAGGGCTGAAACGGCCCAGCGAGAAGCCCTTTTCGCGCACGTTCTTGCCGCCGAGCCAGGCATCCGAGATTTCCTTGAGCTCGGCCAGGGGGGCCTGGCCGGGTTCATGGATCTCCAGGCTCAAGCCATCGCGGCCGCCGCGGTTCCAGGTGTAGCGCAGGTCTTTCATCTCCTTGCCTTTGGCTTCGATGTCGAAGCGGCGCAAGTCGACTCGGGCCTCTTCGCCGAGCTTGAGTGCCGTCAGGCCGATGTCCATGTAAAACGGCAGATTCTCCGCGCGCACCTGGTAGAACACCGGGCGAGCATGGTGCAGGTCGCACAGGTCGCGGAATTGCCAGATCATCTCGGCGCGTTCCTGGGCCGGGCCGATCGGGTCGTACAGGGCTACCAGGCTGCGGCCCCGGCGCGCGTACATCAGGAAGGCGTTGTCATTGGGATGGAACAGCAGGGCCTTGTCACCGGTCAGGGCCAGGCCGCCGTCAGGTTGGTCGGAAGCCAGCAGGATGCGGTTGGCGCGCTGTATCTCCTCGTCGTCTGGCAAGTGGATGACCGGCCGGGCAGTGCGCAGCAACCAGGTCAGGGCCACGGCCAGCAACAGTATCGCGCTGCCCATCGCGGCGCGCAGGCCGCGTGGGGCATCGGCATCGAGGGTGAATTGCCACCACAGTTCATGGCTGTAGGGCACGTCTTGGTAGGCAAAAAGCAGCAGCCACACCGAAGCACCGACCACGCACGCACTTGCTGCCAGGAATACCGGTGAGAACGGCAGTTCCAACAGCCGGCTTGGGCGGTAGAACGAACGGCGGAACAACGCGAGCAGGGCTGCGGTGAAGGTCAGCAGCCAGGCCTCTTCCCAGTCGAAGCCTTTGAGCAACGACAGCAGTGCGCCAACCAGTAGCAGAACGGTAGTCAGCAGCCAAGCCGCAGAGAGGCGTCGGCGCAAGCCCTGGGCCAATAGCAGGCACAGCACGCCAATCAGGCTGGCACCGAAGTGCGAGGCATCTATAAGGCGGTGGGGTACCAGAAAGCCCATGTGTTCCAGGCGGGTGTCGATTTCTGGTGTGGCGCCAGAGAACAACAGCACCACGCCGGAGAGAAACACGAGGATCGCCAGGACCGGAGCGGCCAGCCCGGAGGCGGCCTTGAGCGCCTGCTGCGCAAACAGCAAGCGCCTGGCTTCGTTGGCCAGCAGCAGCACACAGGCCAGCAGCAATGGCAATACCACATAGATCAAGCGGTACAGTAGCAGTGCGGCGGCCAGTGGCGCGGCGCCCAGCTGATTGGCGAAGGCAGCGAGCAAGATCGCCTCGAACACCCCGACGCCGCCAGGCACATGGCTAAGTACACCGGCAGCCAGGGCCAGCAGATACACCAGCACGAACGCGCCGAACGGAGGGGCTTCTGGGAGCAGCAGGTAAAGGACCGTCGCGGCGGCGGCTACATCCAGCGCGGTGATGACCAATTGCAGCGCTGCCAGGCGTGCGCCGGGCAGGCGCAGCGTCCGGCGGCCCAGTTGTACCAGCAGGCTGTCTGGCAACGGCTGCTCTGCCAGGCGTCGGCGATACAGGCCGGCCACCAGTAATGCACTCAGTACCAGCACGCCGATAGCGACTGCGGCCATTACAGAGGCGGGCAGGTGCAGGGCGGCAGCCGCCGCTGGCAAGTTGCTCAAGGTGGCCAGGGCTGCCAGGGGGGGCAGGGCACAGCCCAAGGAAAGGCTGGCGAACACTGTCATGCGCGCGACTTCGGCGGCCCCCAGGCCTTCTCGAGAATACAGGCGATAGCGCACCGAACCGCCCGAGAGCATCGACAGGCCAATGGCGTTACCAATGGCAAATGCGCTGAAACCGCCCAGCAGAAGCGTACGCCGGGGCAACTTCACGGCGGCGTAGCGGCTGGCCGACCATTCGTACCCCAGCATGATCAGAAACCCGATTGTCGCCGCGAGTAGTGCGCCGACCAGCGAGCGGGTGGGCACGCTGAGCATCGCATCGTGCAGTGCATAGATATCCAGTTCGCTGAGCAAGTGTCGGCAGGCAATCAGTGCCATCGCGAACAGCACCAGGGTGACTGCCAGGGTGATGGGTTGGCGATAGCGGCTCACCCGCTCCAGCCACGGCAAACGCTGCGCAGCCGTGGGCAGGGTTGAGGCGAGTGGGGCCTGGGCTTCTAGGGTGCGGTCTGTCATGAGTTACCCCGGGCAAGCAGCGCGAGGTAGGGGGATGGTGCGGCCAAGTGAATCTCCCTGTGGAAACGTATCCAGATATTACTCCGGGCAACGTGACTTTCAGTCCTTTGGGAGGGTTAAAGATAGTTCATCCAGCAAGTGGCGCCGCAAAGCCAAGGCTCGCTACGGGGCCGGGATTTTTCAGGAGGGTAAAAACAACAAACCCCGCGCTGCTGTTACACAGGCGGGGTTTGTTCTGACGAATATGGTTGCGGGAGCCGGATTTGAACCGACGACCTTCGGGTTATGAGCCCGACGAGCTACCAGACTGCTCCATCCCGCGTCAGAGGTGCGCATTCTACAGCGTTGACTGCGGCGGTCAAGCATTACTTTTGGTTGGTCAATAACTTACGGGTGGCCTGCTTTTCGAAGGCAAAAGAAAAAGGCCACTGCGTTAACAGTGGCCTTTTCTCGAATCTGGTTGCGGGAGCCGGATTTGAACCGACGACCTTCGGGTTATGAGCCCGACGAGCTACCAGGCTGCTCCATCCCGCGCCTGTGGAAACGAATTCTACAGTGAACGTGCGCGGTGTCAAGCGTTACTTATTGATTTGCTTACGTTTTCAACCAAAGACTATTTTTAGGGCAAAAGAAAAAGGCCACTGCGTTAACAGTGGCCTTTTCTTGAATCTGGTTGCGGGAGCCGGATTTGAACCGACGACCTTCGGGTTATGAGCCCGACGAGCTACCAGGCTGCTCCATCCCGCGCCTGTGAGATCGAATTCTACGGATTTAACGCCCACTGTCAAGCTTTTCGTTCAAAAAACCTTTTTCGTTCAAACCCTTAGCCCTTCGATAAGGCAGGCAACTCAGTCGCTCTGCGGCTTTCAGGCCAATTGTCGAGTGCACCTCTGCGTTGGCTGTCTCGCTGACAGAGCATGCGGTACTATCTGTATGAATTTACAGTGCTGACGGTCATCCATGTCTTTGCGCAAGATCATTCACATCGACTGCGATTGTTTCTACGCCGCGATCGAGATGCGTGATGACCCGCGCCTGGCCGGTCGCCCCATGGCCGTGGGTGGCTCCCCGGACCATCGTGGGGTGATCGCCACCTGCAATTATGAAGCGCGTGCCTATGGGGTGCGCTCGGCCATGTCATCGCGCCATGCACTGAAGCTTTGCCCTGACTTGTTGATCGTCAAACCGCGTTTCGAGGCCTACCGCGAAGCATCACGTGAGATTCACGGCATCTTCCGCGACTACACCGACCTGATCGAGCCATTGTCGCTGGATGAGGCCTACCTGGATGTCAGCGACAGCCAGTGGTTTGCCGGCAGCGCTACGCGCATCGCCGAAGATATTCGCAGGCGTGTCGCGCGCACCTTGCACATCACCGTCTCGGCTGGGGTGGCGCCAAACAAGTTCCTGGCCAAGATTGCCAGTGACTGGCGCAAGCCCAATGGTCTTTTCGTGATTACGCCCGATCAGGTGGAAGCTTTTGTCGCCGCATTGCCCGTTGCCAGGCTGCATGGTGTCGGCAAGGTCACTGCAGACAAGCTTGCTCGGTTGGGTATCGACACCTGCCTGGACCTGCGTGACTGGTCGCGGCTGGCGCTGGTGCGGGAATTCGGCAGTTTCGGTGAACGCCTATGGGGGCTGGCGCGGGGGGTCGATGATCGCGCCGTGCACAACGATAGCCGTAGGCAGTCAGTAAGCGTGGAGAACACCTATGACACGGATCTGCCGGACTTGGCCAGTTGTCTGGAGCGCTTGCCTGAACTGCTGGTCAGCCTGAATGAACGGATCGCTCGTATGGACAGCAGCTATCGGCCGGACAAACCTTTCGTCAAGGTCAAATTCCATGACTTCAGCCAGACAACCCTGGAGCAGGCAGGGGCGGGTAGGGACCTGGACAGCTATAGGCAGTTGCTACGGCAAGCATTCGCCCGCGGTGGCAAGCCGGTTAGGTTGCTAGGGGTAGGGGTGAGGTTGCGCGACTTGCGCGGGGCTCACGAGCAGTTGGAATTGTTCGCAGACGAATGAAAGAAGGGCTGCACTGCAGCCCCTCTGTTATTACTGTGATTACTGTGCGCCTGGGTCAGCCACCAACCGGCCGGTGGCCTTGGTCAGTGCCTGCACAAACTCCTGTTGCAGCTCCGGATCGTTGCGGGTCAGCTCGATCAAGCTCTGCTCCATTTCGCTGGCTTCCTCTTCCAGGCCTAGCTCCGACAGGCGCTTCACCCGGTGTACCCACTGGCCGACATCGTCGTCTTCCAGGTCGTCGAAAATCAGCTGATGGGCTTCACGCAGCTTGTTGCGCAGGGTGGCGCTGACCAGCAGGCTGGCGTCGCCCCGTACAGCGTTGTCTTCATCGACCACCTGCAGGTGCAGGGTGCCGACGTGGTTCAGGTGCTGCTCCGAGAAAGGGCTGTCCAGCAGGTTCAGGCGTAGCACGCCGTTTCTGTCGGTTGTCAGCGCGTGGGTCATCTTGCCGGCCTTGACCTCGACCAGGCGCTCACTCCAGGGCAGGCTGGTGAACTCCTCGCGTTTGTCCTTTTGCACTTCACTGATCCCTGCCAGGTTCTGTTGGGCGCGACCGTTGGACTGCACGTTCATGAACGGGTTGAGCCCGGCGACGCCATAGCTGAGCCAGTCGTGCGTCATGCTCTCAGGCAGGTTGCCCAATGCAAAAACGTTGACCACGTTGGCGCCTGCACCGGCCACTACCGCCACCGCGCCCAGTGGGATTTCGTAGATCTCCCGCCAGGGTTGGTAGGGCGTATAGCGGTCATAGCGGCGGGTAACTTCGAACTCGGTGACTTCGAAGCGCCTCTGTTCATTGATGCGTACACGTCGCTGCGGAAGCTCCATCACCTTGGGCTCGCCGACATCAATCTGCAGTGTGTGTTCGAGCAGCTTGCGCTCGACGCGCTCCTCATGCTCGCTGCGCTGGGACATCTGGTTCGCGCAGCCGCTGAGGAACAGGGCGCCGCACAGTGCGGCGCCCCCCAGGGTAAAGGTACTTCGCTTGGACATGATCACTCGTGCATTGATTATCAGCGGCGAACGCGGGCCTGCAGGAAGGTCAGCACTTCATTGAGTGGCAGCGCTTGAGCATCCTGTTCGGTGCGGTGCTTGTATTCCAGGTTACCATCGGCCAAGCCGCGGTCGCTGACGACAATGCGGTGCGGAATACCAATCAGCTCCATATCGGCGAACTTGATGCCAGGGCTGGTCTTCTTGTCGCGGTCGTCCAGCAGCACTTCGAAGCCTGCGGCCGTCAGTTCGGCGTACAACTTGTCGGTGGCCTCGCGAACCACGTCGGTTTCGTAGCGCAGTGGTACCAGGGCAATCTGGAATGGCGCCAGGGCGTCGTTCCAGATGATGCCTTTGTCGTCATGGCTCTGCTCGATGGCGGCGGCGACCACGCGGGATACGCCGATGCCGTAGCAACCCATGGACAGCACGACCGGCTTGCCGTTTTCGCCCAGTACCTGGCACTTGAGCGCCTCGCTGTACTTGGTGCCGAGCTGGAAGATGTGGCCCACTTCGATGCCGCGCTTGATCACCAGCGTACCCTGGCCATCCGGGCTCGGGTCGCCCTCGACGACGTTGCGCAGGTCGGCAACCTGTGGGACCGGCAGGTCGCGCTCCCAGTTGACGCCGAAGTAGTGCTTGTCGTCGATGTTGGCACCGATGCCGAAGTCGCTCATCAGGGCAACCGAACGGTCGATGATGATTTCCAGTGGCAGGTTGAGTGGGCCGAGGGAGCCGGCGCCGGCACCAATCGCATCGCGCAGCTCGGCTTCGGTAGCCATGACCAATGGGTCGGCAACCTGCTCGAGCTTGGTAGCCTTGATTTCGTTCAGTTCGTGGTCGCCACGTACGATCAGGGCAATCAGCTTGCCTTCTTCCGCGCCGCGCACGATCAGGGTCTTGACGGTCTTCTCGATCGGCAAGCCGTGGTTCTCGACCAGCTGGGCGATGGTCTTGGCCTCTGGCGTATCGACCAGGCGCAGCTCCTCGGTTGGTGCTGGGCGCACGGTCTCACGCGGGATGGCTTCGGCTTTCTCGATATTGGCAGCGTAGTCGGAGCTGTCGCTGAAGATCACATCGTCTTCGCCAGACGATGCCAGCACATGGAACTCATGCGAGTAGCTGCCGCCGATGGAGCCGGTGTCGGCCTGCACTGGACGGAAATCCAGGCCCAGGCGGGTGAAGATGTTGGAGTACGCCTGGTGCATGCGGTCGTAGGTTTCCTGCAGGGAAGCCTGGTCGGCATGGAAGGAATAGGCGTCCTTCATGATGAATTCGCGGCCACGCATCAAGCCGAAGCGCGGGCGGATCTCGTCACGGAACTTGGTCTGGATCTGGTACAGGTTGAGCGGCAGCTGTTTATAGCTGGACAGCTCGTTACGGGCCAGGTCGGTGATGACTTCTTCGTGGGTCGGGCCTACGCAGAAATCGCGCTGGTGGCGATCCTTCAGGCGCAGCAGCTCGGGGCCATACTGTTCCCAGCGGCCGGATTCCTGCCACAGTTCGGCGGGCTGGATGCTGGGCATCAGCACTTCCAGGGCGCCGGCGGCGTTCATTTCCTCGCGCACCACGGCTTCGACCTTGCGCATGACCCGCAAGCCCATCGGCAGCCAGGTGTACAGGCCGGAAGCCAGCTTGCGGATCATGCCGGCACGCAGCATGAGCTGATGGCTGATGACCACTGCGTCGGCAGGGGTTTCTTTCTGGGTGGCGAGCAAATATTGACTGGTGCGCATGGTTAGCCGTGTCGATTGCCTAAGACATTGAAATGACCCCGCATTGTACGGGGGCGAAACGAAGGCGTACAGGATGCCCCAGGGCGGGGTAATTGTCAGCCAAGAAAAAGCCCGGCGAGCGTGCCGGGCTTTTTCAGGTGCGGGGCACTATAAGCGTGGCTTACAGGATGCTCAGCGGGTACTCGACGATCAGGCGCAGGTCGTTGTTGTCTGAGGCGTACTCGGCTTCGTACGCATCGTTGGCGCGATACACTGCATAGCGTACGCGGAACGACAGATCTTTGGCCGGGCCTTCCTGAATCACGTACTTGGACTCAACGTTCAGTTCGTGTTCCTTGCCTTCGGTGTTCGCCGCAGTCTCGATGTTGTCACCGTAGACGTAACGGGTCATGAAGCTCAGTCCTGGTACACCATAGGAGGCCATGTTCAGGTCGTAGCGTGCTTGCCAGGACTTTTCTTCGCGGCCTACGAAGTCGGAAATCTGGATGGAGTTGGACAGGAAAACTGTGCCGTTACCATCGACGCCGTAAAGATAGCCGGTGTCGCCACTGGAGCGTTGGTAGGCCAGTGTGAATTTGTGACCGCCCAGGCTGTACGCGGCTGCAAGGCTCCAGATTTTGTTGTCAAGCTCGCCGTATAGGGCTTGGCCCTGGTCTTTGGTGCGGTAGCCGTTGAGGTCGAAGTTCAGGGCTTGTGTATCATCAATCGGCAGGTTGTAGTTCAGGTTGATGTACTGCTTCTTGAAGTAGTCATCAACATCAGAGGCAGCCAGGGTGCCGATGAAGTTGTCATTGAAGGAGTAGGTAGCACCGAGGATGTTCGCTGAGGTCAGCCCTGGCGTGTGTTTGCCGTTGATGCTGTCCTTGCCCATGCCGGTCTGCGAGCTCAGCGCGGTGAACCGACCAGCGGAAAGCTCCAGACCTTTGATTTCCTTGCTGGTGATCAAGGTGCCTTCGGCTACTTCCGGCAGCAGACGGCTGTCATCGGTTGCGAATACTGGGCTGGCCACGAACTGGCGGCCGTATTTCAGAGTGGTGTCGGAAAGGCGGAACTTGACGGCTGCGCCCCCCTTGCCCTGCGAGTCTTCCGGGTGGCCGTCGCTGTCGGTGCGGAACAGGCCATTGCCTGCTGTGCCCTGACCGCCATCGAATTTGACGCTGCCCATCGCCAGGACATCCAGACCTACACCGATGGTGCCTTGGGTGTAACCGGACTCAAAGACGCCGAGCAGCGATGCGCCGCTATCCTCGCGGTGACCGCTCTTGAAGCCGCTGGACTTGCTTGCGTCAGCAATGTTGCCTGCGCCGTGTTTGAAGTCGCGGTTCATGTACATGGCGCGGGTCTTCAAATTGAACGAGCTGTCTTCGATGAAACCCTTGGATTCGTCCTGTGCAGAGGCAAAGGCCAGCTGCGAGGTCCCTGCCGAAACGGCCAGGGCGATCATGCTCCACTTCATCACGCGCATCGTGATTTGCTCCTTTGGTTTTTAGGAAGAGTACCGCTGCGCCCAAGTCTTTTAGTTATATGGGGCAGCTCTTTCTTGTTATGTCGGCGGAAATGTATAGCACGCAGACTGTTGTTGGCGATATGGGCATATACAACGTTTCGCGAAGTTTACGGCCATGTCGCTTTCAGGTATTTCCATGTCGCAAATCACGTCCCGGAATTCCGAGCCGTACAACGCCAGCGCTGTTCCTGTCACCGTAACGATTCTGTAACTATCGATTTCGGTTGGGGAAACTCCCTGGTGGATCCAAAGCGGCTGTTGTTATTTGTTGCGTCCATCGCTTTATGCAGATGTCGTGCCGACTTGATGTGAGAAGAATGCAACAAGCGTGCTCAAAATTAACAACGGTTCATGAAATTTTCACAAATGCCGCTCACGTGGCCGGAAAATGCCCGTAAACACGGGGCGGCTGGCGGCTGATGGCGTATCTGGCAGCAGCCCGCCCGCAAATTAAAAACCTGCCTTGCAAGTCAATGTGTTACCGCTCGCTGTTCAAGTTGAGTCATTTGTGTGTGTGAAAGCGCAGTGGTGTACTCGTTTGCGGCCTCATTTTGGTGCGAAAAGTAGCGGAGTGTTACCGCGCCTGTGCAGGCTGAAGCGATTCCTGTGCAATAAGGGTGCAGTCTGGGGGCGTGCAGCATGCTTGCGTGGGCGAAGCAGAGTATCCTTGCGCCATAGACCCGCATGCCGGGCCCCTTTTCGTTGGTGGAGGTTTTCAGTGTTTGAGATGGATTTGCGTTTGCAGCAGGACTCTTTGGTTCTTGGAGACTTTCCGCTGTGCCGTCTGCTGCTTAGCAAGGATGCCAACTACCCTTGGTTCATTCTGGTGCCCAAGCGTGCCGGCGTGAGCGAACTGTTCGACCTGAGCCCGGACGATCAGGCGCAGTTGTGGAAAGAAACCACCTGCCTGGCCGAAGCACTCAAAACGGAGTTCGCGGCGGACAAAATGAACGTTGCCACGCTGGGTAATGTGGTCAGCCAACTGCACATGCATGTGATTGTCCGTCGCCATGGGGATGCCGCCTGGCCGGCGCCGGTCTGGGGCAAGGTGCCCGCTGTCGAATACGGGCCGGGGCAGGTCGATGCCATTCGCCAGCGCTTGCGCGTCCTGCTCGATGACACATATGAGGAGGCCTGACATGTCGCCGGAATCGCGCATAGTCGAATTGGAAACCCGTCAGGCGTTTCAGGACGACACCATTCAGGAGCTCAATGATGTGGTGGTCGAGCAGGGGCGGGTGATTCAGCGCCTGCAGTTGCAGATGGCCGAGTTGATCAAGCGTTACGAGGAAATGGTCGGGCAGTATGGCAGTGAGGGCGAGGAAGCGCCGCCGCCTCATTACTGATGGGTGCCAGCCCTGGGCTTGCCCCAGGGCTGCACAGGGTCAGCGGCGGGATACCGCGACCACGTCTTCGGCCTGCAGGCCCTTGTCGCGGTGCATTACCGAGAACTCCACACGCTGGCCTTCGACCAGGATGCGATGGCCTTCGCCACGAATGGCGCGAAAGTGGACGAAGATATCGTCACCCGAATCGCGGGAAATGAATCCAAAGCCTTTAGAGGTGTTGAACCACTTCACCGTGCCGGTATCGCGCGTGCCGGTCTCCTGCGGCGCGCCTTGGCTGGGTCGGTTTTTTCTGGGGCTACGGGCCAGGCCTGCAGCCAGGTGCAGAATGACCGCGAGGCCTGCGCAGACCAAGGCCGCCAGGTTGCCCATTTCGGGGCGGGCCAGCAAGGTCAGGGTTTGCAGTACCACGGCCACCACCAGCAAGGCGCAGGCCAGATGCTGCAATTGCTGGCGGGCGCCGCGGTAATACAGCGGCACGACAGGTGCCAGCAGCAGGTTGAGCAGGCCGAGCAGGGCAAGGTAGACCGCGTCCGGTTGCTGCAGGAAGGGAGTTGCGTCGTTTTTCAGGCTGGGTATGAGCGATAGCAGCAAAGCTGCAGCGCCCGTCAACAGATGGACGATCTTGAACATGGGGTTGGCTCGCAATTGATAAGGCCGATCACAGGAAGAGCTGGCGGCATGGTGCGCATGAGGTGTAGGGCGCGAACACATGGTGAGCCAGCCTATGCACCCGGCAATAACAGCACGCACGGGTGGCACAGTGCCTATTTAACAGCAAACGCGGGGCCTTCTCAAACCGCAGGTGGCTGCTGGCGATGAGTTGCCCTGTGTCATGGGCGCGTGGCGCGAAGTATTGATACAGTGTGTGGGGCCCGCTTGATCATCATCAAGCCATATGAAAAAGGGGAACTTCATGGCAATCGATATCGGTATCAGTGAAGAAGATCGCAAGTCCATCGTCGAAGGGCTGTCCCGTCTGTTGTCGGATACCTATGTGCTGTATCTGAAAACCCACAACTTTCACTGGAACGTCACCGGTCCTTCGTTCCGTACCCTGCACCTGATGTTCGAAGAGCAATACAACGAGCTGGCGCTGGCCGTTGATTCCATCGCCGAGCGGATTCGCGCCCTGGGCTTCCCGGCGCCGGGTTCCTATGCTTTTTACGCACGGCATTCTTCCATCAAGGAAGAGGAAGGGGTGCCCGCAGCGGACGAGATGATCCATCAGCTTGTCCAGGGGCAGGAGGCGGTCGTGCGTACCGCCCGCAGTATTTTCCCGGTAGTGGACAAGGTCAGTGATGAGCCAACTGCCGATCTGCTGACCCAGCGTATGCAGGTGCACGAAAAGACTGCATGGATGCTGCGGGTACTGCTTGACGGTAAATGATCAGCCGCTTGTATGAAAAGCGGCCTGCAAAGCCCGGTCGAGTGAAGCTCACCGGGCTTTTTCGTTTGTGCGGGAAGGCTTTGCCGCTGCTTTGCGCCCGGCCGCACGCGCTTCATTGAGCCTCTGGTTCCTGCATCCGTGCCTGTCTTGCGGTGCAGGGGAACATACCTGTGGCGAGGATGTGGGCGCATGATGCAAGCGAGCAAGCGTGGAGTAGGCAAAGGCCGCTGCCTGGGCAGGCAAAGCATTGATCCGTTCAAGGCGGATTTCGACATGATGCAGATTCAGCCGGTATCGCGCTCGGTCCGGCTCAACGGTTTTTCCACCTGCTTGCGCCTGGAGGCAGTCTATTGGCGCATCCTCGAGCGCATCGCAGAGGCCAATGAGTGCTCCGTCAGTGCCATACTTTCCTATGTGGATCGTGAAGTGCACCTGCGCCAGGGCGGGGTACGCAACTTCAGCGGCCTGGTGCGGGTGATCTGTGTTGCGTGGTTGCAGGACGCTGATCGCCAGGCGGGCTGCGCAGTGCCTGTTAACCATATATAATCCCGCTTTTTGCTGCCCCGGGCAGCCAGCGTAATGGTTGACGAGAGACACCCATGCCCCTTTATGACTATCAATGTGCATCCTGCGATCACCGGATGGAAGCGTTGCAGAAGATCAGTGCAGCGCCGCTGACCGACTGTCCGGCCTGCCAGGCGCCGGCATTGAAGAAACTGTTGTCGGTCCCTGGATTTCGCCTGAGCGGTAGCGGCTGGTACGAAACCGACTTCAAGACCGGGGCTAAAAAGAATCTGGCAGGCGGCGACAAGGCCGACTGAGTTGAATTGCAGTAGCCGGGTCTTGCAGTATTAGCCCCCTGGGGCGGCCAAGGCCTCCATCGAATACACGAATCACGAGAAGCGAAACCACCATCATGATGCGCAGCCATTATTGCGGCCAACTGAACGAGAGCCTGGACGGCCAGGAAGTCACCCTTTGCGGCTGGGTCCATCGTCGCCGCGACCACGGCGGGGTGATCTTCCTCGACATACGTGACCGCGAGGGCATGGCCCAGGTCGTCTTCGATCCCGATCGCGCCGAAACCTTCGCTGCGGCCGACCGCGTGCGCAGCGAATACGTGGTGCAGATCACCGGCAAGGTGCGCAAGCGCCCCGAGGGCGCGGTGAATGCCAACATGGCTTCCGGTGCCATCGAAATCCTCGGTTACCAGCTCAACGTGCTCAACGAAGCTGAAACCCCGCCGTTCCCGCTGAACGAATACTCTGACGTCGGCGAGGAAACCCGCCTGCGCTACCGCTTCATCGATCTGCGTCGCCCGGAAATGGCCGACAAGCTGCGCCTGCGTTCGCGCATCACCAGCAGCATTCGTCGCTTCCTGGACGAAAATGGCTTCCTCGACGTCGAAACGCCGATCCTCACCCGCGCAACGCCAGAAGGCGCGCGTGACTATCTGGTGCCCAGCCGTACCCACGCTGGTAGCTTCTTCGCGCTGCCGCAGTCGCCTCAGCTGTTCAAGCAGCTGCTGATGGTCGCCGGCTTCGACCGCTACTACCAGATCGCCAAATGCTTCCGTGACGAAGACCTGCGCGCTGACCGTCAGCCGGAATTCACCCAGATCGACATCGAGACCAGTTTCCTCGATGAATCCGAGATCATGGGCCTGACCGAGAGCATGATCCGCAAGCTGTTCAAGGAAGTGCTGGACCTGGAATTCGGCGAATTCCCGCACATGACCTTCGAAGAAGCCATGCGCCGCTACGGTTCCGACAAGCCAGACCTGCGTAACCCGCTGGAACTGGTTGACGTCGCCGACCAGCTCAAAGATGTCGACTTCAAGGTCTTCGCAGGCCCGGCCAACGATCCGAAGTGCCGCGTTACCGCACTGCGCCTGCCCGGTGGCGCCAGCATGCCGCGCAGCAAGATCGACGAGTACACCAAGTTCGTCGGCATCTACGGCGCCCGTGGCCTGGCGTACATCAAGGTCAACGAGCGCGCCAAAGGCGTCGAAGGCCTGCAGTCGCCGATCGTCAAGAACATCCCTGAAGCCAACCTCAACGTGATCCTCGATCGCGTAGGTGCCGTAGACGGCGACATCGTGTTCTTCGGTGCCGACAAGTTCAAGGTCGTCAGCGAGGCCCTGGGCGCGCTGCGTATCCGCCTGGGCCACGACTTCGAACTGCTGACCTGCGAGTGGGCGCCGATGTGGGTCGTCGACTTCCCGATGTTCGAAGAGAACGAAGACGGCAGCTTCACCGCCCTGCACCACCCGTTCACCGCGCCCAAGTGCACCCCCGAAGAGCTCGAGGCCAACCCGGCCACCGCGCTGTCGCGTGCCTACGACATGGTGCTGAACGGCACCGAACTGGGTGGCGGTTCGATCCGTATCCACCGCAAAGAGATGCAACAGGCGGTGTTCCGCCTGCTGGGTATCGAAGCGGCAGAACAGGAAGAGAAGTTCGGCTTCCTGCTCGACGCCCTGAAGTTCGGTGCTCCGCCTCACGGTGGCCTGGCCTTCGGTCTGGACCGCCTGGTCATGCTGATGACCGGTGCCCAGTCGATCCGTGAAGTGATTGCCTTCCCGAAAACCCAGAGCGCCGCGTGCGTGATGACTCAGGCGCCTGGTTTGGTTGATGCCAAGGCCCTGCGCGAGCTGCATATCCGCCTGCGCGAACAGACCAAGGTCGAGTAAGCGGACCCCGGGCGCATCCAGATGGATGCGCCTTTGCGTTTCGGCGCAGGAATTTGTCGTTGCGCCCCTCTCGGGGCGCAATTGTTTGTGTTTCAAGAGTTTGGAGTCGTTATGGCTGGTCATTCCAAGTGGGCGAACATCAAGCACCGCAAAGAGCGCCAGGATGCCAAGAGAGGCAAGATCTTCACCAAGTGGATCCGTGAGCTGACCGTCGCTGCCAAGCAGGGCGGTGGTGACCCGGCTTCCAACCCGCGCTTGCGCCTGGCGCTGGACAAGGCCCTGGGTGCCAACATGAGCCGCGATATCATCGATCGCGCAGTGGCCCGTGGTGCCGGCACCAACGAAAGCGATAACGTTGAAGAGCTGAGCTACGAGGGTTACGGCCCGGGCGGGGTGGCGATCATGGTCGAGGCCATGACCGACAACCGCAACCGTACCGCAGCCGCTGTGCGGCATGCTTTCACCAAGTGTGGCGGCAACCTTGGTACCGATGGCTCGGTGGCCTACCTGTTCGAGCGCAAGGGGCAGATCAGCTTTGCGCCGGGCGTGGACGAAGATGCGCTGATGGAGGCCGCCATGGAAGCCGACGCCGACGATGTGGTGGCCAACGAAGATGGCTCGTTCGAGGTGTTCACCTCGTTCAACAGCTTCTATGCCGTGCGTAACGCCTTGGAAGAGGCCGGCTTCAAGGCCGCAGACGCGGAAATCGTCATGCAGCCGACCACCAGTGCCGAGCTGGATCAGGAGGGCGCGGAGAAAGTGCTCAAGCTGATCGACATGCTCGAAGACCTGGATGATGTGCAGAACGTCTATTCCAATGCACAGATTTCCGACGAGATCATGGAAAAACTCGGCTAAGGTGTCGCCAGCAAGGTTGTAATTGGGGCCGCTGGGCGGCCCATCGCCGGCAGGCCTGCTCCTGTAGTCAAGCGCACCCCTCAAGCGTTGCGCTGCATCTGTGGGAGCAGGCTTGCCGGTGATGGGCTGCGCAGCGGCCCCAATAGCCTTGAATTGAGCTCAGGCTTTCAAGCACCCCCTACACGAAAGGCGTTATGACTCTGATTCTTGGTATCGACCCCGGCTCGCGCATCACCGGTTATGGCGTTGTGCGCCAGACTGCCCGTGGTTGCGAGTACGTGGCGTCGGGTTGTATCCGAACCGGCAGCGGCGAGCTGCACGAGCGCCTGCAGATCGTTTTTCGCGGTGTCAGTGAAATCATTGCCCAACATGGCCCCGTGACCATGGGTATCGAGCGCGTGTTCATGGCGCGCAACCCTGATTCGGCCCTCAAACTTGGCCAGGCACGCGGCGCGGCCATCGTCGCCGCCGCCGAGGCCGGCCTGGAAATCGCCGAATACAGTGCGACTCAGGTCAAACAGGCCGTGGCCGGCACTGGCGGGGCTAACAAGGAACAGGTGATGCTGATGGTCATGCACCTGCTCAAGCTGACCCAGAAACCACAGATCGATGCCTCTGATGCCCTGGCGATTGCCCTGTGCCATGCCCATACCCGTTCCAGCCTGGTGCCGCACGGCCTGGCCACGGCGCGGCGGCGCGGTGGGCGCTTGCGTCTGTAGCTGCTTCATGAGCTGATACACATTTTGTCAGGGTGGCGCGTTCACCCGACGTATTTGCTGATAGGGTTGAGCGGTCTTTGATCGGCTCCCCGAGAGGAAGGATCGAAACGTGATTGGACGTTTGCGCGGCACCCTGGCGGAAAAGCAACCGCCGCACCTGATTATCGACGTCAATGGCGTGGGTTATGAGCTTGAAGTGCCCATGACCACCCTGTACCGCCTGCCGAAAGTCGGCGAAACGGTCACCGTGCATACCCATCTGGTGGTGCGCGAAGATGCCCACCTGCTCTATGGCTTTCATGAAAAGCGCGAGCGCGAACTGTTCCGCGAGCTCATCCGGCTCAATGGCGTGGGCCCGAAGCTGGCGCTGGCCTTGATGTCGGGCCTTGAGGCCGACGAACTGGTGCGTTGCGTCCAGGCCCAGGACACATCGGCGCTGGTGCGTGTGCCTGGTGTGGGCAAGAAGACCGCCGAGCGCTTGCTGGTCGAGCTCAAGGACCGCTTCAAGGCCTGGGAAACCTCACCGGCCATGTTCACGCTTGTTTCGGATGGGCCGGTGCCGGTCAGCAGCGCCTCCAGCGCCGAGGCCGATGCCGTCAGCGCCCTGGTTTCTTTGGGCTACAAGCCGCAGGAAGCCAGCAAGGCAGTGTCCGCGATCAAGGACAAGGCCGGGCTGAGCAGTGAGGAGCTGATCCGTCGCAGCCTCAAAGGGATGATTACCAAGTGATCGAAGCCGACCGCCTGATTGCCGCCAGTGGCCGCGACCGCGAAGAAGTCCAGGACCGTGCCATCCGCCCGCTGCGCCTGGACGAATACATCGGCCAGCCGGTGGTGCGCGAGCAGATGGCGCTGTTCATCCAGGCTGCCCGCGGTCGCAACGAATCGCTCGACCACACGCTTATCTTCGGTCCGCCAGGCCTGGGCAAGACCACGTTGGCCAATATCATCGCCCAGGAAATGGGCGTATCGGTCAAGAGTACCTCGGGGCCGATTCTCGAACGCCCGGGCGACCTGGCGGCCATGCTGACCAACCTCGAACCGCATGACGTACTGTTCATCGACGAGATTCACCGGCTGTCACCGGTTGTCGAGGAGGTGCTGTATCCGGCCATGGAGGACTTCCAGCTCGACATCATGATCGGTGAAGGCCCCGCTGCCCGCTCGATCAAGCTCGACCTGCCGCCCTTCACCCTTGTGGGGGCCACGACCCGCGCCGGCATGCTCACCAACCCGCTGCGCGATCGCTTCGGTATCGTCCAGCGCCTTGAGTTCTACAGCGACAAGGACCTGGCGACCATCGTCAGCCGGTCGGCCAATATTCTGGGGCTGGTCATCGAGGACCAGGGGGCTTACGAGATCGCCCGCCGTGCCCGCGGCACGCCGCGTATCGCCAACCGTTTGCTGCGCCGCGTGCGTGACTATGCCGAGGTGCGCGGCAAGGGGCAGATTACCAAGGCGGTGGCCGACATGGCGCTCAACCTGCTGGACGTCGACGAGCGTGGCTTCGACCATTCCGACCGCCGCCTGCTGCTGACCATGATCGAAAAGTTCGATGGCGGCCCGGTGGGCGTGGATAACCTGGCGGCAGCGATCAGCGAAGAGCGTCATACCATCGAGGATGTGCTCGAGCCTTATCTGATTCAGCAGGGTTACATCATGCGCACGCCGCGCGGGCGCGTGGTCACCCGCCATGCCTACCTGCACTTTGGCCTGAACGTTCCCGGGCGCTTGGGTGAGGGGGCAGAATTTTCCGAAGCAGGCGATGAATGACAGATCGAAACCCGCTTTTCGTGGTCCTACCGCTGGCATGCCTCAGGTGCGCTGGCAATGCGACATTAATGAAGAAAAAACAGTTGCTGCAGCGGATTGGCAAGCTGAGGAGTAAGCACTAGAGTATGCGCGCGCAAAATGGCCTGGAACCTTTCGCTCACCGCTGTCGCGTCTATTACGAAGATACCGATGCCGGTGGCGTGGTGTATTACGTCAATTATCTGAAATTCATGGAGCGCGCGCGGACCGAGCGCCTGCGGCATCTGGGGTTTTCCCAGCAGCAACTGGCCGGCGAGAACCTGTTGTTCGTGGTCCATTCGAGCGAAGCGCGCTATCACGCGCCGGCGCGCCTGGACGACGAACTTCGAGTGACCGCGCACGTACTTGAACTCAATCGCGCCAGCCTGCGTTTCGTGCAGCAGGTCTGGCGGGAAAAGGATGAAACGCTGCTCTGCGAAGGGCAGTTCCTGGTGGCCGCCGTGCGCGCCGACACTTTCAAACCCCGAGCCATACCCCCCAAGCTGCGCGACGCCTTTGTGGCGGACGGCTCGGGTACTCAATCGAATGCAGGAGAATAAGCGTGGAAGCTAACGTCGTCGACCATACCTCCATGTGGAGTCTGGTCAGCAATGCCAGCGTGGTGGTACAGCTGGTAATGCTGACCCTGGTGGCCGCCTCGGTCACCTCATGGATCATGATCTTCCAGCGCAGCACCATGCTGCGCGCCGGTCGTCGTGCGCTGGATGCCTTCGAGGAACGCTTCTGGTCGGGTATCGACCTGTCCAAGCTGTACCGTCAGGCAGGCAGCAACCCGGACCCGGATTCGGGCGTTGAGCAAGTGTTCCGTGCCGGCTTCAAGGAGTTCTCTCGCCTGCGCCAGCAGCCGGGTGTGGACCCCGACGCGGTCATGGAAGGCGTTGGCCGGGCCATGCGCGTAGCCATCTCGCGTGAGGAAGAAAAACTCGAGCAGAGCTTGCCGTTCCTCGCCACTGTCGGTTCCACCAGCCCGTACATCGGTCTGTTCGGTACCGTCTGGGGCATCATGAACTCCTTCCGCGGCCTGGCCAGCGCCCAGCAGGCGACCCTGGCCACCGTGGCCCCGGGTATCGCCGAAGCGCTGATCGCTACCGCAATCGGTCTGTTCGCGGCAATCCCGGCGGTTATCGCCTACAACCGTTTCGCCGCACGCAGCGAAGTGCTGATCGGTCGTTACTACACCTTCGCCGACGAGTTCCAGGCGATCCTGCACCGCAAAGTGCACACCAGCGAAGAGTAATCAGGTACAAACCCATGGCCCGAGTTCGCCACAAACGCAAGCCGGTCGCCGAGATGAACGTGGTGCCCTACATCGACGTGATGCTGGTGCTGCTGGTCATCTTCATGGTGACGGCTCCCATGCTCAATCAGGGCGTGAAGGTCGACCTGCCCAAGGTTTCCAGCGAAGCCTTGCCGCAGGACAACAATGTCCAGATCCTGACCATCTCCATCAAAGCCGACAAGACGTATTACTGGAACCTGGGCAGCGAAGTCGATACCGACAAGCAGATGGACAAGGCCATGACCTTGCCCGAAATGACCAGTGCAGTGACCAAGATCATTGCCGCCGGTCGCGACCAGGGCAAGCAGACCCAGGTCTTCATTCGTGGCGACAAGGCTGTCGACTACGGCGCGGTCATGGGTGCCATGGGCGGGTTGCAGAAGGCCGGTGTCGGTAACGTTGGCCTGATTACCGAGGCGCCCTGATGCAACAGCGAGAGCCATCCGCCTCGGAAAGCTACTTCTGGCCCAGTGTCTGGGCCATCGGCCTGCATGTGCTTGTGTTCGCATTGCTGTTCGTCAGTTTTGCCATGACGCCAGAATTGCCGCCTTCCAAGCCGATCGTTCAGGCTACGCTGTATCAGCTCAAGTCCAAGAGCCAGGCGACCACCCAGACCAATCAGAAGATTGCCGGGGAAGCGAAGAAAACCGCCGCGCGTCAGACCGAAGTCGAGCAGCTGGAACAGAAGAAGGTCGAGCAGGAGGCCGTGAAGGCCGCGGAACAAAAGAAAGCCGATGCCGCTCAAAAGGCCGAAGAGGCTCGCGAAGCTGCTGAGGCGAAGAAGGCAGAAGACGCTGCCAAGGCCGCCGAAGCCAAGAAAGCCGCCGAAGCCAAAAAGGCCGACGAGGCGAAAAAGGCCGCTGAAAAGCAGCAGGCCGACATCGCCAAGAAAAAGGCTGAGGAAGAGGCCAAGAAGCAGGCTGCCGAAGAGGCCAAGAAACAAGCCGCCGAGGATGCCAAGAAGAAGGCAGCCGAGGAGGCCAAGAAGAAAGCAGCCGAGGACGCCAAGAAAAAAGCGGCGGCCGAGGAAGCGAAGAAGAAGGCAGCTGAAGAGGCCAAGAAAAAGGCCGCTGCAGATGCCCAGAAGAAAAAGGCACAGGAAGCGGCCCGCAAGGCGGCAGAAGACAAGAAAGCCCAGGCCCTGGCCGAGCTGTTGTCTGATTCCACCGAGCGGCAGCAGGCGCTGGCCGACGAGCAGGGTGACCAGGTGGCCGGCGATTTCGACGACCTGATCCGCATGCGAGCGGCCGAAGGTTGGGCGCGTCCCCCTTCAGCGCGCAAGGGCATGACGGTAGTCCTGCAGATCAACATGCTGCCCGATGGCACCATCACCAATGTCAGCGTGTCGCGCTCCAGTGGTGACGGCCCGTTCGACAGTTCGGCGGTGGCAGCGGTCAAGAACATCGGTCGTCTGACCGAAATGCAGGGCTTGAAGCCGAACGAGTTCAATCCGTATCGTTCGTTCAAGATGACATTTACACCTGAGGATCTAGCGTTGTGATTAAACTCCTTCGAGGACTGCTGGTCATGCTGTGCTGCGTGGCAGGCATGGCCATGGCAGAGGAAAAGAACATCCTGGTCACCAGCGGCAGCGATCGGGCAACGCCCATCGCGGTAGTGCCGTTCGGTCTGCAGGGTGGCAGCGTGCTGCCGGAAGACATGGCCGATATCATTGGTAATGACCTGCGCAACTCCGGCTACTACGCGCCCATTCCGCGGCAGAACATGATCAGCCAGCCTACCCAGGCCAGCGAAGTGATCTTCCGTGACTGGAAAGCCCTGGGCGCCCAGTACGTGATGGTCGGCAGCATCGTACCGTCGGGCGGCCGCCTGCAGGTGCAGTACGCGCTGTTCAACGTCGCCACCGAGCAGCAAGTGCTGACCGGCAGCGTTGCCGGTAGCGTCGACCAGCTGCGCGACATGTCGCACTACATTGCCGACCAGTCGTTCGAGAAGCTCACCGGTATCAAGGGTGCGTTTTCCACCCGCATGCTGTACGTGACCGCCGAGCGCTTCTCGACCAACAATACCCGCTACACCCTGCAGCGTTCGGACTACGACGGTGCGCGTGCAGTGACGTTGCTGCAGTCGCGTGAGCCTATCCTGTCGCCGCGTTTCGCCCCGGATGGCAAGCGTATCGCCTATGTCTCGTTCGAGCAGAAGCGTCCGCGCATTTTCATCCAGCACATCGACACAGGCCGCCGTGAACAGGTGACCAACTTCGAAGGCCTCAACGGCGCGCCTGCCTGGTCGCCGGATGGTTCGCGCCTGGCGTTCGTGCTGTCCAAGGACGGTAACCCGGACATCTACGTGATGAACGTGGCTTCGCGCCAGATCAGCCGTGTCACTGCCGGCCCAGGTATCAATACCGAGCCGTTCTGGGGCAAGGATGGCAACACCCTGTATTTCACCTCCGACCGTGGCGGCAAGCCGCAGATCTACAAACAGTCGGTCAGTGGCGGAAGCGCCGAGCGTGTGACGTTCGTGGGTAACTACAACGCCAACCCGAAGCTTTCGGCGGATGAAAAGACGCTGGTAATGATCCATCGTCAGCAGGGTTTCACCAACTTCAAAGTGGCGGCGCAAGACTTGCAAAGAGGAAGTGTAAAGATTCTCTCGGAAACAAGTCTTGATGAGTCTCCCACTGTTGCGCCAAACGGCACCATGCTAATCTACGCCACCCGCCAGCAGGGCCGGGGAGTCTTGATGCTCGTGTCGCTTAATGGCCGCGTGAGGCTCCCACTTCCTACCGCTCAAGGCGAAGTCAGAGAACCGTCCTGGTCCCCTTACCTGAACTGATCGCGGCGTAATACGTTTTGCTTAACACACTGGGGTTTCATTAGGAGTTTCACGATGGAAATGCTGAAGTTTGGTAAATTTGCTGCGCTGGCTCTGGCCATGGCTGTAGCTGTAGGTTGCTCCTCCAAGGGCGGTGACAACGCTGGCGAAGGCGCTGTCGATCCTAACGCTGGCTACGGTGCCAACACTGGCGCTGTTGACGGTTCCCTGAGCGAAGAAGCCGCCCTGCGCGCAATCACCACCTTCTACTTCGAATACGACAGCTCGGACCTGAAGCCAGAAGCCATGCGCGCTCTGGACGTTCACGCCAAGGACCTGAAGGCCAACGGCAACCGCGTTGTTCTGGAAGGCAACACCGACGAGCGCGGTACTCGCGAGTACAACATGGCTCTGGGCGAGCGTCGTGCCAAGGCCGTTCAGCGCTACCTGGTTCTGCAGGGCGTTTCCCCTGCTCAGCTGGAACTGGTTTCCTACGGCGAAGAGCGTCCAGTTGCCACCGGCAACGACGAGCAGTCCTGGGCTCAGAACCGCCGCGTAGAACTGCGTAAGTAAGTTCTTATGCGTATGTGCCGTCGTGCTGTGACCGTCCTCGCACTCAGCCTTCCGCTTTCGGCGTGGGCTGCGGTTCCTGTAGTAGATGACAACGCAGGTGCTTATCCACCTTCGGGTTATGGCACGAGCGGCGCCTATGCCGGGGCAGGGGCTTCGACCCCTGCCTCAGCACAGGGCCAGCTGTTCATGCAGCTGCAACAGATGCAGGACCAGATATCCCGCCAGCAAGGCATCATCGAAGAGCTGCAAAACGATGTCGCCCGCATGAAGCAGGAAAGCCTGGAGCGTTACCAGGATCTGGACCGCCGCATCAACAGTGGTGGCGCGCCTGCCGCGACCCCCGATAATTCCTCTACCGGTGGTGCACCCGATGCCGCCGCCGGTGCAGCAGCAGGCGCCGCTGGCGCCGCTGCACAGCAGCCGGCCGCCAACAGCGAGCCGGGTGATCCGGCGAAAGAAAAGCTCTATTACGATGCGGCTTTCGACCTGATCAAGCAGAAGGACTTCGACAAGGCCAGCCAGGCGTTCGCCGCCTTCCTGCGCAAGTACCCGAACAGCCAGTACGCAGGCAACGCCCAGTACTGGTTGGGTGAGGTGAACCTGGCCAAGGGTGACCTGCAAAGTGCCAGTCAGGCTTTTGCCCAGGTCAGCCAGAAGTATCCCAAGCACAGCAAGGTACCGGACTCCCTGTACAAGCTGGCCGACGTCGAGCGCCGCATGGGCCATACCGACAAGGTCAAGGGCATCCTGCAGCAAGTCATTACCCAGTACCCCGGCACCTCCGCCGCACAGCTGGCGCAGCGTGACCTGCAGAAGCTCTAAGTAACACCGTTCAAAAGAAACCCGCGCCAGTCGCGGGTTTTTTCGTTAGAATCAGTGCCCTTTTTCTTAAACACGCTGCTGCGGATAACGCCATGTCGAGTCCGCGACAGTGCCTGACGGAGGCGGACAGCCTGTTTAGCTGTCACGCCCGTGGCGATCATGCAAGACACATTACGCATCACCGAAATCTTTTACTCTTTGCAGGGTGAAACACGCACGGCTGGGCTGCCCACGGTATTCGTGCGCCTGACCGGTTGCCCCCTGCGCTGTCAATATTGCGACAGTGCCTACGCCTTCAGTGGCGGTACTGTGCGTAGCCTCGATTCGATCATGGAGCAGGTGGCCGGCTTCAAGCCACGTTATGTCTGCGTAACGGGCGGCGAACCCCTGGCTCAGCCAAATGCCTTGCCGCTGCTGCAGCGTCTGTGCGATGCGGGCTATGAGGTTTCGCTGGAAACCAGTGGTGCCCTGGACATCTCGGCTACCGATGTGCGCGTCAGCCGCGTGGTGGACCTCAAGACCCCGGGCTCCGAAGAGTCCCACCGCAACCTCTACGAAAACATCGAGCACCTGACCCGCAATGACCAAGTCAAGTTCGTCATCTGCTCGCGTGAGGACTATGACTGGGCGGTGTCCAAGCTGATTCAGTACAACCTCGCCGAGCGAGCCGGCGAGGTGCTGTTTTCGCCAAGCCATCACCAGGTTAAGGCCAGTGATCTGGCCGACTGGATCGTTGCCGACAACCTGCCCGTGCGTTTCCAGCTGCAGCTGCACAAGCTGCTGTGGAACGACGAACCCGGACGTTGATTAGGAGCAAAAGCACATGACTGAGAAACGCGCAGTAATCCTGCTGTCCGGCGGCCTGGACTCGGCCACTGTCGTCGCCATGGCCAAAGCTGAAGGCTATAGCTGCTACACCATGAGCTTCGATTATGGCCAGCGCCATCGTGCTGAATTGAACGCTGCGGCGCGGGTCGCCAGTGACCTTGGCGTGGTCGAGCACAAAGTCATCGGCTTGAACCTCGATGGCATAGGTGGTTCGGCGCTGACTGACAGCAGCATCGATGTACCGGAAGCCCCGGGCGAGGGCATTCCGGTGACCTACGTGCCGGCGCGCAATACCGTGTTCCTGTCCTTGGCCCTGGGCTGGGCAGAAGTGCTGCAGGCGCGCGACATCTTCATCGGTGTCAATGCCGTGGACTACTCGGGCTACCCCGATTGCCGACCTGAGTTCGTCGAAGCGTTCGAGCGCATGGCCAACCTCGCTACCAAGGCCGGTGTCGAGGGGCAGGGCTTCCGTATTCAGGCGCCTCTGCAGAACATGAGCAAGGCGCAGATCGTACAGGCCGGTATGGCCCGTGGTGTGGACTACAGCCTGACAGTGTCCTGCTACCAGGCCGACGATGACGGGCGTGCCTGTGGCAAGTGCGACAGCTGTCGCCTGCGCGCCGATGGCTTCAAGGCTGCCGGTGTAGACGACCCAACCCGTTATTGTTGAAAAAAGTTTTGATGGGGTGTTGATTTCTCGTTAGAAATCAGTATTATACGCGCCATCCAACGGGTCGTTAGCTCAGTTGGTAGAGCAGTTGGCTTTTAACCAATTGGTCGTAGGTTCGAATCCTACACGACCCACCATTATTCACAACGGTTCGTGAGTGCTAGAGAGGGGGGCTTGCCACAGCCATGTCTAGTCTTGCAGCCGTCTGGAGCGAACCTTAGGCTCGCTTCGGCGTGATGTCAATATGGAATAGCCCGCCACTTATGGCGGGCTTTTTCGTTGTGCGCCAGGCATGGCGCGTTGCGCGTCAGCGCAACCCGCTTGGCTGTGGTGGCCGAGTGGGTGACTTGGAGGTGAAAGTCCTCTACACACC
>NZ_JBIVGS010000016.1:0-111641 GCF_044748785.1 Pseudomonas sp. NPDC089743
GGTGTGTAGAGGACTTTCACCTCCAAGTCACCCACTCGGCCACCACAGCCAAGCGGGTTGCGCTGACGCGCAACGCGCCATGCCTGGCGCACAACAAAGCCCGCCACGAGGGCGGGCATAGGCATGCGGTCTAAACACGCATGCCTTGCAGTTGTTGCCTGATCTCCTAAAGGCCCAGGCTACCTTTGACCCTGGCGAACATCCTGTTCAGACATCTGCTTTCTAGGTCTTTCGTTCCCAGAAACTGGCTAACATCAACAACCCAACTAGGCTTCTTGCAATACTCTAAGTGCAGCCGAGGCTAAAAAACCAGACCGGCTTTTTTGCTCAGGATGATGTTTTACATACTCGTCGATGCGATTAAGCAAATGCCCAGGCAAGGTTATATTCAGCTTCTCAGCCTTGCCTAGATACTTCGTTATATCAATATCGACCACTGCCCAGGTGCAGCCTGCATATTCAGGATTAGCCGAATGGACGGTTAACTTATTTGCGGTAGGAATCACCGCTCCATCCTCGGCCAGTAATTCCAAGTGACCCTCGATCGCTTCTTTGGCCATCGCCAGAGCATCGTCGAGATCATCACCCGCTGAGAAACAGCCCGGAATATCTGGAACTTCGACACCCCAAGCGTGTTGCTCATCGCCAGGAAGAATCGCAATTGGATAAAGCACTGATTTGTCCTCCTCGGACGCTGTGATGTATCCCCTAGCTATCGACATCAGCTAGGTCAGATTCAACCGCTGGACTCAATGGAGATCAAGCGGTTGAAAGGCCCTCCTTCTCACAGTTGGGCTTGTTTCAAAATACTGTTGATCGTTTTCAGCAGCAGATCTTTCTTTGGATGTGGGATCGTCACCAACCCCGGTTTCGTTGGGTGTTTGAAGTGGTGATGACTCCCTTTCACCCGTACCTCGACCCAGCCATCCGCTTCGATCCTCGCTATCAGCTCGCGGCTATTCACATCACCTCCTTTCGCTGCGCCACTGGTGGTTACCATAACCACCGCCCTTGCGACTGTCAACACTATAACCACCGGTGGTTTAGCTGTTTGCCGCACCGTTCCAAGGCTGCCCGGCTGGGCGGCGGTTGGTCTGCATTTCATCCCCGCGGCCAGGGTCAGGCAGGCGATAAGTCCAGCGACAACATGGGCGAGCGTTTGCGCGAAGGCGTGATATATGTGCACAGCGTCTTGATAGGCCTGAACTGCGCTCGACCATTCGCATCAGTGCAGCGGGTGAGATCAGCGAAAGCGAGTTATAGGCGCGAATGTGGCTGATGGAGCGCGGCGAGAGCTTTGCACAGGAGACAGGGGAAGTGGCTGTAGCGAAAAGCGGCTCGGGAAGGAAGGAGAGCCTGCTCATGGGGCAGAATGCCGTGCATCTGTGCCGGCCTCATCGCCGGCAAGCCGGCTCCCACTTGGGTCTGGGAGGCCGGTTTGCCGGCGAATGGGCTGCAGGGCAGCCCTAAGCCAGGTCAGTATCAGAAGATGCTGATCGGATACTCGACGAAGACGCGGACTTCGTTGCCGTCGTCGAAGTAACCGTTCTGGCGAACGCTTTCCGACGTGCGCAGCCAGGAGCCGCGCAGCTTGACCGACAGGTCTTTGGCCGGGCCGTCTTGGACCACGTAGCGAAGCTGGTTGAAGATTTCACGCTCCTTGCCTTCGCCGTAGCCGTGGGTGTTGATGTTGTCACCACGCACGTAAGCGATCTTGTAGGTCAGCCCCGGAACGCCGTAGGCGCCAAAGTCCAGACCGTAGGCAACCTGCCAGGAACGCTCGTCTTCGGCGTTGAAGTCAGACCAGTAGGAGTTGGCCAGGTAGATGGTCGAACCACCGTCACCCACGCCACCGCGGTCCTGGTACCAGCCATAGTTGTAGCCAGTGCTGCCTGTGCTGCGCTGGTGCGCCAGGGTCACCGAGTGCGGGCCGAACGCGTAGGTGGCCGCCAGGCTCCAGATGGTGTTGTCGTCGCCAGTCAGGTCGGCTTTCTGCACGTACTTGCTGTTGATGTCCGACTTGTAGCCATTGAAGTCCAGGGTCAGGGACTGGTCTGCCGCGATCGGGAAGACGTAGTTCAGGCCCAGGTAGTGCTTCTTCATCACGTCTTCGATGTTGGACGTGTAGGCAGAGGCCGTGAAGTTGTCGGTGAACTTGTAGCTGCCACCGAACACATCAATCGACTTCAGGTGGCCGCTGTCACGACCCTCGGCACTCTTGCGCGCCTCTTGGGTGAAGTGGCCGGCATTCAGTTCCAGGCCTTCGATCTCCTTGGAGGTGATGAAGGTACCGGTGTAGCTCTCTGGCAGCAGACGGCTGTCGTCGTACTGCAGCACTGGCAGCGCAGGCATCATGTCACCGTACTTCAGTACAGTGTTGGACACGCGGAACTTGATCGCGGCACCGGCACGCGCCAGGTTGTGCGGCGAGTTTGCCGGCGCAGTGTCGCTGGCCTTGAAGAAGTCGACGCCGGCAGCGCCGTTACGGCCTTTGCCGCCGTCCAGGCGCACGGCATACAGGCCGAAGGCGTCAACGCCTACGCCCACGGTGCCCTGGGTGAAGCCGGAGGAGAAGTTGCCGATGAACGCCTGGCCCCACTCGCTCTGGTCCTTGGTGCCGTGTTTCTTGTCACGGTCCATGTAAGCGTTACGCAGAAGAATGTTTGCGTGGCTGTCTTCGATGAAGCCTTTGCTTTCGGCCTGCTCGTTGGCCTGGGCCTGGGTCGCGGCGATCATCGCCAACGCGACCAGGCTGATCCTGGTTTTCAACATCTTGTTTTCCTTGTTTCGTAATCAAAAACGCTCTGCAATATGACGCCAGGAACCAACGCCCCTTCGTAGGTTCGACGCTATGCGGATCCGAACTGATAAGGCCCGCCAGTGGTCGTGTGGCGGGCCTTGTGCAGCAGCATGGCCAGGTCATGGCCAGCAGGCGTTGGCCGAATCCTAGCCGCGTGCGATTACAAATGTCAAAAATTCGTGAAATGCAGAACGATATAACCAAAATAAGGCTTTCGAGCAGGGCAATTCCTTGCATGATCGCGCTATCGGCGGGCAATTTATCTCTGGTGGGATTGGTCGCTTTATTGCGTAGGGCAATTCTGAAATGAAGGCTCAGCACGGCGCCTTCAATGGCGCGCTCATGTGCAGCTTCTGGAGTGCAGGCAGGCCTTGGCCCGTCAGAAATGAAAACGCCACCGCGAGTGCGGTGGCGTTTCTAGAGGGTGGTTTGGGCTCCTGCCCTGTTCAGTGCCACACGCCCAGCAGCGCTTCCAGCTCCGCATCGCTGATCAGGCCCTGCGGATAGCGGCCAACCAGCAAACGTCGTGGGTCGGTCGTCCTGACCCGATTGCTTCCATGGTGTTTCAACCAATGTGCCAAGGTCTTCAGCGCTTGGTGGTTTACTGCCAATGGGCGCAAAGCCGTCTCACTTGCTGCGTTCATGTCTACACGTACTCCTTACCCCGTGAGCGGCTAATCTACGTCTTGATTGTTACAGAACGGAGTGACCGTACTGCGAGTTAACCCTCTGAAAACAATACAAAACATATGCCATACCGACATGCCGCACGTCGCGGCCGAAAAAAAACCCGTCAGGCGACGGGCTTTTTCGGAAGCGTTGCGTCAGCGCTTGACCGGCGCCGGTTGCTGCTGTGTCAGGCAGTGGATGTTGCCACCCCCCAGCAGCAGTTCACGCCCGGGGATCATCACCACCTCGTGGTCCGGGAAGACCTTGGCCAGAATGGCTCTGGCCTGGGCATCTGCCGGGTCATTGAAGCTTGGCGCGATGATGCCGCCGTTGACGATCAGGAAGTTCACGTAAGACCCGGCCAGGCGTACCGATGGGTCTCGCTCCTGGCTACCGGCCACGTGGTCGACACCGGCACACTCTTCCTCAGTAGCGAACAGCGGCCCGGGAATGGGCATCTTGTGCACCACAAACTCGCGGCCTTTGGCATCGCGGCTGTTTTTCAGCACCTCATAGGCGGCATGGCAGCGCGCGTAGTTGGGGTCGTTGGAATCATCGGTCCAGGCCAGTAACACTTCGCCTGGGCTGACGTAACAGCAGAAGTTGTCGACGTGGCCGTCGGTTTCGTCGTTGTACAGGCCATCGGGCAGCCAGACGATGGTCTCCACCGCCAGGTGCTCACGCAGGATCTCTTCGATCTGCTCACGGTTCAGGTGCGGGTTGCGATTGCGGTTGAGCAGGCACTCTTCGGTCGTGATCAGGGTGCCCTCGCCGTCCACATGGATCGAGCCGCCCTCCAGCACGAAGCCTTCGGTCTGGTAGCGCTGGCAACGCTCCATTTCCAGCACCTTGGCTGCCAGCTCCTCATCGCGGTTCCATGGCGCGTACAGGCCGCCGTCGAAGCCGCCCCAGGCGTTGAAGCCCCAATCCACACCGCGCACTTCGCCCGCATCGTTGATGACGAAGGTCGGGCCGGTATCACGCACCCAGGCGTCGTCATTGCTGATTTCCACCACACGGATGTTGGGCAGGTCGAGCTGGCGGCGGGCGTTTTCATACTGCCCGGCAGAAACGGCAACGGTCACTGGCTCGAAGCGGGCGATGGCCTTGGCCAGGGTGACGTGGGCAGCCTGGGCAGGCTTGCCGCCCAGGCGCCAGTTGTCCGAACGCTCGGGCCAGACCATCCATACCTGGCTTTGCGGCGCCCATTCGGCGGGCATGTGGAAACCGTCGGCGCGGGGGGTGGAGTTGAGGGTTTTCATGGGTAACCTCTGCAAAGGCCCTAGGCCGATGGTCAATGTGGATGGCGATTTTATAACCGATATATATCGGCATTAAAAGCCTGAAACAGCCGAACGGCTAATAAAAATGCCGCCCAAGCCGATAACAATCGACGTGAGCGGCATCGCTGATGCTTACAGCTCCTCGGACAGGATGCGGTCCACACTGTTCACAAAGTAGTCCACGCTGGCCCGCGTGGTGCACATCGGCGGTTTGATCTTGAGGATGTTCAGGTAATCGCCGGTCGGCTGCATGAAGATCCCAAGGTCACGCAGGCGGTCGCACAGCACCATGGTTTCCTCTGTGGCCGGCTCCAGGGTCTGGCGATCACGCACCAGCTCCAACCCCAGGTAGAAGCCCGAACCATGGACGGCACCAGCAAGCGGATGTTTATCGACCAACGTTTGCAGGCGCGCTTTGAAATAACGCCCGGTTTCGCGGGTGTTCTGCCACAAGCCCTCCTCGTCCATCACGTCCAGCACCGCCATGCCGATACGGCAACTCACCGGGCTGCCGCCCGCCGAGGAGAAGAAGTAGCCCTGCGCCTCCAGCGCCTCGGCAATCTCGCGCCGGGTGATCACCGCCCCCAGTGGCTGGCCGTTGCCCATACCCTTGGCCATGGTGATGATGTCGGGCACCACACCCTGCTCCTCGAAGCCCCAGAAGTACTCGCCCAGGCGGCCATAGCCCACCTGCACTTCATCGGCGATGCACACACCGCCGCGGGCACGGACCTTGGCATAGGCCTCTTTCAGGTAACCCGCCGGCAGCGAGATGCCACCGGCGTTGCCATAAACCGGTTCGCAGATCATGCCGGCCAGCTGACGGCCACGGGCATCGAGGTCGGCGAGCTTGGCATCGACGTCACGCAGGTAGTCACCGGCACTGTCTGCGCCGCGGTAGCGGCCACGGAAGGTATTCGGCGCCTCGACCGGGTGTACCCAGTCGGGACGGGTTTCCAGGGCTTGCGGGTTATCGGCGATGGAGGTGGAAATGGCATCGGTGGCTACCGACCAGCCATGGTAGGCCTCCAGCACGCTGAGCAGGTCGCGCCCGCCGCTGTAGGCCCAGGCCAGGCGGATGGCCAGGTCGTTGGCCTCGGTACCACTGTTGACCAGGAACACTCGGTCAAAGCCCGCCGGCGCCAGCTTGAGCAGGCGCTCGGAAAACTCGGCAATGGCCGCGTAATGGAAGCGTGAGTTGGTATTGAGCAACGACCATTGCCGCGCCGACTCGGCCACCATGCGAGGGTGGCCATGGCCCAGTACCGCGACGTTGTTGAGCATGTCGAGGTAGGAGCGGCCTTGCATGTCGATCAGGTAGTTGCGCCAGCCGCGCTCGATGTGGGGTGGCTGTGCATAGTAGTGCTTCTGCGAGCGGGCGAAGCTGGCGTCACGGCGGGCCAGCAAGGCCTGCGGGTCGGCCAGCGGCTCGGCATCGCAATCGAAGCCCAGCAACGCTGCAGGCGAGGGGCACAGCGCCAGCCAGGCGGCAGCCTGGGAAGGTGCAGCGAACAGTGGCGGCTGGATGCTGGCATCCAGGCACAGCTGCACACTGAGAAAACCACAGCTGGTGCCCAGCGCCTGCCCCTTGGCCACCGCCTGGCCGTCTGCGGGGGTATCTTCCAGGCCACTGAGCCACAAGGCCCACTGCGCCGTGCGCAAGCAGCCACGGCCATCGCCATGGCGCTGCCAGGTCCCGGCCTGCGGTGCCTGTACCTCGCTGCCGTTGGGCACATGCAGTTCGACGCCCAGGGCGCAGGTGGCCGGTTCATCGGGGCGGTCGATGTGGGTTTGCGACAGACGATACTGGCCATGCAGGCTGCAGGCAGGCGCGGGCTGCGCCGTCAGTTGACGCTGATCGAAGCCAGGCTGCTCCCAGTTACCCGCTTCGCAGAGGGGGCTGAGCACGCCCAGGTCGACGCGGGTTACTGCCTCGAGCGCTAGGTCCGGCAGCAACAGGGCGCAATCGGTCAGGTCCGGTCGGCTCGGCTCGATGCCGGCGGCCTGCAAAATGGCCGCTTCCATCAGGGCAAAAGGCACGGCGGTGGCAGTGTCGAAGATCTCCCACTCATGGGCGATGTTGTCACGGGTGTACTGGTTGCCGGGGTCCACGGCCAGTTGTTGCTCGCTGCTGAGTACCAACACGGCCGCGCGGTTGAGCACCAGCGGCCACAGGGCGCGCAACTCGGCTTCGCTCAGCGGGTTGAGGGCCTGGTAGGCGCTCACGGCCGGCAGGATGCGCAGCGGGTCGCCTTCGGCGTGGTGCAGCAGGGCCGCGCAGGTAACCGACAGGTCGGCGATGCGCCAGGTACGCACCAGGTCACCGAAATCGATGATGCCCTGCAGTTGCCACTGGCGCTGCTCATCGCGGGCCCAGACGGCATTGTCATCGGTGATGTCCAGGTGCACGGCCTGGCTCGGCAAGGCGTCCGCCAGCGGTGCCAGGTTTGCGGCGGCCAGGCGCGTGGCCTGTTCCACGCGGGCGCGCTGCCCGGCATCCTGCAGCACTGGCAACAAATGCTCGATCAGCGCCTGGGCGTGCTGCGGGTCCCATTGCAGGGTGCGCACCAGGCCGGGGTGGTCGAAATCGGCCAAGGCTTTGTCGACCCTGGCGCACAGCGCGCCCAGTTCGGCCATCAGCCGCGGCTGCATGTGCTTGAGGCGGGTCAGCGGGTGCCCCTCTATATAATCGAGCAGGCGGGCGCGCAGCGGTTGGCCATCGATGTCCAATGCCAACAACGACTGGCCGTCACGTGCCGGGCGTACGGCAGGTACCGGCAAGCCTTGCGCGCGCAGGTACGCCAGCGCTGCATGCTGCGCCTCCAGTTCCATCCGGGCATAATTGCCGTGGCAAACCTTGAGCACGAACCGCTCCTGGCCCGTATCCAGCCGCAAGTTCAGGTCTTGCTGGCTGCCCAGCCTGGACAGGCTGCCGGCCAGGTCGTAATGCGCCTGGAGCAAGGCATGCGCCTGGGCTTCGCTGAGCGAAGGGCTTGGCAAGCTGGAACGCTGGATAAGGGTGCTGAGGGGCATGAAGATGGAACCTCTTTTACGTTTCACTTATCTCGCCACTGCCGAAGCCGATACACAAGTGGCAGTGATGAAATGATGATCGTGCGTCCACGCTCGGTCATGATGGCAATCCGGGCTGCAAAGCACCAACGCGGCTACATTGAACGAGGCCGGTACGGTCCACCCCTGAGTACACTGGTCAGAAAATTGCCATGAACATAATCGCTACAGACATTCCCGACGTACTGATCATCGAGCCCAAGCTCTTCGGTGACAGCCGCGGCTTTTTCTTCGAAAGCTTCAATGCCCGCGAGTTTGCCAGGCTGACAGGCTTTGACGCCCATTTCGTCCAGGACAACCACTCCCGCTCACAGCGCGGCGTGCTCCGCGGGCTGCACTACCAGATCGACAACCCCCAGGGGAAACTGGTGCGGGTCGTTCAGGGCGAAGTGCTGGATGTGGCCGTGGATATCCGCCGCAGCTCACCGACATTCGGCCGCTGGGTGGCCACCCGCCTTTGTGCCGAAGACCACCGCCAATTCTGGATCCCACCAGGGTTCGCCCATGGTTTCCTGGTGTTGAGCGAGTCGGCTGACTTCCTGTACAAGACCACCGACTACTACAACCCCGCCGCCGAGCGCTGCATCCGCTGGGATGACCCACAGCTGGCCATCGACTGGGGCGTGGAAGCGCCGCTGCTGTCGGCCAAGGACCAGGCCGGCGCGCTGCTGGCAGACGCGGACCTGTTCCCATGAGGGTGCTCGTGTGTGGCCACAATGGCCAGGTCGCCCAGGCGCTTAAAACGCAGCTGGCCGGCCTGGGCGAGGTGCACCTGCTGGGCCGCGACCAGCTGGACCTGGCCCAGCCCGAAGCCTTGCGCGAACCGCTGCGCCAGCTTGCCCCCGCGCTGATCATCAATGCCGCCGCCTATACCGCCGTGGATCAGGCCGAAAGCGAGCCAGACACCGCCTTCGCGATCAATGGCCAAGCCCCAGGCGTGCTTGCCGAAGAAGCGCTGCGCCTTGGCGCACCACTGATTCACTATTCCACCGACTACGTGTTCGACGGGGAAAAGGCCACGCCCTACACCGAGCAGGACGTACCCAACCCGCTCGGCGTCTATGGGCGCAGCAAGCTTGCCGGTGAGCAGGCCATCGCTGCCGTGGGGGGCGAACACCTGATTCTGCGTACCAGCTGGGTGTACTCGCTGCATGGGCGCAACTTCCTGCTGACCATGCAACGCCTGCTGCAGGAAAAACCGCAACTGCGCGTGGTCGACGACCAGATCGGCGCGCCGACCTGGGCCACGACCATCGCCCACAGCACTCGCCTGCTGATCGAACGCTGGCAGGCCGGCGGGGCCGGAGCCTGGGGTACTTATCACCTGACCGCCCAGGGCCAGACGTCATGGTTCGGCTTTGCTCAGGCCATCGGCGAGCAGCTCAAGGCCCGTGGCCTGCCCTGCGCCGAGCTGCTGCCGATCCCCTCCAGCGACTACCCCACGCCCGCGCGCCGGCCGGCGAACTCGCGCCTGGACTGCTCGCGCCTGGCCCACGAATGGGGCGTGACGCTGCCGCACTGGCAGCAGGCGCTGATCGACTGCCTCAAGTAGCGCATAATTGCGCCAGACTCTTCTGGCGCATTTACGCGATGATTGCAAAACCCACGCACCCACGCCGTCCCCGCTGGCGCAGCCTGGCCCTGTTGGCCCTGTGCCTGGCCCCTTTGCTGTGGCCGCTGCATCACCTTGCCGAACGCTATTACCAGGACGAACTGGCGTCGCAGAATCGCCAGACCCTGGACCTGTACGTCGCCAACCTGCTCGGCACCCTGCACCGCTACGAAACCCTGCCGCAGATTCTTGGCGAACTGCCGGCGCTGCGTGGCGTGCTGGCCGACCCGTTCAAGCTCGAAGCGGTGACCAACGCCAACCGCCTGCTCAAAGACATCGCCCACCAGACTGGTGCCGAGGTGATGTACCTGATGGACGTCAGCGGCAATACCCTGGCCGCGTCCAACTGGGACAAGCGCGACAGCTTCGTGGGCCGTAATTTCGCCTTCCGCCCGTACTTCAACGAAGCCATGGCCGGGCAACTTGGGCGCTTTTTCGGGCAAGGCACCACGTCGGCCAAGCGCGGCTACTTTTTTGCCGCGGCAGTACATGACCGTGAACGCATCGTCGGGGTGTTGGTGGTCAAGGTCGACCTGGACCACACCGAGACCCTCTGGGGCAATACGCCTGAGCAATTGCTGCTGACCGACCACAACGGTGTGGTGATCCTCACCTCCCGGCCCGACTGGCGTTTTCGCGCCACCCGCGAGCTGACCGAGGCCGAGCGCCAGGCGATCATCGCCATCCAGCCCTACCCGACCCAGGCGCCACAGCCGCTGGACCTCAACCCGAACGCCTGGCTGGCGCAGACCCGTGACATCAAGGAGACCGGCTGGCAGGTCAGCATCCTCGCACCGCGCATGCTGGTCGACCGCTCGGTGCAAACCGTCATGGCCATCGGTGGCGGCGCGCTGCTGGTGCTGATGCTGCTGGCCGGGCTGGTGATGCAACGCCGCCGGCACTATATCGACCGCATCGACTTCGAAGCCCGGGGCCGTCAGGAGCTGGAAAATCGTGTGGCTCAGCGCACCGCCGACCTCGAAGGCCTCAACAACCGCCTGAAAAGCGCGGTACTGGAGCGCGAAAATGCCCAGCAGGAGCTGGTACGCGCCCAGGACGAGCTGGTGCAGGCGGGCAAGCTGTCGGTGCTCGGCACCATGTCGGCGAGCATCAGCCACGAACTCAACCAGCCCTTGGCAGCCATCCGCAGTTACGCGGAAAACGCCGAGATCCTGCTCGATCACCAGCGCACTGAAGATGCCCGTGGCAACCTCAAGCTGATCGGTGAACTGACCGGGCGCATGGCCTCGATCATCGCTCACCTGCGGGCCTTCGCCCGGCGTGATCGCCACGCGCCGGAAAGCGTGGCCCTGCAGCCGGCGCTGGACGACGCCCTGGCGCTTCTGGCCAAACGCCGCCGGGCGATGGCCGTGGAGCTGATCCGTGACCTGCCCGATGCCACCCTGTGGGTGCAGGCCGGGGAAACCCGCCTGCGCCAGGTGCTCGGCAACCTGCTGGCCAACGCCCTCGATGCCCTGACTGAAAAAGCCAACCCGCGCCGCCTGTGGCTCAGTGCCGAAAAGCGCGATGACTACGTCTACCTATTCATCCGCGACAATGGCCCGGGCTTCAGCCGGCAGGCCCTTGAGCACGCCAAGGAGCCGTTCTTCACCACCAAGACCCGCACCCAGGGCTTGGGCCTGGGCCTGGCCATCTGCGAAAGCCTGATGCGTGCCCTGGGCGGTGAACTGCTGCTGGCCAACCACCCGGAAGGCGGCGCCCTGCTCACCCTGCAAATGCGCGTGGCAGCCCCCGGCGCCAACCTGCAACCATCGGAGGACCCCTCGGCATGACCCCCGAGATACAGATCGACAGCCAGGCCCAGGTGCTGCTGGTCGACGACGACCCACACCTGCGCCAGGCCTTGAGCCAAACCCTCGACCTGGCGGGGCTGAAGGTGGTTGCCCTGGGCGACGCCCAAGGCCTGGCCGAGCGCCTGGAGCCCGACTGGCCTGGCGTGGTCGTCAGCGATATCCGCATGCCTGGCATTGATGGCCTGCAATTGCTCGAACAATTGCACGGGCGGGACAACGAGCTGCCAGTGTTGCTGATCACCGGCCACGGCGACGTGCCCCTGGCAGTGCAGGCCATGCGTGCCGGCGCCTACGACTTCCTTGAAAAACCGTTTGCCAGTGAAGCCCTGCTCGACAGCGTGCGCCGCGCCCTGGCCCTGCGCCGGCTGGTGCTCGACAACCGCAGCCTGCGCCTGGCCTTGAGCGACCGCCAGCAACTCTCTACCCGCCTGGTCGGCCAGTCGCCCGCCATGCAGCGCCTGCGCGAACAGATCGGTGCCCTGGCCGGCACCCGCGCCGATGTGCTGATCCTCGGTGAAACCGGCGCTGGCAAAGAGGTGGTCGCCCGCGCCCTGCACGATTTGTCCAGCCGCCGCGAGGGGCCATTCGTGGCCATCAATGCCGGCGCCCTGGCCGAGTCGGTGGTCGAAAGCGAGCTGTTCGGCCATGAGCCCGGTGCTTTCACCGGCGCGCAGAAGCGCCGCATCGGCAAATTCGAGTTCGCCAATGGCGGCACACTGTTCCTCGACGAAATCGAAAGCATGAGCCTGGACGTGCAGGTGAAGTTGCTGCGCCTGCTGCAGGAACGGGTGGTCGAGCGCCTGGGCGGCAACCAACTGATCCCGCTGGACATCCGCATCATTGCCGCAACCAAGGAAGACCTGCGCCAGTCTGCCGACCAGGGCCGTTTCCGTGCCGACCTTTATTACCGCCTGAACGTGGCGCCGCTGCGCATACCGCCGCTGCGCGAGCGTGGGGATGACATCCTGGTGCTGTTCCAGCACTTCGCCGATACCGCCAGCCAGCGTCACGGCCTGCCACCGCAAACCCTGCAGCCGGCGCACCGGGCCATGCTGCTGCGCCATGCCTGGCCAGGCAATGTGCGCGAACTGCAAAACGCCGCCGAGCGTTTCGCCCTTGGCCTGGAGCTGGCGCTCGATAACCAGGCTCCCGCTGCCGCAGCACCCACAACAGCGCATCAGCTGGGCAACCTCAGCGAACAGGTCGAGCAGTTCGAGCGTTCGTTGATTGCCGCCGAACTGGGCCAGCCGCACAGCTCCATGCGCAGCCTGGCCGAGGCCCTCGGTATCCCGCGTAAAACCTTGCATGACAAGCTGCGCAAGCACGGCCTCAGTTTTGACGGTGGCCACAGCGGGCCCGACGACCAAGAGGACAACCGCCCATGAACAGCGACAGCCAGTACCTGCAGGACGTACTGCACAGCGACATTCCCCTGACCCGTGAAATGGGCCTGCAGGTCATCGATTGGCAAGGCCAGAGCCTGCGCCTGCAACTGCCGCTGGCCGCCAACGTCAACCACAAGAGCACCATGTTCGGCGGCAGCCTGTACTGCGCCGCCGTTCTGGTGGGCTGGGGCTGGCTGCACCTGCGCCTGCGCGAACTGGGCATCGACGACGGGCATATCGTCATTCAGGAAGGGCAGATCAGCTACCCGCTGCCGGTCACCGGCACGGCCGTGGCACGCTGCGCCGCACCGGACGAAAAAACCTGGGAGCGCTTCGTGACGCTGTATCAGCGCCGCGGCCGTGCGCGCCTGACGCTGGGCACCACGGTGTGCAATGCTGGCAGCGACGAGCCCGCCGTGAGGTTCAGCGGGCAGTATGTGTTACATCGCTGAGGCGAGCTGGATCAGCGCCTGACGCCAGCTGGCAGCCGCGGGCAAAGCCAGGAAGGAGGGGTTGAGCAGGGATTCGCGCGGCGGGTAGCAGAACGGCTGGCCGTGCACGCCAATCACTTCGCCGCCTGCCCCTTCCAGCACACCTTGCGCCGCAGCGGTGTCCCACTGCGATGTCGGCGCCAGTCGCGGGTAGCAGTCGGCGCTGCCTTCGGCCAGCAGGCAGAACTTGAGCGAGCTGCCAATATTGGCCAGCTCCAGCTCGCCGACAGCAGCGCCCAGGCCGGCCAGCAGCGCCTCCTGCTGTGGGCTGGAGTGGCGTCGGCTGGCGACCACGGTGAAACGGCCATCGGCAGGCGGCGCGTTACGCACCTGGACCGGCTGGGGCTCGCCGCCGGCCTCTGCCCGCCAGGCGCCCAGGCCTTGGCCACCGAAGTAACAGCGGCCGCTGGTCGGCATCGAAACCACGCCAAACACCACTTCGCCGTTTTCGATCAGCGCGATATTGACGGTGAACTCTTCGCTGCCTGCGATGAACTCCTTGGTACCGTCCAAAGGGTCGACCAGCCACCAGCGCTGCCAGCCCTGGCGCTCGGCCAACGGGATATTGCAGTCTTCTTCGGACAGCACTGGGATCTGCGGCGCCAGGGCCTGCAGCCCGTCGGCGATCACCCGGTGTGCGGCCAGGTCGGCGGCGGTCACCGGCGAATCATCCGCCTTGTTGGTCACCGCGACGTCGGCGCGCCAGAACGGCAGGATCGCCTGCCCTGCCAGGCCGGCCAGTTGCACCACTGCATGCATCAGTTGCTGGTCGTTCATACCTCGAGCAGCCCCCGCTGGATCAGCAGGTCGCGCGCCAGGTACAACGCCGCCAGCGCCCGCCCCTCGCTGAACTGGGGGTGCATGGCCAGCGCTGAGAGTTCGCGAAGGTTGACCTTGTCGACCCGCATCGGCTCAGGCTCGTCGCCCTCCAGCCGCTCTTCGTAAAGGTCGGTGGCCAGCACCACCTGGATCTTCTGGCTCATGTAGCCGGGCGACAGCGACAGCTCGGTCAAATGTTCCAGCTGGCGCGCGCCAAAGCCGGCTTCTTCCTTGAGCTCCCGGTCAGCCGCGGCCAGCACATCCTCGCCCGGTTCGATCAGGCCTTTGGGCAGGGACACTTCGTATTCATCCGTGCCACCGCAATACTCCTCGACCAACACGGCGTGTTCGGCATCGAGCATGGCCACGATCATGACCGCGCCGTAGCCATTGCCGCGCCCGACCAGACGCTCGTAGGTACGCTCGGTGCCATTGCTGAAGCGTAACTGCACGGCCTCGACGCGGAACAAGCGGCTGCTGGCGACGATCTCGCGGCTGAGAACGGTGGGTTTCTGGCGCATGGGGCGGCTCCTTGGCGTGAACGGGTTACTATACCGTGGCTTGCCGACTGAACGAGAGTTTCCCATGCCTGTTCTTCCCTGGTCTGCCATCGATACTGTCCTGCTGGATATGGACGGCACGCTGCTCGATCTGCATTACGACAACCGCTTCTGGCTGGAGCACCTGCCCCAGCGCTACGCACAGGTGCACGGCGTAAGCCGGGCAATGGCTGAGATGGAGCTGCAGCCGCTGTTCGAGCGCAATGCCGGTACGCTCAACTGGTACTGCCTGGACTTCTGGAGCCGTGAGCTGAACTTGCCGATCCGCGAACTCAAGCGCGAGATCGCCGACCTGATAGCCCTACGCCCAGACGCCGATACCTTCCTGGCGGCGATCCGCCAGGCCGGCAAGCGCGTGGTGATGATCACCAATGCGCACCGTGATTCGCTGTCGTTGAAGCTGGAGCGGGTGGAACTGGCGCCGTATTTCGAGCGGCTGATCAGTTCGCATGATTATGGCTACCCGAAAGAGAGCCCGCAGTTCTGGGACGCGTTGCAGGCCGATATCGGGTTCGAGCCTGGGCGCAGCCTGTTCATCGACGACACCCTGGCCATCCTGCGCAGTGCCCGGCGGTTTGGCGTGGGGCATTTGCTGGCTGTGCGCCAGCCCGATAGCCAGGCTGCGCCGCGCGATACCCAGGAGTTTGCGGCAGTCGAGGATTACCGGGAGTTGCTGGTCGGTCTTTAGGGCCAATCGCCGGCAAGCCGGCTCCATCCAGTGGGAGCCGGCTTGCCGGCGATTGGCCGGGGCGATAGCGATCTGTCAGTCCGGAATACGCAGCACCTGGCCCGGGTAGATCCTGTCCGGATGCTTGAGCATTGGCTTGTTGGCTTCGAAGATCTTGTTGTACTGGCCAGCGTTGCCATAAACGACCACGGCAATGGCTGACAGCGTGTCACCCGTTTTAACGGTAATGAACCGCGCAGCCTTAACGACCGGCCCCGTTACAGTGATCTGATCGTCAACGCTGGCCACACCACTTATGTTACCGGCCGCAAGGATGATCTTCTCCTTCTCCTCCTGGCTGGCAACCTCGCCCTTGAGGGTGATCTTGTCACCGTCTACCGTAGCGGTGATGTTCGGGTTGCCCAGGCCGACGTTCTCCACATGTTTCTTCAACTGCTCCTCGGCATTGGCATTGCCTGGCGTCAGTAGGTCGATCAACTTCTCGCCGGCTTCTTTCACGAAACTGAAAAGGCTCATTGCGTTCTCCATGTTGACGTTAACCTCGGAATCACGAGTCTAGGCCAGGATTTCCTCCCCCGCCCCACTGCGACCAATCGACGCGGTCTATCAAGGCATAGACCCTAGCGATTAGACGTGACCGGCCCACAGGCCTAGGCTGGTGCTATCAAAAAGCCGCCGGTAGTCAGCGCCGATGAACAACCAGCCCCGATGAACAGCAAGCCACCGGTCTGCGCGGCCTCGACGCCCCTGGCCTTGCCTGCCGCCAGCAACACCTATGATTACGTCCAGCTCGACGACGCTGCGCGGGCCAGCACACCGCTGGCCGAAGAAGTCGCCCTGGCCATCGTCTACAACGGCCTCAATCAGGCCGTGATGCTCGTCAGCCCCACCGACCTTGAAGACTTTGCGGTCGGTTTCAGCGTTGGCAGCGGCATTGTCGAAGGCACCGCAGACATCTACGACCTGAAACTTTCCGGCAGTGGCTCGGCGTTGTACGCCGACCTGGAAATTTCCAGCCGCGCATTCTGGAACCTGAAAAACCAGCGTCGCCAACTGGCCGGCACCAGCGGTTGTGGCCTGTGTGGCGTCGAAGCCCTGGAGCAAGCGCTACCAGAGCTTGCTGAGCTGCCGGGCGCACCATTGCCCCCGGCGCAGTGGCTGGTGGGCCTGCGTGAGCGCATCGATGCCTTCCAGCCGCTGGGCCAGCACTGCGGCGCCGTGCATGCGGCATTGTTCATGAACGCCCAAGGCGAGTTGCTGCTCGGCCGTGAAGACATTGGCCGCCACAACGCGCTGGACAAGCTGATCGGCGCCCTGCTGCGCCAAGACATCGCCACCGCAGGTGGCTTGGCCATCGTCACCAGCCGCTGCAGCCTGGAGCTGATCCAGAAAGTCCTGCGTGCCGGCATCCAGACCCTGGTCAGCCTCTCGGCCCCTACCGGGCTTGCCCTGCAATGGGCGCGCAAGCACAACCTCAACCTCATTCACCTGCCCAAACACAGTGCACCGCGGGTCTACAGCCCAGCGGCGGAGTCGTAATAGCCGTGACCTCGTACCAACCTCTTCCAGACAACGCCCCAGCCTCCCCACCACGCTACAAGCCCTACCACGGCCCCGCCGGCGGCTGGGGCGCACTGCGCAGCGTGGCCAAGGCCTGGGTGGGCAGCGACAATGCGCTGAAGAACCTTCGCGCCCTGCTCAAGACCAACCAGAATGGCGGCTTCGACTGCCCCGGTTGCGCCTGGGGCGACTCGCCCGAGAGCGGTATGGTCAAGTTCTGCGAGAACGGCGCCAAGGCGGTCAACTGGGAAGCCACCAAGCGCCGCGTCGATGCGGCATTCTTCGCCCGGTACAGCGTCAGTGCACTGCTCGATCAGAGCGACTACTGGCTGGAATACCAAGGCCGCCTGACCGAACCGATGGTCTACGACCCGGCCAGCGACCGCTATCAGCCGATCGCCTGGGATGCAGCCTTTGCCTTGATCGCCCGTGAGCTGAACAACCTGGCAAGCCCCGATCAGGCCGAGTTCTATACCTCCGGGCGGGCCAGCAACGAAGCGGCGTTCCTGTACCAGTTGTTCGTGCGTGCATACGGCACCAACAACTTCCCCGACTGCTCCAACATGTGCCACGAGGCCAGCGGCGTAGCCTTGGGGCAAAGCATCGGTGTGGGCAAGGGGACGGTCACTTTCGATGACTTCGAGCACGCCGACGCAATCTTCGTCTGGGGCCAGAACCCCGGCACCAACCACCCGCGCATGCTCGACCCGCTGCGCGATGCCGTGAAGCGTGGCGCCCAGGTGGTATGCATCAACCCGCTCAAGGAGCGCGGCCTGGAGCGTTTCCAGCATCCCCAGAACCCGCTGGAGATGCTGACCAACAGCGACCGGCCGACCAACACTGCATTCTTCCGCCCGGCGCTGGGCGGCGACATGGCGCTGCTGCGCGGCATGGCCAAATTCCTGCTGCAGTGGGAGCGTGAGGCGCAGGCCAAAGGTGAGCCGGCGGTGTTCGATCACGTATTCATCGCCGAGCATGGTCACGGCGTCGATGAGTACCTGGCGGCGGTAGACGCCACCTCGTGGGCGCACATCCAAGAGCAGTCCGGCCTTGAGCTTGCGGACATCGAGCTGGCGGCACGCATGTACTGCCGCGGCAAGCGGGTGATCATGTGCTGGGCGATGGGCATCACGCAGCACCGCCACTCGGTGCCTACCATCCAGGAAATCGTCAACCTGCAGATGCTGCGCGGTAACATCGGTGTGCCTGGCGCAGGGCTGTGCCCGGTACGTGGCCACAGCAACGTGCAGGGCGACCGCACCATGGGTATCAATGAGCGCCCGCCGGTGGCGCTGCTCGATGCCATCGAAAAACGCTTCAATTTCCCGGTGCCGCGGCACAATGGCCACAATACCGTCGAAGCGATCCACGCCATGCTCGACGGCCGCGCCAAGGTGTTCATCGGGCTGGGTGGCAACTTCGCCCAGGCCACCCCGGATACCGAGCGTACCGCCCAGGCCCTGCGCAACTGCGCGCTGACCGTGCACATCAGCACCAAGCTCAACCGTAGCCACCTGATCCATGGCAAACAGGCGCTGATTCTGCCGTGCCTGGGCCGCACCGACATCGACCTACAGGCCGACGGGCCGCAGGCGGTCACCGTTGAAGACTCTTTCAGCATGGTCCATGCCTCCAACGGCCAGCTCAAGCCGCTGTCGACTCACATGCGCTCGGAGCCGGCAGTGGTTGCCGGCATCGCCGCCGCCACCCTGGGCAAAAACCCGGTCGACTGGCACTGGCTGGTGGCCGACTACAACCGTATCCGCGACTTGATCGGCGACACCATTGCAGGCTTTACCGACTTCAACCAGCGCCTGAGCCACCCAGGCGGTTTCTACCTGGGCAACAGTGCAGCCAGCCGCCAGTGGAAGACCACCAGCGGCCGCGCCAACTTCAAGGCCAACCTGCTGCCGGACACCCTGCTCGACGAGCGGGTACGCGCCAGCGGCCAGGTACCCGACCTGATCATGCAGTCCATGCGCTCGCACGATCAGTACAACACCACCATCTATGGCCTGGACGACCGCTACCGTGGCGTGCGTGGCCAGCGTGACGTGCTGTTCGTCAACGAGGCCGACATCATCCGCCTGGGCTTCCAGCCGGGGCAGAAGGTCGACATCGTCTCGTTGTGGGGTGATGCGCATGTGCGCCGTGTGCAGGGTTTCACCCTGCTGCCTTTCGACATCCCGGCTGGGCAAGCGGCGGCGTACTATCCGGAAGTGAATCCGCTGATTCCGTTGGAAAGCATTGGCCAGGGCAGCCATACACCAACCTCCAAGTTCGTCGCCATCAAGTTGGAGCGGGCGCGCGACGACGGGCGAATCGTGTAACCGAACGGCACGTTTAAAAACGAAAAAAGCCCTGTTCCACAGGGGTTCAGGGCTTTGTCACAATTACCTCTGACACATGAAAAACGATAAAGTTTCATCGGAAAATCAGTAACTTAGAAAATTGTGTACAACTCGTGCTACTCGTCGGTTTTCCGTTGCCAGCCGCCTCAAGGAACTGCAAATTCGCCCTCGTCATCCTTATGAGGCTCTCTTGATGAAGAAGTACTCCTCGATTTTGTTGTTGTCTTTCAGCTTGCTAAGCGGCGTTGCCATGGCCGGTGGCAATACCGAGGCCGGCATTGGCGGCGCATTGGGTGGGGTACTCGGCTCCGTAGTGGGCAACTCCATCGGTGGTAGCACCGGCGGCGCCATTGGTGCCGGCCTTGGCGGTGCGGCCGGCGGTGCCCTGGGTGCCGACAAGCGTCAGCGTGGTGAGGCCGCCATCGGTGGCGCGCTGGGCGCTGCGGGCGGTAACGTGGTCGGTCGTTCGGTGGGCGGTACCACCGGCAGCTACATTGGTGCAGCCGCAGGCGGCGGCGCCGGTGGCGCGCTCGGTAACTACCTGGGCAACAAGGCCGATGATGACGAGCGCCGCGACGATCGCCGCTACCGTCGCGGCTACGACGACCGCCGTCATTACGACCGTGGCCGCCACTACGGCCACCGTAAGCACAAGCGCCATTGGCGCCACTGATACCTGAGACCCTCCTCAGGCAGCAAAAGCCCCGCCCTCACCCGCGGGGCTTTTTCATGCCTGCGGCGCGAGCTGCAGGCCCGACAAAGTCACCTGCAGCGCCTGCGGCAACGGTACCGGCCGACCGCTGGCGCGCTCGATAAACACCTGTACCACGGTCCCTGCCGCGCAAGCATCGAGCTCGCCCGGGCGATACAACGCCAGCCGGAACTCCACCGTGCTACCTGCAAGGCGAGTTACGCCCAAACCCACCTCCAGCACATCCGGGAAGCCCGGCAGCGCGAAAAAGTCTGCCGCCGAACTGACCACGAACGCGGCCAGCTCGCCTTCACGCAAGTCGAATTCAGCCTGCTCGACCAGAAACGCCTGGATGGCGGTTTCGAAGAAGCCATGCACGGTGGCGCCAGCAATGTGGCCGTTATGGTCGTTGTCTTGGGGGCGGGTGAGGATGGGGTGGAAGTGGGAGAAAGCGCTGCGCTGAGGGCATTCGGTCATCTGTCTGTCTCGCAAGATCGCAGGGGATGCCATCAGTGAAACAGAAATTCGGGAAGCGGTGGATATTTCACCGCCCAGAGACCAGCGAGAAAAGCCATTGGGCCCCATCGCCGGCAAGCCGGCTCCCACAGGGATCGCGCCAGCTTTTAGAAGTTGAGCAAGGCAGTTGCTCCCATAGGTACAGCGCAGTGCTCGAAGCCTGTGCTGTACCTGTGGGAGCCGGCTTGCCGGCGATGGGCTGCGAAGCAGCCCTGCTAACGCTGACTCGACTGGCTCAGCTTACAGCTGTGGGCCAGCAGCCTTGATGGCGTCGGACACGTCGAACTTCTTGAAGTTTTCAGTGAACAGCTTGGCCAAGCCTTTTGCAGCTTCGTCGTAGGCAGCTTTGTCAGCCCAGGTGTTGCGCGGGTTGAGCAGCTCGGTCTCGACGCCCGGAACGGCCTTCGGCACGTCCAGGTTGATGATGTCCAGGTGCTCGGTCTCGGTACCGACCAGCGCGCCGCTCTGGATGGCAGCGATCACGCCACGGGTGGTCGGGATGCTGAAGCGCTTGCCGACACCATAGCCACCACCGGTCCAACCGGTGTTGACCAGGTACACCTTGGAGCCGAAGGCGTTGATACGCTTGATCAGCAGCTCGGCATATTCGCCTGCCGGGCGCGGGAAGAACGGTGCGCCGAAGCAGGTGGAGAAGGTCGACTTGATGCCGCCGCCCGAACCCATTTCGGTAGAACCGACCAGCGCGGTGTAGCCAGACAGGAAGTGGTAAGCCGCCTGCTCGTTGTTCAGGATCGAAACTGGCGGCAGAACACCGGTCAGGTCGCAGGTCAGGAAGATGACCGCGTTAGGCTCGCCACCCAGGTTGGCTTCGGCGCGCTTGGCGACGTGCTCCAATGGGTAGGCGGCGCGGCTGTTCTGGGTCAGGCTGACATCGGCGTAGTCGGCGTGCTTGTTGCCGTCGAGGACGACGTTTTCCAGCACCGCGCCATGCTTGATGGCTTTCCAGATGACCGGCTCGTTCTTCTCGGACAGGTCGATGCACTTGGCGTAGCAGCCGCCTTCCATATTGAAGACAACGCCTTCGCCCCAACCGTGCTCGTCATCACCGATCAGGTAACGGCTTTCGTCAGCCGACAGGGTGGTCTTGCCGGTGCCGGAAAGGCCGAAGAACAGGGTGACGTCGCCTTCTTCACCGATGTTGGCGGCACAGTGCATTGGCAGCACGTCGGCAGCCGGCAGCAGGAAGTTCTGCACCGAGAACATGGCTTTCTTCATTTCGCCGGCATAACGCATGCCAGCGATCAGCACCTTCTTGGCGGCGAAGTTGATGATGACGCAACCGTCGGAGTTGGTGCCGTCACGCTCAGGCACGCACTCGAAGTTGGCAACGTTGAGGACCTGCCACTGGTCGCGGCCAGCCGGGTTGAACTGCTCAGGGTTGATGAACAGGCAACGGCCGAACAGGTTCTGCCAGGCGGTCTGGGTGGTCATCTTCACCGGCAGGTAGTGCTCGGCGGCAGCCCCTACGTGAACGTAGGAAACGAAGTGATCCTGGGCGTTGTTGAACGCCTCGACGCGGTCCCACAGGGCATCGAACTTGTCGGCCGGGAACTTGCGGTTGATCGGGCCCCAGGCGATGGCGTCCTGGGTGGAAGGTTCTTCGACGATGAAACGGTCAGCCGGCGAACGGCCAGTACGGTGCCCGGTCTCGACGACCAGTGCGCCGGTATCGGCTAGCACGCCTTCACCGCGTTGCAGCGCTTCTTTTACCAGCTCATCGACGCTCAGGTCGGTGTACACGGTGTTGTTGGCTTGCGTCATGAGATACCCCATCCGGCCCGAGGCCGAGTGCTCCAAACGTTTTGTAGTTGTCTAAAAAAAACTACTACAGCGAAAAAAGTGGCCGGATTATGCCAGAAACGCCCAAAAAAAGTAGGCCCCTCCTGTCGTAACTGCCCTTTTGCGCAATTCGACAGGAGAATTCACTGAAATTAAACGTTTCAGTGGCGAGTTTCTGACGCCGTGTCAGTGCCACCACCGGCAAACAGTTGTGCCACATCGCTGGCATCGAAGAAATAACGCTCGTTGCAGAACTGGCAATCGATCTCGACCTTGCCACCGCACTCCTCGACCAGCTGCTTGGCATCCTGCTCGCCAAGACTGACCAGCGCATTGCCGGAACGTTCGCGCGAGCAGCTGCACTTGAAGCGCAGCGGCTGGATGTCGAACAGGCGTACGGCGTCTTCATGATAGAGGCGGTGCAGCAAGGTTTCGTTGGCCTCGGCCCACTCCTGCGGCTTGAGGGTGTTGGCCAGGGCAATCACATGCTGCCAACTGTCCTCGCGCTCTTCTTCGTCACGCTGGCGATCCACCGGCAACTGCTGCAGCAACAGGCCGCGGGCCTTGCCGCCTTCGGCGTTGAGCCAGAAGCGCGTGTTGAGCTGCTGCGACTGCACGAAGTAGTTGGTGAAGCACTCGGCCAGGTTTTTGCCGTCGAGCTCGACGGTACCCTGGTAGCGCTGGCCCTTGACCGGGTCGATGGTCAGGGTCAGATGGCCGTCCGGCATCAGCTGAGCCAACGTCGCGTCGGCGGGGATCTGGTCCGCTTCGTATCGCGCCATGCCCCGGATGTCGCGCTCGCCCGAGCACTCCACCATCAACAGTGGGATGGGGCCGGCGGAGCGGGCCTGCAGGATCAGCAGGCCGTCGAACTTCAAGGCGCCCACCAACAGCGAGGTAGCGGCCATCAGTTCGCCGAGCAATGTGGCAACGGGCTGTGGGTAGGCATGACGAGCCAACACTGCGGCGTAGCTGTCATCGAGTGCCACCCACTCGCCGCGAATATCGCGGTCGTCGAAGATGAAACGTTGGGTGAAATCGGTATCCGGCAAATCGCTCATAGGTTTTGGCTATCTAAAAATGATGACAAAATGGTTACACGGGATGTCTGACAGTTGCGAGACTCCGTGACAGAGCGCTCACAAGGCGCTCCGATTCCTGATTGCAATAGAGGTATTTTATGGACAATCGACCACTGTTAAAAGCAACGTGGTCCTGGGGCCCCTTGGCAGCCTGCACGTTGCTGCCCATCGCTCTACTGTGTTTCTGGTTATGGCCCGTTGGCCAGATCCTGTGCCTGACTTTCGACGAATGGCTGTTCCACAGCCTCAATGCACCGTTGGCCGACAACACCGCCTGGCGCTATGTCTGGACCATCGGCAGCCTGCGGCCCTTCGACATCGTCGTTGGCCTGGTCCTTCTGGCCGTGCTGATCCGCGGCGACTGGGTGTTCAAAGCCAGCCAGGTGCGTGAAGCCTTCTTCGGCTTTCTGGTTACGCTAATCCTCTTAGTGGTGATTCGCGCGCTGTTTTCCAAGTGGGTGGATGCAATGGGCTGGCAGCATGACAGCCCATCGATGGTATTCACCAACGCTGTGCACCTGAGCGACTACTACCCGAACCTAGAGAAGGCATGGGAGCTGAAGGACCGTTCCAGCAACAGCTTCCCGGGCGACCACGCCTCGGTGTTGCTGATCTGGGCCTTGTTCATGAGCCTGTTCAGCCGGCGCCTGGTCCAGCACCTGGTGATCTGGGGCCTGGCGTTGCTGTTCATGCTGCCACGGCTGGTCGCAGGCGCGCACTGGGGGCAGGATGACTACATCGGTGGCTTGCTGATGGCAGTGCTGGCCTTGGGCTGGAGCTGCCATACGCCGCTAGCGGCAAAGGGTAGCGCATTGCTGGTGCGGTGGACGGCGCCATTGTTTGCCATTGGGGCCAGGCTACCGTTGGTCGGGCGCCTGGCGGTGTTCCGCTAGAGGCCAGGGGCTGCTGCTCAGCCCCTTTCAGTCAAAATGGCCGTGCAGTTGGTGAATCTGCCGCCGCTGCTTCTTGTTCGGCCGGCCGTCGGTGGTCACGCCCATCGCCCCGGCCTTGCGCAGCTCGGCTGCCTGCTCACGGCGGCGCACACTCTCCTCGGTTTCTGCGTACAGGGCCTGCGCTTCAGGCGCGCCCCTGCGTACCGCCGACAGCGCCTTGACCACCACGGTACGCTCATCGAAACCGGTACGCAGCACGAACTCGTCACCCACCCTCGGCTCTTTGCCAGGTTTGCAGCGCTCGCCACGGCAATGCACCTTGCCACTTTCGATGGCGGCCTTGGCCAGCGCCCGGGTCTTGTAGAACCGCGCCGCCCATAACCATTTATCCAGGCGTACCTTGTCGTCCTCTTCCGCTTTGTGTGCCATCCCGTTACCTCGAATTCTGTCTTTAACCGAACTGTACTACCGTAACTGACGGATGCAAAAAGTCCCCGCCGTGCTTACAGTTCACCACCTCATTCGCAGGGTGTGCTTCGTGAAGACATTTGACCATCTGACTGTAATCGGCCTGCGTGAGTGGGTCGCTTTGCCCGACCTCGGTGTGGCGGGCCTGCGCGCCAAGATCGATACCGGTGCCAGCACCTCCAGCCTGCACGCTACCGAGGTGGAGCCTTTCGAGCGCGACGGCCAGCCGTGGGTGCGCTTTACGGCTCACCTGGGTTCGGTCGTGCAATTGCGCCACCGCCGCTGCGAAGCCCCACTGGTCACGATGAAGACCATCAAGAGCTCCAACGGCCACGCCCAGACCCGTTACGTGATCCGCACATCGTTGGCGTTGGGCGATGGCGTCTGGGAGGTAGAGTTCACCCTCGCCTGCCGCAAGAACATGCGCTACCGCCTGCTGCTTGGCTCCAAGGCGCTCATTCATGGCCAGCTGGTGGTCAACCCCGGGCTCAAGTACGTGCAAGACAAACCGGCCTACCCGGCCACCCTATCTCCTGTCACAGGTGCTGCATGAAGATCGCTGTGCTGTCGCGCAATCCGCGTCTGTATTCCACCCGCCGGCTGGTCGAAGCCGGCACTCAGCGTGGCCATGAAATGGTGGTGATCGATACCTTGCGCGCCTACATGAACATCGCCAGCCACAAGCCGCAGATCCATTACCGCGGCAAGCCGCTGGAGGGTTTCGATGCAGTGATCCCACGCATCGGCGCCTCAGTGACGTTCTACGGCTGCGCGGTGCTGCGCCAGTTCGAGATGATGGGCGTTTACCCGCTCAACGAGTCGGTGGCCATCGCCCGTTCGCGTGACAAGCTGCGTTCGTTGCAGTTGTTGTCCCGGCGCGGCATCGGCCTGCCCATTACCGGGTTCGCCCACTCGCCGGACGACATCCCCGATCTGATCCAGATGGTCAATGGCGCCCCACTGGTCATCAAGGTACTGGAAGGCACGCAAGGCATCGGCGTGGTGTTGTGCGAGACCACCCAAGCAGCCGAGTCAGTGATCGAGGCGTTCATGGGCCTGAAACAGAACATCATGGTTCAGGAATACATCAAGGAGGCCGGCGGTGCCGATATCCGCTGCTTCGTGGTAGGCGACAAGGTGATTGCTTCGATGAAGCGCCAGGCCAAACCAGGCGAGTTCCGCTCCAACCTGCATCGGGGCGGGGTGGCCAGCCTGATCAAAATCACCCCCGAAGAACGTATAACCGCCATTCGTGCGGCCAAGGTGATGGGACTGAGTGTGGCGGGGGTGGATATTCTGCGCTCCAACCACGGCCCGCTGGTGATGGAGGTGAATTCCTCACCGGGGCTGGAAGGTATCGAGGTGACAACCGGCAAGAACGTGGCCGGTATGATCATCGAGCATCTGGAGAAAAATGGCGGGCCGAATCAGACCCGGACCAAGGGCAAGGGCTGAGGTTTCGGGGCTGCCGTGCAGCCCCATCGTCGGCAGCGAAAGGTCACACCGCGTTACGCGGTAGCAAAAGCCCCAACGGTAACCTCACCCGCGCCTCGATCCCGCCCCCGGAGCGGTTGCGCAACTCGACATTACCGCCATGCTGGGCGGCGATCCGCTTGACGATCGCCAGCCCCAGCCCGGTGCCCTTGCCACCCCGCGCCCGGTCCCCACGAATGAACGGGTTGAAGATGGTCTCCAGCTCCGACTCATCGATCCCCGCGCCCCGGTCCAGCACGCTCAGCACCACATAAGGCGCGCTCTCATCGCCCGACACATAGGCGGCCACCTCGACCCCCTTGCCCGCATGATGCAGCGCATTACCGATCAGGTTGCCCAGCATGCGCTTGAGCGAAACCCTGCGCAGCGGGAATGGCGGAATAGGCTCGAGGCACAAGCGCACACGCTCTTGCGGCTGGTTGTAGGGCGCCACCACTTCGCGCACCAGGTCGGCCAGGTCGACCTCCTCCAGCGGCTCGTCGCGGCCATCGCGAATGAAAGCCAGGAACTGGTCAAGAATCGCATCCATGTCTTCGATGTCGCGGACCATGTCGTCGCTCAGGTCGTTGTCACTGTTGAGCAAGGACAGCGACAGACGCAGACGCGTCAGTGGCGTGCGCAAATCGTGGGACACCCCCGCCAGCATCAACTCGCGCTCACGCCCGGCCTGCTCGACATCCTCGGCCATCTGGTTGAACGCGCGATACACCTCGGTCATTTCGCTCGGCGTATCGCTGATCGGCAGACGCACACTGCGACCCTGGCCCAACTGGCGGGCAGCGAACACCAGGCGTTTGAGCGGCTGGTTGAGCTGGCGCACGAAGATCCATGCCGAAGCGGTGGACAACAGGCCGATGGCCAGGAACCAGCCAAGCACGTTCCAGATCTTCTGGCCCCGCAACGGGTGCGGATAAAGCGGCACTTTCAGCCAGCCTGGGCCGAGGCTTGGCGCGTTGACCCACAACGCAGGCGGTGCGTGGATGCGCAAGCGCACTTCGGTGTCCTCGCCCAGCTCGGCCTGCATCTGGCGTTGATAGATTTCGCTGTAGGGCCAGTGCTGCTCGCCCTCTGGCACGCCAGAGCCGGTCACCCGGATCAGGCCTGCGGCTTCGGCAATCTTGTCGCGGTTTTCTTCATCGGCCGCCCAATAGGCGCGCAGCGTCAGCGCCACACCATGGCTGTATTGCCGATCGACCAGCACGTCCTCGTTCATCAGCAGGTAGACCAGGGTCAACGCCTTGGAGAACAGGACGACGATCAGCACCAGCCACAGGGTACGGGCGAAGAAGCTCTGCGGGAACCAGACCGGAGTTTTCATCGAAGGCCAGCGTTCATTTGCTGGCGTTTCCGTCCGGTACGAAGACGTAACCTACGCCCCACACAGTCTGGATATACCGCGGTTTGGACGGGTCCGGTTCGATCATGCGGCGCAGGCGCGAGATCTGTACGTCGATCGAGCGCTCCAGGGCATCCCACTCTCGGCCACGGGCCAGGTTCATCAGCTTGTCGCGGGTCAACGGCTCGCGGGCGTGCATGACCAGCGCCTTGAGCACGGCGAACTCACCGGTGGTGAGCATGTGCACTTCTTCACCACGCTTGAGTTCACGGGTGGCCAGCGACAGCTCGTAATCGCCGAAGGTGACCAACTCGTCCTCGCTGCCCGGGGCGCCCGGCACCGTCGGTGCCTGACGGCGCAACACGGCCTTGACCCGCGCCATCAGCTCGTCCGGGTTGAACGGCTTGCCCAGGTAATCGTCAGCGCCCAGCTCAAGCCCCTTGATGCGGCTGAGCTCGTCACCCTTGGCGGTGAGCATGATGATCGGGATCTGGTTGTTCGACTGGCGCAGGCGCTTGCACGCTGACAAGCCATCCTCGCCGGGCAGCATCAAGTCGAGCACCACCAGGTTGAACACCTCGCGCTGCAGCAGGCGGTCCATCTGTTCGGTGTTGGGCACCGCGCGGGCACGGTAGCCCTTGCTGGTGAAGAAACGTTCCAGCAGGCTGCTGAGCCCCGGATCGTCGTCGACGATGAGAATCTTGTCACCTTCAGCGGTATTTGCGGTGCCGGTCATGAATAACTCCTCTGAGATCGCCGCGCATTATGGCGTAGCCATTGCCACGCGTGCCGTGAGCATTGTTAGCAGATTTTTCCCCCGGCGCCAGTTCCCGGCCTCGGCGACTGGCCTGGCGCCATCACCGCAAGCCTTCTCCGATGGGTATAATGCGCGGCTTTCATCCAGCGCCGCCGGGCGGAACAAGCGCCTCGCAGCCCCCGTATTCACAATTGTCAGGTGGTTTACATGGACAGCATCAACAGCCGTATCGCCGAGGAACTGGGCGTACGCCCTCAGCAGGTCGAGGCGGCCGTGGGCCTGTTGGACGAAGGCTCGACCGTGCCCTTCATCGCCCGTTACCGCAAGGAAGTGACCGGTAGCCTGGACGACACCCAGTTGCGGCACCTGGAAGAGCGCCTGCGCTACCTGCGCGAGCTGGACGAGCGCCGTGCGAGCATCCTGTCCAGCATCGAGGAACAGGGCAAGCTGACCCCTGAACTGGCCCGCGAGATCAAGCTGGCCGACACCAAGACCCGCCTCGAAGACCTTTACCTGCCCTACAAGCAAAAGCGCCGCACCAAGGGCCAGATCGCCCTGGAAGCGGGCCTGGGCGAGTTGGCCGACGGCCTGTTCAACGACCCGCAACTGGCGCCGGAAAGCGAAGCAGCGCGCTTCGTCGATGCCGAAAAGGGTGTCGCCGACGTCAAGGCCGCCCTCGAGGGCGCCAAGTACATCCTCATGGAGCGCTTCGCCGAGGACGCTGCCCTGCTCGACAAGCTGCGCAACTTCCTCAAGCAGGAAGCGGTGCTCAGTGCCCGCGTGGTGGCTGGCAAGGAAGAGGAAGGCGCCAAGTTCCGCGACTATTTCGCCCATGACGAACTGCTGCGCAATTGCCCGTCGCACCGCGCACTGGCTATTTTCCGCGGTCGTAACGAAGGCGTGCTGAGCGCATCGCTGAAAGTCGGCGACGAGCTGCCGGGCACCCTGCACCCCTGCGAAATGATGATTGGCGGGCACTTCGGCGTGGAAAACCGCAACCGCCCGGCTGACAAGTGGCTGGGCGAGGTGGTGCGCTGGACCTGGAAGGTCAAGCTGTACACCCACTTGGAAACCGACCTGTTCGGTGAGTTGCGCGACAACGCCGAAAGCGAGGCGATCAATGTCTTCGCCCACAACCTGCATGACTTGCTGCTGGCCGCCCCGGCCGGCCCGCGTGCCACCCTGGGCTTCGACCCGGGCCTGCGTACCGGCTGCAAGGTCGCAGTGGTCGATGCCACCGGCAAGCTGCTGGACACCGCGACGGTCTATCCGCACGCGCCACGCAACGACTGGGACCGCACGATTTCGGTACTGGCTGCGCTGTGCGCCAAGCACTCGGTGGAGCTGATCGCCATTGGCAACGGCACCGCCAGCCGCGAAAGCGACAAGCTGATCGCTGAGCTGGTAAAAAAATACCCGGCGCTGAAGATCACCAAGATCATGGTGTCCGAAGCCGGAGCGTCGGTGTACTCGGCATCGGAGCTGGCTGCCCGTGAATTCCCTGACCTGGACGTCTCGATCCGTGGCGCCGTATCGATTGCCCGCCGCCTGCAGGACCCGCTGGCCGAACTGGTGAAGATCGACCCCAAATCCATCGGTGTCGGCCAGTATCAGCACGATGTATCCCAGGTGAAGCTGGCGCGCGGGCTGGACGCTGTGGTCGAAGACTGTGTGAACGCCGTGGGTGTGGACGTCAACACCGCTTCGGTCGCGCTGCTGACCCGTATCTCTGGCCTCAACGCCACCCTGGCGCAGAACATCGTCGCGCACCGCGATGCCAATGGCCCGTTCGCCACCCGTGCCGCACTCAAGAAGGTCAGCCGGCTGGGCGAGAAAACCTTCGAGCAGGCCGCCGGCTTCCTGCGCGTCATGAACGGCGACAACCCGCTGGATGCCTCCGCCGTGCACCCGGAGGCCTACCCGCTGGTGAAACGCATCGCCGCCGACACCGGCCGTGACATCCGCTCGCTCATCGGCGACAGCGGCTTCCTCAAGCGCCTTGACCCCAAGCAGTTCACCGACGAAACCTTCGGCCTGCCCACCGTCACCGACATCCTCCAGGAACTGGACAAGCCCGGGCGTGACCCGCGCCCCGAGTTCAAGACCGCCACCTTCCAGGACGGCGTCGAAGACCTCAAGGACCTGGAGCCTGGCATGATTCTCGAAGGCGTGGTCACCAACGTCACCAACTTCGGTGCGTTCGTCGACATCGGCGTGCACCAGGACGGCCTGGTGCACATCTCGGCGCTGTCCGAGAAGTTCGTCAAGGACCCGCGCGAGGCGGTCAAGGCCGGCGACGTGGTCAAGGTCAAGGTCATGGAAGTGGACATCCCGCGCAAGCGTGTCGGCCTGTCCATGCGCATGAGCGATACCCCGGGCGAAAAAGTCGAAGGCAACCGCGGTGGCAACCGTGGCAATGGCGGCAACCGCCAGCAGCAGGCACCCCGCCAGCGCGAAACCGCTAGCGCCGCCCCGGCGAACAACGCCATGGCTGCGCTCTTTGCCAACGCCAAGCAGTTGAAGAAGAAGTGATGGAGATCCCCAAGGCGCTGGTTGAAAGTGCCTACAGCCAGCTGCTGGGCTGCCGCCTGCAACGCCTGGACACCGGCGTGGCAGAGGTGGCTCTGGCGCTTGAGCCGCACCTGCGCAACCGCGGCCAGAAGCTGCACGGCGGGGCGATCTTCAGCCTGGTGGACATCGCCATGGGCCTGGCCTGCTCGGCCAGCCATGGTTTTGACCAGCAGAGCGTGACCATCGAATGCAAGATCAACTACATGCGCGCGGTCGGTGACGGCGAGGTACTGTGCACGGCGCGGGTGCTGCACGCCGGGCGGCGTACCTTGGTGGTCGACGCCGACGTAGTCCAAGGCGACAAACTGGTCGCCAAAGCGCAGGGAACCTTCGCAGTTCTCTAGCTCACCAAACGGTATCTGCGGTATTTTGCGGCAGTGCGCTGGCACTGCCGTAACCGCGTAAACCAGGCGACAACGCCAGTTCCTTTCCTCCTACCCTTGTAGACCGTCAACTCTACCCCCATATTGGGGCGACTGATGCGTGAAGGAAACCATCTTGAGCGACCTCCTCAACCGCCGCCTGAGCCTGCTCGGCGCCAATCTTCCCCTGCTCAAGCAGTGCCTGCACGGTATTGAGCGCGAATGCCTGCGCGTCACCGACGAAGGTCGCCTGGCTCAGACCCCACACCCGGAAAGCCTGGGTTCGGCGCTGACCAACGAGCAGATAACCACCGATTATTCCGAGTCGCTGCTGGAGTTCATCACCCCGGCCCTGGCTGACCCGGCCCAGGTGCTGGAAAGCCTCGAGCAAACCCACCGTTTCGTCTACAGCAAGCTTGGCGACGAACTGCTGTGGAGCCCGTCGATGCCGTGCACGCTGCCGGCCGAGGAGGACATCCCGATCGCCGAGTACGGGACCTCGAACATCGGCAAGCTGAAGCACGTCTACCGCAAGGGCCTGGCCCTGCGCTACGGCCGCACCATGCAGTGCATCGCCGGCATCCACTACAACTTCTCGTTGCCTGAAGCGCTGTGGCCCCTGCTGCGCGCCGCCGAAGGCAACGATCAGAGCGACCGCGACTATCAATCGGCGGCGTACATTGCGCTGATCCGCAACTTCCGCCGTTACAGCTGGCTGCTGATGTACCTGTTCGGTGCTTCGCCAGCCCTGGACAAAGGCTTCCTGCGCGGCCGCCCGCACCAGCTCGAAGAGCTGGAAGCCGAAACCCTGTACCTGCCCTACGCCACCAGCCTGCGCATGAGCGACCTGGGTTACCAGAGCAATGCTCAGGCGGGCCTGACGCCCTGCTACAACAACCTGGCCAGTTATACCGACAGCCTGCGCAAGGCAGTGGGCACGCCCTACCCGCCCTACGTCGAGATCGGCACGCATGTCGACGGCGAATGGGTGCAGTTGAACACCAACATCCTGCAGATCGAGAACGAGTACTACTCGAACATTCGCCCCAAACGTGTCACCTACTCCGGCGAACGGCCGATCCAGGCCCTGACCTCCCGCGGCGTGCAGTATGTCGAGGTGCGTTGCCTGGACATCAACCCGTTCCTGCCGGTAGGCATCGACCTCACCGAGGCGCGCTTCATCGATGCGTTCCTGCTGTTCTGTGCGCTGGAAGACAGCCCGCAGCTGGACAACGGCGAATGCGGCCAGTGCACCGACAACTTCCTGACCGTGGTCAAGGAGGGCCGTCGCCCAGGCCTTGAGCTGCGCCGCAATGGCCTGCCGATCGGCCTGAAAGACTGGGCCAGTGAACTGATCGAGCGTATCCGGCTATTGGCCAACCTGCTCGACCAGGCGCAAGGCTCTGATGAGCACGCCAAGGCCCTGGATGCCCAGCAGGCCAAGGTCGACGACGCCTCGCTGACCCCCTCTGCCCAGGTGTTGGCACGCATGGCCGAGCATGACGAAAGCTTCGTCCAGTTCTCGCTTCGCCAAAGCCGGCTCCACGCCGAGGCTTTCCGCGAGCAGCCACTGAGCAACGACAAGCAGCAGGCATTCGAAACGCTGGCACGCGAATCGCTCGCCAAGCAGTCCGAGCTGGAGCAAGACGAAGTCGGTGACTTCGACCTGTTCGTCGGCGCCTACCAGGCCAGTATCCTGGCAATCAGCAACTGATGAACCGCTCGACCACCCCGCGCAAGCCGCGCGCCAGCAGCCAGGCCAGGATCGAAGCCATCCTGGCGGCGGCGCGCGAACTGCTGGCTGAACAAGGGGTGGCGGCACTTTCCATCTACAGCGTGGCCGAGCGGGCGCAGATTCCACCCTCGTCGGTGTATCACTTCTTCGCCAGCGTGCCGGCCTTGCTGGAAGCCCTGACAGCCGATGTGCACCGGGCGTTTCGCGAAGCCCTGAGCGCACCGATCGACAGCAGCGCATTGAGCACCTGGCAGCAACTGTCACGGCTGATCGAAGAGCGCATGCTTGCCATCTACAACGAGGATGCGGCGGCGCGGCAGCTGATTCTGGCGCAGCATGGCCTGAGCGAAGTGGTGCAGGCCGACCGGCAGCACGACATGGAACTGGGCGACTTGATGCACAAGCTGTTCGACCAGCATTTCCACCTGCCGGCGATGCCGCTGGATGTGGATGTGTTTGCCTTGGCCATGGAGCTCAGTGACCGGGTCTATGCCCGCTCGATGCAGCTGCATGAACAGATCACGCCGCGCATGGCAGAGGAAGGGATGCGGGTATGCGAGGCGTATCTGGGGCTCTACCTGCCACCGTTTCTGGGTAAACGCCACACAGCGCCCTGAGCCAGGCCCTCAGTTGTAGCTGCAAGAGCGAGGCGCGGTGCGGATCGATTGGTCACGCGGGCTGGGACTCGCCTGACGCCATATGGCGGCCCATTCGCGGTCCAAGCCGCGACTGGGTCGCACAGCGCCGCCACGGCCATTACAGCTTGGCGATGGACACCTCGGTAGACTTCACGAACGCAATCACTTCACTGCCCACCTGCAGCTCCAGCTCTTTTACCGAGCGGGTGGTGATCACGGATGTGACGATACCGGAGGCCGTCTGCACGTCGATTTCCGACAGTACCGGGCCTTCGAGGATTTCTTTCACGGTGCCTTTGAACTGGTTACGGACGTTGATGGCTTTGATGGTCATGATGTCATTCCTTCTCTATGGCTTCAGTCTGGTGAGTGAGTCGTTCAATGCGCCCAACGCAATTGCGTGGGCAGAGGCGCTACAGGATCCGGCTCGGGCGCAGTGCCCGGTGCCGACAGAACACGGTTGAGCACTTCGCTTTCCAGCGCGGCCAGGCGGTGTGTACCGCGCGCGCGGGGCCGTGCCAGGTCGACGGTGAGGTCGAGCCCGACTTCGCCGGCTTCGATCAGGATCACCCGGTCAGCCACGGCAACCGCTTCGCTGACATCGTGAGTGACCAGCAGCACGGTGAAGCCGTGCTGGTGCCACAAGCGCTCGATCAGGTGCTGCATCTCGATACGGGTCAATGCATCCAGCGCACCCAGCGGCTCGTCCAGCAGCAGCAGGCGTGGCTGGTGGATCAGCGCACGCGCCAAGGCCACGCGCTGTTTCTGGCCACCCGACAGGGCTGCCGGCCATTCATTGGCGCGGTCAGCCAGGCCAACCGCCTCCAGCGCTTGCAGCGCACGGGGGCGCCAGTCACCCGACAGGCCCAGGCCAACGTTGTCGATCACCTTCTTCCACGGCAGCAAGCGAGCGTCCTGGAACATCAGGCGGGTGTCTTCACGGGCCTCTTCCAGCGGCGCAGCGCCGGCCAGCAACTGCCCGCCCGTAGGCTGGTCGAGCCCGGCCAGCAGCCGCAACAGGGTGCTTTTGCCGCAGCCGCTGCGGCCAACGATGGCCACGAACTGCCCCGCCGGAATGTGCAGGTCGATGCCCTTCAAGACTTCGCGCTGGCCAAAGGTCTTGCGCAGGCCGTTGCAGGCCAGCGGGATGCCACGCAACAGGCGTGGCGGCTGTTCCTTGAGCACGGTCATGCGCCCTCCTTCCTGGCCACTTGATAGGCCGGGTGCCAGCGCAGCCACACACGCTCCAGGCCACGAGCGGCGAGGTCGGCAAGTTTGCCGAGCACGGCATACAGAACGATGGCCAGTACCACCACGTCGGTCTGCAGGAACTCACGGGCGTTCATCGCCAGGTAACCGATGCCGGCGTTCGCTGAAATGGTCTCGGCCACGATCAGGGTCAGCCACATGAAACCCAGTGCGAAGCGCACGCCCACCAGGATCGATGGCAGTGCACCCGGCAGGATCACCTGACGGAACAGGCTGAAGCCGGACAAGCCGTAGCTGCGCGCCATTTCCACCAGCGCCGGGTCGACATTGCGGATGCCGTGGTAGGTGTTCAGGTAGATCGGGAACAGCGTGCCCAGCGCGACCAGGAAGATCTTTGCCGACTCGTCGATACCGAACCACAGGATCACCAGCGGGATCAGCGCCAGATGCGGCACGTTGCGGATCATCTGCACCGAGCTGTCGAGCAGGCGCTCGCCCCAGTTCGACAGGCCGGTGATGAAGCCCAGCACCAGCCCAATGCTGCCACCGATCAGAAAGCCCAGGCCGGCACGCCAGCCGCTGATGGCCAGGTGGGTCCAGATATCGCCGCTACGCACCAGCTCGACACCTGCGCTGACCACTGCGCTAGGTGCTGGCAAGATGCGCGTCGACAGCCAGCCAGCGCTGACCGCCAGTTGCCAGACTGCCAACAGCAGCACCGGCAGTGCCCACGGCGCCAGGCGCTGGGTCAGGGTGGAGGATGTTGCACGACTCATGGCCCGGCCCTCAGCTCTGCGACACAGACTTGGGCAGGATGTCGTTGGCGACCATCTCGCCGAACGGGCTTACGTAGCCTCCGGTTTTCGGTTGCTCCGGGCGCTGTACATCGAGGTGCGGGAACAGCAGTTCGGCAACCCGATACGCTTCTTCCAGGTGTGGATAACCCGAGAAGATGAAGGTATCGATCCCCAGGTCGGCATATTCCTTCACCCGCGCCGCGACAGTCGGGCCATCGCCCACCAGGGCGGTGCCGGCACCGCCACGTACCAGGCCAACGCCTGCCCACAAGTTGGGGCTGACTTCCAGGTTGTCACGGTTGCCGCCGTGCAGCGCAGCCATGCGCTGCTGGCCCACCGAGTCGAAGCGCGCCAGCGAGGCCTGGGCACGGGCGATGGTGTCATCGTCCAGGTGCGAGATCAGGCGGTCAGCCGCAGCCCATGCGTGTTCGTTGGTTTCGCGCACGATCACGTGCAGGCGAATGCCGAAGCGTACTTCGCGGCCTTGGGCAGCGGCTTTTTCGCGCACCTGGGCGATCTTCTCGGCCACGGCTGCCGGCGGCTCGCCCCAGGTCAGGTACAACTCGACCTGTTCGGCGGCCAGGTCCTGAGCGGCCTGCGACGAACCGCCGAAATACAGCGGCGGGCGTGGTTGCTGGATCGGCGGGTAAAGCAGCTTGGCGCCCTTCACCTGGATGTGCTTGCCGTCGTAATCGACGTTTTCGCCTTCCAGCACCTTGCGCCAGATACGGGTGAACTCGACCGAGGCTTCGTAGCGCTCCTGGTGGTTCAGGTGCAGCCCATCACCCGCCAGTTCATCGGGGTCGCCACCGGTCACCAGGTTGAACAGCGCACGGCCATTGGACAGGCGGTCCAACGTTGCAGCCTGACGTGCTGCCACGGTCGGCGAAATGATGCCTGGGCGCAGGGCAACGAGGAGTTTCAGATGCTGGGTCACGGGAATCAGCGACGCTGCCACCAGCCACGAGTCCTCGCAGGAACGCCCGGTAGGGATCAGCACCCCAGCAAAACCAAGGCGGTCGGCGGCCTGCGCGATCTGCTGCAGGTAACCGTGGTCGACCGCGCGGGCGCCCTCGGATGTGCCCAGGTACTTGCCGTCACCATGGGTCGGGAGGAACCAGAAAATGTTAAGGCTCATTGGCGTTGTCTCGTCAAAGGTGGCGAGGGCCACAGCGGCGCCCCGGCACAGGCGAATCGATCAAGGCGCGCTGGCGACCTTGGCCGGGGGTGTCCAGATCACGTCCTTGATGCTCAGCGGCTTGGGAATCAGCTTCAGCGCGTGGAAGGTGTCGGCGATTTTCTGTTGTGCGGCCACCACCTCGGGTGTCAGCGGCGCGGCACCGTAGCCTTGGCGTTTGACTGAGGTCAGGGTGATGTCGGCGGGCAGCCCGAGCAGCGGAGCGACCTGGTCGGCCACTTCCTGAGGGTTGGCCTGCGACCATCTGCCCACGGCGCGTACTTCTTCGATGAGGGCGTTGATCACAGCCGGATGCTGGGTCGCGTAGTTGCGGGTGGCCAGGTAGAACTGGTGGTTGTCGACCAGCGCTTTGCCGTCACGCAGGGTGCGTGCCTGCAGCTGCTGTTCGGCGGCGGCCTGGTACGGGTCCCAGATCACCCAGGCATCGACGCTGCCACGCTCGAACGCGGCGCGGGCATCGGCCGGCGGCAGGTAGACGGGCTGTATGTCGCTGTACTGGAGGCCCGCTTCTTCCAGGGCGCGGACCAGCAGGTAATGAACGTTCGAGCCTTTGTTGAGGGCAACCTTCTTGCCCTTGAGCTCCTTCACCGACTGGATCGGCGAACCCTTTGGCACAAGGATCGCTTCACTGCGCGGCGCAGGCGGTTCGTAGGCGACATAGAGCAGATCGGCCCCAGCAGCCTGAGCGAATACCGGGGGCGTTTCACCGGTTACGCCAAAGTCGATGGAGCCGACATTCAAGCCTTCGAGCAGCTGCGGGCCACCGGGGAATTCGGTCCATTGCACCTGGACGCCCTGATCGGCCAGGCGCTTTTCCAGCGTGCCCTTGGCTTTGAGCAGCACCAGGGTGCCGTATTTCTGATAGCCGATGCGCAGGCTTTCAGCCTGGGCTTGGATAATGGCGCCGAAGGACACAGCCGCCGCAAACAGGGCGACCAGACCACGACGCAAGAAGACTGTGCGCATGGCGCTCTCCTGTGCGAGTAGGTTCGGGTTGCACCTGCTTGCCTCGTTGACGGGCGAGTAAGGTGGCAAGCTGCAAGCCGCAAGCTGCAAGCTGCAAGCTGTAAGCTGTAAGCCGCAAACTTCAAGAAAAAACTGGCCCCGCTTGTAGCTTGTAGCTTGCCGCTTGCCGCTTGCCTCAGCGATTAGGTTGGGGGGTGAGTCGCAGGTAGGGTTTTACGGCGCGGTAGCCTTTCGGGAAGCGCTGCTTGATCTCTTCCTCATCCTTCAGCGATGGCACGATCACCACTTCGTCGCCGTCCTGCCAGTTACCCGGCGTGGCGACCTTGTGGTTGTCGGTGAGCTGCAGCGAGTCGATTACCCGCAGTATTTCGTTGAAGTTGCGCCCGGTACTGGCCGGATAGGTGATGGTCAGGCGCACCTTCTTGTTCGGGTCGATGACGAACAGCGAGCGCACGGTCAAGGTGTCGCTGGCGTTCGGATGTATCAGGTCGTACAGGTCGGAAACCTTGCGGTCGGCGTCGGCGATGATCGGGAAGTTGACCACGGTGTTCTGGGTCTCGTTGATGTCCTCGATCCATTTGTGGTGCGAGTCGACCGGGTCCACGGACAGGGCGATGGCCTTGACCCCACGTTTGGCGAAGTCGTCCTTGAGCTTGGCGGTCAGGCCCAGCTCGGTGGTGCACACCGGGGTGAAGTCGGCCGGGTGAGAGAACAGCACGCCCCAGCTGCTACCAAGCCACTCGTGGAAGCGGATCTTGCCTTCGCTGGAATCCTGTTCGAAATCGGGGGCGATGTCGCCGAGTCTGAGGCTCATGGGGTGCGGCTCCTGTGCTGTGGACTGGCCTTGTGGGGTTCAATGTGCCTTCATTCAGATAAAAACAAAAAGAATAAATAACTCTTTATTTATAACCAAAAAATAAAGAAATCGATGGGCAAAAAAAAGCCTCGCAGTAGGCGAGGCTCTTTTGCGCAACTACGTCTTACATGAAGTTGTAAGTGTAGTTCACGATGAAGCGGGTCTGGTCTTGATCGTTAGCAGAGCCAGAACCGGTGCCGCGATAGACGCCTTGGCGCAGGCTGAAGCCCAGACCTTTAAGGGTGCCTTCCTGCAGGACGTAATCAACGCGAGCATCACGCTCCCACTCGCTGAAGGTACCGTTACCATTGGTGCTGCGACCGTCTTCACCACGCAGGTAGGAAACGGACGCTTTCAGGCCAGGCACGCCCAGGCGAGCAAAGTCATACGAGTACTGACCGAAGGTGGTGTTCTCACCGGCCTTGGCGAACTGGTTGATCATGCTGTCGGTGAACAGGTAGAAGCTGGAACCGCCAGCGCCTTCATCGACCAGGCTGCCTTGGTTCAGCCAGACGAAGCCACCGTCATCGCTGACCTGCTGATGACCCAACATCAGAGCGTGGCCGCCCAGCGTGTAGGTGAACATGGCGGACCAAGTCTTGTTGTCCACTTCACCTGGGTTCTTGGCATAGCCGTTGTTGTTTTTGAACTCGTAGCCAGCCTCACCATTGCGACCGTCTTTGCTGCTATCGAAGTAGCGCAGGTCGGTTTTGAACGACTGATCGTCAGCAATCTTGAAGACGTGAGTGGCACCCAGGAAGTGCTGCTTGTAGAAGTCTTCCAGATTCGAGTAGTAGTACTGCAAGGTCAGGTCGGGAGTGAGCTTGTAATCCAGACCGGCATAGCGGAACTTGTTGCTCTCCTCGGTAGCACCCTGTACCGAAAGACCGGTACGGTTGCTCGATGCACGCCCCATGGCGTGAGTCAACTGACCGGCGTTGATGGTCAGGTTGTCGATTTCCTTCGACTGGATGGTGCCACCCTCGAAGGTCTGGGGCAGCAGACGGCCATCGTTGGAAACGAGGATTGGCAGGTTTGGCGCCAGAGCGCTGCCGTAGTGGACTTCAGTCTTGGAGAAGCGCGCTTTGGCGTTAGCACCGAGACGTGCCCACTGGCTCTCAGCGGACCCGTCGGAGTCGCTTGGGAAGAAACTGCTGGTGTCTGGATGCTTGCCACGGCCGCCGTCCAGATGAATGCCCCACAGAGCTTGGACATCAACACCAAACCCAACGGTACCTTCAGTGAAACCGGACAGATAGTCGAGCTTGAAGCCCTGACCCGATTCACGGTTGTCAGCACCACCGTCACGGTTATCGCCATTGAAATACATGGTGCGCGAGCTAAGCGACAGTTTGCTGTCTTCAACGAAACCGGCAGCGCCTGCTTGCTGGGCGAGAACCCCCAGTGCCACGGCCAGAGCCAGGCTGGACTTGTACATGTTTTGCTCCTCTACGTTCTAATTTTTGTGTATCGCTGGCGGCAGGATCTGATGCCCCGCTCACCGTGGATTGGCGATTTAGTCACAAAGAATGACCAACAAGTCAATCGTTACTGAACATTTCACGACTTTGGTCTAAGACGCCACCTGTGCTACAGGATAATGACAATCCTATAAATCCAAAATGACCGTTTTATGAATTTCTAAGATTTTTAAGGCATATGGTCGAAACCTTTACTGCCAAAAATTGTATCGGCACGGGCCTGTAATAGCTTTAGGTTATTTGCAAACGTTTGCTCATAGCTTTATTCCCAATTGATCTGTGCAGCCGATAAAAACCTAGCATCGCACTCGGTCTTCGCCCCAAAGCCCCGCCACGCCCTAGGTCTTAAAGCGAATGGCTCCTATGCTAATTCCAAAAAGTTATTTATTTTATATTTCTTAGATCATCTAGCCTTCTTGCCATTCATCACTTCGATTGTCTGACAAGAGGTCCGACCATGATCCCGCACGCTCCACTGCGCCTGTTCGCTGCCCTGGCCCTCGCCGGCACCAGCTGGTTCGCCCAAGCCGCCGACCTCACAGTCGCCTACCAGACCACCGTCGACCCGGCCAAGGTGGCACAGGTCGATGGCGACTACGAAAAAGCCAGCAAGGCCAGCATCGACTGGCGCAAGTTCGATAACGGCGCCGATGTGATCACTGCGGTGGCCAGCGGCGACGTGCAGATCGGCTACCTGGGCTCCAGCCCGCTGGCCGCTGCTGCCAGCCGCAAGCTGCCGGTGGAAACCTTCCTGATCGCCACCCAGATCGGCGCCGGCGAGGCGCTGGTGGCCCGCGACAGCATCAAGACCCCACAAGACCTGATCGGCAAGAAGGTCGCAGTGCCTTTCGTTTCGACCGGCCACTACAGCCTCTTGGCCGCGCTCAAAAGCTGGAACATCGACCCGTCCAAGGTGCAGATCCTCAACCTCGCCCCACCGGCGATCATCGCGGCCTGGAAGCGCGGTGACATCGATGCCACGTACGTTTGGGACCCGGCACTGGGCGTGGCCAAGGAAAACGGCAAGGTACTGATCACCTCCGGGGAACTGGCAGAAAAAGGCGCACCCACCTTCGATGCCTGGATCGTGCGCAAGGACTTCGCCGACAAGCACCCCGAGGTGGTCAAAGCCTTTGCCAAGGTCACCCTCGACGCCTACGCCGACTACCGCAAAGACCCGGCGGCCTGGCTGGCCAACAAGGACAACGTGGCCAAGCTGGTGAAGCTGTCCGGCGCCAAGGCCAGCGATATCCCGGTGCTGTTGGAGGGTAACGTCTACCCGCTGGCCGCCGACCAGGCCAACGCCCTGGGCGCACCGACCACTCAAGCACTGACCGACACCGCCACCTTCCTCAAGCAGCAAGGCAAGGTCGACGCCGTGTTGCCGGACTACTCGGCCTACGTCAGCGCCAAGTTCCTGCCCAATTGATCCGGAGCCCGTCATGGCCTTGCTAGAACTGGAGCGCATCAGCGCACAGTACCCCGGCGCCAGCACCCCTGTGCTGGCCGACATCAACCTCAGCCTGGGCCCAGGCCAGTTGCTGGTCGCGCTGGGGCCCTCCGGCAGCGGCAAGACGTCGCTGCTCAACCTTATCGCGGGCTTCGTCACCCCCAGCGGCGGGCGTATCACCCTTGACGGCGTTGCGGTGCAAGGCCCCGGCGCCGAACGCGGCGTGGTGTTTCAGGACGATGCCCTGCTGCCGTGGCAGAACGTGCTGGGCAATGTCGCTTTCGGTTTGGAGCTGGCCGGTGTGGCCCGCGCAGAGCGGGAGGCCAAGGCACGGCAACTGCTGGCCCTGGTCGATCTGGATGGCTTTGGCGAGCGGCGCATCTGGCAACTGTCCGGCGGCCAGAAGCAGCGCGTGGGCCTGGCCCGCGCGCTGGCGGCCGACCCAAGGGTACTGCTGATGGACGAGCCGTTCGGCGCCCTTGACGCGTTCACCCGCGAGCAGATGCAAGAACTGCTGCTGCAAGTCTGGCAGCGCACTGCCAAACCGGTGTTCCTTATTACTCACGACATTGAGGAAGCGGTATTCCTTGCAACCGAGCTGGTGCTGCTGGCCCCAGACCCGGGCCGTGTGGTCGAGCGCCTGCAGCTGGGCTTCGGCCAACGCTATGCCGCTGGCGAGTCCGCTCGGGCCATCAAGTCTGACCCCCGCTTCATTGAAACCCGCGAGCACGTGCTGGCGCGGGTTTTCTCCCAACGCCAAAGCCTGCAGGAGCACGCATGAGCAGCCTTGATCTGCCGGTCGCCAGCAAGCGCGACAGCCACGCGCGGCCCGTCGAAAAAGCGCGCCGCCAGCTTTCCACCCGCTGGATCAGCACGCTAACCCTGGCCAGCCTGCTGCTGGTCTGGTGGCTGGTGACCGCCGCCGGCTGGATCGAGCCCCTGTTCCTGCCTACGCCCGGCGACATCCTGGCCAAAGCCTGGAGCTTGCTCACCCAAGGCTACATGGACGCCAGCCTGTGGCAACACTTGGGCGCGAGCCTGGGGCGCATCGGCCTGGCGCTGGTTGCTGCGACCTTGACCGCCATCCCGGTTGGTATCGCCATCGGCTACAACCGTGTAGCCCGCGGCATTCTCGACCCACTGATCGAGTTCTACCGCCCCATACCGCCCCTGGCCTACCTGCCGCTGATCGTCATCTGGTGCGGTATCGGCGAGCTGTCCAAGGTGCTACTCATCTACCTGGCAATCTTCGCCCCGATCGCGATCGCCACGGCTACCGGCGTGCGCACCGTCGACCCGGCCAGGTCGCGCGCTGCGCAATCGCTGGGGGCGACCAAGGTGCAACTGATCCGCCACGTGATCCTGCCCAGTGCCCTGCCCGATATCCTCACCGGCATCCGTATCGGCCTGGGTGTGGGCTGGTCGACCCTGGTAGCCGCCGAACTGATCGCTGCCACCAGCGGCCTGGGCTTCATGGTGCAGTCGGCGGCGCAGTTCCTGGTGACTGACGTGGTAGTGCTGGGCATCCTGCTGATCGCCCTGATCGCCTTCGCCCTGGAGATGGGCCTGCGCGCCCTGCAGCGCAAGCTGGTGCCCTGGCATGGGCAAAGCCACTGACGGGTTGCTGACCGACCACGCCGGCTACCCGGCGCCTGGAGTGAAAAAGACATGACGCTTACCGTTACCCCCCTCAGCCCGGCCCTTGGTGCCCAGATCAGCGGCGTGGACATCAGCCGCGAGATGACTGCCGAGCACCGCGATGCCATCGAGCAGGCACTGCTGCAGCACCAGGTGCTGTTCTTCCGGGACCAGCCGATCACGCCTGAGCAGCAAGCGCGCTTCGCCGCGCGCTTCGGCGACCTGCACATCCATCCGATCTATCCCAACGTCCCGCAAACCCCGCAGGTGCTGATCCTCGACACCGCGGTCACCGACGTACGCGATAATGCCGTGTGGCACACCGACGTGACCTTCCTGCCGACCCCGGCGCTGGGTGCGGTGCTCAGTGCCAAGCAGTTGCCGGCCTATGGCGGCGATACCCTGTGGGCCAGCGGCATTGCCGCGTACCAAGCCCTGTCGGCGCCGCTGCGCGAGATGCTCGATGGCCTGACTGCAACGCACGATTTCACCCAGTCGTTCCCACTCGAGCGCTTCGGCACTACGCCTGAAGACCTGGCACGCTGGGAAGCCACCCGGCGTAACAACCCGCCGCTGTCGCACCCGGTAGTGCGCACCCACCCGGTGAGCGGCCGCAAGGCGTTGTTCGTCAATGAAGGGTTCACCACACGCATCAATGAGCTGAGCGAACTGGAGAGTGAGGCATTGCTCAAGCTGCTGTTCACCCATGCGACGCGGCCGGAGTTCAGCATCCGCTGGCGTTGGCAGGAGAACGACGTGGCGTTCTGGGACAACCGCGTCACCCAGCATTTTGCGGTGGATGATTACCGACCCAACCGGCGGGTGATGCATCGGGCGACCATCTTGGGGGATGCGCCGTTCTGAGGGTGGCGGACGAGGCCGTTGGCCTCGAATCGCCGGCTTGCCGGCGAAAGGGCCGCGCAGCGGCCCCGGCGCTCTAGCGGACCAAGTGCAAGAACTGCATATGCCGTTCGTACTGGTCGAGGATGTCGTTGATGATCTGCTCCTTGCTGTAGCCCACCAGGTCGTAGTTCTGGCTACCCTCGCTAAGATGCACCTCCGCGCGGTAATAACGGCGGTTCTTCAAGTCCTGAGAGCCCAACCCACCCAGCGCGAACGACGGTGTGAAATACCCCCGCATCTGCACCTGATAGATGAACGGCTGCTCCTCACCGTGGCCGACTTTCAGGCTGACATTGTCGTGGCTGGGATCATCCTGGGTCACCAACACCAGACCTTTCTGCTCGAACACCTCGCGCACTTCGGCAATCGCCGGGCGCACCACATCGTCCATGAAGCGGTACACCTCATCGCGTGACGGGAAATGCACCGCCTGGCTCAGGCGCTGGCGCCAGCCACCACGGCCACGGCGGGACTGGGCGAACGGGGCCAGCGAATGCAACTGGGCGATCTGGCGCTGCGACTCCAGGTAGAACGCCTTATGCAGCCCCCACATCATGCATAGCAGGATCAACGAGAACGGCAACGAGGTCAGCACCACCGCCGATTTGAGCGAATCGATGCTGCCGGCGAACAGCAGGCTGCTGGTGATCAGCGCAGTCATCGCGCCCCAGAAGATCCGCAACCAGTTCGGGCCGTCTTCATCAGCACCGCCGTCCTTGGCGGACAAGGTCGACAGCACCACCGTGCCCGAGTCTGCCGAGGTGACGAAGAACACGAAGCTGATGAATACCGTCACCGCGATGACGACCTTGCTCCACGGGTAGGTCTCCAGCAGCAGATACAGGCTCATCGACGGGTTATCGATGGCCGACTGCCCAAGCGCCGTCATGCCATGGTTCAGTACCTGGTCCAGCGCGCTGTTGCCGAAAATCGACATCCACGCCAGGGTGAAGCCCAGCGGGATCAGCAGCACTCCGAAGACGAATTCACGAATGGTGCGGCCACGCGAGATGCGGGCGATGAACAGCCCTACGAACGGCGCCCAGGCAATCCACCAGGCCCAGTAGAACACCGTCCAGCCACCCAGCCAGTCACGGTTTTCGCCGTAGGCATACACGTCGAAGCTCTTGCGGGGTAGCGCGCCGAGGTAATCACCCAGGTTCTGGATCAGGGTGTTGAACAGGTGCTGGGTTGGGCCGGCGAACAACACGAACAGCAACAGCGCACAGGCCAGGAACAGGTTGATGTCGCTCATCACCCGCACGCCCTTCTCCACCCCAGCGACTGCCACCGCCACGGCCGCGCCCATCATCAGGGTGATGAGGATCACTTGCACCCACTGGCTATGGCTGATGCCGAACAAGTAGTCCAGGCCGGCATTGAGGTGCAGCACGCCGAAGCCCATGTCGGCCCCCAGGCCGAACACCGTAGCGATAATGCCGAAGCCGTCCACCGCATAGCCGATCGGCCCGTTGATACGTTTGCCAATCAGCGGGTACAGCGCCGAACGCAACGCCAGCGGCAGGTTGTGGCGGTAGGCGAAATAGGCCAGCGCCATGCCGACGAAGGCGAACACGCCCCAGCCATGCAGGCCCCAGTGCAGGAACAGTATCTGCATCGCCTGGCGCCCTGCCTCCGCCGTGCCCGCCTCACCCTGGGGGGGCTGGAGCATGTGGGTCAGGGGTTCAGAAACGCAGAAGAAGAACAGGGTGATGCTGATACCGGCGGCGAACAACATGCCGGCCCACGACAGGTAGCTGAACTCGGGTTCGTCGTGGTCGGCACCGAGCTTGATCTTGCCGTAGCCGGACAAGGCGGTGACCACCACGAAGACCAGGTACAGGGTCATGGCCAGCATGTAGTACCAGCCGACCGTATTGGCCGCCCAGTTCTGCGCCGCCAAGAGCCAGTCGCCCGCTGCTTGAGGTTGGGCGATGACCACCAGGCCGAAGATGAGGATGAAACTTGCCGCAAAATAGAACACCGGAGGGTTCATGCGGATCTGGCTGTTGGAAGGGGTCGGTGCACTCATGGGGCATGCACCTCGTCGATTGACGTGAGGTTCGGAATGAACGGGTTCAGCAAAGGAATCCTCCTGTTGAACACCGGCAACGGACCAGCGTTTTTTCGTTGAACAAGCGTTCAAGTTAAACATGGATCGGGATTCGATGCGACCCGAGGCGCCGATCGGCGCGCTCGTACCGGCCCTATTGCGGGTAAGCCCTACACAGCCAAGCCACTGTACTCAGGTGGGCCGGTGAACCCGTGAGAGCCGGCTTGTCGGCGATGGGGCCGGTACGAACACGGCTGAATTCAGGTCAGTTCTTGTCCTGGCAATCGAGCTGTAGATTGGCCTGGGTAATGTTGCTCTGCGCCGGCACGCTGCGGGTCAGCCACACGTTGCCGCCAATGGTCGAACCCTTGCCGATGGTGATGCGCCCCAAAATGGTCGCGCCTGCGTAGATCACCACATCGTCTTCGACGATCGGGTGCCGCGCCAGGCCTTTGTGCAGCGAGCCCGACTCGTCGCTCGGGAAGCGCTTGGCCCCCAAGGTCACGGCCTGATAGATACGCACCCGCTCGCCGATGATCGCAGTCTCACCGATCACTACACCGGTGCCGTGGTCGATGAAGAAGCTCTGCCCAATCTGCGCCCCTGGATGGATGTCGATGCCGGTGGCCGAGTGCGCCAGTTCCGAGCTGATGCGTGCCAGCAGCGGCAAGCCAGCCTTGTACAGGTGGTGGGCCAGGCGGTGGTGGATGATTGCCAGGATACCCGGGTAGCACAGCAAGACTTCGTCGACACTACGCGCTGCTGGGTCACCGTGGTACGCCGCCAGCACATCGGTATCGAGCAGCACACGCAAGGCCGGCAACGCCGCGGCAAAATCCTGTATCAAGCGCAGCGCCTGGGCATCGACGGCCGTCAGGTCAGCCTTGCTCTGGCGTGCGGCATAACGCAGCTCCAGGCGTGCCTGGGCCAGCAACGCTGTCAGCGCCGCATCCAGGGTGTGGCCAACGTAAAAGTCCTCACTCTCCTCGCGCAGGTCTACCGGCCCCAGGCGCATCGGGAACAGTGCGCCGCACAGTTGCTCAAGGATGTGCCGCATCGCCTCGCGCGACGGCAATTCGCGCCCGCCCTGCTCGCCAATACTGCGGCCATTGCGGCTGCGCCACTGCTCACGGGCGCTGCGCAAGCCACTGACGATACTGTGCAACTGCCAATGCGCGGATGAAGGGTGTTCGCTCACGGTGATCTCCTGGCAGGGCCAAGCTGATAGTTTGCAATCCACTTTACGGCAAATCAGCCCCTTGGAAAAAACAACGCTTTATTCCATCCTGCACTAAGTCGGGCATAAGCTGCGACGACGTACCCGGCATCGTCGCCTACCCTCAAAGCAGCCGAACCCTGGCAGAGATAAAAAAGGAAATAACAAAATAAGTTTTTATTATTTCCTGGCCTATGAAGCCAACCCTATAGTCGCCACCCACCACTTCCACAACAAGCGCGGGGCCTGACATGTCGAAATTCGCCAAACCGCTTCTCAATGCCAGCCTGGCCATCCTGCTGGGCACCGGTCTGTTCAGCCAGGCATTCGCCGGCGAGCAACTGAAAACCATCCAGGAAAAAGGCGTGATCAACGTCGGCCTCGAAGGCACCTACCCGCCATTCAGTTTCCAGGATGAAAACGGCAAGCTTGCCGGCTTCGAGGTCGAGCTTTCGGAACTGCTGGCCAAGGAACTGGGCGTCAAGGCCAAGATCCAGCCGACCAAATGGGATGGCATCCTTGCAGCGCTGGAATCCAAACGCCTGGACGTGGTGGTCAACCAAGTGACCATCTCCGAGGAGCGCAAGAAGAAGTACGACTTCTCCGAGCCTTACACCGTCTCCGGCATCCAGGCGCTGATCCTGAAGAAAAAAGCCGAGCAGTTGAACATCAAGACCGCGCAGGATCTGGCTGGCAAGAAGGTCGGCGTGGGCCTGGGCACCAATTACGAACAGTGGGTGAAGCAGGACGTTCCGAACGCTGAAGTGCGCACCTACGAAGATGACCCGAGCAAGTTCGCCGACCTGCGCAACGGCCGTATCGACGCCATCCTGATCGACCGCCTGGCCGCCCTGGAATACGCGCAAAAAGCCAAGGATACCCAGCTTGCCGGCGACGCCTTCTCGCGCCTGGAAAGCGGCGTGGCCCTGCGCAAGGGTGAGCCTGAGCTGCTGGCAGCCATCAACAAGGCCATCGACAAGCTCAAGGCCGACGGCACCCTGGCCAAGCTGTCCGAGAAATACTTCGGTGCCGATGTCACCCAATGATCGCTGAAAGCCTGCAACTCGTTGTCGACTCCGCGCCCTTCCTGCTCAAGGGCGCGGGTTACACAGTGCTGCTGAGTGTCGGCGGCATGTTCTTCGGCCTGGTGTTGGGTTTTGCCCTGGCACTGATGCGCCTGTCGAAGATCCTGCCGCTGGACTGGCTGGCACGCATTTATGTGTCGTTCTTCCGGGGCACGCCGCTGCTGGTGCAGCTGTTCGTGATCTATTTCGGCATGCCGCAGATCGGCATCGAACTCGACCCCATCCCGGCCTCGCTGATTGGCCTGTCGCTGAACATGGCCGCGTACATCTGCGAAATCCTGCGTGCGGCGATCTCCTCGATCGACCGTGGCCAGTGGGAAGCAGCCGCCAGCATTGGCATGACCCGCACCCAGGCCATGCGCCGGGCGATCCTGCCGCAAGCCCTGCGCACGGCATTGCCGCCGCTGGGTAACAGCTTCATCTCCCTGGTCAAGGACACCGCCCTGGCGGCGACCATCCAGGTGCCCGAACTGTTCCGCCAGGCGCAGCTGATTACTGCGCGGACCTTCGAAGTTTTCACCATGTACCTGGCCGTTGCGGTGGTGTACTGGATCCTCTGCAGCATCCTCGCGCACTTCCAGAACCGCATGGAAGCGCGGGTCAACCAGCACGATCAGGAGCACTGAAGATGATCGTAGTAGAAGGCCTGACCAAGCAGTTCAAAGGCCAGACCGTGCTCAACGGCATCGATCTGACCGTGCAACCGGGCGAAGTGGTGGCCATCATCGGCCCCAGCGGCTCGGGCAAGACTACCTTCCTGCGTTGCCTGAACCTGCTGGAAACGCCTGACGCCGGGCGCATCCAGATCGGTGCCATCAGCATCGATGCCAACCGTCCGCTTGGCAACCAGCAAAGTGCCATTCGCCGCTTGCGCCAGCAGGCCGGCTTCGTGTTCCAGAGCTTCAACCTGTTCCCTCATCGCACCGCGCTGGAGAACGTGATGGAAGGCCCGGTGATCGTCAAGAAGACACCCCGCGCGCAAGCCATGGAGCTGGGCCGCAAGCTGCTGGCCAAGGTCGGGCTGGCGGGCAAGGAAGACGCCTACCCCAAACGCCTTTCCGGCGGGCAGCAACAGCGCGTTGCAATCGCCCGGGCGCTGGCCATGGAACCTGAGGTGATCCTGTTCGATGAACCCACCTCGGCGCTGGACCCTGAGCTGGTCGGCGAAGTGCTGGCGACCATCCGCGGCCTGGCCGAAGAAAAGCGCACCATGATCATCGTCACCCACGAGATGAGCTTTGCGCGTGATGTGGCTAACCGGGTGATCTTCTTCGACAAGGGGGTGATCGTCGAGCAGGGCGAGGCCAAGGCCCTGTTTGCCGACCCCAAGCAAGAGCGGACTCGACAGTTCTTGCGCAAGTTTCTCGGGACTGCGGCTTCCGAGTGATCTGCATTCGGTTCACTGGCCCCATCGCCGGCAAGCCGGCCCCCACATGGATTGCGCCGGCTTTTTAGAAGTTGAGCAAGACCGTTGCCTCCACAGGTAAAGCGCAGGCCTGAAGAACTGCGCGGTCGCGGTGGGAGCCGGCTTGCCGGCGATGGCTGCGCAGCAGCCCTGGGGGCGTCACCGTGCCGGCCCGGCTCAGTGCCAACGCAAACCCTCAGCCGGCACGGGCCGCCCGAACCAGTAGCCCTGCCCCAGCTGGCACTGCTGCTCGAGCAGGAACCTGGCTTGCTCCGCCTGCTCGATGCCTTCAGCGTGCACCTGCATGCCCATGCTCCGCGCCAGGGCGATGATCACCCGCACGATGGCGACGTCATCGTCATCCATCGGCAAGCCGGCGACGAAGCCCTGGTCGATCTTCAGCTTCTGCACCGGCAGGCGCTTGAGCCGCAGCAACGACGAATAGCCGGTGCCAAAGTCGTCGATTGCCAGGTTCAAGCCCAGCTCACGCAACCGGTGCAGCTGCTCCAGCGCGACTTCAGGGTCTTCCATGACTGCACTCTCGGTCACCTCGACCTCCAGCAGCGACGGATCCAGGCCGGTCTCGTGCAACACACCGGCCACTTGCCGGTAAAGCTCACGCTGGCCGAACAGCCGGCTGGAAATGTTGACTGCAACGAACTCGAGCAGGCGCCCGTCAGCCTGCCAACTGACCATCTGCCGGCACGCCTCGCGCATCACCCAGGCGTCGATGTCGGCAATCAGCCCAGTACGCTCGGCGATAGGAATGAATTCGCTTGGCGGCACCAAGCCACGTTGCGGGTGCTGCCAACGCACCAGCGCCTCCACCCCCACCATCTTCGACGTGAACAGGTCGAACACCGGCTGGTAGAACACCCGCAGCTCGTCTTGGGCCAGCGCGCGGCGCAGTTCGCCTGCCGTTTCCACACGGTGCTGGGCGTGCGCCGTCAGCTCTTCGGTGTACAGCGCGTAACAAGCGCGGCCATTGTGCTTGGCCTTGTACAGCGCCGAGTCGGCGTTGCGCAGCAGCTGTTCGGCGCTCAACGCATCGCTGGGGAACAGGCTGATGCCGACGCTGACGCTGATGAACAGCCGATGCCCATCGAACTCGAACGGTTCACGCATGCGTTCGATGAGGGCCTGTGCCAGTTTGCCGGCCTGGCCGACCTGCTGGCAGTTCTCCGCCAGCACACCGAATTCGTCACCGCCCAGGCGCGCCAAGGTCACACCATTGCCAACCACCTCGGCCAGACGCTCGCCTACCAGCTTGAGCAGCTGATCACCGATGGTGTGGCCTAGCCCATCGTTGATGCTCTGGAAGTGGTCCAGATCGAGCAGCAACAACGCACATCCACGCTTGTTGGCCTGTGCCGAAGCCAGTGCCTGCTCGGCCCGGTCGTTGAACAGCAAACGGTTGGGCAAGCCGGTAAGGGGGTCGTGGTGGGCCAGGTAGGCCAATTCCTGCTCGGTATGCTTGATTGCGCTGATGTCGCTGAATACCGCGACATAATGGGTCAGCTCGCCGCCATCGTCGTGAATGGCACGGATCGTCTGCCATTGCGGGTAGATTTCACCACTCTTGCGCCGGTTCCATATCTCCCCGCTCCACTCGCCCTTCTCTGCCAGGGTGGCATAAATCTGCTGATAGAACGGCACGCCGTGCCGGCCGGACTTGAACTTGCTCGGGCGCTGGCCGAGCACTTCATCCTGCTGGTAGCCGGTGATCCGCATGAACGCGCGGTTGACGTGCACGATCAGCCCTTGGCGGTCGGTGACCAGCACGCCCTCCAGGGTACAGTCGAACACGGCTGCGGCCATGCGCAGACGGGCGCGGTCCTCGCTGCGAAGACGGGCGCCGACGCCGATGAAATTGAGCAGACGGGCCCGGGTGAAGAAAATCAGCGCCGCGCTGGCCAGCACCCAAAGGACAACATTGATCTGCCGCCCTACGGCCAAGGCCAGGGGATCTTCAGACATACTGCGCAAAACCACCTCTGACAGCACCAGCCAGAGGATCGAGAGCACCAGATACAGCGCGGCCATGCGCAAGGCGTCGCGAACGGAAACAGACATGTCGGCAACAAAAGTCCATGAAAAATGATGGGGCATTATAGAGCCAGAAACATGCAGTGACGTCCTATCTGAAAGGGTGACTGGTTTTATTTCCCTACCAAGGGATAATCAGGCCTTTCCCTGTTTCTTCGAGGGCTTTCACACCTATGTGGTATTACGGTCTGCTCGACTTGTCGGCCTGGCAACTGGTTGGCGTTACCCTGCTGATGACTCACGTGACCATCATCAGTGTCACCATCTACCTGCACCGCTACTCGGCCCACCGCGCCCTGGAGCTCAATGGCGCGCTCAAGCACTTCTTCCGCTTCTGGCTGTGGCTGACCACGGCGCAGAACACCCGCGAGTGGACAGCCGTTCACCGCAAGCACCACGCCAAGTGCGAAACCCCGGACGACCCGCACAGCCCGGTACACAAAGGCCTGGGCACAGTGCTGCGCAAGGGCGCCGAACTCTACCGGGAAGAAGCGCTCAACCCCGAAACCCTGCGTATCTATGGCAAAAATTGCCCGGATGACTGGATCGAGCGCAACCTCTACTCACGCTACAAACATGGCGGTATCGCCCTGCTGGCAGTGCTCGACCTGCTGCTGTTCGGCACCATCGGCATCACCATCTGGGCGGTGCAGATGATGTGGATTCCGTTCTGGGCAGCGGGTGTGGTCAACGGCTTGGGCCATGCGGTGGGCTACCGCAACTTCGAGTGCCGTGACGCGGCGACCAACCTGGTGCCATGGGGCATCGTCATCGGTGGCGAAGAACTGCACAACAATCACCACACCTACCCCAACTCGGCCAAGCTGTCGGTCAAGCGCTGGGAGTTCGACATGGGCTGGGCCTGGATACGCCTGTTGTGCCTGCTGCGCCTGGCCAAAGTACAACGAGTGGCCCCCATCGCCCACCGCGTCGAGGGCAAGGCCAACCTGGACATGGATACCACCATGGCCATCCTCAACAACCGCTTCCAGATCATGGCCCAATACCGCAAGCTGGTGATCGGTCCGCTGGTCAAGCAGGAACTGGCCAAGGTCGACGCCTCGGTACGCCATCGCTTCCGCCGGGCCAAACGCCTGCTGTCGCGGGAACCCAGCCTGCTCGAAGAGCGTCACCATGTGCGCATCGAGTCCCTGCTGGCGCAGAGCCAGGCACTCAAGACCATCTATGAAAAGCGTTTGGCCTTGCAGCAGATCTGGGCCCGTACCAGCGCCAACGGCCACGACATGCTCGCCGCCATGAAAGACTGGGTACACGAGGCGGAGGCCAGTGGCATTCATGCACTGCACGACTTTGCAGCGCAATTGAAAACCTACTCCCTGCGCCCGCACGGCGTCTGACCACCGTTGATCGGCACGCCCTGCAACGGGGCGTGCTTGCTGGAACTTCCCCTCTGAAAAACCACTCAAACCCGGCACATCGCCCGCGTGGCGGGCCGGTCTGTGGCCGCACGCTTACCCGTCGAGAGCCACTCCGTGCACATGGCCAAGAACATCTATCCAACGCTGCCCGGCAATTCAGCTCCCGAGGCAGCCCAAACACTGCTGGCCTTGCTGCATGCCCAAGGCGAAGTGGCTCGCCTGAGCGAACGTGAACAGCTCTACAGTTCGTTGCTCGACAGCGTCAATGCGGTGCTCTGGGCGTTCGACTGGGAAACACGCCAGGTGCTCTACGTCAGCCCCGCTTATGAACGCATTTTCGGCCGGCCTACCAGCCTGGTGTTGGCCGACTTCAACGAGTGGCGCGATAGCATCTACCCCGATGACCTGGAGTACGCCGAGCGCAGCCTGGCCCAGGTGCTGATCAAAGGCGCGGTTGAAGACCGCGAATACCGCATCCTCAACGCAAACGGCCAAGTGCGCTGGCTGAGTGACAAGTGCTACATCAACCAGCAGCATGAAGGCGAGCGGGTGATCATCGTCGGCATTGCCGAGGACATCACCGAAAAGAAGCAGCTTGAAGGCGAACTGCATCGCCTGGCCACCACCGACGTACTGACCCAAAGCAGCAACCGCCGGCACTTTTTCGAATGTGCAGGCCAAGCCTTCGACAACGCACGCGAAGACGGCACGCCACTGGCATTCCTGCTGCTGGATATCGACGATTTCAAGCAGATCAACGACAGCTATGGCCATCAGGAAGGCGATCAGGTGCTGCAACGCATCGCCGACAGCGGCAAGGCGGTGCTGCGCCGCGGCGACCTGTTCGGGCGCATTGGTGGCGAGGAGTTTGCTGCGGTGTTCCCCGGCTGCAATGCGCAGGTCGCCGAGCAGATCGCCGAGCGCCTGCAGCGCGAGATTCAGCGGCTGAGCTTCAGCCATGGCGAGCAGGTGTATGGCGTGACGGTAAGCCAGGGGCTGACCGGGCTCACGGATGAGGATGACTCACTGGACAGCCTCTTCGCCCGGGCTGATGCGGCGATGTACCGGGCCAAGCGGCAGGGCAAGAACCAGATCGTGCGGGGCTGAACCATTGGGTGCGCACAGCGGCCCCAACAATTCAGTTACGTACCCCCCTCCTCAGCCACAGGCGGCTCTTGCTCCTGCGGTTTTACCTCTGGATTCTCCACCTTGCGCAACCGGCTCAACTGCGCCAGCCCAACCTTGAGCAAGCGCGCGGTCTTGCTCTCGGCAACCCTCTCCAACCCTTGGCTCGCCGGCAGTCGCGCCAGTTGCCCGGCCAGGTTCATGGCCAGGATCTCCCGGGAATAAACCCCACCACCCAACTGATAGATTGCCGCGATCAGCTCGCGCAGGCCCAGCGGCAAGCGCCAGCGGGTTCGCAGTGCCGAGCCGAACGCTGCACCGAAGTCGCTCAGTGACGCCTGCACCAGGCCATCGTGCAGTTCACCACCGGCCAGCCGCCATTCCTGCAGGCAGCGCAGCACCGCAAGGTCACCCAGGCAGTGCAACAGCCCGGCGCAGTAACACAGCTCTTCGTCGAGTTCGAGCATGCGCGCCAGGGAACGCGCGTATTCGGCGGTATGCAGCGACAAGTTCCAGAAATGCGCCGCCTGCTGCGCCAGCAGCGGATCGGTCAGGCGGGCGCTGCGCTTGAGGGCCAGGCCCAGGATCAGGTTCATGCTCTGCGTGCTGCCAAGCTTGTTCAGGGCTTGTAGCAAGGTCTGCACCGGTGCGTCGCGGTGCAGGGCAGCACTGTTGGCGGCAGCGATCAGTACGGCTGTAACCTGCGGGTCGTTGCGCACCTCCTCTTCGAGCACCTTGAGGTCCAGCCCCTGAGGGTTCAGCGCGCGCTTGATCGCCACCTGCACATCCGCGAACAGCGGCCCGCCATCGGCGGTGGCGCGGCGCTGCTCAAGGAAGGCCGGCAGGCTTGCCCCAGGCTGCAACGGTGGCACCGGGCAGGCGATCTGCTCACCCACTTCAAGCAGCAGCTCTTCCAGACGCTTGCGCAGGTTGTCCATGTTCAGTGGCTTGCTCAGGTAAGCCGTGGGGTGCAGCGGCAGCGCCTCACGCACGCTGGCACTGTCACTGCGGTTGCTCATGAGAATGAACGGCAACCCCGGCCCCTTGGCGCGCACCTTGCGCAACAGGTCCAGGCCATCGACACCTGCAAGCTCACGGGCGGCGATGATCAGGTCAGGCTTGCTGGCCAATGCCGTGAGCGCCTGGGAGCCATCGGCGCATACCTGCAGCCGGGCATCACAGCGCACGCTGAGCAACATCTCACGCAGCATGTCGCGCACCCAAGGGTCGCCTTCGGCAATCAGTACGCTAGGTGGGGTGGGGTCTGCAGCGCTCATGGCCAACTCCTGAATATCCCTGACACGCAATCCGTTGCAGCTTCCAAGGCAAGTCCTGTGACAACCATAGCGCCACAGCCCTTTGTTAGGCACAAAAAAAACCCGCCTAGGCGGGTTTTTTTATGAAGCCTGTCACATCAGGCCAGTTCAGCGAAGCACTCTTCGATGATGGCCAGGCCCTTGTCGAGCAGCTCATCTTCGGCGGTCAGCGGAACCAGGATACGCAGGACGTTGCCGTAGGTGCCGCAGGACAGCAGGATCAGGCCCTTGTCGCGCGCTTTGGCAACCACTTGAGCAACGGCGGCGGCATTCGGGGTGTGGGTGCCTTTTTCGAAGACTTCCACAGCGATCATCGAACCCAGACCACGGACATCGCCAATGATCGGGTGCTTTTCCTGGATCTTGCGCAGGCCCGTGGTCAGGTGCTCACCTACTGCCTTGCTGCGGTCCAGCAGCTTCTCTTCCTCGAACACCTGGATCACGGCCAGAGCCGCGGCGCAGGCGATCGGCGAACCGGCGTAAGTGCCGCCCAGGCCGCCCGGAGCGATGGCGTCCATGATCTCGGCCTTGCCGCAAACACCGGCCAGCGGGAAGCCGCCAGCGATGGATTTGGCGAAGGTGGTCAGGTCCGGCGCTACACCCATCTGTTCCATGGCGAAGAAGGTGCCGGTACGGCCAGCGCCAGTCTGTACTTCGTCGGCGATCAGCAGAATACCGTGCTGGTCGCACAGGGCACGCAGGCGCTTCATCAGCTCTTTAGGCGCTGGCAGGAAGCCGCCTTCGCCCTGTACCGGCTCGAGGATGATCGCGGCGATGTCGCGCGGCTCGGCGTCGTTCTTGAAGATGCGCTCGACCGAAGCGATGGCGTCGTCAACGCTGACCCCGTGCAGTTCGCTCGGGAACAGGGCGCGGAAGATGCCGCCAGGCATCAGGCCCATGCCAGCGGAGTACGGTACAACCTTGCCGGTCAGGCCCAAGGTCATCATGGTGCGGCCGTGGTAGCCGCCGGTGAAGGCGATCACGCCAGCACGGCCAGTGGCGGCACGGGCGATTTTCACGGCGTTCTCAACGGCTTCGGAGCCGGTGGAAACCAGCAGGGTCTTCTTGTCGAAGTCACCTGGGACCAGCTTGTTGATCTTCTCGCACAGCTCTACGTAAGGCTCGTAAGCCAGTACCTGGAAGCAGGTGTGGCTGACTTTGGTCAGCTGCTCTTGAACAGCGGCGACCACTTTAGGGTGCAGATGGCCGGTGTTCAGGACTGCGATGCCGCCGGCGAAGTCGATCAGTTCGCGGCCTTCAACGTCGATCACGGTCGAGTTCTTCGCGCTTTCGACGAAGATCGGGTGGATCTGGCCTACGCCACGCGGGACGGCGGCTACACGACGTTGCATCAAGGATTCGTTGGTCTTGCTCATAATGCCCTCATTTGCGCCGATCAGCGGCGCTTTTATTCGGGGGTGGCTGGGAGTGCTCGCGAACAGTATTCGTTGATCGACTGCCGTGAACGCCCTGGCCACCAGGTGCTGCGATGTCAAAAAAGCCAGCGAGACGTCGCTCTCGCGCCCCGCTGGCAGAGGTAAAGCCTTCAGCGCATCAGACGCTGATGCACAGGTACTTGATTTCGAGGTAGTCCTCGATACCGTACTTGGAACCTTCACGGCCCAGGCCCGAAGCCTTGATACCGCCAAACGGCGCGACTTCGTTGGAGATCAGGCCGGTGTTGATACCCACCATGCCGTATTCCAGCGCCTCGGCAACACGGAACACACGGCTCATGTCGCGGGCATAGAAGTACGAGGCCAGGCCGAACTCGGTGTCGTTGGACATGGCGATGACTTCGGCCTCGTCCTTGAAGCGGAACAGCGGCGCCAGCGGGCCGAAGGTCTCTTCCTTGGCGACGGCAGCGGTCTTCGGCACGTCGACCAGGATGGTCGGCTCGAAGAAGTTGCCTTCGATCAGCTTGCCACCGGACAGCACCTTGGCGCCTTTGGAGACGGCGTCCTCGATGTGCTCCTGAACCTTGGCGACGGCCTTGCCATCGATCAGCGGGCCAGTGGTGGTGCCGTCGTCCAAGCCGTTACCGATCTTCAGCTTGGCCACAGCGGCCTTGAGCTTCTCGGCGAAGGCATCGTAGACGCCGTCCTGCACGTAGATACGGTTGGCGCAAACGCAGGTCTGGCCGTTGTTGCGGTATTTGGAGATGATCGCGCCCTCTACCGCCTTGTCCAGGTCGGCATCGTCGAACACGATGAACGGGGCGTTGCCACCCAGCTCCAGGGAAACCTTCTTGATGTCCTTGGCACATTCTTCCATCAGCTGGCGACCGATTTCGGTCGAGCCGGTGAAGGACAGTTTGCGCACCAGGGAGTTGCCGGTCAGCTCGCCGCCGACTTCGCCAGCGCTGCCGGTCACCACGCTCAGCACACCAGCCGGGATGCCGGCACGGGTAGCCAGCTCGACCAGGGCCAGGGCAGAGTACGGGGTTTGCGAAGCAGGCTTGAGCACCATGGTGCAGCCAGCGGCCAGGGCCGGGCCGGCTTTACGGGTGATCATCGCCGCCGGGAAGTTCCACGGGGTGATGGCCGCGGTAACACCGATCGGCTGCTTGATGACGATCAGGCGCTTGTCAGGCTGGTGACCTGGGATGGTATCACCGTAAACGCGCTTGGCTTCTTCGGCGAACCACTCGATGAACGAGGCTGCGTAAGCGATTTCGCCTTTGGCTTCGGCCAGTGGCTTGCCTTGTTCGGTGGTCATCAGGCGAGCCAGGTCGTCCTGGTTCTCGATCATCAGTTCGAACCAGCGGCGCAGCTTGTTCGAGCGCTCTTTGGCGGTCAGAGCACGCCAGGCCGGCAGGGCCTTGTCGGCAGCTTCGATGGCGCGGCGGGTTTCCGCAGTGCCCATCTTCGGCACGGTACCGATGACTTCACCAGTGGCCGGGTTGGTCACATTGATGGTCTGGCCGCTGTCCGCATCCAGCCATTCACCATTGATGAAGGCTTGCTGGCGGAACAACTGAGCGTCTTTGAGCTGCATGTCGGCTTCCCGAATTGTTGATTGTTGAAAAGCGCCCAAGGCAGGGCATCGAGCGTTTGAAATCTCAAACGAATGCTAAGCGGCTGCTGGGGTATAGGACAATAGCCTGTTCGAAAAAAAGAACGAATGGTTGCACAGCCCATCTGAAAGCCCCCGGCAGCGCCCCGTATAGGGTAGACGACGGCGCGCAGCTCCAAGGTGATGGGAGTACCAGCCGACAGCACTCTGCGCACGACAGTACTACGACCAGCCCGGCAAGATCCCGAAACCTTTCACCCACGCTCGAACCCGCCCACCCGGCTAGCCTTGATCAGGACCTCATAACCTGGCACGGACGCCGCCATGCACAACCCTGACGATCAATCCCTCGACCTCAAACGCGTGCTGGACACGTTGCAAGCCGACCAGCTCCTGAGCGCCAGCGACGCCTGGCAAGTACTCGAATACGCCAAGGCACGGCCACCTTGCCATCCGCTCGAAGCCGTAGCGGCGCTGGAACTCCAAGACCGCCGGCACCCCGGCCAGCGCCTGCACCTGGACAGCCTGTGCCAATGGCTCGCCAGAAAAGTCGGCCAGCCCTATGAACGTATCGACCCACTGCAACTCGACCTGTCCAAGGTCAACGGGCTGATATCGCCAGCGTTCGCCCAGCGCCACGGCATACTCATCCTGGCCAGCGACAGCCTGGGCATCACCGTGGCCAGCGCGCAGCCTTACCAGTGTGACTGGCAAACCGATCTGGCCCGCAGCCTGGGCAAGCCGATCCGCCGCGTGTTCGCCAGCCCCCTGCAACTGCGCCAGGTGGGCCAGTCACTGTTTCGCCTCGCCCACTCGGTGCAAGGCGCCCAGCATCAGCAGTCGGCAAGCCTCGGTGAGCTCGAGCAATTGCTCGAGCAGGACAAGCGCCTGGGCAACGCCACGGCAGATGACGCGCATATCGTGCACATCGTCGACTGGCTGCTGCAGTACGCCGTCGAACAGCGCGCCAGTGATATCCATCTTGAGCCGCGCCGCGAACAGGGCCGCTTGCGCTATCGCATAGACGGCCTCCTGCATACGGTCTACGCCTTCCCGGCCGGCGTCACCCTTGCGGTCGTCAGCCGCCTGAAGCACTTGGGCCGCATGGATGTCGCGGAGAAACGCCGCCCGCAGGATGGCCGCGTGAAGTGCAGCCTGCCAGGTGGCCGCGAAGTGGAGCTGCGCCTGTCTACGCTGCCCACCCCCTTTGGCGAAAAGCTGGTGCTGCGGTTGTTCGACCCACAACAGCTACAGGAAGACTTCGACCGCCTGGGGCTGGAAGGTGAACAACTGCACCAGTGGCTGGCCCTGCTGCAACGCCGTCAAGGCATCCTGCTGGTCACCGGCCCTACCGGCTCAGGCAAGACCAGCACGCTTTACGCGAGCCTGAAGCAATTGGCCACGCCGGAGGTCAACCTGTGCACCATCGAGGACCCGATCGAACGTCTGGAGCCGGCATTCAATCAACTGCAGGTGCAGCCGACACTGGACCTCAGCTTCGCCAACGGCGTACGCGCGCTGTTACGCCAGGACCCGGACATCATCATGATCGGCGAGATCCGTGATCGCGAGACGGCTCTGGTAGCCGTGCAAGCTGCCCTTACCGGGCACCTGGTGCTCTCGACGCTGCACACCGACGACAGCTGTGCTGCCATTACCCGCCTGCTGGAGCTTGGCGTGCCCGATTACCTGATCAAGGCCACCCTCGGTGGGGTGATGGCGCAGCGCTTGGTGCGCTTGATTTGCCGTGAGTGCCAGCGCCGCGCAGCATCGGCCAGCGGCCACCCTTGCCTGATGTGTCGGGGCACCGGCTTTCATGGCCGAACGGGCTTGTTCGAGCTGCTGGTGCCGAGCGAAAACCTACGCGCCCGGATAGGCGCTGGGGCGGACCTTGCCAGCTTGCGGCTACAGGCGTTGAGCGAAGGGTTGCTGGACCTGAAACGCTGCGGGGAAGCCAAAGTGGCCCGTGGGCTGACCTGCCAAGAGGAAGTGCTGCGGGTCTGCGCATGAGCAAAAAACCCTTGTTTTCGAGGAACTTGCGCCCCGCAGGCACAATCAAATCGGGCTCCATCAGCCCTCACCCTTCGAGGTGTTTCATCATGCGTCTCCCAACCGCCATCGCAGCCGCTGCCCTGCTTTCGCTGCCCATTGGCTCCGCCATGGCCGATACCTTCTGGCGCAACGTGATTTCTTCCGGCGCGACCACGGCATCGACCTACCTGACCTCCAAAGATCACAAGTTGGTCGTCGCGGCGCAGGAAGACGCCGGCAGCTTCGTGGCCAGTGAAGGTGCTATTCGTGGGCCGTTCCTGGAGGCGGCAATGCGCCAGGTGCGGGCTGAGAACCCAGGCATGCAAGCCAGCGACATGGAACTGGCAAATGCCATCCTGGCGAAGAATGCGATAGTCGAGTAAGGCCCTGGGGCTGCCGTGCAGCCCCAGCTTCAACTCAGCGATACGCCTCCACCGGTACACACGCACAAAAAAGATTCCTGTCCCCGTACACATTGTCGACCCGGTTCACCGCTGGCCAGTACTTGTGCTGGCGCACGTGAGCGCTGGGGGCCACCGCCTGCTCAAGACTGTAAGGCCGGCTCCACGGCGCCAGCACATCGGCCAGGGTATGCGGGGCATGTTTGAGCGGATTGTCTTGCGCCGGCCAGTGACCCTCTTGCACCTCTTCGATCTCCGCCCGGATCGCCAGCATGGCTTCGACGAACCGGTCCAGCTCGGCTTTGGACTCACTCTCTGTCGGTTCGATCATCAAGGTCCCAGGAACCGGGAATGACATGGTGGGGGCATGGAAGCCATAGTCCATCAGGCGCTTGGCCACATCCTCTTCCGTTATCCCGGTAATGGCCTTGAGCGGCCGCAGGTCAAGGATGCACTCATGTGCCACCCGCTGGTTTCGGCCTCTGTAAAGCACCGGGAAGGCACCCTCGAGCTGCCTGGCCAGGTAGTTGGCCGACAGGATGGCCACTTCGCTCGCATCGGCCAGTTGCGGCCCCATCATGGCGATGTACATCCAGCTGATCGGCAAGATGCTCGCGCTGCCCCAGGGCGCGGCGCTGACCGCGCTGTTGTTCGGGTCCAGGCCCGGCACCGGCACCACCGGATGACTGGCGACGAACGGCTTGAGGTGCGCGCGGATGCCAATCGGCCCCATGCCGGGGCCCCCGCCGCCGTGCGGGATGCAGAACGTCTTGTGCAGGTTCATGTGCGAGACATCGGCGCCAATGTCAGCCGGCCGCGTGAGGCCGACCTGGGCATTGAGGTTGGCGCCGTCCATGTACACCTGCCCGCCCTGCTTATGAACGACTTCACAGATGTCCCGAATGCCCTCCTCATACACACCATGGGTCGACGGGTAGGTAACCATCAGGCAGGACAGCCGCTCGCCTGCAGCATGGGCCTTGGCCCTGAGGTCGTCGAGGTCAACGTTGCCGTGGTCATCGCAGTCGACGATCACCACGTCCATGCCTGCCATCTGCGCCGAAGCAGGGTTGGTGCCGTGGGCCGACGAAGGGATCAGGCACAGCGTGCGCTGGTGTTGATGACGGCTGCGGTGGTAACGGGTGATTGCCATCAGCCCGGCGTATTCGCCCTGGGCACCCGAGTTGGGCTGCATGCAGATGGCGTCGAAACCGGTAATAGCGCACAGCCAGCGCTCCAACTCGTCGATCATCGTTTTGTAACCCACGACCTGAGCTTCGGGCGCAAAGGGATGAAGCTGAGCGAACCCGGGCCAGGTAATGGGGATCATTTCGCTGGTGGCGTTGAGCTTCATGGTGCAGGAACCCAGCGGGATCATCGATTGGTTCAGCGCCAGGTCCTTGTTCTCCAGCTGCTTGAGGTAGCGCAGCATCTGCGTTTCGCTGTGATGCAGGTTGAACACAGGGTGGGAAAGGAACGGCGTGCGCCGTTGCAGCCCGGCGGGAATGCCGCCTGCCAGGGCCTGCTGGTCAAGCGCGGTGACCTCAAGGCCGTGATCCACGCCAAGAAAGATGTCGAACAGCCGAAGCACGGTGTCTTCGCTGCACGTTTCGTCCAGGCTCACACCCAGGTGGCCGCGGCCCAGAATGCGCAAGTTGATGCACGCCGCTTGCGCACTTTCGATGATGGCCGCCTGGGCACCGCCGACCTCCAGGGTAAGGGTGTCGAAGAAATGCTGGTTAAGGCGTTTGATGCCCTTGGCCTCAAGGCCGGCAGCCAACACGACAGTCAGCCGGTGCACGCGCTGCGCGATGCGCTGCAAGCCCTCAGGGCCGTGGTACACCGCGTAGAAACCGGCGATGTTGGCCAGCAGTACCTGGGCCGTGCAGATGTTGGAGTTGGCTTTTTCGCGGCGGATGTGTTGCTCGCGGGTCTGCAGGGCCATTCGCAGGGCGGTGTTGCCACGGGCGTCACGCGACACACCGATGATGCGCCCCGGCATCGCCCGCTTGTAGTCGTCACGGCAGGCAAAATAGGCCGCGTGCGGGCCGCCGTAGCCCATGGGCACGCCAAAGCGCTGGGTCGAGCCAAGCACCACGTCTGCGCCAAGTTCACCCGGCGGCGTGAGCAGCACCAGGCTCAACAGGTCTGCCGCCACGCATGCCAGGGCATGCTGGCCGTGCAACTGGTCAATCAGCGGGCGCAGGTCACGCACTGCTCCATGGGTATCCGGGTACTGCAGCAACGCGCCGAATACCTGGTGCTGGGCAAGGTTATCCACAGCGTCGACGATCAGTTCGAAACCAAAACCTTCGGCCCGGGTTCGCAACACCGACAGTGTCTGCGGGTGGCAGTCTTCATCGGCAAAGAAAGCATTGCTCTTGTTGCGCGCCACACGTTTGGCCAAGGCCATGGCTTCGGCTGCGGCGGTGGCTTCATCGAGCAGTGAGGCATTGGCCAGGGCCAGGCCGCTCAGATCGATGACCATTTGCTGAAAGTTGAGCAGGGCTTCCAGCCGGCCTTGGGCGATTTCTGGCTGATAAGGCGTATAGGCGGTGTACCAGCCGGGGTTCTCCAGCACGTTGCGCAGGATGACGGTTGGCGTGACGGTGCCGTGGTAACCCATGCCGATCAGGCTGGTCCACACCTGGTTCTGCTCGGCATAACTGGCGAGCTTGGCCAACGCGGCCTGTTCATCCAGGGCGGCGGGCAGGTCGAGGGCGCGGTTGAAGCGGATATCCGGCGGGACGGTCTGCTCGATCAGCTCGCTGCGGCTGCTCAAGCCCAGGGCACTGAGCATGGCCTGCTGCTCCGAGGCATCAGGCCCCAGGTGACGACGCAGGAATGGGTTGAGCTCTTGCAGTTGATGCAGGGACGGCGACTGGGACATGACGACGCTCTCTTCCTAGACCAGGCCTCGTGGAGACTTATAAGTCTAGGAAGGATTGCCGATACTGCGGGAAAACTTGCTTCGCCAGTACCGGCCTCATCGCTGGCAAGGCAGCGATGAGGCCAGCATGATCACTCGCCGATAGCGGCGCGGTAACCAGCAGCATCCAGCAGCTTGTCCAGCTCGGCCTTGTCGCTTGGCTTGAGCTTGAAGATCCAGGCGCCGTAAGGGTCCTCGTTGAGCAGCTCCGGGCTGTCGGCCAGCTCTTCGTTGACCGCGATCACCTCGCCACCCACCGGGGCATAGATATCCGAAGCGGCCTTGACCGACTCGACCACGCCAGCCGCATCGCCGGCAGCGAATACTTTGCCAACCTCTGCCAGCTCCACGAACACCACATCACCCAGGGCCTCTTGAGCGTGGTCGCTGATGCCCACGGTCACAGTGCCGTCGGCTTCCAGGCGCGCCCACTCGTGGCTTTCGGCAAAACGCAGTTCGGCGGGGATATTGCTCATGTCTTGTATTCCTCGATTGGGTCAGCGGTCGGCCCGCCGTTGATTGTTCAGATCAGAATCTTGCCGTGACGCACGAAGGTCGGTTTGACCACCCGCACCGGGTACCACTTGCCGCGGATCTCGACCTCGGCGCGATCACCGGTGGCCATGGGTACACGCGCCAGGGCAATGGATTTGCTCAGCGTAGGAGAGAAACTACCACTGGTGATCTCCCCTTCGCCAATGCCGGCAACGCGAACCACCTGATGGGCGCGCAAAACACCGCGCTCCTCCAGCACCAGGCCGACCAATTTGTCCTGTACGCCGCGCTCGATTTCCGCCAGCAGGCCAGCGCGACCGATGAAATCGCGCTCGGCCGGCTCCCAGGCGATGCTCCAGCCCAGGTTGGAGGTAAGCGGGGTGTGGGCTTCGTCGATGTCCTGGCCGTACAGGTTCATGCCGGCTTCCAGGCGCAAGGTGTCGCGGGCGCCAAGGCCACTGGGGGCGATGCCAGCGCCGACCAGGTCGTTGAAGAAGGCCACGGCCTCATGGCCCGGCAGGATGATTTCCAACCCGTCTTCACCGGTATAGCCGGTGCGGGCAATGAACCAGTCGCCCTCGCTGACCCCTTCGAACGGGCGCAGCTCACGGATGAGCGCAGCGCGCGAAGCGCTGAGCAAGGCAGCGACCTTCTCGCGGGCCTGGGGCCCCTGGATGGCGAGAATGGCCAGGTCAGGGCGCACCTTGAATTCGGCCGAAAAGCCGCTACTGCGGGCCTCCAGCCACGCCAGTACGTTGGCGCGGGTAGCGGCATTGGTGATCAGCCGGTAGCCATTTGCCGTGCGGTAGGCGATCAGGTCATCGATCACCCCGCCCTCCTCGTTGAGCAACGGGCTGTACAACGCCTTGCCGACACTGCCGAGGCGGGCAACATCGTTGGCCAGCAAATGCTGCAGCCAGGCGGTGGCCTCGGTGCCATCGATGTCGATCACGGTCATGTGGGAAACATCGAACACCCCACAGTCACTGCGCACCTGATGGTGCTCTTCGACTTGCGAGCCGTAGTGCAGGGGCATGTCCCAGCCACCGAAATCGACTGTCTTGGCGCCTAGCGCCAGGTGCAAGTCGTACAAAAGCGTGCGCTGTCCCATGGGTTTCTCCTTCCGGGCGTGGCGAAGCGGCGGCGGTCGATGACGTTTGGTCGTCAGCTCTTCTTGTAGGACCCGTCGCGCGAATGCCGCGCATTGTAGCCGCAAGGGCGCAGGCTGGCACCCTCAGTGACTGTGACCAGGGCGCCTGGCTGAACGATGAATCAGGCCGATGACCGGCAGCAGGCCAACCAGCACCAAGGTCAAGGCAGGCAGTGAGGCACGGGCCCACTCGCCTTCACTGGTCATCTCGAACACCCGTACGGCGAGGGTATCCCAGCCGAAGGGCCGCATCAGCAACGTCGCGGGCATTTCCTTGAGCACATCGACGAAGACCAGCAGTGCGGCACTGAGTGCACCGGGAACCAGCAGCGGCATATACACTTTGAAAAACAATCTCGCCCCTCCCACACCCAGGCTCCGTGAAACCTCGGGCAACGACGGGCGGATGCGCTCCAGGCTGCCTTCCAGTGGCCCATAGGCCACGGCGATGAAACGTACCAGATAGGCCACCAGCAATGCCGCGAGGCTGCCCAGCAGCAAGGGCTTGCCTGCCCCGCCCAGCCACGTCGACAGGGGGATCACCAGGTGGTTGTCCAGGTAACTGAAGGCCAGCATGATCGAAACCGCCAGCACAGAGCCGGGCAAGGCATAGCCCAGGTTGGCCAGGCCGACCCCGGCACGGATGCCGCCAGTCGGCGCCTGGCGCCGAGCAAAGGCCAACACCAGCGCGACGCACACCGTGATCAAGGCTGCCATGGCGCCCAGGTACAGGGTGTGCAGCACCAGGCCGACATAGCGCTCGTCCAGGTCATGCCGCCCACGCTGCCAGAACCATACCAGCAGCTGCAGCACCGGGATGACGAAGGCACAGGCAAATACCAGCAGGCACCAGCCACTGGCCAGCAGTGCCTTCACCCCGCGCAGGTGATAGAGGGCCTGACCCCGAGGGCGTTCATTGGCGCTGCGCGAGGCGCCACGAGCGCGGCGCTCTGCGTACAGCACCAGCATGACCGCCAGCAACAGCAGGCTGGCCAGCTGGGCCGCGCTGGACAGGCTGAAGAAGCCATACCAGGTCTTGTAAATGGCAGTGGTGAACGTGTCGAAATTGAACACCGCCACCGCGCCAAAGTCTGCCAAGGTCTCCATCAGGGCCAAGGCGATGCCTGCGCCGATGGCCGGCCGCGCCATGGGCAGGGCAACCCGCCAGAAGGCTTGCAGCGGCGAAAGGCCCAGCACCCGCGCCGCTTCCATGAGCCCCTTGCCCTGGGCCAGGAATGCCGTGCGTGCGAGCAGGTAGACATACGGGTAGAACACCAGCACCAGTACCACAATCACCCCGCCGGTGGAGCGCACCCGCGGCAGGCGCATGGGCCCGAACACTTCACGCAAGGCGCTCTGCACGGGGCCGGCGAAATCAAGCAGGCCGACGAAGACGAACGCCAAGACATAGGCAGGGATGGCAAACGGCAGCATCAGCGCCCAGTCCAGCCAGCGCCTGCCGGGGAACTGGCAAAGGCTGGTGAGCCAGGCCAGGCTAACGCCGAGCACGGTGACGCCTACGCCTACGCCCGCCACCAAGGTTAATGTGTTGCCGAGCAGGCGGCTCATCTGGGTGTCGAGCAGGTGCGACCAGATCTGCACGTCGATCGATTGCCAGGACAGCAGCAAGACGCTCAAGGGCAGGAGCACGAGGGCGGCGATCAGGATGACCGGGAGGTACCAGCGGCGTTGGGGAGCGTGGGGCAAGGCAACTGTCTCTGTGGCAGATGGCAACCGCTGCGCGGGCTTGCCCCGCGAAGAGGCCCCTGCGGGCCTCCGAAGGATAAAGCCTGGGGCTTAGTTCCAGCCAGCCCGATCCATCAAGCGAATGGCCTCGGCCTGGCGTTTGCCTGCCACTTCGACCGGGATGCTGTCAGCCTTGAAACTGCCCCATGCCTGGACCTCGTCCGATGGCTGGACCTTCGGATTGGCCGGGAACTCCTGGTTGATGTCGGCGAACAGCTTTTGCGCCTGTTCCCCGGTCATCCACTCCACCAGCTTCTTGGCCGCTTGCGGATGCGGTGCGTGCTTGGTCAGGCCGATACCGGACAGATTGACGTGCACGCCACGGTCACCCTGGTTAGGCCAGAAGATCTTCACGGGCAGGTCCGGGTTCTGCTTGTGCAGGCGGCCGTAGTAGTAAGTGTTCACCACCCCCACATCGCACTGGCCGGCCTCGATGGCCTGGATAACCGAGTTGTCGTCAGAGAACACGTCGGTAGACAGGTTGTTGACCCACCCTTTGACGATCTGTTCGGTCTTGGCCTCGCCATGGTTCTCGATCAGGGTGGCGGTCAGCGACTGGTTGTAGACCTTCTTCGCCGTGCGCAGGCACAGGCGCCCTTCCCACTGCTTGTCTGCCAGTGCCTCGTAGGTGCTCAGCTCTTCAGGCTTGACGCGCTCGGTGGAGTAGATGATGGTCCGTGCACGCAGGCTCAGGCCGGTCCATTCATGGGACGAGGCGCGGTACTGAGCGGGGATGTTCTGGTCGATGATGGGCGATTCGATGGGCTGCAGGATGCCCATCTGCTCGGCCTGCCACAGGTTACCGGCATCGACGGTCAGCAGCAGGTCGGCCACCCCGTTGTCGCCCTCGGCCTTGATGCGTTGCATCAGCGGGGCTTCTTTGTCGGTGATGAACTTGATCTTGACGCCGGTCTCGGCGGTGTAGGCGTCGAACACCGGCTTGATCAGCTCGTCGATGCGCGAGGAGTACACCACTACTTCGTCCGCCGCCTGGGCGTTGCCACCGAACAGCGTCAGGGCCAGGGCGGCCAGTAGGGGCTTGCGTGGCAACATGGGATGCACTCCTCGAATCGTATGAGAGGCGCAAATGGTAGTGAATCCCATTTTCTGGCTCACCTACCCAGCCGTTACCAGATGTTGCAAGGGTACGCTGACGCTTCCAGCAATGGCCCTGTGTGGCGAAAGGGCCGCAAAGCGGCCCCTCAATCTCAAGGCTTGGCCAGGTCCGGCAAGTCGCCTGAAAGCCCCAACGCCTGGCGCACGAACAGCGCCTTGGCCTCGGGCATTTGCTGCACCAGCTTCAGGCCGCTGTTACGCAACCAGCGCAACGGCAGCGGATCGGCCTGGAACAGCCGCTCAAAGCCCTCCATCGCAGCCATCAAGGCCAGGTTGTGCGGCATGCGTCGGCGCTCATAACGGCTGAGCACTTTCACATCGGCCAGCCGTTCACCACGCTCGCACGCCTTCGCCAGCACCTCAGCCAGTACCGCTGCATCGAGAAAACCCAGGTTCACGCCTTGCCCAGCCAGCGGATGAATGGTGTGCGCGGCATCACCGATCAGTGCCAGCCCCTCATCCACGTAGCGCTTGGCGTGGCGCTGACGCAACGGCACACAGACCCGAGGGTCGGCGTGCAGCACTTGGCCCAGTCGCCCCTCGAAGCCACGCTCCAAGGCCTTGAGGAAAGCGTGATCATCCAGCGCCATCAACTGCTCGGCCTGCTCGGGCGTGGTCGACCATACGATCGAGCACCAGCCCTGCTGGCCGTCTCGCGACAAGGGCAAAAAGGCCAGCGGCCCTTCATCGGTGAAGCGCTGCCAGGCGGTAGCCTGGTGTGCAGCGCTGCAGCGCACGCTGGTTACGATGGCGTGATGCAGGTAATCCCATTCACGGGTCTGGCAGCCGGCCAGGCGCCGCACCGCCGAGTTGGCACCGTCGGCAGCCACCACCAGCGGCGCCCGCAGGCGGCGACCATCGGCCAGGGTCAGCAACCACTCATCGCCAGAACGGCGCATCTGCTCCAGGCGGGCGTTGGGCAGCAGGCCGATATCGCTGTCATGCAGGCGCTCCAGCAGGCCATCCTGCACCACCCGGTTTTCGACGATATGGCCAAGCACCTGCGCGTGCACGCTGGCGGCGGAGAAGTGAATCTGCCCAGTGCCGCTGCCGTCCCAGACATGCATGTCCGAGTAGGGCGAAACACGCCGTTTGGCAATTTCTTCCCAGGCGCCCAACCGCTCGAGGATGCGCTGGCTGGCCGCCGAGAGGGCGCTGACCCGCGCCTCGAATGGCGCATCGCTGTCAAACGGCTTCACCGTCAGCGAACCACCGTCGAGCAGGAGTATTTCCAGGCCACTGTGGCGCAACGCCAAGGCCAAGGCGCTGCCGACCATACCAGCACCGACAATCAACAGATCTGCGCGCATTTCCATGCCTTACGCCTGCCTCGCTTGCGGCTTTAGCCGCACGTATAGGGTTTTATCGACCCGCGCCACCAGCTCGCCGGCACCGTCACGGACATCGACCTGCAAACGTGGCAGGTATTTCTTGCCGCCGGCGGTCTGCTGGCGGATCTCATCCAGCAGGGCGTCTTCGATGTGGAAATCGGCATACACCGGGCCTTTGCCGGGTGTGATGAAATCAATGCTGGCAGCCTTGTCCCAGACAATGTACTCACGGCCCAGCAGTTCGATCAGCATCAGCATGTAGAACGGATCGACCATCGAATACAAGCTACCGCCAAACTGGGTACCGACGTAGTTGCGGTTCCAGCGCGTCAACTTCATGCGCACCCTGACACTGCGCATGTCTGGGCTGATGTGCTGAATGCGAATGCCAGCACCCAGGTACGGTGGGTAAAGGTTCAGCAGCCAGCGCAACATGCGCGCCCGGCGCGCCAGCTTGCGCGGGTTGCTCATGCCTGACCCCGCGGATCAGGGCGGGTGCCCAAGCCCATGGCCTGGCGGGCGAACCAGCTTCTTGCCGGCGGCAGCAAGTCGAGTCCAAGCAAACCGATGTTGCGCCCAGCGGCCAACAATGGCTGGTTGCTGCCGAACAGGCGGGTGACCTGGTCGGAAAAACCGATGGTCATGGCCTGATCGAGTTGCTGGCGTCGATGGTACGCCTGCAGGGTCGCCAGATCGCCTGGCTGCTGCGGGCCGGCCAGCAGCGCATCGGCCAGCGACTGCACGTCACGCAGCGACAGGTTGAAGCCCTGCCCGGCAATGGGGTGCAGGCTGTGCGCGGCATTGCCTAATACAACCAGATGAGGGCGCACCTGCTCCTGGGCTTCGACCAGTGCCAGCGGGTAAAGATGCCGTGCGCCGACCTGGCGCAGGGCGCCGAGGCGATAGCCGAATACATCCTGAAGCTCGCGCAGGAAGCTGCGCTCGTCGATCTCGGCCAGGCGCTTGGCGTCCATACCCTGACGGGTCCAGACCAACGCACAGCGATTCTCGGGCAGCGGCAGCAGTGCCATGGGGCCTTGCTCGGTAAAACGCTCGAAGGCTTGCCCGCGATGGGATTCGCCTGGGGTGATGTTGGCGATCAGCGCGCTCTGCTCGTACGGCGTGCGGCGCACATGTATGCCCAATTGCTCGCGCAAGCCCGAGCGACCACCGTCGGCCAGCACTGCCAGGTCGCACTCCAGGCTGGTGTCATCGTCCAGCTGCAAGCGATAACCACCGGCAACAGCCTGCATCGCCTTCACTTCGGCCGGGCAGCGCCAGCTCACCACCTCACTGTCCAGCCCTTGCCAAAGGCACTGGCCAAGCCAGGCGTTCTCGACCACGTAGCCCAACGCTGGCACACCCTCCTCCAGCGCATCCAGGCGGGTGCAGCCAAAGCGCCCACGGTCCGAGACCTGAATTTGCCGGATCGGCTCGGCGCGCGGGCTGATCGCTTGCCACATGCCCAGGTGCTGATAGATCTGCCGGGTACCGAACGATAGCGCAGAGGAGCGTGCATCATAGCTGGGCTGGAAGCTGTCGCCCGGGGCGAACGGCTCGATCAGCAGGATCTTCCAGCCACGCGCCTTGGCGCCAGCCTGCAGGGCCAGCGCCAGGCTGGCGCCGACCAGGCCGCCACCAATGATGGCCAGGTTGACTCGATTCATGCCGCGTCCTTACGTGCCGCCAGCATCAGCGCTTCGATCTCGGCGACCGTCCGGGGCACGCCCGACGTCAGAATTTCACAACCTTGCCTGGTCACCACCACGTCGTCCTCGATCCTTACGCCGATGCCACGCCATTTCTTCGCGACCTGCTGATTGTCGGCGGCAATGTAGATACCCGGTTCGACGGTCAGCGCCATGCCGGACTCCAGCACTCGCCACTGGCCGCCGACCTTGTACTCGCCCACATCGTGCACATCCATGCCGAGCCAGTGCCCGGCACGGTGCATGTAGAAGGCGCGATACGCTTCACTTTCGATCAGCGCCTGCACCTTGCCCTTGAGCAACCCCAACTCCACCAGCCCTTCGGTGATTACCCGCACGGTCGCTTCATGGGCGTGGTTCCAGTGCTTGCCGGGAGCAATTTCGGCGAAGGCAGCGGCCTGGGCCTTGAGCACCAATTCATAAATGGCCTTCTGCTCAGGCGAAAAACGCCCGCTGACCGGGAAGGTGCGGGTGATGTCGCTGGCATAGCAATCGATTTCGCAACCGGCGTCGATCAGCACCAGGTCACCGTCCCTGAGCGCAGCATTGTTTTCTTGATAGTGCAGGATACAGCCATTGCGGCCAGCCGCGACGATCGACCCGTAGGCTGGCATTCTTGCCCCACCCTTACGGAATTCGTAGTCCAGCTCGGCTTCCAGGCTGTACTCGTGCAGCCCTGCCCGGCAGGCCTGCATGGCCCGCACATGGGCGCGTGCGGAAATGTCTGCAGCGGCGCGCATCACTTTCACTTCCGCCGCTGATTTATACAGACGCATGTCGTGCAGCAGATGATCCAGGGCAACGAACTCGTTGGGAGGCTGGGCGCCAAGGCGCGCCTTGGAGCGGATCACGTTGATCCAGTCCATCAGCCGGCGGTCGAACTCGGGGTTGCTGCCCATGGCGCTGTAGACCCGTTCGCGACCTTCGATGAGGCCTGGGAGGATCTCGTCGATGTCGGTGATCGGGAAGGCATCGTCCGCGCCAAAGTCGCGGATGGCACCTTCCTGGCCGGCCCGCAGGCCGTCCCATAGCTCACGCTCGGGATTACGCTCGCGGCAGAACAGTACGTACTCGCCATGCTCGCGCCCCGGGATCAGCGCAATCACCGCCTCCGGCTCCGGGAAGCCGCTCAGGTACTGGAAATCGCTGTCCTGGCGGTACACGTGTTCGACATCGCGGTTACGAATGGCGACCGCGGCAGCCGGCAGGATGGCAATGCTGTTGGGGACCATCTGCGCCATCAGCGCCTTGCGCCGACGGGCATATTCGGCCTTGGGTATGCGGCTCATGGGCAGGACTACCCCCGGTTGATCAGTGCAGCGAAGGTTTTGGCGCGGGCGCGGCGGGCGCGGCCAGCTCTGTGTAGAGCAGCAGCGGCGCAACGCGCAGATACTCCATGACTTCCATGTAGTCGCTTTCGCCGTCCTCGGATTCTTCCAGCGCTTCCTGGACCTGGGAAATGGCCACCAGGTCCTGGAGCACTTCCTTGGCATCAGTGGACAGGTCCTTGCCGCCAGCATTCAGCCCGAAGCCGGCGATGAAGCCCTGGCACCACTGGCCCAGGGCCGTGGCACGCTCGGTCAGCGAGGTTTCATCGGTTGGCAGCAGCAGCACGATGGCAATGTCCTCGCCGGTCAGCTCGGCCTTGACCATCTCCTGCAGGCCGATCAGTGCAGCACGCACATTGTCTTCAGGTTCGTTTTCCAGCACCCCGGCAGCATCGGCCAGCCAGGCATCGGCGTCGAAGCCGGCACCGGCGCAACTGCGGCCAATCAGCAGGCCGTGCAGCTCGGCGGGGGAAACAGGGTGGCCGTTGCTCGAGAGCAGTGCGGCGAATGCGGTGTAGGGCGATTGGGTATTAGGCATGGGCGGCTAGGCGCCAGACGGCGCATTTGACTAGAATGAAGGCCTTGTATCCTAGCACCGGCAGGCGCGCCAAGACCATCGGCACTGGCCGTCACCGCTCAGGGAGAGGCATCATCGACGGGTGATTCATGACGGAGCGAATCGAGTGCAACCCACGCAAGAGAACGACCTGCAAGCATTGATGAGCCGGTTCGAGTCGCTGATCGAGCGGGTCGAGCAACTTAAACGGCAAAATGCACTCCTAGTAGCTCAGGAAAAATCCTGGCGCGAAGAGCGCGCCCACCTCATCGAAAAGAACGAGATCGCCAAGCGCAAGGTCGAGTCGATGATCTTACGCCTCAAGGCCCTGGAGCAAGACTCATGAGCTCAAGCAATAGTGTCACCGTGCAGATCCTGGACAAGGAATACTCGATCATCTGCCCGCCGGAAGAACGCAACAACCTGGTCAGCGCCGCACGCTACCTGGACGGCAAGATGCGCGAGATCCGCAGTAGCGGCAAGGTGATCGGTGCCGACCGGATCGCGGTGATGGCCGCATTGAACATCACCCACGAAATGCTCCACCGCCAGGACGACCGCACCGACGCCCCCGCTGGCAGCGCCACCCGCGAACAGGTCCGCGACCTGCTCGATCGCGTCGACAAGGCTTTGTCCGACGACACGGATACCAAAATCGGCTGAGGTTGGTATACTGGCGCCACTCCCTGGTGGATGCGCCAGTCGGTTATGTCCCTGAGCCGATACGCACAACCACGGGGGTTGCACGCTGGGGCCGGTGTGCATGTCCGCCCGACGGAAAGCCTTAACGCCCCCTGCAATCTCCACCTTGAACTTTCGGGTTCAAGGGCTACACCGATAGCGGTCTTATCGGGGAGCCTGTTTTCGATTGCCCACCCCGGTGGGCAGTTCTCGCTTTGAGCTTCGACACCTGGGAACGCCCGTGCCATGACCGACACCGCGCCGCTCACACGCCCCCAGCTTCGTCGCCTGCTTCGCAATGCCCGCCGCGCACTCACGCCAGCCCAGCAACGCCAGGCCTCCCTGGGGCTTTATCGGCAGCTGGCGCAAAACCCGCTTTTCCGCCGCGCCCGGCACATCGCCCTGTACCTCCCCAACGACGGTGAAATCGACCCGCAGCTGCTGCTGCGCGAGGCGCAACGGCGCGGCAAACGCACTTACTTGCCGGTACTGCACGCCTGGCCGCGTACGCGCATGGTGTTCCAGCGGTTCGAGAAGGGTGAACGGCTCAAGCGCAACCGTTTCCGTATCCCCGAGCCGCTGACTGACCGCAAGCGCCAGCGCCCGATCTGGTCGCTGGACCTGATCCTGCTGCCACTGGTGGGCTTCGATGAAACCGGCGGGCGGCTAGGCATGGGCGGGGGCTTCTACGATCGCAGCCTGGCTTACCAGGCGCGACGCAAGACATGGAAAAAACCCCTGCTGCTGGGGCTGGCCCATGAATGCCAGAAGGTCGAACGACTGGCGCAGGCCAGCTGGGATGTACCACTGCAGGGCACAGTCTCGGACCGTGCCTGGTACCTGGCGCCGAAATAACCGGCGTCAGCGGGGAAGGTTCAGCGCTGCTGCTGGCCGGCTTCGACCGGTGTCTGGTACGCGGTATCGAGCTTGCGCTCCCAGATACCTTGCGCGTAACCGGTGGTAACCACACCCAGACCAAAAATGAAGACTAGGACCCAGAGCAGGTCCGGTTTGCGTTGATTCATCGAAGAATGCCCCCCTAGGCATACTTACTGGCTCGGCGACCTTCTTGGTGCCGCCGGAGCATATGACGTTAAAATCGGCGCATTTTCCGACAACCTGAGTCGACACGCAAACGTTGACGCCAACCGGCTGTCGGTTTCGTGCAACAGGTTATTTCAAACCTTTTCAGGAGCAGTATCCATGGCCTACTGGCTGATGAAATCCGAGCCCGATGAGCTTTCGATCGAAGGCCTGGGCCGCTTGGGCGAAGCTCGCTGGGACGGCGTGCGCAACTACCAGGCGCGCAACTTTATGCGCGCCATGAACGTAGGCGATGAGTTTTTCTTCTACCACTCCAGCTGCCCTCAACCTGGCATTGCCGGGATCGCCCGAATCACTGCAGCGGCCTACCCGGACCCGACTGCGCTGGACCCTCAGGGCCATTACTACGACGCCAAGGCCACTGCCGAAAAGAACCCTTGGAGCGCCGTGGATGTGGCGCACGTGAAGACGTTCAGGCAGGTACTGGGGCTGGGCTTGCTCAAGCAGCAAAGCGCGTTGGAGGAATTGCCGCTGGTTCAGAAAGGCACTCGGCTGTCGGTGATGCCGGTGACCGCAGAGCAGTGGGCGGCGATCATTGCGCTAAGCAAATGACCGGCCCCGCGAAGGGGCCAGCCTGGATCTCGTTCACTGCACGATCAGGTTATTGAACAGCAGATCCTCGACAATCGGCTTGCCCTCTTCTGCTTCCATCACCTGCTGCACTTGCTTGAGTGCCTCTTGGCGCAGTTTTTCTTTCGCTTCGACGTTGCTCAAGTTATCCACACCCTGCTGGGTGAACAGCGCCACCAGCTGGTTGCGAATCAACGGCTCGTGGTGCTTGACCGCCTTGGCTGCCTCGTCGCCAGTCACGCGCAGGGCTACGTCAGCCTTGTACACGCGCAACCTGGGGCCACCATCGAGCGCATAGTTGCCTACAAAGGGCGGGCTCAGGCTGATATAGGAGACCTTGGGGGCTCCTTCCTTGGCTTCTTCGGCCAGAGCCGCCGCTGGCAGCATCAGGGCCAGCACCATCAAGATCCACGCTTTCACGAATTCGCTCCTCAAAACAATTGGCGCCAGCTTACCCAGCATGCGACCCAAACCCAAGCCCGGGCTTATGCCACCCCATCAGGGCGAGCCATGCTCGTTGACCCGGCAGGTCGCCCTCCTACACTTATCGGCCACTACCCGCAAAGGAATAGCCCGATGAAAGCTGTGTTGTGTAAAACCTTGGGGCCCGCACGCAACCTGGTTCTGGAAGAGGTGGCCAGCCCGGTACCGAAGAAAAACGAGATTCTGCTCGAGGTGCATGCGGCCGGGGTCAACTTCCCAGATACCCTGATCATCGAAGGCAAATACCAGTTCCAGCCACCGCTACCGTTCTCTCCAGGTGGCGAGGCGGCGGGTGTCGTTGCCGCTGTGGGCGAGCGCGCCGGTGCCTTCCAGGTCGGGGACAGAGTGATGGCCCTCACCGGCTGGGGGGCGTTCGCCGAACAGGTGGCCGTGCCGTTCTACAACGTGCTGCCCATCCCCGAAAGCATGGACTTCACCACCGCTGCCGCCTTTGGCATGACCTACGGCACCTCGATGCACGCGCTCAAGCAGCGCGGCCAGTTGCAGCCAGGGGAAACCCTGTTGGTGCTAGGTGCGTCCGGTGGCGTCGGCCTGGCGGCCGTGGAGATCGGCAAGGCGATGGGCGCCAAGGTGATCGCAGCTGCCAGCAGCGCCGAGAAACTGGCTGTGGCCAAGTCTGCAGGTGCGGACGAGCTGATCGACTACAGCCAGGCCAGCCTCAAGGAGGAAATCAAACGTCTGACCGGCGGCCAAGGGGTAGATGTGATCTATGACCCGGTCGGCGGTGAACTGTTCGACCAGGCCGTGCGCGGGCTGGCGTGGAACGGGCGGTTGCTGGTGGTCGGCTTCGCCAGCGGGACGATTCCACAGATGGCGGCCAATCTGGTACTGCTCAAGGGCGCCGCGGTGTTGGGGGTATTCTGGGGGGCCTTTGCCCAGCGCCAGCCGCAGGACAATGCGGCCAACTTCAGCCAGCTGTTTGCCTGGCATGCCGAGGGCAAGCTGAAGCCGCTGGTATCGAAGACTTACCCGCTGGCCGAGGCGGGCGCGGCGATCGAGCAGCTGGGCCAAAGGAAAGCGGTAGGTAAGTTGGTGGTACAGGCCAGATGATCATTTGAGAAAAGGCTGACCCCGCAGCGCTCTTCGCGGATGAGCCCGCGAAGAGCGCTGCACCGCCCGATCAGACCTCACGCAGGTTGTGGCAGCGCCTGAAGCGCGCTTCGAGGTTGCGGTCGGGCATCTGGTGGCTGCGCAGTGCGTTCAACGTCTGCTCGACATACTCACGCGTGGTGCCATAGCGCCCTTTGGCACTGGCAAGAATCTGGCTAAGCAGCGTATCGGGCAAATTCCCGGCGTAGCACGGCAGGTGTCGCTCAAGTACGAAGCCCAAGGCCTGCACCTTGTTGCCATCACCCAGCCGGCAGCTGAGCCAGTGAGGCCGGTACGCCGGGTAGGGCATCTCTCTTTGCCACAAGGCCATCAGCGAGTCGTCGAGGTTGCTTTCATCGAGGCGGTAGGCAAAACCGCTGCACGAACCGCCGCGGTCGAGGCCGAATACCAGGCCTGGCGTTTCCGGCGTGCCCCGATGCTCGTGCGACCACAGATAAAGGCCACGGTGATAGCCATGCACCCGTGCACGCTGGCGCTCGACCGAACTGCACTCCGGGCGCCATATCAACGAACCATAGGCAAATAACCAGACCGGGCCGCCGTGATGGCGCGACATGGTGGTATGCATGGAGTTGATCAATTGCTCGCGGGTCAGTTGCTGGCCGAAGTCGAGTGCCGGAGGATAAGTGCTTTTCCAGGATAAACTTTCAAGTGCCGACATAAGCTGCCGCCATTATTCCCTGTGAACTACTGATAGAGCGAAAAGCCCTGTAGGGCGGGGCTTGCGCCGATGCCCTTGGAGGCAGCAATCACCTTAAGAAGAAGCGCGCCAACACTCAAGCCCTGGAGCCTGAGTTTCACGCGAACTTCCGACGACTGGAGAGCCTTGCTGCAAAGTAGAGTGAAAGTTATCAGGCAAGGCGGCAGTAATTACCGCCTTATACCCAGTACTTGGAACTTCGGTTATTAACCACGCGGGGCGTAGGCAAACACATCAGCGCGCATGCGATGCGCATCCATACCGGCCTCGACCAGGGCGTCGAGCGTGGCATAAACCATGTTGGGCGAGCCACTGGCATAAACGTGAACCGTATTGAGGTCTTGCACGTCCTCGCATACCGCCTCGTGCAACATGCCACAACGGCCTTCCCAACCACACAAGTCGCTCACCACCTTGTGCAGGAACAGGTTGGGCAGGCGCTCCCACTCGGCCCAGTGCTCGATGGCGTAGAAATCTTCAGGGCGTCGCACCCCCCAGTAGAGGTGCACCGGGTGCTCGAAGCCCTGGGCGCGGCAATGCTCGACCAGGCTGTGCATCTGCCCCATGCCGGTCCCCGCAGCGATGAGCACCAGGGGCCCATCGGGCAGCTCGGCCAGGTGGGTGTCCCCGAATGGCATCTCGATGCGCGCGACAGGGTCGCGCTGCAACTGCGCCAACAGCTGCCTGGCACTGTCTTCGCGGACCAGCACGTGAAGCTCAAGGTCGCGCCCACTGTGGGGGGCAGACGCCAGCGAGAAGGCCGCCGGCTTGCCGCCCTCGCGCTCGATCATCAGGTACTGCCCGGCGTGATAGCGCAGTGGCTTGCCAGCCGGCGCACGCAAGCGCACGCGCCAGACGTCGCCACCTACCTCTACGCATTCAGTGACGCTGCATGCCAGCTTGCGCACTGGCAGCTCGCCCAAGGCCAGCACACCATCCCAGAGCAGCACGCAGTCCTCCAGTGGTTCGGCGATGCAGGTGAACAGCTCACCATGGTCGCGCACCTCACCATTCTGGCGAACGCGACCCTCGACCAACAATGCGGCGCACACATGGCAATTGCCATTGCGACAGCTGTTCGGGCAGTCATAGCCCAGCCGCCGCGCTCCATCCAGGATCCGTTCCCCGGGTTCGAGCGCCAGCACCGCCCCGGACGGCTGCAACGTTACCTGCATCAATCTATTCCCAACTGGTCCCACAACTCATCGATGCGGCGGGTGACGGCCTCGTCCTTGACGATGACCCGGCCCCATTCGCGTGTAGTCTCGCCCGGCCACTTGTGAGTGGCATCCAGACCCATCTTCGACCCCAGGCCCGATACCGGCGACGCAAAGTCCAGGTAGTCGATCGGCGTGTTGTCGATCATCACCGTATCACGCTTGGGGTCCATGCGCGTGGTGATGGCCCAGATCACGTCATTCCAGTCACGGGCGTTGATGTCGTCATCGGTGACGATAACGAACTTGGTGTACATGAACTGTCTCAGGAACGACCACACACCCAGCATCACGCGCTTGGCGTGGCCCGGGTACTGCTTCTTCATCGTCACCACCGCCATGCGGTACGAGCACCCTTCCGGCGGCAGGTAGAAGTCGACGATCTCCGGGAACTGCTTTTGCAGGATTGGCACGAACACTTCATTGAGTGCCACGCCAAGGATGGCTGGCTCATCTGGCGGCCGACCGGTATAGGTGCTGTGGTAGATCGGTTTTTGCCGGTGAGTGATGCGTTCGACGGTGAACACCGGGAAGCTGTCCACTTCGTTGTAGTAGCCGGTGTGGTCACCATAGGGGCCCTCCGGGGCCATCTCGCCCGGGTGGATCACACCTTCAAGGATGATCTCGGCGGTGGCCGGCACCTGCAGGTTGCTGCCTCGGCATTTGACCAGCTCGGTGCGGTTGCCGCGCAGCAGGCCAGCGAAGGCGTACTCGGAAAGCGTATCGGGCACCGGCGTGACGGCGCCGAGGATGGTTGCCGGGTCAGCGCCCAGGGCAACGGCGACCGGGAACGGCTGGCCGGGGTTCTTCTCGCACCACTCGCGATAATCCAGCGCACCACCGCGGTGGCTCAACCAGCGCATGATGACCTTGTTGCGGCCGATGACCTGCTGGCGATAAATGCCCAGGTTCTGGCGGTCCTTGTTCGGCCCGCGAGTCACGGTGAGGCCCCAGGTGATCAGCGGCGCCACGTCGCCCGGCCAGCAGTGCTGGATCGGCAGTTGGCCAAGGTCGACGTCATCGCCCTCGACCACCACCTCCTGGCAAACGGCATCCTTGACCACCTTCGGTGCCATGGACACGACCTTCTTGAAGATCGGCAGTTTCGACCAGGCATCCTTGAGGCCTTTAGGCGGCTCCGGCTCCTTGAGGAAGGCCAACAGCTTGCCGATCTCGCGCAGCTCCTCGACCGATTCGGCGCCCATGCCCATGGCCACCCGCTCCGGGGTGCCGAACAGGTTGCCGAGCACCGGGATATCGAAGCCCGTGGGCTTTTCGAACAACAACGCCGGCCCCTTCGCACGCAGGGTGCGGTCACACACCTCGGTCATTTCCAGGACGGGGGAGATCGGAACCTGGATGCGCTTGAGTTCACCGCGCTGTTCCAGGCCACGGATGAAGTCGCGCAAGTCGCGATACTGCATGCATGAGCCTCGTGTTGGCCGTATCGGTCGGGGTGCAGAGTGTAGCGCCGTTCAGTGCTCAATGGCCAAAAATGACTTGGGGCCGCTTCACGCCCCATCGTCGGCAGGCCGGCCGCCACAAGGGTCGCAGAGGACCTGTGGAAGCCGGTTTGCCGGCAATGGGGCGCGAAGCAGCCCCAATCATTGCTTGGACGATCTGAGCGCTTACTTGCGCTTCATCGACAGGAAGAACTCGTCGTTGGTCTTGGTCTGCTTGAGCTTGTCGACCAAGAACTCGATGGCGGCGATTTCGTCCATCGGGTGCAGCAGCTTGCGCAGGATCCACATGCGCTGGAGTTCGTCGTCGGCGGTCAGCAGCTCTTCACGGCGGGTGCCCGAGCGGTTGATGTTGATGGCCGGGAACACACGCTTCTCGGCGATACGACGGTCCAGGGGCAGCTCCATGTTGCCGGTACCCTTGAACTCCTCGTAGATCACTTCGTCCATCTTCGAACCGGTTTCTACCAGCGCGGTGGCGATGATGGTCAGCGAACCGCCTTCCTCGATGTTACGCGCAGCACCGAAGAAGCGCTTCGGCTTCTCCAGGGCGTGGGCATCGACACCACCGGTCAGTACCTTGCCGGAGCTCGGGATCACGGTGTTGTAGGCACGCGCCAGACGGGTGATGGAGTCGAGCAGAATGACCACATCCTTCTTGTGCTCGACCAGGCGCTTGGCCTTCTCGATGACCATTTCGGCAACCTGCACGTGGCGGGTTGGCGGCTCATCGAAGGTCGAAGCCACCACTTCACCGCGCACGGTGCGCTGCATTTCGGTCACTTCTTCCGGGCGCTCGTCGATCAGCAGAACGATCAGGTGGCACTCGGGGTTGTTACGGGTGATGTTGGCCGCGATGTTCTGCAGCATGATCGTTTTACCGGCTTTCGGCGGGGCGACGATCAGGCCACGCTGGCCCTTGCCGATCGGCGCGCACAGGTCGATGACGCGGCCGGTCAGGTCTTCGGTGGAGCCGTTGCCGGCTTCCATCTTCAGGCGCTTGTTCGGGAACAGCGGCGTAAGGTTTTCGAAGAGGATCTTGTTCTTTGCGTTTTCCGGGCGATCGAAGTTGATCGTGTCGACCTTGAGCAGCGCGAAGTAACGCTCCCCTTCCTTCGGCGGGCGGATCTTGCCGACGATGGTATCGCCGGTACGCAGGTTGAAGCGGCGGATCTGGCTAGGCGAGACGTAGATGTCGTCGGGGCCGGCCAGATAGGACGCATCAGCCGAACGCAGGAAACCGAAACCATCCTGGAGAATCTCCAGCACGCCGTCACCTGAGATCTCTTCGCCGCTTTTCGCGTGCTTCTTCAGCAGGGCGAAAATCACGTCCTGTTTGCGCGAACGGGCCATGTTTTCGATGCCCATCTGTTCGGCCATTTCCAGCAGATCGGTAATCGGCTTTTGCTTGAGTTCAGTCAGGTTCATAAGGGGAATGACGTAATCATGTATGAAGGGAGGATTAAGCTTCTGGCTTAATGAAGCCGCGCCGCTAGAAGGCGATAGGATCGCGCACAGATTCTAATTAGGAGTGCGTCGGCGACGGCGTGCAGGGGGCACTGGAGAAACAGTGCGAGGCCGAATGTAACACTTGCTTTTTTAGACGTCTAGTGGGTTGGAAAAGAAAAGCCCCGGAAATTCCGGGGCTTTTTCACATCACAGGTGGGCGTCGAGGAACGCAGCCAGCTGGGATTTGGACAGGGCGCCGACCTTGGTGGCCTCGACGTTGCCGTTCTTGAACAGCATCAGCGTCGGGATGCCACGCACGCCGTGCTTGGCCGGGGTTTCCTGGTTGTCGTCGATGTTCAGCTTGGCGACGGTCAGTTTACCCTCGTAGGTGCTGGCGATGTCGTCCAGAACTGGAGCGATCATCTTGCATGGGCCGCACCATTCAGCCCAGTAGTCGACCAGCACCGGGCCTTGGGCTTGCAGGACTTCGGCCTCAAAGGTGGCGTCGGTGACGTGTTTGATAAGGTCGCTGCTCATGGATATCTCCAGGGTCGTAAGCAAAAATCGTGGCCCATCATAGCCGCACCCACGCGCTACAGGAAGTCACGGACGATTGAGTGTCACTATAGTTGTGCAAGACGCCACGAATCGAAACTGTCACAGAAGTGTCATAGCATCGACTGGCACATTGCCTTGCATCAAGCCCTGGCGAGTCGTGCGTTGGCGACAGCCTGCTAACGTGGCACGATTGCCGGGTTACCGACCGAGACTACTCAGATCATGCCGCATACCTTAGCGAAGAACCTGTCCCTGATTGCCGCCATCGACCTGGGCTCCAACAGTTTTCACATGGTCGTGGCCAAGGCTCACCATACCGAAATCCGCATCCTGGAACGGCTTGGGGAGAAGGTTCAGCTCGCCGCTGGCATCGACGAAGCACGCATGCTCAGTGAAGAAGCCATGGTCCGGGGCCTGGAATGCCTGAAACGCTTTGCCCAACTGATCAACGGCATGCCTGCAGGCGCCGTGCGCATCGTTGGCACCAACGCCCTGCGCGAGGCGCGCAACCGCAACGAATTCATCCAGCGTGCCGAAGTGATCCTCGGCCACCCTGTGGAAGTGATCTCCGGCCGCGAAGAAGCGCGCCTGATCTACCTGGGCGTGTCCCATACCCTGGCCGACACCCCCGGTAAACGCCTGGTCGCCGACATCGGCGGCGGCAGCACCGAGTTCATCATCGGCCAGCGCTTCGAGCCGCTGCTGCGTGAAAGCCTGCAGATGGGCTGCGTCAGCTTCACCCAGCGCTATTTCCGCGATGGCAAGATCACCCCGGCCCGCTACGCCCAGGCCTACACGGCAGCGCGCCTGGAGCTGATGAGCATCGAGAACGCCCTGCACCGCCTGACCTGGGATGAAGCGATTGGCTCGTCCGGTACCATCCGCGCCATCGGCGCCGCGATCAAGGCTGCAGGCCTGGGCAATGGCGAAGTCAACGCCGAGGGGCTGGCATGGGTCAAACGCAGGCTGTTCAAGCTGGGCGACACCGACAAGATCGACTTCGACGGGGTCAAACCCGACCGCCGCGCCATCTTCCCAGCCGGCATGGCGATTCTCGAAGCGATCTTCGACGCGCTGGAACTGCAACGCATGGACCATTGCGATGGCGCGCTGCGTGAAGGCGTGCTGTTCGACCTGCTTGGCCGCCACCACCACGAAGACGTGCGCGAACGCACCCTGAACTCGCTGATGGAACGCTACCACGTCGATCAGGGCCAGGCTGCGCGCGTCGAGCGCAAGGCGCTGCACGCTTTTGACCAGGTGGCCAAGGCGTGGGACCTTGAAGAGGGTAACTGGCGCGATCTACTGGGCTGGGCTGCCAAAATTCACGAAATCGGCCTGGACATCGCCCACTATCACTACCACAAACATGGTGCCTACCTGATCGAGCACTCCGACCTGTCGGGCTTCTCGCGTGAAGACCAGCAGATGATGGCGCTGCTGGTCCGTGGCCACCGGCGCAACATCCCCAAGGAAAAGTTCGCCGAACTGGGCGATGAAGGGGTGAAACTGCTGCGTCTTTGCGTACTGCTGCGCTTCGCCATTCTGTTCCATCACATCCGCGGCACCCAACAGATGCCGAAGGTGCAACTGCAGGCCGCAGACAATAGCCTCGATGTGGCCTTCCCGGCCGGCTGGCTGGAGCAGAACCAGCTGACCCAGGCCGACTTCGCCAACGAGGCGGAGTGGCTGGCCCGGGTCAACTTCGTCCTCAGCGTACGTTAAGTACCGGGTTGCTCAGGCGCTCCAACAGGGTCGCCTGGGCGCTGCGCGGGTTCTGGTTGCCGGTCGGCGTGCTGCGCACATAGCGCCCGTCCGGCTGCAGCGTCCAGGCGTGGGTGTTGTCGGTCAGGTAGCCTTCCAGTTCCTTTTTCACCCGCAGCAGCAGCTTCTTGCCCTCCACCGGGAAGCAGGTCTCTACACGCTTGTCGAGGTTACGCTCCATCCAGTCGGCGCTGGACAGGTAGATCTGCTCGTCGCCGCCGTTGAGGAAGTAGAACACCCGGGTATGCTCCAGGAAGCGGCCGATGATCGAACGCACCTGGATATTATGCGAAACCCCCGGAATGCCTGGGCGCAAGCAGCACATGCCACGGACCACCAGGTCGATCTTCACACCCGACTGGCTGGCCTTGTACAGCGCCTTGATGACCTTGGCATCGGTCAGCGAGTTGAACTTGGCGATGATATGCGCGGGTTTGCCTTCCAGGGCGAACTGGGTCTCCCGGGCAATCATGTCGAGCATGCCCTTTTTCAGGGTGAACGGCGCGTGCAGCAGCTTTTTCATGCGCAAGGTCTTGCCCATGCCGATCAACTGGCTGAACAGCTTGCCCACGTCCTCGGTGAGGGCGTCGTCGGAGGTCAGCAAGCTGTAGTCGGTGTACAGGCGGGCATTACCGGCGTGGTAGTTACCGGTGCCCAGGTGGGCGTAGCGGACGATCTCGCCCTGCTCGCGGCGCAGAATCAGCATCATCTTGGCGTGGGTCTTGAAGCCCACCACGCCATAGATGACCACGGCACCGGCGGCCTGCAGGCGGCTGGCCATCTGCAGGTTGGACTCTTCGTCGAAACGCGCACGCAGCTCGATCACCGCAGTGACCTCCTTGCCGTTACGTGCCGCATCCACCAGCGCATCGACGATTTCCGAGTTGGCCCCTGAACGGTACAGCGTCTGGCGCACAGCGAGCACGTGCGGGTCCTTGGCGGCCTGGCGCAGCAGGTCGACCACGGGGGTGAAGGACTCGAACGGGTGCATCAGCAGGATGTCCTGCTTGCTGATGACACTGAAGATGTTGTCGGCGTTGGCCAGCAGCTTGGGGATCGCCGGGGTGAACGGCGTGTACTGCAGCTCCGGGTGGCTGTCCAGGCCTGTGATGCTGAACAGGCGGGTCAGGTTGACCGGGCCGTTGACCTGGTACAGCTCGCTCTCGCTGAGGCTGAACTGCTTGAGCAGGTAGTCGGACAGGTGCTTGGGGCAAGTGTCAGCCACTTCCAGGCGCACGGCATCACCGTAGCGGCGCGAGAACAGCTCACCGCGCAGGGCGCGCGCCAGGTCGTCGACTTCTTCCGAATCCAGTGCCAGGTCGGCGTTACGGGTCAGGCGGAACTGGTAGCAACCCTTGACCTTCATGCCTTGGAACAGGTCATCGGCATGGGCGTGGATCATCGAGGACAGGAACACGTAGTTGTCCCCAGGGCCACCGACGTCTTCCGGCACACGGATGACCCGCGGCAGCAAACGCGGCGCCGGGATGATCGCCAAGCCCGAATCACGACCGAAGGCATCGACCCCTTCGAGTTCGACGATGAAGTTCAGGCTCTTGTTCACCAGCAACGGGAACGGGTGCGTCGGGTCCAGACCGATCGGGGTGATGATCGGCGCAATTTCGTCACGGAAGTAGCGGCGCACCCAGGTCTTGAGTTTGGGCGTCCAGTAACGGCGGCGGATGAAGCGGATCGCGTGCTTTTCCAGCTCCGGCAGCAGCACGTCATTGAGGATGGCGTACTGGCGCTCCACTTCGGTGTGCACCAGCTCGCTGATGCGCGCCAGCGCCTGATGCGGCTGCAGGCCGTCGGCACCGGCCTGTTCACGGGCGAAGTTGATCTGCTTCTTCAGGCCCGCGACGCGGATCTCGAAGAACTCATCGAGGTTGCTGGAGAAGATCAGCAGGAATTTCAGGCGCTCGAGCAGCGGGTAGGACTCATCCAGCGCCTGCTCCAGCACGCGGATGTTGAACTGCAGTTGCGACAGCTCGCGATGAATGTACAGGCTGCTGTCGTCCAGGCTTGGGATGGCGATGGCCGGCGCGGGGGCAGCATGCACGGGCGCTGGGGCGGCGGCCTCTGCTGCAGGCTCCGGGGCCTCTGGCAGATCCGGCGGGGTCTGCACCATCTCTTCAGGGACTGCCTGAGCATCCTTGATCGCGACAGGGGTTAGCACTTCATTATTCATCTGGCGTTCCTGGAGGACGTTAACGCCCTATCATCAATTGAGCGGGACGATAAGCGGCCATTATGACGTCTGTGTTACATCTATAGGCAAGCCCGCGACTTATGGCTCAAGCCATTGTCCTTCTACGAATTGTTCACGTCGAGACGCGCCTGGGCACTTTCACGAACGCGCGTGAAGGGGTAGGCTGCGCGTTCATTTCGCCAGCACCTCAGAAAATGCTTCAACAATTCCTGCAGGATTTCGGCTATTTTGCCCTTTTTCTAGGCACCTTCTTTGAAGGCGAGACCATCCTGGTGCTTGCAGGATTCCTTGCGTTCCGCGGGTACATGGACATCAGCCTGGTGGTGATCGTGGCATTCTTCGGCAGCTATGCCGGCGACCAGCTGTGGTACTTCATGGGCCGCCGGCACGGGCGCAAGATCCTTGCGCGCAAGCCGCGCTGGCAGGCGATGGGCGACCGGGCGCTGGAGCATATCCGCCGCCACCCCGACATCTGGGTACTGAGCTTCCGCTTCGTCTATGGCCTGCGCACGGTGATGCCCGTGGCTATCGGCCTGTCTGGCTACCCACCCCGGCGTTACCTGCTGCTCAACGGCATCGGTGCAGCCGTATGGGCCTTGGCCCTGGGCGCTGCCGCGTACCACTTCGGCGCCATTCTGGAAGGCATGCTGGGCAACGTGAAGAAGTACGAGCTATGGGTGCTCGGTGGCTTGCTGCTGCTCGGTGCCCTGCTGTGGCTGCGCCGGCGCTTTCGCACCTTGCGCGCCGAACGCAAGGCCGCCGCACAAGCCCAGGCCGACGAGGCTGAGCAAACTGTAAAGCGCGAGCATGGCCCAGACCAAGGGCGTGACAACCCCTAAGCCCAGAGCGCCAGCCAGATACAGTGCGGGCGCATTCAACAACAGGCGCACCAGCTCCAGGCGCCCTGCCCACGGCCGGTTCTCCAGGGCCGCGCCCAAGGCAAACAGGCCCAACGCCATCACCGCCCAGCCCAGCACCAGGGCCGCTGTCGGCACCTGCTCGGCAACGCTCATCAAGTAGCTGCCCAATGCCACGTAAACAGCGAACTGCAGCACCACGTAAACCTGCTGCGCCCGCCCCAGGGCCACCGCGAACTTACGGAACAGCGCCAGGTTCTGCTTGGCCTGTGGATAACGCGCGGCCACATCCGCCGGCCGCCAGCCAGTGGGCATGAACCAGATACGCAGTTTGTCCCACAGGCTTTCGGTGCGCCGGGCATCGTCCCAGAGCTGGGCATAGAACTGCAGGTTGGCCCACAACGGGTTCCAGCTGGCCAGCGGCGTGGTCACGCCAAACACCACGGGCTCGGCCGGATCTTCCTCCTTGAATGTGCCAAACAGACGGTCCCAAAGAATGAACACACCGCCGTAGTTGCGATCCAAATAAACAGGATTTTGCGCATGGTGGACGCGATGGTTGGACGGAGTGATCAGTATCCATTCGAGCCAGCCCAACTTGGGAATGTGCCGGGTGTGCACCCAGAACTGGTACAGCAGGTTGAGCGACGCCACCGTTATGAACACCCAGGGCGACACGCCGAGCAGCGCCAGCGGCAGGTAGAAGATCCACGAAAAGAGGAAACCGCTGCTGGTCTGGCGCAACGCGGTGGTGAGGTTGTACTCCTCGCTCTGGTGATGCACCGAATGGGCTGCCCACAGCACATTGCGCTCATGCCCCAAGCGGTGCAGCCAGTAATAGCAGAAGTCGTACAGCACGAACGCCAGCAACCAGACCCAGAGGGCGTGGTCCGGCAAGTGCAGCAGCGCCAGATGCTCCCACGCCAGTGCATAGGTCACCACCCCTACCCCCTTGGTCAGCAGGCCGGTGCTGGTGGAAAGCACGCCAGTGCTCAGGCTGTTGATCGAATCGGCCACGGTGAAATTACGCTGGCCACGCACACGGTCGGCGACCAGTTCAACCGCGATCAGCACGAAAAAGAACGGTACGGCCAGCAGAATCAGGTCCATGGACAGCTGCCTCCAAGGGTACCCAGAGAGATTAGGATGCTCCCATGGCAACCCCTATGGCCACATCTGCCAAACTAGAGGACATTTAGCGCCTCGACACTGGAGTAATGAGCATGACGAAAAAAGTAGCGGTGATTCTTTCCGGCTGTGGCGTCTACGATGGCGCCGAAATCCATGAAAGCGTGATCACCCTGCTGCGCCTCGACCAGCGCGGCGCACAGGTGCAGTGCTTCGCGCCGAACATCGCGCAGATGCATGTGATCAACCACCTCACCGGTGAGCAGGTGCCTGAGTCGCGCAATGTGCTGGTGGAATCGGCGCGCATCGCCCGCGGTGAGGTCAAGGACATCAGCGAGGCCAGGGCCGAGGACTTCGACGCGCTGATCGTGCCGGGTGGTTTCGGCGCGGCGAAGAACTTGTCCGACTTTGCCACCCAAGGTAGCGAGTGCACGGTCAACCCGCAGGTACTGGCCTTGGCCGAAGCCTTTGCCGAAGCCTGCAAGCCGGTTGGCCTGATGTGCATTTCACCGGCACTGGCGGCGAAGATCTACGGCCCGGGTGTGGTCTGCACCATCGGTAACGATGCCGATACTGCCGCTGCGGTGGTCAAGATGGGGGGCACCCATGAAGAGTGCGATGTGCATGACATTGTCGAGGACACCCAGCGCAAGCTGGTGACTACGCCGGCGTACATGCTGGCCCAGTCGATCAGCGAGGCGGCTGGCGGCATTTACAAGTTGGTGGATCGTGTGCTGGAAATGACCCACGAGGCTGACTGATCAGCCCTTGGCCAAGCGGGCCAGAATACGGTCCAGCGCATTGGCGAACGCCTGCTTCTCGCGTTCGCCATAAGGCGCCTGCCCGCCGCCGACCTGGCCCTGCTCGCGCAACTCGGTAAACAGGTTGCGCACTGCCAGGCGGTCGCCCATGTTGCGCTCGTCGAACTCACGGCCACGTGGGTCCAGTGCCGCTACACCCTTCTTGATCAGGCGGTCGGCCAGCGGCACATCGCTGCAGATGACCAGCTCACCTGGCACGGCGTGCTCGACCAGGTAATCATCGGCGGCATCCATGCCGCTGGGTACCACGATCAGCCGCACCACGGCGAAGGCCGGTTTGGCCACGGCCTGCCCGGCCACCATTACCACCTCGAGCTTGCGCTTGAGGGCGAATTTGACGATCAGGTCCTTGGCTGCCTTGGGGCAGGCGTCGGCGTCGATCCATATGCGCATGTAGCAATCTCTTCTGTCAGAGCCGGCCTCTTCGCAGGACAAGCCCGTACACAGGAACACCTCTGAGCCTAAGGCCTGTGGCGATCCCGTGGGAGCGGGCTTGCCCCGCGAAGAGGCCAGCAACATCAATACCTAAACGGCAGCCCGGCGCTTCTCAGCCAGGCGACCACGCCCATAGAGCACCAAAATAGCCAGCAACGCCACCGCCTGTGCCGCCAGCGAGTACGCATCGGCATGAATTGCCAGCCAGTCGAACTCGAAGAACGCCACCGGCCGCGTGCCCAGCACTCCCGCTTCCTGCAGCGCCTTCACGCCATGCCCGGCGAACACTACCGAGAGCGCGCACAGCAAGGCTGCGTTAATGCTGAAGAACAACGCCAGCGGCAGTTTCGCCGAACCGCGCAAAATCACCCAAGCCAGGCCGACCAGCAGCACCAGTGCGGTGGCATCCCCGGCGAGTACCGCCTGGTGCCCTGCCGGGCCAGCCTGCAGCCACAGGGTTTCATAGAACAGGATCACTTCAAACAGCTCGCGGTACACCGAGAAGAACGCCAGCATGGCAAAGCTGAAGCGCCCGCCGCCGCTGACCAGGCTGCTCTTGATATGATCCTGCCAGGCGGCTGCATGGCGACGGTCGTGCATCCACCCGCCAAGCCACAGCACCATCACGGCAGCGAACAACGCCGTGCAACCCTCCAGCAGTGCTCGTTGGGCGCCACCGACGTCGATCACATAGGCCGCCAGGGCCCGGGTGCCGAAGCCGGCGACCAGCGCCAGCGCCCAACCGATGTTGACGCTGCGCACCACCGACTGCTGGCCGGTGTTACGCAGCAAGGCCAGGATCGCGGCCAATACCCGAATCGCGTCAAGGCCCTCGCGCAGTAGGATCAACAAACCGGAAATGTAGCTCAGCGACCAGCTCAGGCCATGGCTGCCCAGCAGCTTGGAGGCTTGGTCAAGCTTGACCTTGGCTTCGGCCAGGCGCTGTTCGGCCTGGGCGATAGGCAAGCCGTCCTGCAGTGACTGGCGGTAGGCCATCAAGGACTTTTCGGCGTCCTTGCGCCTGGGTGTCTATGTTGTCCAGGCAATTTCGAAGGGAATGTGAAAGAGAACATTGTTCACTTCCACTCAGCTTCGCTCAAGGTTTGTGGGGCGGATTTCATGAAAAATCTTGAGACAAAAACCCGGCGCGGGCTCCGCCCTCGATCGCCGGTTGGCCTGCTCCCCCAGTCTTTTTTACAGGTTTTAAGGACGGCGCTGTGCTTGTGGTAGCTGGCTTTCCGGCGATGGGCGGCGTAGGCCTGAAGGCTGTCCAACAGACGCCGCAGGATAAATCGACCCAGAATCAGAACTTAAGCATTTTTTATTCGGAAAACTCTTACAATTTCAGGTGTTAGGGAATATTTAGCGTAACTACTCATGCCCTCCTACTTGGCGGATGATCACGGTTTTATCTTGCACCTGAAAATGAACACGTTGAGCTCCACTGAGGCGAAACTGATAAATCCCTACGTTTTTATCATAAATTTTGTAGCGAGCATCACCCAAACGCAATGCTGCTTCCCAAGGCGGCAACCCCTCATTGTGAATCGCGTTTTGAAACGTGTCGAACTTCCCCTGCTCCACTTCTGTCAACACCGTTAGGTTCTTGCGCACCCCAACCTTGTCTAACTTCCAACCTTCATGTTCTTTTGAGATAGCGTTGATAAATACAGCGTTTTTCGAACTGTGCCGGTCGCTTGTGCCGGGAGTCGAAGGCGTCGAGAGGGGCGATGATAATGACGAATTGGAGGTACTCGAAATAGATCGATTCATCGCAGGTTTCGCAGGTGTCCTCGAACCAGGCGCCTGCTGCGAATTGGGAGGCATAATCAATTTTTTCGGCCTGTTAATCGGTTGGGTCAATAATCGCTTAGGCATATGCCCGGTTGGATCACTGAAATTGACAGGGTCACCGGAGACATACGCATAGCAGTTGAGCCCTCCCTGACCAAAGGGGCTCAACACATCCTGACTTAAGAATCGCATCAGAGCCGGGCTGTAACCACGAGCGCCATTACCTAGCAGATACCAACCCGTGAGATCTTCACGTGGTTGCCCGTTGAATCCAGGCAAGATGGGTGATTGAGGAAAGCTCAAACCATAAGGGCTGTAGCTAAGCATTTCATGGCGCACTGCAGTCGCACCGCCCATAACCGTACGCATCGGGCCTGATAATAAAAGTGTGCTGCCTGACACCTCCCCAGCTCCGATTTGCGCAAGGTCGCCCGCTTCAGCCTTAACTATCGAACTCGCAGCACGCGCTCCCATCACCGTCACGAGCTCAGTGTTCCGGTAGAATCTTTTTTGAGAATAAATAGATTTCGCGCTCGGTGTAGCTCCCATAAAGACCTCACACGCACTCAACAATCTTGAACGAAGCGTGACAGAACCGTGCGAGCGGGAAAACTGACAAAAATATCAGTTGCAGGGCATTAGGATTAACACCTTATATCGGCCTGCCCCGCCGACAGACATCCAGCGACCCGGGCAATCTCAATGCTTGGCGGCATCCTTCCAGCCACCGCCTAACGCCAGGAACACCCCGATCTGCCCCATGGCTACCTGGCTGTTGGCCGCAGCCAGCTGCGCACGCATATCGGTATACGTCCGAGTCGCCTGCAAGTCCGCCAGGAATGACTCACGTCCCGCCTGGTAATACCGGTGCGTCTGGTCCGCCGCTTCTTTCGCCGATTTTTCCGCCTCGGCCAGCGCATCACGCCGGTCCAGCAAGGCGCTGTACTGGGCCAGGCGGGTCTGAGTTTCGCGAATGGCGTTGAGCACCACGCCGTCGAAATGTGCCAGCGCCGCCTGGGTCGAGGCCTCGGCCATGCGAATGCGCGCACGGGTGCCGTTGGTGGGGATGCTCCAGCTGATCTGCGGGCCGAAGCCCCACCGGTTGGTTGCAGGTTCCCCCAGGTTTTCGAGAATACCGATGGTACCGACCTGGGCGCCGATGCTGATGTCGGGATACAGCGCGCCCGTGGCCACGCCGATATTCGCTGTAGACGCCGCCAACTGGCGTTCGGCCTGGCGCACGTCGGGGCGGCGCTTGAGCAGCGCGGCGCCATCACCGACCGGCAACAGCTGGTTCAGATGTGGCAGCTCGGCACAATCGGCAGTGCCGGCCGGCAGTTGCTCCACAGGCTTGGCCAGCAGCGCAGCCAACGTATACAAGCCAGTTTCCCGCTCGGCCTTGAAGCGCGGCAACTCTGCGCGCAGCGATTTGAACTGGGTCTGCGAGCGGGTGACCTGGGTTTCGTCACCCCGGCCAGCATCACGCAGGCGCTGGTTGAGCTGCACGCTCTGCTGCTGCAGATCGAGCGACTCACGGGCGATGTGGTATTCCTCGTTGGCCGAACACACCTGGGTGTAAGCCTTGACCACATCGGCCACCAGCGTGATGCGGGCAGTATCGGCGGCGGCCTGCACAGCGTCGGCATTGGCTTTGGCGGCTTCGGTGCCGCGCTTGAAGGTGCCCCAGAGGTCAAACTGGTAGGAGGCACTGATGATCGCCTCGCCGATGTTGGCCACTGGCACCTTCTCGGTCAGCAGGAAAGCCTCGCCAGACTCCTGCAAGCGCTGGGCGCCGGCCTTGATGCCGCCATTGAAGCCACCCTGCGACTGCGCGACCTCGACCTGCGCACGGGCCTTGGCAATGTTGGCCGCCGCCACACGCAGTTCGGTGTTGGCACTCAATGCCTGGCGCACCAGCTCATTGAGGCGTTGATCCTGATACAGCTGCCACCAGTCCTCAGGTACCGGCGCCGACACCACGCTGGCAGCATCCTGGCGCAGTGGCCCACTGAGGTCGCTGCGCTGCACTGCCGCGTCCTTGGGCACTTCATAGTCCGGGCCGACCATCATGCAGGCCCCAAGCGACAGGCAAACGCCAGCCAGGATCAGCTGTTTCATGGGCGCGGGCCCTCGATGATCGAGACCGTGGCGGTACGCCCGGCGATCATGCGGAAGTCTTGCGGCACTTCATCGAAGGCGATGCGTACTGGGATCCGCTGGGCCAGGCGCACCCAGCTGAACGCCGGGTTGACGTTGGGCAGCAGGTTGCTGCCGCTGCTGCGGTCGCGGTCTTCGATGCCAGCGGCAAAGCTCTGCACATGGCCACGCAGGCGAGTGTTGTCGCCCATCACACGGATGTCCACGGCATCGCCAATGTGGATGCCGCCCAATTTGGTCTCTTCGAAATAGCCATCGACGTGATACGAAGCACTGTCGACGACCGAAAGCACTGGGCGGCCAGCCGTGACGAATTCGTGGTTACGTGGCGCGCGGTCGTTGAGGTAGCCGTCCACCGGGCTGCGCACCACCGAACGGTCAAGGTTGAGCTGGGCGGTGTCGACCGCCACTTGGGCCTCGCTCACCGCCGAACGGGCACGGGCCTCGCGGGACTGGCTTTCTTCCAGTTGCTCGGCTGCCACCAGGTTGCCCAGCTTACGGTTGCGCTGCGCTTCGCGAGAGGCCTGGGCCAGGGTTTCCTGGCGTTCGCCAAGGGTCGCCTTGGCCTGGCGCAGCGCCAAGGTGAAGCGGTCCTGGTCGATGGTGAACAGCACGTCGCCGCGTTTGACGGTCTGGTTGTCATGCACTTCGACCTTTTGGATCAACCCGGAAACATCCGGGGCGATCTGGATCACGTCGGCGCGGATGTGGCCGTCGCGGGTCCAAGGGGCGAACATGTAGTACACCACCATCTGCCACACGAGCACAGCGGCGAAGGTCACTACCAGCAAGGTCAGGACCACACGGCCCAGGGTCAGCAAAGGTTTTTTCATGGCAGCATCAGGCTTCGGCAAAAATGGTCCACCGCGCCAAGCAGCACGGCATACAGAGCAACGTTGAACAACGCCCGGTGCCAGACCAGGCGGTAGAAGTGCAGGCGCACCAGCACCGCGTGCACCCCGAGAAACAGCACGTAAGTGCAGACCATCATCACCAGCAGCGTGGGCAGGAACACCCCGCTGATATCCAGTTCACCGATCACAGGGGCGCTCCGTCGAGGCCGGGGGGCAGTTGCGGTTGTTCGGCAGGCTCGAGCATCACCTCGACACCCGGCAGCAATGCCAGGCGCAGGCCACTCAGGGCATGCAGCAGGTGCGTGCGGGCATCGCCGCGTTCGTACAGCTCATCCAGGTTCAGCACCAGGCGCGCCCGCTCCATGTTGCGCAGCAGCGCCGCAGGGGCATGCAGGCGCTGACCGGCGCGCAGGCAGGCCTGGTAGTGGCCGCCCACTTCCTCGATCACCGTTTGCAGGCGTTCGCGGGCCTGGGTGCCTGCGCGCGGCAGGTAGGCCAGCAGGTCGAGCAGGTTCAGCCCCACGCGCAGGTCGCGCAGGGCTGCGCCAGTGTCCTGGCCGGTCTGCGACAGGCGCGGCAGGTGCTGCATCAGGCGGTCGAGCATCTGCACGCCGAGCTGGCGACGTTCGGCCAGGGTCGCCGGCGCAGTCATCTCGACGATGTCCCGCCAGGCGAAGCGAGTCATGCGCTTAGCGGCCAGTTCCACCCCGAAAGGGCGCATCACCAGGGTCCAGATGAACGCGAACAGAAGCCCTGCAGGCCCTGCCAGGTTGGAGTTGAGGAAGGTGAAGAAATCAGCGTCGTAGGCGCCCTGGATGCTGATGAAGGTGGAGGTGTTGACGATTGTCAGTAAGGTGCCCAGGTAGAAGCGGGGCTGCACGGTCAGGGTGCCGACGCATATGAACGGCACGGCGAATGCCAGCACCAGCATCGGGAAATCGTGCAGGTGGGGCAGCACCAGGAACAAGTACAGGCTGGAGAAGATGACCGACATCAGGGTCCAGAAGAAGAACCGGTAGATCTGCGGTGCGGGGTCGTCCATGGCGGCGAAGAAGCTGCATGACACGGCGGCGAGAATCACCGCACTGGCGCCGTCGTTCCAGCCCAGGCCAATCCACAGGCCGCAGGCGACAATGATCGCCAGCACGGTGGAAACTACCGAATACAGCATCAAGCCACGGTCGAAGAAGGGTGTCAGGCGGCCCAGGCGCCAGTGGCGGTAAACTGCGCGCCAAGGCTTGGGGTCATCCATGCGCAGGGCATGCTGCAAGGTGCAGCAGTCCTGCCAGAGGTCGGCCCACTCGGTCAGGCGATACAGTGCATTGGACAACAGCAACTCAGCACGCTGGTCGAGGGCGGCGGCTCCGGGCTGCAGGCGGTCGATCTGCTCGTGCAGGGCGGTCCAGCGTGCTACCGAGGCACTGTCGGCGGTGCCCTTGAGCCATTCGCGAGCGGCGGCCAACACTGGCTGCACTTGGGCGAACTGCGCAGGGGCGCGGCCTTCGAGGGCCACCAGGGCGTCGTCGAGGGCGTCTATGACCGGCAACAGGTGGATCATCCGCCCACGCAGTTCGCGTGCGTTCTTCACCACATGCGGGCCTGCCCCCTCATGGCCCAGCTGGCCAATCATCAACTCCAGCGAGTTGAAGGTGGTGACCATGGCACCGCGCATACCCCCTACTTTGTCGGCAGCCATATCCCGGGCGAGGTAGGTATCGCTGTAGCGAATCGCCTCGGTGAACCAGGTGCCGGTCGAGCCGACCACGACAGGCGCCAGGCGTCGCGGCCAAAAAATGGCGCCGACCACAGCGGCGCAGACGATCCCCAGGCAGATTTCCTGAGCACGTGAAGACGCAACGTCAAACACTGCCAGCGGGTTGTCGACCACCGCCAGGGCGATCATCGGCAGCGTATAGCCTGCCAGCATCAGCATGTAGTTGTTCGCGGTGCGCAGGTTCAGCGAGAGGTACAGCAATGTGCCGGTCCACAGGGCGATCGCGACGGTCAGCAACAATGGCGACTGCACCAGCGGCGGTACCAGGAAGATTGCCCCGCCAGCGCCGAGCAGCGTACCAAGGGCGCGGTACAGGGCCTTGGAGCTGGTAGGCCCAACGAACGGGCTGGAAACGATATAGACCGTCGCCATCGCCCAGTACGGGCGTGGCAGCTGCATGAGCAGTGCGATGTACAACGCGATCATCGACGCGGCAAAGGTACGCACACCATAGAACCAGTCGCGGGCCGGCGGTAGGGAACTGAAGAAACCGTTCATGCCACCCCGCCAGTGCTGCCAAGGCCTGCCGCCTCGAAGGCACGAAGCACGCGCAAGGCGGCATGCAGGTCAGCTTCATCGATGCCCTGCAGCACTTCGTGGCGGACTCGCACCAGCTCAGCTTCGATGGCTTCGGCCAAAGCCCGGCCCTCGCCCGTCAGGCTCAGGGCCTTGGCACGGCGGTCCAGCGGATCCTCGCTACGGCATACCAGGCCGGCCTTGCACAGCTGGTCAAGCAGGCGCACGAGCGACGGGCTTTCCAGGCCCGCGGCCTGAGCCACGGCTACCTGGTGCACTCCATCGCCCAGGCGCACGATCATCAGCAAGGGTGCGGCGCAGGCTTCGGAAATGCCGTAACTGGTCAGCGCCGTATGGCAGATGCGCCGCCAATGGCGAGCGGAAACGATCATGCCAGTGCTGACTTGCAGGCGCAGTGAATCAAGCGTCATGTAAAGAACCAGGGATATTCATAGTTTGCTAACTATCAATATACGCCTGGCCCTCCCCCTGTCGTCAACCGCGGGCGACGGGGGGTGTACATGAATTGTTGTTCATCGAGGCTGTACCTGGTCCTCCAACTTCATCGCCAATGCCAGCGTACTACCCATCTGCACGGCCCGATCCCGCCAATCCAGATAGCGCGCCGCATCGCTACGGCTGAAATGCACGGCCAGCTCCTCGGCCGCCTGCATGACCCCGGTCGCCGCCGCCAGCTCCAGCCAATACAGCCCGGCCTTGATATCGGCCTGCACACTAAAGCCATGCAACAAGCGGTAGCCCACCTCGAAGCGGCAACGCACCTCGCCCCGTTCGGCGCCACGAAGAAACCATTGGTAAGCCTGCGCAAGATCAACCTGCCAGCCCAGTTGCGCATCGCAGACTTCTTCTTCGTACAAATCGCCGAGTGCGGCTGCGGCATGCAGCAGGCCACGGTCAAAAGCATGGCGATAACACTCTGCGGCCTGGGCGTAGGAAACCTCCACACCCTTGCCGAAGTAGTGTTGCTGCCCCAGGTTGAACCAGGCGGCGGCATTGCCTTGCATGGCCGCCATGCGCAGCAGGTGCCCGGCCAGCACGGTGTCGGCACGCCAGTACTTGCCGTTGAGCCAGACCCAACCCAGGTCATTGAGCGCCGCCACATGGCCAGCCAGCGCTTGATGGCGCAGGTCGGCATACACCGCTTGCAGGTCCGCCGCTTCGTCCAGGCGGTTGACCAGCAGCGCCCGCTGGCTGGGCAACCCCACCCCGGCGAACAGCCGCTGTCGCCTGCCAGCGGGGGTCGGCGCGGGAATGACCTGCTCAGGCAGAAGACGGGCGAGCAGCGAGTGGATATTGCTGACAGCTGACATGTTCATCCTCATTGAACGACCCACAGGCCTTACTGCGGCTGTGATGAGGCGTGATTCTGCGCGACGTCACGTCAAAACCTGTCGCGAACGATTCGACGCCAGGCAACCAATTGGCGGCTGCTTGATCTGATCGGATCGTGGCTAATTGCCATGACCCGCTAATGCCGCCATCCTGATGCGGCAAGCCTAGACAAGGACGTTACCTTTTGCCGTTCGCCACTACCCGCGCCACCCTCAGCCGTCAGTGGGCGCTGTTGCGCCAGCTACCCAGCCGTTCCCCGGGCATTACCAGCGCAGAACTGGTGTGGCGCCTGCGCGATGTGGGTTTCAGTGTCAGCAAGCGCACGGTTGAACGCGACCTCAATGAGCTGTCGTTGATCTTCCCGCTGGAGCGCAATGACAAGAGCATTCCATTCGGCTGGCACTGGTCGGTCAACGCCGCGGGGGAGCTGCGCGGGAATTTCGACCTGCAGGGCTACTTGCGCGGTGAAGCGCTACAACCGGCGCAAGGTGATGGGCTGGTGCTGCAAGCCTGGGTCAACGACAGGGTGGCGCGGCAGTTGCGCGATCAGCCGTTGAGTGCAGACATGCAGCTGACTGCCCTGGAGCATGGGCATCGGCTGCAGGCGACGATGGAAGATGGCTGGGCGGTACGCTGGTGGGTGTTGAGCCAAGGGGACGCCGTGAAGGTCGAGCAGCCGGATGAACTGCGCAGTGAGATTGCCCAGACCCTGAGCAATGCGGCTGCGCAGTACCAGAACTAAGGGCCGCTGCAGATCAGCGCTGCATCCCCCAGCGCCGCACGGTCGCCCGCTCCAGAGTATTGAATACCAAACCTTCGACCAGCAGCCCGATCAGGATCACCACCGCCAACCCGGCAAAAACCTTGTCGGTATACAGCTCGTTGCGGTTCTGGAAGATGTACCAGCCCAGCCCGCCCTTGCCGCTGCTGGCACCGAACACCAGCTCGGCGGCGATCAACGTGCGCCAGGCAAAGGCCCAGCCGATCTTCAGCCCCGACAGGATCGACGGCAGTGCCGCGGGCACCAGGATGTGCAGCACCAACCGTAGCCCCTTTAGGCCATAGTTGCGCCCCGCCATGCGCAACGTCTCCGACACCCCCAGAAAGCCCGCGTAGGTATTGAGCGCCAGCGCCCAGAGCACTGAATGCACCAGCACGAAAATCAGGCTGTTGTCGCCCAGGCCGAACCACAGCAAAGCCAGAGGCAGCAGGGCAATCGCCGGCAGCGGGTTGAACATTGAGGTCAAGGTACCGAGCAAGTCACGGCCCAACTGGGTGGATACCGCCAGGCTGGTAAGACCGAACGCCAGCACGATACCCAGCACGTACCCCTTGAGCAGGATCACCAGCGACACGCCGACTTTGGCCGGCAGCTCACCGCTGAGCAGGCCGCCCCACAGCGCTGCGGCAGTCTGCAAGAAGCTCGGCAGCAGCAGGTCGTTGCCTTGGTAGCGGGCAATGGCCTCCCACAATGCTGCGATCACCACCAGGATCACCGCCTTGCGTAACCAGCCGTGCTGCCACAAGCGTTGCGCCAGCGGCAGGTTGCGCTCCAAAGGCACACTGAGCAGCGGCTCGAGCTGCACCTCGTATTCCTGTCGTACAGGTGTAGTGGTCATGGCTCAAGCTCCTGTCAGTAGGCGATGCGGATGTCGTTGAAACCCAGCTCTTCGGCCGGCCCGGGGGCATCGGCCTCGTCGAACAACAGCCGATGGATGCGCCGGGCGCTGGCCTGGAAGTCACTGGCGCCGAGGCTGCCGAGATCATACTGATGGCTGTGCACCTCGGCCCGCACCCGCCCTGGATGAGGTGACAGCAACAGAATGCGGTTGCCCACCACCAGCGCCTCTTCGATGGAATGGGTGACGAACAACAGGGTGAAGCGCACTTCCTCCCACAGCAGCAGCAGCTCTTCCTGCATCTTGCGCCGGGTCAGCGCATCGAGCGCGGCGAACGGTTCGTCCATCAACAGGACCTTCGGTTGCGTGGCCAGTGCACGGGCAATTGCCACGCGCGCTTTCATGCCGCCCGACAGGGTATGCGGATAAGCGTCGGCAAACGCCGCCAGGCCAACCTTGTCGAGGTAATGCAACGCGCGCTCTTCGGCCTCGGCTCGCTTGAGCTGGCCGGAAACGAGCAGCGGGAACATGACGTTCTGCTTTACCGTCTTCCACGGCGGCAGCTGGTCGAACTCTTGGAACACCACGATGCGATCGGGGCCAGGGCCGTTGACCGGCTGGCCCTGCAGCAGGATCTGCCCGTGTTGCGGGCTGATGAACCCGGCCACGGCCTTGAGCAATGTGGACTTGCCACACCCCGAGGGGCCCAGCAAGACAAAGCGGTCGGCACGGTCGACTTCGAAGCTGACCTGATGGGTGGCCCGCACCACGCGCTGCGCAGTACGGTATTCGAGGCTCAGGTTATCCACCTTGAGCAAGGGCGGTGTGGCCACACGGCTAAGGTTGCTGGCCGTGTGGCCTGGCAATGGGGCGGTCATGGTCGATCAGCTCCCCTGCAGTGGGCGTTCATCCTGGAAGAAATAGTCCTTCCACGACTCTGGCTTGTGCTTGATGGCGCCTACCCGGTAGAGAAACTCGGCCAGCTTGTAGGTGTTCTTCGGGGTTACCGTGAACTCGTACTGGGGGTTGTCGATCAGCTTGATCAGCACATCGCGGTCAATCTTGGCCTTGGTGACGCGGATATAGGTATCGGCAGCCGCCGCCTTGTCCTTCTGGGCAAAGTCCGCAGCCTCGGCCAGGGCATCGACGAATGCCTTGTAAGTCTTGGGGTTGTCGTTGCGGAATTTCTCGGTGGCAAACAGCAAGGTCGGCGAGTTGGGGCCGAGCAGGTCATAGCTGTTGAGCACCACGTGCACGTCCTTGTTGGCCAACACCTGGTCCTGGAACGGCGGGTTGGAGAAGTGCCCATTGAGCTCGGTGCCGCCAGCGAGCAACGCGGCGGTGGCATCTGGGTGCGGTACGGCCAGGGTGTACTTGTCGAGGCGGTTGTATTGCGTGTCGCCCCACTGCTGGGCAGCGGCGTACTGCAGCAAGCGGGATTGTACCGACACGCCCACGGCCGGCACGGCAATGCGGTCCTTATCGGAAATGTCGGCGATGGTCTTCACGTTCGGGTTGCTGCTGACCAGGTAGTACGGGAAATTGCCCAGCGAGGCCACTGCCTTGACGTTCTGCCGGCCTTTGGTGCGGTCCCATACGGTCAGCAACGGCCCAACGCCGGCACCGGCGATGTCCACCGAGCCGGACAACAGCGCGTCGTTGATCGCGGCCCCCCCGGATAGCTGGGCCCAGTCGACGTCGATGTCGATGCCCTGCTCCTTGCCGTGCTTTTCAATCAGTTGTTGGTCACGCACCACATTGAGCAGCAGATAGACGATGCCGAACTGCTCGGCGATGCGGATCTTGCCTTCGGCATGGGCCAGGGTGGGGGCTGCAAGGCTGCCCACGACCAGGCTTGCGCCCAGGCTGATACTTGCCGCCAGGCGGCTGATGGATTTGCGCATGATGGTTTCCTCAGTCGTCAGAACGGGGCATCGCCCTGGATGGTGGTGCGGAAAAGCTTGCGTCGCAGGTGGGCCGGGCAGCCTGTGGCAAGGTGGATCAGCGAGCGGTTGTCCCAGAACACCAGGTCGTGTGGCTGCCACTGGTGGCGGTAGATGTTCTTTTCGAGCACGCTCAGGGCATAAAGCTGCTGCAGCACATCGCGGCTTTCATCATCCGGCAGGCCGATGATCCGGGTAGTGAACCCTTCGCTGACGAACAGGGCCTTGCGGCCGTTTTCCGGATGGGTACGCACCACCGGATGGACCACTTCCTGTACCTGTGCAAGCTGCTCGGCGCTAAGGGTCGGGCGCCAGTTGCCTTCGAACTTGGTCTCGGCATAACGGGCGGTGTAGGAGTGAGCGGCGCTGCGGCCCTCGACCTGCTTGCGCAGTGCTTGAGGTACCGCGTCCCAGGCTTTGTGCATGTCGGCGAACAGGGTGTCGCCACCTTCGCTGGGCAACTCTTGGGCATGCAGCATGGATCCCAGGCTGGGGAGCGCTTTGTATGAGAGGTCTGAATGCCAGAACTTGCCGGCATCGCCCAGGCCGATGTTTTGGCCGTTCTCGATGATGTTGGAGACGATCAGTATCTCGGGGTGGCCTGTGAGCAGAAACTGCTTCAGCACATGGATCTGCAGTTGCCCGAAACGGCGGCTGAAAGCGATCTGCTGTTCAGGGCTGATGCGCTGGTCGCGCAGCACCAGTACGTGGTGGTCGAGGTGGGCGCGATGAATGAGGCTGAAGTCCTCGGCGTTGACCGGTTTAGCCAGGTCCAGGCCGATGATCTCGGCGCCAACGGCACCCGAGAACGGGCGGATTTCAAAGGCTTGCGGCTGAGCGCGGTGGTTGGACGGCAAGGCGTTCGAGGCGGCGGACATTTTTCACTCCCACGCAGTGCGCGACTTCAATGACGCGCAACGATCAGAAACGCACGGGGGTTTACCCGTGTGGGTTCAAGTCGTGCGGCGCATCGATTGGTCGACGGGTACGCAGTGGAGTGACTATAAGGTAATTAAAATAATAATTTAAATACCTTTAATGAATAACGATATGAGAGGGCAGTTGTCTGCCGGCCAAGCAGACAAGCGCGGAGGATTAAATCAGCCCACCCTCCTCCTCTTCCTCGATCAGGTTGTTCAAGCTGCCGAGCGCCTTTCGCGCGGTGGAGCGACTGAGCAGCTTGGCTTGGGCGCCAGGCGGCAGGTCGGTGATGCTGAAGACACCTTTGGCAGTGAGCACCTCGATCAAGTCCTCAAGCACCCGGATCATGTCCAAGTCGCTCTGTTTCAGCTGCTTGAGGCTATTTTCGACGACATCGTCAGCAAACCACTCCTGAATCTCGGCATGATCTGCTGGGAGGATCTCCGTGTGTTCGGCATAAGGTGCAGCTTCTACCCGCAGCAACTGGCCCTCGGCGTCGCGTTGCACGTAGAACATGGCGTCATCCCTCGTCACGATGGTTCCTTGTTGGTAGTCAGCAGCATAGGCAAAGTTCATCGGGCATGACAGCCCGGCGCAGAAGTATGCGCTGCACGAAGATGACAGAAAAGACCGCGCTGCGCGGTGGCCGAGGTGGCCACCGCGCAGACGGGATCAGGCGTTATCGATCTTGATGGTGGGGTCGGCACCGCTGATCAACGAGTTGACCGTGGTATTGGACCAGTTGACCCCTTCCAGCTTGATAGACACATCGGCATTGGCCAGGCCACCGGCTGCGTTGAGCTTGCCTTCGGTGCTGACCTGCAAGGTCGAGGACCCATCGACGGTGGTGATCTTCAGGAAGTTGTCGATAGTGCTGGCCTTCTCACCTTGCAGCAGGTCGCGCAAGTCCAGGCGGTCACCCTCGCTGACTTTGAAGTCCTTGATCACGTCACTGCCAATGTCACCGGACTTCCACACGAAGGTGTCGGCACCGCTGCCACCGATCAGCATGTCATTGCCTTGGCCGCCGATCAGGGTGTCGTTGCCAGTGCCGCCCAGCAGGATGTCATTACCTTTGCCGCCATCGAGGGTGTCATTACCCCCCTGGCCGAAGAGGATGTCATTGCCTGCGCCCCCCATAAGGGTGTCGGCGCCATCATTGCTGCCCGCAATATCGAACTCGGTGTAATGCTCGTTGATGTACTTGTGCATTGCCCGCGCGTCGACATCGCCCGCATCCACACCGAGCTTGTTCGCCACGTAACCCTGGATCGCTTCTACACCCGTGCCGGCGACCGTCGGGAAGGTCAGCAGGTCGCCGAAGATGATGTCGTTGCCATCACCACCGTTGACAGTGTCGTTGCCCGGCTGGGTGACTTCGGTGTGGCCGAGGATGGCATCTGCCAGTTTGCTCGGGTCGATGTTGGCCTGTGGCTTGCCATCGGAGTCATAGGGCTTCAGGTCATCCTTGTTCACGCCGCTGTTGAGGCCAATCGCCTCGACGTCGGACAAACCAGCGAGGATCTTGAAGCTGTCAGTCGAGTTGTTGGTGGTTGCCCGGTCAGTCGAGTTGCCCGTGCCGTCGCGGGTCGACAGCTCATAACCCCCATTACCCTCGGCACGTATAGTGGCTGTGCTCTGGGTGGACCACTTGTAGTAGTAACCCGAGTTCCAGCTCCAGTCCAACTCGCGAACCTGCATGGTCAACTTGCCGCTGCTGTCGATCGAGAGACGGTTGTTGGTATCCAACTGATAGTTGGTAACGGTATCGCCCATCTTGTAGTTGATCGACGACAGGAACGTATCGAGCTTGACGTTGGTGTTGCCCAGGTTCGGGTTGCCCTGTTCACTGGTCTGGTAGTAGGTCGGCTCACCGTCAGTGATGAAGAATGTCTGGTTACTACCGGTGCTACCTGCAGCCTTGAGGTTGGCGAACCAGTTGGCTGTCGTTTTGAAGGCATCCTCATAGTTGGTGCCGCCATTGGAGTTCAACGTGCCCAGCGCACTCAGCAGGGTTTTCAGGCCCGCATCGTTGAGGGTCACCGATACGCTGCTCTTGACCTGGGTGGCAAAGTCGACCAACAGAATATTCACCGTCCCGGACTGTGCGCCCTTGACGCTTGCAGCCAAGGTCTTGAACACCGACTCCAGCGATTGCTTCGCGGCATCGACGCCCGCAGAGCCCATGCTGCCCGAGGTGTCGACGATGAAGGCGATGTTGTAGTCCTTGCCTGGTACCACGTGCAGGCCGCTGACATCCGCGACCACGATGTCATTGCCATCGGTGCCGGTGATGCTATCGCTGTCGGACGACAGGTTGCTGGTGGTGTACGACTGCGGGTAGACCGTGACCTTGATGCTGCCTTCGCTGGTGGCAGTGCTGCCGCCAACGCTTTCGGTGGACGTCGAAGTGACTTTCACGTCGAACTGGCCGGAGTAGTAGGCCGGCGGCTTGATGGTCAGGCTGCCCAGATTCCAACCCGTGACATCCACCGCACTGGCACCAACGGTGAAGGTATGGCCTGCATTGTCGGCCACTACCGAGCCTGTCGGGATGCCGCTGAGCTTGACGCTCAGGCTCTCGGAGCCATCGGTGTCGGTCAGCGCGGTACTGATGCCTACCAACTTGACCGGCGCACCATTCTCGCCGCCTTCGTTGAGCTTGTAGCCGTCGTAGTAACCCACGCCGTTGCTGCCATGCAGGTCGGACACCGTGACACCGGCGTTGGCCAGCGCGGCGACGTTCGGGTACATCGGGATGTTGGCGCTGCTAAGGTCTGTGACCGCGCCATTACCCACCTTGATGTTGACGTCAAGGCTACCTGGCCCGGCCTGGTTGGCGTTGTAGATCTCCAGGGTGTAATAGCCGCTGGTGGTCGGGGTGTAGCTGCCGGAAATGCTGCCGCTGGCCGAGCCCCAGGTACCGCCGGCGACGTTCTTGCCGCCGATGACGATTTGCAGGCTGTCGTCAGCGGTGCCACTGAAGGTGTAGGTCTTGCCGGCCTCCAGGTAGATCAGGCCTGAGGTCTTCGAGCCCGACCCCGGGGTGACGGTGGCCGTGGTGTCGACCGTGGTCACCTGCTCGCTCTTGCCGGCGCTGCCGGAGTTGGCGAACACGTTCTTCAGCGCGTCACCGGTGATGCCATTGCCGTTGGTGCCCAGGCCGTTGAGGCTGGTCCAGGTTTCCTTGGTCAGGCCCAGCGAATTGACGTTGTTGCTGCCAATGCTCAGGTCCGGCTTGTCGGCCATCGGCGTGATATCGACCTTGAGCGTGGCTTCGCTGCCCGTGCCCTTGCCATCGGTAGGCGCGTACTTGATCTGCGCGTAGTCCGCCTGCTTGTTGCCCACACCGGTACCACCGTAACCGTCGACACCCGATTGGTTAGCCACGGGAACGAACTTGAGCTTGCCGGCGGCGATGTCGGCCTGGCTGATGGTCTGGCCTGCCTTCACATCGACCCAGCTGGTGCCGTTGTACAGCTTCAAGGTACCGGCCCCTGGCAGCTGGGTGATGGTCACCCCTAGGCTGCTAAGCGAGGAGTCGACATCGCTGATGTTGAAGTCGCTCCAACCCAGCACCAGGTCGGTGTCCTCGGTGCCGGTGACCGCTCCGCCGGTAGTGGTGGGCAGGTCATTGACCGCCACGACGTTGACCGTGGTGGTGGCCGTGTTCGAGGTGTTCACACCGTCAGTCACCGTGACCGTGATGATCCGAGGGACGGTGCTCGGGTCTTCACTGGTGTTGATGAAGGTGATGTTCTTGATCGCCTGGATGTAGTCAGCCAGCGAAGCGGTGCCGCTCAGGGTCAGGACCACCTTGCCATCGGTGCTGTTGGCGTTGATCGAGATGCCATTGACGCTGTTGCCCAGGTTCAGGGCATCGCCTGGCTGGCGATTGGTCAGGGTCACCGTCGCGCCGGTCAGCATCGAGCTGTCGAAGTCGGTGATCGACACGTCGATATCGCCGATCGAAACACCGCTTCCTGGTTGGTTCTCGGTGAACGTGGTCTGGTAGTCGGCGCCGGTCTTGCCGCTAGAATTGTTGGCGTCCAGGTCCAGGACGGGCGCCGGCTCGAAGATCTGGGTGGTGACGCTACCAGCGCTGCCGCTAACCGCCAGGTTTTCGAAGTTGCCGCCGGTGGCCGAGTCGATCTTGACGGTGAACTGCTCGGTACCTTCGGTGACGTTGTCCTTGATGGTCGGGATGGTGAAGGTGGCTGAGTTGCTGCCCGCTTTGATCGTGACGATGGCCACACCGGTGTAGTCGGCGCCATTGGTGGCGGTGCCGGTATACGAAAGCTTCACCGTCACATCGGTTTGCGCATTGTTGCTGAGGTTCAGCGTGTAAGTCGCGTTGCCACCTTCGGCAACAGCGGTTGTACCACTGATGCTCAGGGTAGTCGTCTGGATGGTGTCGGTCACGGCGGTGACCGCTGGCGTGTTACTGACGACGAGGTTTTCGAAGTTGCCACCTGAAGTGCCGGTAATTTTCGCCGACACGTCCGCCGCATCGATGTACACATCCTCGGCGGGCGCGGCGACAATCACCGAGCCTGACGTTTTGCCTGCTGCAATGTTGATGGTCTGGCCATTGCTCAGGGTGACCGTCATCGCCGTGCCCGCCGGGTTGCTCAACGTGGCGGTGTAGGTGATCTGGCCACCTTCGGCGACGGTGGGCGTGGCGCTGAGGGTCAGGCTGGTATTGTCGATCGTATCGGAGACCTTGGTCACGGCGTAAGCGCCGTCGACGGCGAGCAATTCGAAATCGCCGCCGGTGCTGCCGTCGATCTTGACCTGTACCGAGCCGGCATCGATGTAAGGGTCATCGGCGGGCGCGTTGAGGGTGATGCTGCCCTCGGTCTGACCTTTGGCAATGGAGATGGTCTCGCCATTGCTCAATTTGATGGTCATGTCAGAACCGGCCTTGTTGGACAAGGTTGCGGTGTAGGTGATTTTGCCGCCTTCGGCGACCGTTGGCGTCGCGCTCAGGACAAGGCTCGTGGTGTCCTTGGTGCCTGCCACATCCGTTACCGTCGTTGACGGGGAGCCAGCGGTGACCAACTTCTCGTAGTTGCCGCCGTCGACCTTGGTGATGCTGTTGGTCAGCGCGGTGTTGGTGTTGTAGACGTTGTTCGGCGCGGTGAAATTGACCGAGCCGGACGATTCGCCGACGCCGATGGTAATGCTCTGGCCGTTGGCCAGGGTGACAACCAAGGGGCTGCCGGTGACTGGGGCCGACACCGACGCGGTGTACACCACGGTGCCGCCCTCGACCACGCTTGGAGTGGCGGTCAACGTGACGGTCGACGTGTCGAGCGTATCGCTGACGTTGGTCACGGCTTGCGCCGGGTTGACCGCCAGCTTCTCGAAGTCGCCACCGGTGGTGCCAGTGATGGTGGCTTTGACCTGGCCGGCATCTTTGTAGACGTCATCGGCCGGGGCGGCGACGGTCACTTGGCCAGAGGTCTGGCCGGCCGCGATATTGATGGTCGCGCCGTTGCTCAGGGTGACGGTCATTGCCGTGCCGGCGGGGTTGCTCAGCGTGGCGGTGTAGACGATCTGACCGCCCTCGGCGACTTCGCCAGTGGCGCTCAGCACCAGGTTGGTGGTGGCCTGAGTAGCCGGGCTGTCGGTGACCGTCGTAGCTGGAGTACCAGCGGTATCCAGCTTCTCGTAATTACCGCCGTCGACCTTGGTGATGCTGTTGGTCAGCGGTGCATTGGTGTTGTAGACGTTGTTTGGCGCGGTGAAGTTGACCGAGCCGGACGATTCGCCGACACCGATGGTGATGCTTTGACCGTTGGCCAGGGTCACGACCAGCGGGCTGCCGGTGACCGGCGCCGACACCGAGGCGGTGTAGGTCACCACGCCACCTTCGACAACCGAGGCATTGGCCGTCAGGGTCACGGTCGACGTATCGAGCGTATCGCTGACATTGGTCACGGCTTCAGCCGGATTGACTGCGAGGTTCTCGAAGTCACCACCAGTGGTACCAGTGACGGTCGCTTTGACCTGGCCGGCGTCTTTGTAAACGTCATCCGCCGGGGCTGGAACAGAGACCGTGCCAGAGGTCTGGCCTGCCGCGATATTGATGGTCGCACCATTGCTCAGGGTCACGGTCATCGCCGTGCCTGCCGGGTTGCTCAGCGTGGCGGTGTAGACGATCTGGCCGCCTTCAGCGACATCGCCGGTGGCGCTCAGCACCAGGTTGGTGGTCGCCTGGGTAGCAGGGCTGTCGGTGACCGTGGTGGTCGGGGTGCCCGCGGTTTCGAGCTGTTCGTAATTACCGCCTTCAACCTTGGTGATGCTGTTGGTCAGCGGTGCATTGGTGTTGTAGACGTTGTTCGGTGCGGTGAAGTTGACCGAGCCGGACGATTCGCCGACGCCGATGGTGATGGTTTGGCCGTTGGCCAGGGTCACGACCAGCGGGCTGCCGGTGACCGGCGCCGACACCGAGGCGGTGTAGGTCACCACGCCACCTTCGATTACCGAAGCATTCGCCGTCAGGGTCACGGTCGACGTATCGAGCGTATCGCTGACATTGGTCACGGCTTCAGCCGGATTGACTGCGAGGTTCTCAAAGTCGCCACCGGTGGTACCGGTGACGGTGGCTTTGACCTGACCGGCGTCTTTGTAAACATCGTCAGCCGGGGCTGGAACAGAGACCGTGCCGGAGGTCTGGCCTGCCGCGATATTGATGGTCGCACCATTGCTCAGGGTCACGGTCATCGCCGTGCCTGCCGGGTTGCTCAGCGTGGCGGTGTAAACGATCTGACCGCCTTCGGCGACATCGCCGGTGGCGCTCAGCACCAGGCTGGTAGTCGCCTGGGTAGCCGGGCTGTCGGTGACCGTGGTGGTCGGGGTGCCCGCGGTTTCGAGCTGTTCGTAATTACCGCCGTCGACCTTGGTAATGCTGTTGGTCAGCGGCGCATTGGTGTTGTAGACGTTGTTTGGCGCGGTGAAGTCGACCGAGCCGGACGATTCGCCGACACCGATGGTGATGGTTTGGCCGTTAGCCAGGGTGACCACCAGTGGGCTGCCGGTGACTGGGGCCGACACCGACGCGGTGTACACCACGGTGCCGCCCTCGACCACGCTTGGAGTGGCGGTCAACGTGACGGTCGACGTGTCGAGCGTATCGCTGACGTTAGTTATGGCTTCAGCCGGATTGACTGCGAGGTTCTCGAAGTCACCACCGGTGGTGTCGGTGATGGTGGCTTTGACCTGGCCGGCGTCTTTGTAAACGTCATCCGCCGGGGCTGGAACAGAGACCGTGCCAGAGGTCTGGCCGGCCGCGATATTGATGGTCGCGCCGTTGCTCAGGGTGACGGTCATCGCCGTGCCGGCTGGATTGCTCAAGGTCGCGGTGTAGACGATCTGACCGCCTTCAGCGACATCGCCGGTGGCACTCAGCACCAGGTTGGTGGTCGCCTGGGTAGCTGGGCTGTCGGTGACCGTGGTGGTCGGGGTGCCCGCGGTTTCGAGCTGTTCGTAATTACCGCCGTCGACCTTGGTAATGCTGTTGGTCAGCGGTGCATTGGTGTTGTAGACGTTATTCGGCGCAACGAAGTCGACCGAGCCGGACGATTCGCCGACACCGATGGTGATGGTTTGGCCGTTAGCCAGGGTGACCACCAGTGGGCTGCCGGTGACTGGGGCCGACACCGACGCGGTGTACACCACGGTGCCGCCCTCGACCACGCTTGGAGTGGCGGTCAACGTGACGGTCGACGTGTCGAGAGTATCGCTGACGTTAGTTACGGCTTCAGCCGGATTGACTGCGAGGTTCTCGAAGTCACCACCGGTGGTACCAGTGACGGTGGCTTTGACCTGGCCCGCGTCTTTGTAGACGTCATCGGCCGGAGCTGCGACGGTCACTTGGCCAGAGGTCTGGCCGGCCGCGATATTGATGGTCGCGCCGTTGCTCAGCGTCACGGTCATCGCCGTACCCGCTGGGTTGCTCAGCGTGGCGGTGTAAACGATCTGACCGCCCTCGGCGACATCGCCAGTGGCGCTCAGCACCAGGTTGGTAGTCGCCTGAGTAGCCGGACTGTCGGTGACCGTCGTGGTTGGAGTACCTGCGGTATCCAACTTCTCGTAATTCCCGCCCTCGACCTTGGTAATGCTGTTGGTCAGCGGTGCATTGGTGTTGTAGACGTTATTCGGCGCAACAAAGTTGACCGAACCGGACGACTCGCCGACACCGATGGTGATGCTTTGACCATTGGCCAGGGTCACGACCAGCGGCGAACCAGTAACAGGCGCCGACACCGAGGCGGTGTACACCACGGTGCCGCCCTCGACCACGCTTGGAGTGGCGGTCAACGTGACGGTCGACGTGTCGAGCGTATCGCTGACGTTAGTTATGGCTTCAGCCGGATTGACCGCAAGGTTTTCAAAGTCACCACCGGTGGTGCCGGTGACGGTGGCTTTGACCTGACCGGCGTCTTTGTAAACATCGTCAGCCGGTGCGGCGACAGTCACTTGGCCAGAGGTTTGGCCTGCAGCGATATTGATGGTCGCGCCATTGCTCAGGGTCACGGTCATCGCCGTGCCCGCTGGGTTGCTCAGCGTGGCGGTGTAAACGATCTGACCGCCTTCAGCGACATCGCCGGTGGCACTCAACACCAGGTTGGTGGTCGCCTGGGTAGCCGGGCTGTCGGTGACCGTGGTGGTCGGGGTGCCCGCGGTTTCGAGCTGTTCGTAATTACCGCCGTCGACCTTGGTAATGCTGTTGGTCAGCGGCGCATTGGTGTTGTAGACGTT
>NZ_JBIVGS010000017.1:0-96388 GCF_044748785.1 Pseudomonas sp. NPDC089743
AAACTCAACGTTAGCCAAGAACCACGATGACCATCCTCTTTCGCCCGCAGGGCGCCTTCGGCTGGTTCAGTTACACCACTTCCCGGGACACGATCGTTTTCTTTTTCTGGCGGGCCTAATACCGCCGGACGCTGAATGCCAACCGTCACGCATCCTCACCCTCACTCCGTAGCTGCTCGGTTTCGGAAATCTTTGGCCCCGAGGAAACAACCGACTCCCAGGCCGTCGCGCGCCACAGCGGGTGATCAGCTAAGGTACGACCCTTGGTCATCTTTTTGTACTACTCAGTACATTTCATGGGTAAAATCCGCTTCCGCCCGGGAATTGCCCTACAAACCTACGATCTGGTTATGGAGTGTATTGAGACGATGCAAACGGATTCAAATCGCCTGATGACCGCTCTGGAGCGCAAAATGCTGCTTGAGAGTTTCAGCATCAGCGCTACCCGGATTGAGGAGCAGTTGAAGTACATCGTTTGCGGGCAATCCACATCAGCCGAGCTAGAACGACTGCTTGGCCCGTATGAGAACTGCGAGAGCCGGGGGGAGCTGAGATTGCTTCGGTGGGCGTTTGTCTACACAGAAGAGGGCCTGGGCCTGAGCGACCCTCAAGTGCTCACGGTGGCCATCGACGCAAAGGGCTGTGTCACTGATTTTGCACTCGTGTAGCGCCAGACCTTAAGGACTTATTCACGAACGCCCTGACGCTCTGAATGATATCTACTTCTCAATCGCGGGTTCAATTTATTGCTCGCGCCTCTCAACTGGGGCGCCTCCAGAACCCTGAGATTCTGGGCATCGGCGAACTCCATCCAGTAATCGAACGCCTCACGGTGGCTGCGGCAGGTATCGTACCAATCGATGCTATCGATTTGCCCATAGGCGATCTTGGTCATCGTATCAGCCGTCAACTCGCTGAGCCTTTTGAGCGCTTGGTACGCATGATACTGGCGCTCTTGATTATCAGTGTCCATGAGAATTCACCCGCAAGTCCATGTTTCTTATCAGTACTACTTACACCGACTAGCACACCTGTCTGGTGTTTCTTACTGCTGGTGAAATCCCGACGAACGTATCACTTCTCCTCTCGCTCGAACTGACTCTTGACTGCCAACGTAAGCACCGCAGCGGGAGGCCTTACCCGGTCTTTGAGCGCTCCGACTGACTAATCTCTCCGGCCGCGATCCGACGGGCGCGCCCCACACCCCAGGCCAGCGCTCTGGTCATGGATTCACCGGGACGTGAATCGAATGCCTCCTCATGAAGGGCCATGCCGCCTGAGGCATACACCCCGATGAACATCTGCGTGTTACCTGTGCGCGACAGTCGCACCTGCACATCTATGAATGTTCCGTCATCGAGTCTTTCGTCATGAGTCCTACTGTGAAGCGTCGGGTCAGCCCAAGCCCAGAAAACTTCACCGCGTATCCTCATGGCGCTCTCCTAATACTTTGGTCTTATTCGGATGGTGTATTGCCACCATAGCCAAAGCCCGGCGCTAAGCAACCGAGTACCACCGGTTTGTGATTTGAATCGGACAATCGGTTGTAATCGTCTCCCCGCCATTCACTACCGTGATATGGCGGGCACGGAGCATCAGGCATAGACCGTGCGATCGACCTGGGCATGGAGGCGCTCAAGCCTTGGCGCGGCATCACCTGCCACCTGCTCAAAGGGGGTCGGCATCGACTGCATCACCATCGAACGGGCGAAGACGGTTTGCAAACCGATACAAGAACGGCCTATAGCCCCCAGTCGCTTCGAGCGCCTCACGCTACCTCTTCACGCTCAAACAGTGCCCATAGCCGAGCAGACTCGGCGAACTCCAGCATCTCGACGAGCTGGTCTGCATCAACGTCGCTGCGCCGGTGCGCGGCAATCGCGAGTTCAGCAAGCACAGCTGCTCGACCATCGGGATCGGCCACCAGAGCCGATTGGTCATTGAGTTCGGCCAACCAGGCCGTTGGCAGCCTCAACATTTGACCGTCCACAACTGGTCGATCCGCGTCGTATAGGATTGGCTCATCATCTCCCTCCTCATTGCCCAGTCCGGTGTCGCCGGCACACTGGCGGCGCGCATCGTCCCCCTCCCCCAGCGCTCGTTGATGCCATCCATCACCTGCATCAACCGGTCACATGCCACCGATTGCTTCAGCGCAAACAAGTCCCCTGAAAACTCACCTGATTGCCGCAGGTCCATCAGCAGCACCTCTGCCTTGCTGTAGCGAAAACCGGGCCTGAAGATACGGCCAACCGCTTCTGTGGCTAATCGGGTCATCAACAGCGTGTCGCAGGTGGGGTATGGAAGTTCAACCAAAGCCCCCTGTGCGTGGTGCGCCTCATCCGGGTTGAACATGCCGGTGCGGACGCTGACGCGCATGCGCTTGCACACCGAACCCTGGGCCCGAAGTTTTTCTGCAGCCCGACCGACATAGGTGGCCACCGCCTGCTTGATGGGCGCCAGCTCAGTCAGCCGCTTGCCGAACATCCGGCTGCAGCAGATCTCCTGCTTCGGCGGCTCAGCCTCATCCAACTCCAGGCAAGGCGTGCCAGCCAACTCGCGGGCAGTTTTTTCGACCACCACACTGAATTTCTGTCGCAGCGTCCAGGCATCAGCCTTGGCCAGATCCATCGCCGTGTGAATGCCCATCGCTTCAAGGTGGGCAGTCATACGGCGGCCCACTCCCCACACCTCTTTCACCTTGGTATTGCGTAGCACCCAATCGCGCTTGAACGGCTCGGTAATATCGACCACCCCGCCAGTCTGGGCTTGCAAGCGCTTGGCCATGTGATTGGCAAGCTTGGCCAAGGTCTTTGTGCCGGCGATTCCAACCCCCACAGGTATGCCGGTGCACTGGAAGATCCTGGACCTGAGCTTTCGCCCGAACTGGGTCAGGTTTTCCTGAATCCCGGACAGGTCAGCGAAGCACTCGTCGATGCTGTAGATCTCGGCGGCAGGCACCATCGACTCGATCAGGGACATGACGCGCTCGCTCATGTCGCCGTAAAGCGCGTAATTACTGCTAAAGGCCATGATGCCGTGCCGACGCAGCTTGTCCTTGGCCTGAAAGTACGGCTCGCCCATCTTCACGAATGGCTTGGCGTCGTATGACCTGGCGATCACGCACCCATCATTGTTGCTCAACACAACGATCGGGGTCTTGGCCAGGTCGGGCCGGAATACTCGCTCGCAGCTCGCGTAAAACGAGTTGCAATCGATGAGTGCGAAAACTTGGTCACTGCGCATGGTCGCGAACGCTGTAACGCACAACGCCCCATATGACCAGATCATCGCCTTCCATGATGTACCGCGGCGGGTAGGCCGGGTTTTCCGACTTGAGGATCACCACGCCGTCGCGACGATGCAGGCGCTTGCAGACCGGCTCGCTGTTTACCGCGGCAATCACCACGTCGCCGTGCTCGGCCTCACGGCCGCGATCTACGATGACAATGTCGCCAGAGTAAATCCCCGCCCCTTGCATGCTGTCGCCCTCCACTTTCACCAGATACACATGGGGCGCGCGGAGGTCGAACAGCTCATCAAGGGAGATATGGCCTTCCAGATGGTCCGCTGCCGGGGATGGAAATCCGGCCGGCACATGAAATGAATAGAGCGGTAGCGGCTCGGTAGTGCCAGATGGCGTACCCAAAATTGTGATGGTCATAATGGTGAGCCTGATGAATACTGTATGTGTATACAGTAAATCCGGCATCGGCCGCTCGGTCAATCCTGGGCGATGAAAATTCTGACGGGCGAGAGGTGGGCAATGTGCGGACGGTACTCGATCTACGAATCGATGGATCACTACCTGCGCCAGCTATCGCTGGACCTGGTCGTGATAAATGGCTATGACCACGAGCCAATAAGCCGTTACAACGTGGCGCCCTCCACCCGCGTCGAGGTCATACGCCAGGTAGACGGGGGGCTGAGCGTGGATCGGGTGAAGTGGGGGTGGTCGCCATTTTGGGCGAAGGGGAAGCGCCCCGACCCGATCAATGCTCGTGCTGAGACGGTCGTGACGGGGAAGTTCTTCAGAGACCTGTGGCCAGCCGGTAGAGCCCTGGCGCCAGCGAACGGGTGGTTCGAGTGGATACCCGACCCAGCAGAGCCAAAGCGGAAACAACCGATGTACATCACGAGCGCGGATGGCGCCCCGCTTTACTTCGCTGCGCTCGCTGAAGTGCACCAGGGCACTGAGCCGGACGAGCGCGACGGGTTCGTGATCGTCACGGCCGCGGCAGACCAGGGGCTGATCGACATCCATGACAGAAAGCCCTTGGTGCTGACGCCAGAGACCGCTCTAGAATGGCTGGCCCCTACCACGTCGCCTGAGCGCGCTGCAGCGATCGTGAAGACAGGATGCCGCCCGGCTGAGGATTTCAGGTGGTACCCGGTGGGCAAGGCCGTGGGGAATGTACGTCATCAGGGCGCTGAGTTGATACGGCCGATTCAGTGAAGAGGCGGTAAATTCTTTGCGCGGGCTTTAGCTGTCGCGCGAAGGTGGTGGTCGGTTACTGTCTGAAACAACGACTCGCAGACCTTGGTCAGTTTATCGAGGCGCTGCTGGAACGGCGAAAGCTGCACGGTGTGCGTAACTCATGCCTCATCACCATGACTCAAGCCTGCGGAAACGATCAGGTTTCTAACGCCCAAAGAAAAACCCCGCAGACGTTAATCTGCGGGGCTTTCGAATGGTGGAGGCCGAGGTCGGAATCGAACCGGCGTAGACGGATTTGCAATCCGGAGCATAACCACTTTGCTACTCGGCCTCAAAGTTCGGATCTAGTTGCTTACGCTTCTATCTCCTTGAAACGTAGAACCTTTTTCAAAGTTTGCTGCGTTTCGATGGGCGCCATTATGTCTGCATTCATTCAACCTTGCAACCCCCTGAACAGAAAAAATATTCAAGAGGTTCAAGGTGTTAGCGCAAGCGGCCAAGTTTGCTCCACAACCCTACCACGGCGTTCTCCACCGCACCGCTCGCCGCCATGCCGATTCGCTCCTGAAGGCTTTTGCGTTCGGCATAGTGCACATGGAACAGGTTGGCGTTGCGAGCGCGCTCGCTGAGGTACTCGTCGCTGGTCTGCAACTGGTCCACCAGCTTGCGATTCAGCGCGGCGACACCCAGCCAGACTTCGCCGGTGGCCACTTCGTCGATGTGCAACTGCGGGCGATAGCGGGCGACGAAATCCTTGAAGAGCTGGTGGGTAATGTCCAGGTCTTCCTGGAACTTCTCGCGCCCCTTCTCGGTGTTCTCGCCGAACACGGTCAGGGTGCGCTTGTACTCACCGGCAGTCAGCACTTCGAAATCGATATTGTGCTTCTTCAGCAGGCGGTTGACGTTGGGCAACTGCGCCACCACGCCGATCGAACCGAGCACGGCAAACGGCGCGCTGACGATTTTCTCGCCGATACAGGCCATCATGTAACCACCGCTGGCGGCCACCTTGTCGATGCACACGGTCAGCGGGATGCCGGCCTGGCGGATGCGCGCCAGCTGCGAGGCCGCAAGGCCGTAGCTGTGCACCAGGCCACCACCGCTTTCCAGGCGCAGTACCACCTCGTCACGCGGCGTGGCGAGGGTCAGCAGTGCCGTGATTTCGTTGCGCAGGCTTTCGGTGGCGGACGCCTTGATGTCGCCATCGAAGTCGAGCACGAACACCCGGCCTTTCTCTTCGACCTTGCCTTTTTTCTGCTGTTTTTCCGCTTTGGCCTGCTGCTTGCGCAGGGCATTGAGCTGGGCCTTGTCGAGCAGGCCGGATTCCAGACGCTCGCGCAACTCTTTGTAGAACTCGTTTAGGCGGGTAACCTGCAACTGCCCGCCAGCCTTGCGCCGCCCCTTGCCGCGCAAGCCGGCGATGGCAGACAGCACCACCAGGATGGCAATCACCAGGGTGGCGGTTTTAGCGAGAAAGCTTGCGTATTCGGCAAGAAACTCCACGTTGACTCCTTATGAACCTGCGCCTGTACGGCGCGAAACTTTAGCAAGCATACCGGTGCGCCCGTGGCGCTGCCAGCTGCGGTAAACGCTGGCAACACAGTTCAAACGACCTTTTCAAACGCTTGTATGTTTTTTCGTTGACAGCCCGTGTGGCGCATCCTAACCTCGCAGCAACCTTCAAGCGGCCGGATACCTTCGTGGGCAACCTCTACCTCATCCGACATGGCCAAGCCTCATTCGGCGCAGACGACTATGATGTGCTGTCGCCGGTGGGCGTGCGGCAAAGCCAGGCACTGGGTGAGCACCTTGCCCGGCTGGACCTGCGCCTGGACCGATGCGTGGCGGGTGACCTGCGCCGCCAGCAAGACACTGCGCGGCTGGCGCTGGAGGCGTTGCACGCCAATGGCTGCGCAGTGCCCGCCATTGAGACCGACCCTGCGTTCAATGAGTTCGATGCCGACGGTGTTATCCGTGCCCTGCTGCCCGGCTTGCTGGCCGAAGAGCCACAGGCCCTGCACATCCTGCGCAATGGCGCGCAGAACCGCAGCGAATTCCAGCGCCTGTTCGCCGTGATGGTGCAGCGCTGGCACGACGGCGAACAGGCCGACGACGGTCTGGAAACCTGGCAAGCGTTCACCACGCGAGTCCAGGGTGGTTTGCAACGTGTGCTGGACAGCGCCGGCAGTGGTGACAACATCGCGGTGTTCACCTCAGGAGGCACCATTGCCGCCCTGCTTCACCTGACTACTGGAATTACCCCCAGCCAGGCCTTCTCGCTGAACTGGCAGATCATCAACACGTCGCTCAGCCAGCTGAAGTTCCGCGGCCGCGACGTGGCACTGGCTTCCTTCAACAACCAGGCCCACGTGCAGTTGTTGAAGGTGCCGGAGCTCATTACCTACAGATGAGCCCGGCTTGTTGTGTCCCGATCAGGGACGTAAATCACTCAATAAGGAATACGCCATGACCTCCGTAGCTGATGCCGTGAAAAAGATGCAAGAGAAGTTCAATCCGTCTGCAGCCGAAGGCCTGGACCTGGTGTTCGGCTTCGACATCACCGACGAAGACAAGAAATACGCCCTGATCGTCAAGGACGGTACCTGCGACCTGCAGGAAGGCGAGAACCCGAACGCCAACTGCACCCTGGTGATGGACAGCGACACCCTCAAGGGCATCGTCAGCGGCGAGACCGACGGCATGCAGGCGTTCATGAGCGGCAAGCTTCGCGTTGAAGGCGACATGATGCTGTCGATGAAACTCAGCGAGCTGTTCCCTTCCTGAGTGATGGGCGCACCGCGCGAGACGAAAACCGAAGCCAGACCGGCTTCGGTTTTTTTTTGCCCGCCGTGGCGTATTCGGTGCAGTGATCGGCCGGCAACACGCAAACCTATAGGGCACCTGGCACGCTTGTTCCAATGCCTCGAGGCCATTAGATTAGCCAATAATCCTTGCGATCGATAATAAGGTAAACGCATGACGCTCACCGATCAGTCCACTCAGGTACGCCCCGGCGAAGAACTCGACGCGGCCGTCATCGATCCTTATCTGAAGGCCAACATCGCCGGCCTCGAGGGCACACCACGCATCAGCCAGTTCCCCGGGGGAGCCTCCAACCTGACCTATCTGGTGGCTTACCCAGGCCGTGAGTTCGTGCTGCGGCGCCCGCCTTTTGGCCAGAAAGCCAAGTCGGCCCACGACATGGGCCGTGAGTTCCGCATCCTCAACCAGCTCAACAGCGGCTTTCCTTATTGCCCCAAGGCCTACGCCCACTGCACCGATGAAACGGTGATCGGCGCCGAGTTCTATGTGATGGAGCAGGTGAAGGGCATCATCCTGCGTTCGGACATTCCCGCCGAACTGAACCTGGATGCCAGCCGTACCGAGGCCCTCTGCAAAAGCTTCATCGACCGCCTGGTAGAGCTGCATCAAGTCGACTACCAGGCCTGCGGCCTCGCCGACCTGGGCAAGCCTGAGGGCTACGTGCAGCGCCAGATCGAAGGCTGGACCAGCCGCTACGAAAAAGCCCTGACACCCGATGCGCCGCGTTGGGAGCAGGTCATTGCCTGGCTGCGCGAAAAGATGCCGGCCGACCACCCTCGCCCAGGCATCGTGCACAACGACTACCGCTTCGACAACGTGATCCTCGATGCCGAAAACCCCATGCGCATCATTGGCGTACTGGACTGGGAGATGGCCACCATCGGCGACCCACTGATGGACTTGGGCAACAGCCTGGCCTACTGGATCGAGGCGAGCGACCCGGCGCCGGTGCAACTGATGCGGCGCCAGCCGAGCAATGCCCAGGGCATGCTGACCCGCCGCCAGTTCGTCGATTACTACGCCGAGCGTGCGGGCATCCGCCTGGACAACTTCGATTACTACTATTGCTATGGCCTGTTCCGCCTGGCGGGCATCGTGCAGCAGATCTACTACCGCTTCTACCACGGCCAGACCCAGGACAAGCGCTTCGCCCAGTTCATTCACATGAACCGGCTGCTGGAGCAGATGAGCCTGCAGGTAATAGCCAAGTCCACGCTCTGACGACAGACAACAAGGAAAACAGCATGTCCAAGACCCACCTGTTCGACCTCGATGGCAAGATCGCTTTCGTCTCCGGCGCCAGCCGCGGCATTGGCGAGGCCATCGCGCACCTGCTGGCCCAGCAAGGTGCTCACGTGATCGTTTCCAGCCGCAAGCTCGAGGGCTGCCAGCAGGTGGCCGATGCGATCATCGCCGCAGGCGGCAAGGCCACCGCAGTGGCCTGCCACATCGGCGAACTGGAACAGATCCAGCAGGTTTTCGCCGGTATCCGCGAACAGTTCGGCCGCCTGGACGTGCTGGTCAACAACGCCGCCACCAACCCGCAGTTCTGCAACGTGCTGGACACCGACGCGGGCGCCTTCCAGAAGACCGTCGACGTCAATATCCGTGGCTATTTCTTCATGTCCGTCGAAGCCGGCAAGCTGATGCGTGAAAACGGCGGCGGCAGCATCATCAACGTGGCGTCGATCAATGGGGTTTCGCCAGGGCATTTCCAGGGGATCTACTCGGTGACCAAGGCTGCGGTGATCAACATGACCAAGGTCTTCGCCAAGGAGTGCGCGCAGTTCGGCATCCGCTGCAATGCCTTGCTGCCTGGCCTGACCGACACAAAGTTCGCCTCGGCGCTGGTGAAAAACGACGCCATCCTCAACGCCGCACTGCAGCAGATTCCGCTCAAACGCGTGGCCGACCCCAAGGAAATGGCCGGCGCCGTGCTGTACCTGGCCAGCGATGCCTCCAGTTACACCACCGGTACAGCGCTTAATGTCGACGGAGGCTACCTGTCCTGATCAGGCCTTGATCGCCTGCAGGGTGTAACTCAGCGGCAAGCGCTCAGGCTCCCGGCGCAGGCGCCATTCGCCGTCGGCGCCTTTGTCCATCTGGCCCGGTAACGCCTCCCAGGGGATGCTCTGGTGCTCGACCAGTGCCGTCAGTTGCAGCCCTTGCGCCAGCAGGGCACTGACGACTTCGCCCAGACCATGGTTCCACTCATGGGTTTCGGTCTGGGTGAGGCGTTGATCGCTGTCGACGTAAGTCTGGTCGCTGTGACAAACCGTCGGCGCTTCGTGCTCGAAGTAGGAATATTCCAGTTGCAGCCGGTCCTGATGGTCTTCATTGACGGCCATCAGCATCGGGTGGCCATCGCGCAGAAACAGCCGACCGCCAGGTTTGAGCAAGGCCGCCACTGCCCGGGCCCAAGGCTCGATGCGCGGTAGCCAGCACAATGCACCGATTCCGGTGTAGACCAGGTCGAAGGTGCCTGCCTGCAGTACCTGATCGGCCTCGTAGACATCGGCTTCTACGTAGTCGATGGCTGTGTTGCAACGCCCGGCAAGGCGCCGCGCCTGCATTAGCGAGGCTGCCGAATAATCCAGCCCGCACACCAGCGCGCCCAAACGCGCCAGCGACAAGGTGTCGGTGCCGATATGGCATTGCAGGTGAGCGGTGCGCAGGCCCTGAATATCGCCAAGGCGTGGCAGGTCGAAGCGTACAGTTTGGGAAAGGTGTGCCGGCTGCTGGACCAACTGCTCGACCTCGTAGTCCTTCGAGGCAGCATGCAGCGGCGCGCGCTCATCCCAGCTGGCGCGGTTGAATTGATGTGATCGGTCCATGCTGTACGTCCTTGTCGTTTGAGTTGCGGCCATCGGCACCTTGCCGAGCGTGCCCACGCAGGCGCCGGCAAAGCCCCTAATCCTGCAAGCGTTACAGGCAGGTAGCCGCCGCCGCCCGCCGCTGCAGGGCCACGCCGTCATTCTTCTGCGCGTAGTAATCCACCCGCGTGCCGCCCGCTTGAGGATAGACATCCACGAACGACTCCGCCTCGCGGGTATACACCGTCAGCCCACCTTGCTTGCGCGGCTGCAGATAGCCGCTGGCGTCGTCCCCGAACACATCCTCTTTCTGCCAACTGAACTGGATGCACTGGGCCACCAACTCCGGCGCCTTTTGCGAATCGAGCTGTGCAGTCGGCTTGCCACCACGGGCCGTATCCATGGTCGCTGAAGCACAACCGACCAATACCAGCGCCGCAGCCATCGGCAGAATTGCTCGCATGTTCCATCCTCGGGACAAAAAGAAGGCGACTCTAGCACTGCGCAGCATCGCGAGTGAATTGTCGGATGGGAGCTGTTGTCGCAGATAAGGCATGCCATCTCAGGAGATTGAAATGAAAGTCCCTCGCCTTTTGCCTTCGCTGCTACTCGCCACCCTGCCCTGCCTGCCAATGATGGCGTCAGCCGCACCCTCGGCTCAAGAGAGCGTTACCGCACCAGAAACCCATAACCGCGAACTCAAAGTGGGCGACAAGGCCCCCGACCAGTACAAACGCGACGAAGCAGCCGTGGCCGACTGGAAAGCCAAGGGCCTGCCAGCACCGGAGAAAGAAAGCCACTGGGTACGCATGGGCGACCACTATGTGCTGGTGCAGATCACCAATGGCGTGGTGCTGGCCATCCACCCGGCGTCCTGACTCAACTGGCAGCGGTCAACGCCGCCATGTACACCGTGTTGCGCCCGGCTGCCTTGGCCTGATACAGCGCCGCGTCAGCCTGGGCAAGCAGGCTCGCGGTAGTGTCGTGCGGGCCAGGCACGCCGCACCACAGCCCCACACTGAAGCGCAGCGTGATCTGGTCCCCGGCGAAGTGCGCCGGGCTGAGGGCAATGGCCTCCCTCAGGCCCTGCAGAGCTGCCATCGCGGCATTACGATCGGCTTGCGGCAACAGCAGCAGGAACTCCTCCCCCCCATAGCGGCCCAGACTGTCGCGGTGACGCAGGCGCTGCTCCAACTGCCGAACGCAATGGCATAACACCTCGTCCCCGGCCAGGTGCCCGTACAGGTCATTGATACGCTTGAAATGGTCGAGGTCGATCATCGCCACGGCCAAGCTGCTGCGCTCGCCACGGGCGCGGTCCAGCTCGACGGCAAAGCGCTCGAGAATCGCCCGACGGTTATAGGTGCCCGTCAGTACATCGCGCAAAGCCAGTTGCTTCAACCGCGATTCGCTGCGTTCCTTGGCCATCAGCACCAGGCCAATGGAGTACATCATCACCGTTACCGTACCGATAGCGACGGAAATGCTCTGCTTGAGGTTACTGCTGTCGTAGCGCATTTCCACGGCAGTGCCATTGATCACTGCCACCGCCCGCATGCCCAGCCCCACCAGGCTGACAAGGGCGCCAATCTGAAGCAACAGGTGCGCCCTGCCCGGCCGCTCCACATGGCGCCGCACCCAGTACAGGATCAGCGTGCACTGCAGCATCAGCACCAGCGTCGCCAGCAGCATGCGCGGCTCCACGGTGTCGAGCAGCAGCATCAGGCCCACCAACATGCAGACGGGAATGATGAAGACCTGCCGCCAGGGCACAGCCTGCTCGCGCACGCGAAACAGGCTGGCCGAATAGAAAGCCAGGGCCAATGAAAGCAGGCTGTTACCCACCCCATAGCTGAGCCACAGCGGGGCGTGACCATAGACGGTGTAGCAAACGTAGGCCAACGCATGGGCGAGCAAGCCGCAAGCGGTAAGCCAGAGGTTGTCGTGGCGATTGGACCGGCCGACCAGCAACAGGCAGAACGCCAGGATGGTCGCGACCAGTGCAACGGCGGCGAACAGCGTGGGTGTATGGGCGATCATCATGATTCACCGTGTGGCAGATGGCCGTCTTCTTTGCGGCCTGTGCGCAAGTCTAAGCGCGCTGCCACAGCCGAGCCATGACCGAGCGGGACAGAACAGCTGCCGGCAAGCACGCCATTGATCGTCACCGCAGCAAAAAATTGTCCGCTCAGGAAACCAAACGGATCGATCGCAGTCTCAGCATGTGCCCCGTAAACCTAAGCGGATCAAGGACCTATATCGTGATGACCCGCCTTGCAAGTTTTTCTCTGATCGCCACTTTTCTATTGGTTGCCGGCTGCCACCATCATCACTACCACGATGACGAGGGTGGATGGCGCGATGGCGACCGTGATCACCGTCACCATCAGCGGCATGACCGAGACGATGATGATCGCCGCTACCGTGACCGCAACTACCGCTGACACTACTTTGCACCCCATTCTTAACCTGATGAATTTCCGAGGCTCCCTATCATGCGTCTGACTTTGCCTTCCCTTGCCCTTGGCCTGATGCTGTGCCAAGGCGCTTTCGCCGGTGACGGTACTGCCGCCATTGGCGGTGGCCTGGGTGGCGTCCTGGGTAATGTCGTCGGCCAACAGCTCGGTGGCAGCACGGGTGCAGCAGTCGGCGCAGGCCTTGGCGGCGCCGCGGGCAGCGCGGTGGCTGCGCGCAAAGGCAATCGCACCGAAGCCGCCATCGGCGGCGGCCTGGGCTCGGCGGGCGGTTCGCTGTTGGGCGGCAAGGTCGGCGGCTCGGCCGGCTCGACCATCGGCGCCGGCCTGGGCGGCGCGGCAGGTGGCGCCATTGGCAACCACCTGGGTGACAACAACGGCAAGAAGCATCGCCGGCACCGTCACTGATTCAGCACAGCCTTTGCGGGGCCGGCTTGCCGGCTCCTGCTTTCCGGGCCTCATCGTTCCCGCAAGCTCCAGCGCCTGAACAAGGCAGCCCCCTCCACGCTGACCCTCATCAACACCCTCTTCACCACAAGCTGCCACACTGAATGCTACTGTCTTTCGTGCCCCCTTGAGTGAAGGAACACCCCCGCCCCATGAACCAGGAACTGCTCTGGGTCCTCGGCCTGTTGGCTGTCGTCATCGTGCTCTTCGTCATCAACCGACCACGCATGGACGTCGTCGCGCTGATGGTGATTCTCGCCCTGCCCCTGTCGGGCATCCTCACCGTGCAGCAGGCCTTGGCCGGCTTCAGCGACCCCAACGTGGTATTGATCGCAGCCTTGTTCGTGATCGGCGAAGGGCTGGTGCGGACCGGCATCGCTTACCGCATCGGCGAATGGATGAGCGACCGGGCCGGCAATAGCGAGGCACGCCTGCTGGTGTTGCTGATGGTATCGGTGGCCGGGCTGGGCTCGGTGATGAGTTCGACAGGCGTGGTCGCGATCTTTATCCCGGTGGTGTTGAGCATCGCCGCACGCCTGCAGATTTCGCCCAGCCGCCTGATGATGCCGCTGAGCTTTGCAGGCCTGATCAGCGGCATGCTCAGCCTGGTGGCCACACCGCCCAACGTGGTGGTGCACAGCGAGCTGGTGCGCCACGGCGAGCAAGGTTTCAGCTTCTTCAGCTTCACGCCCTTCGGCCTGGTGGTGCTGGTGCTGGGGATCGGCTACATGCTGCTGACACGCCACTGGCTCAATGGCGAAATACGCAAGGACGGCCGAGTGGAAAGCCGCCGTACCCTGCTCGACCTGGTGCTGGACTACAAGCTCAACGGCCGGGAGCGGCGCCTGCGTATTCGCCCGCGCTCCCCGCTGATCGGCCATACCCTCGGCGAGTTGGAGCTGCGCACCCGGCATGGCGCCAACGTGATTGGCATCGAACGCCAGCACAAATTCACCACCAGGGTGATCGCCGCCGATTCGAGCACCGTCCTGCAGCAGGGCGATGTGCTGCTGCTCGACCTGTTCGCCAATCGCGACGACCTGCGCAACCTGTGCCAGACCATGCAGCTGGAACCGTTGCACTTCAAGGCCGCGTATTTCATCGACCAGTCCCAGGAGCTGGGCATGGCCGAAGTGTCCCTGCCGCCCGGCTCGCAACTGGTGGGTAAAAGTATCCTCAGCCTCGCCTTTCGTACCCGCTACGGCCTTAACGTGGTGGGCTTGCGCCGTGAGCAGAAGGCGATCGACGAGCGCCTGGTAGAAGAGCCCCTGCGCCTGGGCGACACGCTGCTGGTTGTCGGCCCGTGGAAGGCGGTGCGCCAGTTGCAAAGCCAGCCAAAGGACTTCCTGGTACTGAGCTTGCCTGCCGAAATCGACCAAGTGGCACCGGCCCGTACCCGGGCACCCTATGCCCTGATCAGCCTGGCGGTGATGGTCGGGCTGATGGTCAGCGGCGTGGTACCCAATGTGATCGCCGCGTTGATCGGCTGCCTATTGATGGGGGCCGGGCGTTGCATCGATATGAACAGCGCCTACCGCGCCGTTCACTGGCCAAGCCTGATATTGATCGTCGGCATGCTGCCCTTCGCCCAGGCGCTGCAGCAGACCGGAGGCATCGACCTGGCAGTGGGCGGGCTGGTCAGCCTGTTGGGCGACGCCGGGCCGATCGCCATGCTCGTCTGCCTGTTCATGGTCACAGCGGTGATCGGCCTGTTCATTTCCAATACGGCGACCGCAGTACTGATGGCACCCGTGGCGATCAGCACCGCGGCCCAGCTGGGCCTGTCGCCGTATCCGTTCGCCATGATCGTGGCCCTGGCCGCATCGGCGGCGTTCATGACCCCGGTTTCCTCGCCGGTGAATACCCTGGTGCTCGGCCCGGGCCAGTACCGCTTCGCCGACTTCGTCAAGGTTGGTGTGCCCTTCACTGTGCTGGTGATGCTGGTAGCAGTGGTAATGGTGCCGTGGTTCTACGGTCTATGAAGCGAGAGGTTATTGGCCGTTATCCTGCGTGATCGCGGCAGATTGACATGAAGCGGCCCCTGGAAACACACTGACACGTTATCGCTCCAGGTGCCCTAGGCCGTTGTCCTGGATTTCGTCTCCGCTTGTCGGTCGAGCCTATGGTTTATTCAGCCAAATCGCGCGTGTTGCCCTATGTCGCTCTGTTCGGCCTGACCTTCGCCCTGGCCCTGGGCGGCATCCTGGCGCGGCCGATCGAGTCCTTGTCGTTGTTCTGGCCCGTCAATGCAGTACTGACCGGCGTGCTCTTGCGCTACCCGCGCCAGGCCACCCTGCTGGGGTTCACCTTGGTCTGGCTGGGCATGGTCGCCGCCGACCTGGCCTGCGGCAGCGCCTGGCCGCCTGCGCTGTGGCTCAACCTGTGCAACCTGAGCGTCATAGTGACCGTGTGGCTACTGCTATCACGCTTGCCGCGCCTGCACCGGCGCATGCGCAGCCCGCGTGGGGTGCTCAGTGTATTCGGCGCCTGCGCGGCCGGTGCGACGGTGGCAGCGAGCCTGGCCTGTGCCATGGCTACCCCCTGGTTCGAGCAATCGGTGCGCGCCACCTGGCTGGCCTGGTTCAGCGAACAATTCTCGACGGCGGTGCTGCTCCTGCCGGTCCTACTGACGGCACCCTCCACACGGGCACTGGTGCGCAGCAGCGCCCAGGCGGTAGCCATGGCACCTTTATTGGTGCTGCTGGCCTCGCTGGCCTTCAGCATCGCCTTCGGCGGGCCGGGCGCGATTGCCTTCCCGATCGCGGCACTGCTGTGGTGTGCATGGACCTACTCACCGTTTCTGGTTTCGCTGCTGACCCTGATTGCCGGGAGCACGCTGATCGTCGCGGTGGCGCAGAACCTGATGCACTTCAGCGTGCCGCAAAGCGAGCTTGGGGTCACCACACTGATGTCGGCTCGCCTGGGCATCGCCATGCTGATCCTCGGGCCACTGGTGGTCGCCTGTGTTAGCCAGACCAATCGCAGCCTGCTTGCGCGCCTGGCGCATCAGGCCACCATCGATCACCTGACCGGCGCGCTGACCCGCAGCGCCTTCAGCCGCCGCGCCAACGCCCTGCTCGACAGCCGGCAAAAACATGCACAGGCGCTACCGCTGACCTTGATGATGCTCGATATCGACCATTTCAAGTCGATCAACGACCGCCACGGCCACGGCGTGGGCGATCAAGTGCTTCGCCTGTTCGCCCGGACCCTGCAAGACCAGTTGCACGGTGGCGAGCTGCTGGCGCGCATGGGCGGTGAGGAGTTTGTGGTACTGCTGCCAGGCCTGGCACCGGAGCGCGCCAGCTTCACCGCCGAACGCCTGCGCAGAGCAGTCCAGGACCTGCACCTGGCACAGGGCGACGGGCGCCTGCAGATCACCGTCAGTATCGGCCTGGACGGCTGCGCCGGGCACGAGCCGGCGCCGAACCTGGACGACCTGCTGGCCCGTGCGGACCAGGCGCTGTACCGCGCCAAGGCCTACGGCCGCAATCGTGTCGAAGTGGCGAAGGCGCAGCGCCAGGTGATTTGACTCAGCCTATCAGCAAGTCCCAGGACAGCTTGGCGATCAGCACGCACAGCAAGACCAGGAACAGCCCGCGCACAAAGCCTGCGCCCTTGCGCACGGCCAGCCAGGTCCCGGTCAGCGCTCCAAGCACGTTGCATGCGGCCATGGGCAAAGCAATGGCATAGAGCACATTGCCCGAGGGCACGAAGAACACCAGCGCCGCGAGGTTGGTGGCGATGTTGACCACCTTGGCCGATGCCGAAGCGTGCAGGAAGTCCAACGCGAAAAAGCGAATGAACAGGAAGATCAGGAAGCTGCCGGTACCCGGCCCGAACAGGCCGTCGTAGAAACCGATGGCGCCACCGATCAGTACCGCCAGGCATTGCTCCTTGCGGCCGATCTTTGCCGGCGCGTGCAAGGTGCCGAAATCTTTCTTGCAAAAGGTGTAGATCGCCATCAGCACGATCAGCACCAGCACGGCTGGCCGCATCACGCTGGGCGGCACCAGCGACACCGTGGCGGCCCCTGCAAACGACATGATGAACGCACTGAGCGCCGCCGGCACGATCAACCCCCAGTCCAGGGTGACCTTGCGAATGAACGAGCGCGCCGCGAACGCCGTGCCGCATACCGATGCCAGTTTGTTGCTGCCCAGCAAGGCCGCAGGGTGCGCCGTGGGCAGTACATTGAACAGTGCCGGAATCTGAATGAGCCCACCACCTCCGACCGCAGCATCGATGAGGCCGGCGGCAAAAGCGAACAGGGAGAGTACGGCGATATCCATGATGGCGCGGGTTCCAGGCAGTGAAAGCAGACTGCAAGGCTAATCAAAATGGCGCGCCTGTGTTGAAATGCCACATTGCGAAAACTGCAACCAGGAGACACCCATGGCATTGAACATGCTGCGCGAAATTCAGGCGTTCGTCAGCGTCGCGCACAAACGCAGCTTCGTCGCCGCCGCGCGCGCCCTGGGCCGCTCGCCCAGCGCCGTTACACGGGCGGTGCAGGCCCTGGAAGACAACACCGGGTGCAAGTTGCTCAACCGCAACGCCAACGCGGTGACCCTGACCGATGCCGGCGAGCGACTACTCCCCCATGCCGAGCGCTTGCTTGATGTGCAACGTGATGCCGCGGATGAATTGGCCGCACTCAGTGGCAGCGCCCAAGGCTGGATCCGCTTCGGCGTGCCGCAACTGCTTGGCGAACACGTGCTGCCCGGTGTGCTGGCGGCGTTTTCCCAGCGCCACCCACAGGTAACGCTGGACGTGCACTACCGTGACGAGGCGCTCGACCCATTGCTGGGCAAGCTTGATTTCGTGGTGCGCGGCGCGTTTCCACAATCAAGCGAGCTGATCGGTTATCCGCTGTGGCGCTACCAGCGCCATCTCTATGCCAGCCCGGACTACCTGGCGCGCCATGGCATGCCCAAGCGGCCAGAGGATCTGGCTGACCATTCGCTGATCCTGCATACCGCCCCGCGTATTCTCAAGGCCTGGCACTTTTCCCGCGACGGCCGAATTACCAGCCTGCGCCCCCATCCAAGGCTGCGACTGAGTTCAGGCGATGCGGTCTATCACAGTACGCTGGCCGGTGCCGGCATTGCCCGCTTGGCCGACTGGGTGGGCGAAGCACAAGTCAGCGCCGGCCGTTTGGTACGTGTTTGCGCTGATTACCGGCTGACATCCAGTACCGGCCAAGACCCGCAAATGCACGCCGTGTATCCTGCCGGCGAGTTGCCAGCGCGGGTCCGTGAGCTGCTGCTGGCACTGCGCGAGGCAGGCAACGGGGGCAGCCGGCAGGCACGCTGACATCTGTTCAAAATCTGCTCAATTCAACAGAAGCCGCAAACGGCTTGGCTTACAGCATTTTATCCACAGACCTACCCACGTTTTTTGTGGACAGATTTCCCCGCGTAAAGAAGGACTTATCGCACGCGCAGTAGTGCTGCATTCGCCGCCTTGACCAGTTCGATCCACTCAACCGCACTGATCACGCCAGATTGTTCCAGCGCATCGGCACTGCGCAACGCCTGGTCGTATTCGTTTTCTTCGAGAATACCTGCGGCCAGGAAACGGCTACGCCACTCCAGCAGCGCTGAAGGGTCCTTCTTGCATTCCATCTATCTATCGACTCCAAGGTAAAAGGCCGGCCCACTGCCGCGACTCATTATGACGCGAGCGGGAGAGTACACGAGGCCTTTTCACTTGAGAATGACTTGCAGCTACCGCCAGTCTAACGGTATACCAAGGACCACTGCCGTGGCGGCACGACGCGGGCCCGCGCGAGGAAATAGCCGGGCCGCAGGGAACGGTGTCAGCCGGGGGGGATGGTGCCCAGCAGGCCTACCAAAAGGGTCAGCAGCAGAAAACCACCCAGAAACAGCGCGAGCTTGCCCATCAGAACCTCTTCAATGTGATAGCGGGAATGAAGGCATTGTCGGCGCAGAGCTGATATGGATACAGATTCAGCTCGGAAGAAAAAAAGCGTATCAGATGCGCTCGCGGTCACCGCGACGCAGATACGCGCCCGGTCGAACGTGATCGCCAAGGTGGCGGTGGCTTCGTAGGCGTTCACAAGAGCGAGTTCGCCCTGCCCGCCCCGCACAATTGCAACTTTAAGTTTCAGCGCATGACTGGCCAGCCTGCCAGCACCATCGTGCCTACTTGAACGGCTTGGTCATCGCCGGCTCAGCAATTACGGGCATCCGCCGCACGTCTGATCTACACGAATAGAAACAGCCCCTCGTTAATTTGTAGGAAGTTTTCCCCTCGGCTGTAGGCTGCATCTTGCTGCTGAGTATGTGCTGTATGAAACCTCAGTTTCCGCTGCGATATCGAACTGCTAGGGTCCATTTTTCCTACAACGGCACGGAAGCCTTCAGCATGAGGGAAACATGGACCAGTTCAATACTTCTGGCCTGGGTCTGCAAAAATGCCTGCTCGCATTACGCAAAGAGCGGGATCTTCTGAAAGCACAGGGCAAAGATGAGGAGGCGCAACGGCTTACGCGTAAAATCGCGGGGATGGAGGCGACGCTGGCAGGGATGCCCCTGGAGATGAGGCCGGTGACACTGCAGTAGCGTACCTGTCCGTGTGCCAATGCTCGCTCGTCACCACTGCGGGCTGGATATCGAGCGCCGCCCGCGCGGCGCTCGATACTTGAGTGGGTGGCGGACAGCTTTGGCCGCCTGGCCATCGACCACTAGCTTTTGGCGCAGCGGGTGCTGGAGACCCCAGCACTAAAATTCCACTTTGCCCCGCCCCGCCTTGACATTGCTCCGCCTGGCTTTGCCTTCCAGGCGACGGGTCTTCGAACCAAGGGTCGGCTTGGTGGGACGGCGTTTCTTCTCGGTCTTGCCGGCATTGATGATCAACTCGGCAAGGCGCGCCAGTGCGTCAGCACGGTTCTGCTCCTGCGTGCGGTACTGCTGCCCTTTGATGATCAACACCCCCTCGACGGTGATGCGGCTGTCACGCAGCGCCAGCAACCGTTCTTTGTAGAACTCGGGTAACGAAGAGGCCGGGATGTCAAAGCGCAGGTGCACGGCGCTGGATACCTTGTTGACATTCTGCCCACCCGCGCCCTGCGCACGGATGTAGGTCAGTTCGATTTCGGCATCCGGTATCTGTACGTTGTTGGAGATGGTCAGCATGATCAGGCCCTTGCAATTGCCCCCGATTATCGCAGGGTTCTCGCGAGAAGAAATGAGTGAATAGTCCTTCTGCATCATCTCCCCTGTCACACTCGGATTAACGAATGCCGGCGGGGCATGAGGACTGTGGGGGCGACATTGAATTTTCGTTGCCTGGAACAGCTAGGATCCACCTCCAGCAACCCGTCGCTGGCCAAGCGGTCCACCACTATCGCTTCCTCACGCACATAGTCGGCCACCTCGTTCTATGGGGAACGAACACACCACCTATAGGCAGGGTCCAGCGGCTCGTAGCGCCATTCCAATACAGCGGGTACACCACCATCCCACCTTGTGCCTCTTCCAGGAACCGCTCAGTGTCGGGTAGCAAGCCGGCCAGATCAGGCTCCAGAGTGACGCATAAAGCGATTCGCTTCGTTGAACGGTGGCACCCCTGGCGTAGGCACAAAAATTCAGCGCCTTTACTCGCTCTTCCGTTTGCATGAACTCCCTCTTTATAAACCAGCCTGCGTGCTAGGCCCCAGCTTGGGCGACTGTTGCAATAGCCCTCGTGGCAACTGGAAACCTTTATGAGGTGGAATACCTCGGCCAAGCTTATCGAATAAAAGTAATATCGCTCCGGCTTGAGACTGATTAACCAGCCTCGCCGCTAAGCACGGTGATAGCACAAAGCAACTGATCGGCAATTTCAGGAATAAGAAAGAAGACCCTGAAATTTTTGCTCAGCGATAATCACAGTACAAAAGCTGCAACCGTTTTCAACAGAACCACGGTGCGCACAATACGTATTGTCCATCGACCGCGCCTACCTGCAAATTGAATGGTCCCAACCCTTATAATCATCATAGTCAATCACGATAACTTCTTTTTCAGGCTTCAGACAAAAGCGCCTGGAAAAACCAGAAACCGAGCTGTATGGATCTGAATAGCGAGCATTTATAAATACTTCGTAGACGGTCCCAGCGCTTAGCGCTTCTGCATCTTTTTCGCTGATCGCATCATTAGGGAGAACCCCATAACTCAGGCACTCCGAACTAAGCGCCGGCCTCCCCAGCGTCGGCGGAAAATAGAATGACCAAACGAGCACAGAGGGAGATTCGGAAACATCATAAACCTCTACTGCATGTAGAAGTGGGACCTCGCCGCCCCGCTCGCTTGGAGCGAAACATACTCCTCCAGCGCTACCCCATACAGACGCGTTATTAACACGCACGTCACCTAGACATGACATCAAAAAAAATGGACGAACAAATAACCGAACTACGGCAAATGAATCGCCAATCGCGGATCATTAATAAATTCACCAAGAACATCCTCGTACAACCATAGCGAGTCGGAATAATTACCCATATTGATTGAGCCTGGAGCCTTCAAAAACTTCAGCACAAATAGTCCGCCAGCACATCCCCTTGCGCCTCCATATTGTAGTCACTTAGCCTCCGCCCCTCAGCCAACTCATGCCTATAAGGCAGGCCAAAGCGGATTAACACTCGCCATAGTACTGGATACCCAAGTTGATGCTGCCACACATGTGTCATTTCGTGGATAAACCACCGCTTAAGCCTAGTCCTTTCGATCGAGAAGTCTTCTTTGAAGTCCGCAGGATGACCATTAGGCGCGATGGCCATCTCCTTAGGATGAAATGCAAAATATTTTTTATTATAGACCCTTATAGACCCATAATTTATTGAGTCCTTGAATAGTAGTCTGGCGAGACCAATTTCACCTTCGATCAATGGTCTATAGCCTTTCTCGACAGTGACATGCTTCTCAGATTGCCCAAATCCTTCTTTAGATGTATGGACACCGTTCAAATCCACCGAAAGCAAAACCTCTTCTATATGTCCATCGCCGCAACATGGACTTAAATCGTCTACAAATATCTCAATTCTTTCAAAACCGATAGGTTCTGAGCTCTTAATTCTCTCCGTGCATCCTGCATCATCGGTACAGCCGGAAACGATACGCCCATCCGCCAGTGTAATTATGTATTTACTACCGGCAGGCAGCATTTTACCCTCAGAGGTCAGCCTGATTTTTTCATCAAACAGCCTACACTGACACATCCAGCCCAAACCTTGCCGATCAAGTATCTCACACCCGCTAATAGCGCCATTAAAATCTGCACCTACAATAGATTGGCCACTACTGGTTTGGAAGGGCAGCTTGTCAAACTCAGTTCCAAACGACTGCTTAAATTTATTAATCACATCGAAATATATAGCGCAGTGACTACCACGTTGTTCACTCATCTAGTATCCCTCTGATCAACGAGAGCCTTCGGTTCTCACATGGAAACGTCATGCGCCTGTGCCATCTTCGGTATCTGCTGCAACAACCCACGAGGTAACCGAAAACCTTTGAACGGTTCCTGAGTAATGGGGTTGAATGCTTTTTCAGCGTTGAGCCTGTAGCGCATCACGCCATCGCCGGCCCTGAAGCTCAGGTCCACGCTGGCCGCCGTGCGTCCATTGAGCGAGCCACGGCTGAGCAAGCGGAACATCGACCAGGGACCACGGTATTCAAGGCTGCTGCTGTTGCCGTTCTGCCTCAGCAAGGTCAGGTTGCTGCGCACCTGCTGCCCCAGGGTGTTAGGCCAGACGATACCGGTGATTTGGCTCGGGCCATGGGTGTAGGCAATCAGTTGGCCGTCCAGGTCCAGCAAACTTGTACGCTGATTGGCACTCAGGCCCAACGGCTCGATGCTGAACTGCACGCTCAGGTTGCCGCGCTGATCGAAGAAGGTCTCACGGATACGGTCTGCCCGTTCCAGCTGTTCGATCACATCGCTACGGATCAGTGATTGCCCCTGATGGCCGGCTTGCAGGCTTTCGAGGTTTTCCTGCAGGAAGACCTTCAGGTATTGATCATGGAATCGCTGAAGCCGCCCCTTCGGGCCAAAGAATGCCTCGAAGTCGTCCAAGGAGGCATCGGGCGCACGCACCACGAAGGGGTAGCGTCCGGCCAGGCGCTGCTGGAAGAAGCTATAGACCTCAGCGTCCCAGCGCCGCTCCAACTCACGCAGGGCTTCGACATTCAGCACTCGCGCCGTTTGATCGGCGACCTTCCGGACCTGATGGTTGATGGGTTCCGGCAAGCCAGTAGCCACCCGCTGCAGGGTGCCTATCGGGTCCTGCCCCGTCATCGAGAATCGCTGATGCACGGCCTGCAGCGCCGCCTTGCCTCTGTCAGGGCTATCCTGCACCGACTTGGCATAGTCGTGCACGGCCGCGATCGCATCGAGGGTCTCATCGTAATAGCTGGGTTTCTCACCGGCTGCTTGCAGCATGGCACCCAGCCCAGCAAAGGCCCGTTGAATAGCCAATGCCTGTTGCTGCTCAGGTTTGCTACTTGCGGGCCGCAACGCTTCGGCTTGCGCAAGAGACTCTGCGCCCACGGCCGATGAAAGCGACGTATTGTCCTTCACAGCATCCAATAGCCGATGCAGAGGCGCCGCAGGCCCGGTCAGTTGCTGCAGGATCGCGACCCCATGATCCAGATCACGGAAGTCAGCCACCGCGAAGGCATTCAAGGCACGCCGCCAGCTGTCAATGAAATCGGCGCTGTACAAGTTACGCAGCCGTTCGCCTAGCGCCTCCCGGTCGGCATCCGAGTAATCAAGCTGACCGCGCTCACCCAGCGCCCACTGGTCGATCATCGCCATTTCCGCAAACCGCTGACTACGGGGTTCGAAGTACTCTTTGAAGCCTTTGGCGGTGAGCATGGGTGCTATCAGTACCCCCTCACCCTGCCCGGCGCGAGACGACAGCTGATACACCACATCGAACGCTGGCCCCACCTGATGACGCAGATCCAAGCCAACATGCAGCTGTTCCCCAGCCTGCTGTTTCAGGCTCGCATAGACTCGCTCTGGCAGGGGAATCTGGCGCAGCGTCTGCTGCACCTCGGCAATGCGCTGGCTGTACTGCGGCAGATCGGTATCGGCATAGGCCAAGGCATAGTTGAGGTGCCGCATCAGGTCGCGTTGCAGTTGCCCCTGGCCGGGATACTTCTGTTGCCACTGATGGGCGAACCAGTCCTCGACCCATTCGGGCCGGCGATTCTGGCGGTCCTCAAGCATTCGGTAAACGCGAAGAGCAGCCATTTGCTGTTCACTGCCAGGTGGTGCAGCGTCCATTGCATCGATCACGCCACTTGCCAGGGCGGGCAAGAAACGCTTGGAAAGCAAAGCCAGGTAGGCCTCATCGACGCGGGGGCCGATGGCGCGCCCCTGGTACAAACCAAGGTCGGAAATACCCGGCCACGCATCACGGTAGTTGCCAAACACCGACACGGCATCGCGAATCTGGTCCAGGGGCTCCAACAGGTTGCGCCCGGAGGGGTCCAGACGCTGGTCCACTTGGTGATGGCTGTACTCACTGCTCTTGGCAAGCACGTTGGCGGCCTTGGCGCCATTGATGTCAAAGTAGCGCTGCCAACTGGCGATGGCGACGCAGAAGGCAAGCCCGCCTACTGCAGAACCCACCCACAGCAACCGCCGTTTGCTGCGTGCCACTTTGATGTTGTCTCCGGCAAGCCCGGCTTCCTGGTAGATGACACGTCGGAAGGCATGCTGAATGAAATAGACCAGCGCCGGCCCCTGCGACTTGCCCTCACGCAGCGGAAACTCGGTGTTGTAGGGCTGCGCCGCCTCACGCACGAACGCGTTGAGCATGTCGCCCTGCTGCACGACCGAGGACCAGTAAACACCGCGCACCAGAGCCGGGGTGGTGAAGCGGTCACTCGCGAGGGCTTCTTTCAAGAAGCCAAGCAGTATCGGACGCAACCCGATCAGCTGACCATGCAGTGTGAACAGACGCGAGCGCTGTGCTGCACTGTTCAGAACGTCCAGCCGTTCGACCACCTGTTCGAACAGATCGTTGATCAACCGACGGTAGTGTTCACCATATTCCTCCAGCCAATCGTCGAGCGTGCCGGCAGCCTCCAGCTTGAAGGTGAAGCCCAGCATTTTTTCCCGTGTGGCGGCAGGCAGCGCGGCGTATAGCTGGTCAAAACCGTCCAGCAGGTCGAATTTGGTCAGCACCACATACACTGGCAGGCGCGATCCCAGCTGATTGCTTACCTCATACAATCGCGCGCGCAAGACATGCGCCAGCGCAACACGGTGCTCAGGTGCCCCCTGCAGCAGAGCAGGCAGGTCGACAACCAGCAAGAGGCCGTTGAGGGCTCTTTGGCTTCGGTTACGCACCAGCCAGCCCAACAGGTGTTCCCACAACCTGGCCGAGGTTGCAGGGGGTGGGTTCGATGTTTTCGATGCTTCGGACAACCCCGCCAACGCCCCCTGACGAATGAAGGCGCCCGGAGGGTCGATGATCACGGCGTCGTCACTGACCCACCAGCCTATCGGGTGTGCCAGTGCTTGCGCCTGTCGGCCCCGAGCTTGTGCTTTGTCGATACGGGTCAGGGAAAAGCTTTGTTCAGTACGGTCGATAAAACTGGTCTTGCCGGCCTGTTCGTCACCCACCACCAGATACCAGGGCAGCCGATACAACGCACGTCGGCCACCGGCGTTGTCCAGATAACGCGCCAGCCCTTGGTCTAATGCCTTTTCTTGTGCCTGGACGAAGGGCAATACATCATCCAGCTCAGCGGCCACCGCCTGCTGCTGCTGCGCCTGCAGGCGGCGCGAACGCCCGTGCAAGACCACCAGCCAGCAGAGCAGCGGCACCAACACAAGTGTCAGGCTAGCCAGCGCGCGATGCGCCACGCTCGCCAGCGGCTGCTGCTCGCGCCATGTCCATTGCGGGCCGAGCCACCAGATCGCAGCCAGTAGCAAGACGGCGCCCAGCCCAAGCAGCAGCGGCATGGCCAGGCCGACACCCGTCAGCAGGGGCAGGCCCCAACGTTTAAGATGCTTCCACACTCGACTCATCGTGACTCCCGTTTCTTGTTGCAATCAGCCCGCGAGGGATGGTGGATGCATACTGCTGAAGGCGTTGAAACACCTCAGGCTCCCAGGCGCTGGCGGAGGTTTCCTGCATCGTTCGAGCAACGCCTGCGCACAAATCCTGGGCCAGCCAGGACACACCCCGGGCAGCCAACAGATCAGCCGCGATCACGGTGGTATGGCAGCGCTCACGCAAACTACCGAAGTCCGCCTGCATTCCCTGCAGCCTGAGCAATACCGCTTCAACGCCGCTGGTTTCCAGCTGGCAGGCCAGTTCCTCTCGAAGCGTTGCGAATTCCTGCGAAGCTGCGCCCGAATCGGACTGCCCTTGTGCACCCCGGAGCCACGCCAGACATTGGTCGTCGACAAATACCCTGCCGTCGCTGAAGCACAGCTGCTGCAGCGCAGGTATGCGCTGTACGAACCGCGCGCTCGCTGCGCGGATAGCCTCAGCCACCTCGCCCATCGCCAGGCGCGTGGCAGCGCTCGCTGCGAGAAAACTGCCACGTATCCAGTAGGGACTGGCCGTCACGCTCTTTTCGATCCGCTGGAGGATGGCCACGTCAACTGCAGTGCCGGCGATGGCATCTTCATAGTCCCCGGCGATCTCCTGCGGCACCGCCATCAGCTCAGTACGATGGCCGTGCCTGGTTTCAGGCGCCGTCTGGATGTGGGCCCACAAGCCGAAACGACGCAACTGGTAGCCAGCAGGATCGTAGGGGTCCTGCTGGTTGATCAGCTCAGCCATGGTGAGCATGGCTCTTCGTGATTCACGCTCGTTGGCGAACGACACACGGGGCATTGGCGTGGCGATGACCTCGGCCAACGACGCAGACTTGCCGCCTTTTGCAGGGGGCTTTTCCGTGGGGGGCTCAGTGAGCCCGTTAGCAAGCTCCATGTGCTTGCGTAGTAACCGATCCAGTTCGCTCAGGGGGGCTTCTTCGAGCTGCGCTGCATCGCGCTGCTGTTGCAGCCTTTGCAGTGCGCCCTGAGCCGCCGCCGCATGCGCGGGGCTGAAGGTGAAGCGATCCAGGCGCGGTAATGCCTCGGCCAAGCGGATCAGTGTCAGGGCAACCAGCTTACGCTTACCGAGAAACCCTTTAGGGCCCGGTTTAGGATGTGCACTTTCCCAATAGGCTTCGACCATGCCGGCCAACAAGGCCAGGGTAAAACCCCAGCGTTCCCAGCATCGGCTACGTAGCCAAGCGACACTCAGGTGCGCGACGATGCGATAGTGCTTGCACGCTTGGCCCAAGTACTGGCGGGACGCTTCTTCGATGAATGCCCAATCGATGGAGGGCTCCTGCAGCCCACCCAGCTTGACCATCTCCTGGTCAATGGCCTGGTAGGTTTCGTCCTCCACGTCGAACAGGCCGGCAGGGTTCTGTGCGTCGATGGGGGCAAGCAGCCGGGCAATGTCCTGTGCGGTGACCTCTGCTACCAGCGACATGCTTTGCGCGCCTCATCGATGAGTGGGTCCAGCCCATGGGCATCGAAAAGCAGCCCGTCAACAGCCGGGCTATCGCTCTGGACCTGAATGCGATAGGCCTTTATCAGCTTTTTGATCTGCTCGATGGCCGGCAAGCCTCTGCCAGCGTCAAGCACCTGGCCGTTTTCCGTCACTTGCCAGAGGGTAGGGACAGTTGAACCCCGCTCGCCCTGCAACTGCACGTTCACCCGGCTGGCCTCGATGGGTTGTGCGGTAACCAGTTGCAACCTGGAAATGTTTTGCACGCAGCTGATGACCAGGTAGGTATGCGGAGCGACCGAAGCAATCGCCGGCGCCGAGATCATCAGCCCATCATCTTCAGCCTTGAGGCGAAACGTCAGGTCCTCTGGGGGCCGCCCCACCTCGTTGGTCAACACACGACGCAACGTGGGCGAGTCTTGCTCCGGCGCGGACCATTGCACAGGCACAAGATGAGCAGGCGTTCTGGCCGATCTATCGAAACAGGCCAAACGCTCCAAATTGGAAACGATGCGCCGACAATCCTGATCGGAATACACGGACATCGATAGAAAGCTGAGCACCAGTGCAAGACTTACTATGTAAGAATTTTTACCAGCCATCGCAAGTAACTCCCTTTCAACAGCACACACTCCTTGATCACCAACGAATCCAAATAACCATCAGGCACTTCTGAATCCGGAAATCGACAACAGCCTAGCTGATAAAATTCCTGTGCGACAAACAAATATTTTTTAACACTTTTGCACTCGACCAAACATGCAAACCAAGCGCATGTTTTTTTTGGGCACCCCATACAGCCCGCCAGCTTGTTTAAACCACCGTTGTTTTTTGTTTATACCGCAGACCAACATCAGGGAAATTTCCTACAAAACATACTGACGCACACCACATAACTTTTACGCACGCCCACAATTAACAAGGGAGATATTCGGCGATGGCAAAAGCCACAGGGTCAGTTGCACCTAAAGAACGCATCAACATCAAATACGTACCCGCCACTGGCGATGAACAGGCCGAAGTAGAGCTGCCGCATAAGATGCTGGTGCTTGGTGATTTCGGGTTGAAAGATGCCCGCGCCTTGGAGGACCGCTCGGTCATGCGCATCGATAAACACTCCTTCAACAATGTGTTGAACGATGCCGATGTCAACCTGGTGATGTCCGTGCCCTCCGTGCTCAGCACGGCCCCCGACGCAGAGCTCGCGGTCAGCCTGCGGTTCAAGTCCATCAACGATTTCGGGCCCGACAGCATCGCGCGACAGGTGCCGGAGCTGAACAAGCTGCTGGAGCTTCGCGAAGCGTTGGTCGCCCTGAAAGGCCCCCTGGGCAACGTGCCCACGTTCCGCAAGCAACTGCAGCACCTGCTGAATGACGAGCAAGCGCGCAAACAACTGGCCCAGGAACTGGACCTGGTGCTTGAAGCGCCGAAAGAAGACTGAGACAACGGAGCGTCCCTATGCCAAAGCAAAACAACACGACTGTCGCGGTTGAAACAACGACCGAAACGCTGAGCAACGCTACCCTGCTCGACCAGATCATGGCGGAAACCAAATTGGTTCCCAGCCAAGAGGGTTATCAAGTCGCTCGCCAAGGCGTGTCTGCCTTTATTACCGAAATCCTTAAAAGCAATGACCCAGATCAACTCATCAACAAACACCGGGTCGATCAGATGATTGCGGAGCTGGATCGAGTACTCAGCAAGCAGATGGATGCCATCCTGCATGAACCCGAGTTCCAGCAACTTGAATCCGCCTGGCGAAGCCTCAAGCTTTTAGTCGACCGAACAGACTTTCGCGAGAACATCAAGCTTGAAGTTTTGCACGTCAGCAAAGGTGATCTGCTCGACGACTTCGAGAACTCAGCCGACATCACCTGCAGTGGCATCTACAAACATGTCTACACCGCAGGTTATGGCCAGTTTGGCGGTGAACCGATTGCCGCGATGGTCGGCAACTACAACTTCGGCCCCTCCTCTCCAGATATCAAACTGCTGAGTTACATGGCCTCGGTGGGCGCCATGGCACACGCGCCATTTCTCGCGGCGCCGTCTCCTGAGTTCTTCAATCTCAGCAGCTTCGAAGAGCTGCCAAACCTCAAGGAGGTCAAGGACATTTTCGCCGGCCCACGGCATGCCAAGTGGCGCGCCTTCCGTGAAAGCGAGGATGCCCGGCATGTTGGGCTGACCGGCCCACGCTTCATGCTCCGCTCGGCCTATCATCCGCAGGAAAATCCGGTCCAGAGCTATCACTACCGCGAGGACATCGACGGGCAGCACGACAACTACCTGTGGGGCAACTCCGCCTTTCTGCTGGCCAGTTGCATCAACGACAGCTTCGCCCGCTACCGCTGGTGCCCGAACATCATCGGCCCACAATCGGGTGGTGCAGTCGAGGACCTGCCGGTGCACCTCTATGAGTCCTTAGGCCAGCTTCAGGCCAAGATCCCTACCGAAGTTTTGATTTCCGACCGCAAGGAGTTCGAGCTGGCCGAAGAAGGCTTCATCGCCCTGACCATGCGCAAGGACAGCGACAACGCCGCGTTCTTCTCAGCCAACTCGGTACAAAAACCAAAGAACTTCCCCAAGACCCCGGAAGGCCTGCAAGCGCAGACCAACTACAAGCTCGGCACCCAGCTGCCCTACCTGTTCATCGTCAACCGGTTGGCTCACTACATCAAGGTGCTGCAACGCGAACAGATCGGCAGCTGGAAAGAGCGCAAGGACCTTGAGTCCGAGCTGAACAAATGGATCAAGCAATACGTCGCCGACCAGGAAAACCCGTCTGCCGATGTGCGCAGCCGTCGCCCGTTGCGCGCTGCAAAGGTCGAAGTTTCGGACGTTGCCGGTGAACCGGGTTGGTACCAGGTTTCTCTCGCCGTACGACCGCACTTCAAGTACATGGGAGCGAATTTCGAAATCTCCCTGGTTGGCCGGCTTGATACCCAATGAGTGGATTTTTCGATGACTTGGTGACGAACCCGTTCGCAGGCCGGGCGCTGTCCAGGCAAGAAAACGCTACCCAGAAGTTCGCCGCCATCAAGCGCCACCTCGAAACGTTGCTCAACGCTCGCCAGGGTTGCTCACAAAGCAGCCCTGAGCTGGGCCTGCATGACTTCAACCGGCACGACGCAAGCAGCGGCGACCTCCTGAAGCAAGTGAGCGCAGACATCCGCCGCACCATTGAGCGCTTCGAGCCGCGCGTGCACGTGCGAACGCTCAAGGCAGTACCCGATTGTCATGCCCCCTTGGAACTGCATTTCCGGCTGGACTGCCACGTGCAGGTCAACAACCACACCGAGCAGCTGCAACTGGAGCTGCTGGTCAACGGCCATAACCGCCACACCCGCGTGAGGTGACCCATGTCACTCAAGGATCGATTCAGCGAAGAGTTGCGTTATCTCCATGAACTGGGGAACGATTTCGCTCAGGACAACCCACAACTTGCCCGGCTGCTCGGCAAGGGTGGTAGCGACCCGGATGTCGAACGCCTGATGGAAGCCTTTGCCTTCCTGACCGCCAAGCTGCGGTTGAAGCTGGAGGACGAGCTGCCGGAGCTGACGCACCCGATGCTGCAGTTGCTTTGGCCCAACTACCTGCGGCCTCTGCCGAGCGCCACGATCATCCAGTTCACCCCACGCAAGCAAGCGCTCAGCCAGTCGCAGCGTATTACCAAGGGCTCGCGGTTGTTCTCCAAACCCGTGGATGGCGTGCACTGCGAGTTTCGGACCTGTACGGCGGTGGACATCCATCCGTTCGAGATCGACGCGGTGAGTGCTACGCAGACGCTCGACAGTTCGGTGGTTCGGCTCGACCTGCGAACCTTGGTCGATCGGCCGTTGAACACCTTGGGCTGCGCCAGTCTCGATTTTCATTTGAGCGGTGATACGCAAACGGCCCGCACCCTCTATCTGTGGATTGCTCACTACCTCAAACATGTCGCGGTGACAGTCGACGGCGAGGTCCGCCGGCTGCCGGCCAGCAGCATCGTGCTCCGAGGGTTCAGCCCGGATGAAGCCTTGCTGCCCTACCCACCGAACGTGTTCGACGGCTACCGGATTCTGCAGGAGTACTTCATCTTTCCCGAGCGTTTCCACTTTTTCAGCGTTGCCGGCCTGGAGAAGGTCTGGCCCGCTGAGGCGGCTCAGGAGGTCTGCCTTGAATTTCACTTCACCCGGCAGTTGCCTGATTCGCTGCGGGTCGGCAGGGCAGACTTCAGCCTGTTCTGCACCCCCGCGGTAAACCTGTTCAGCCACAGCGCCGAGCCCATCGACCTGTCCCAACGGTTCGCCCAGGCTGAGCTTACGCCCCGAGGTGAGGAGCGCCACGCGTATGAAATATTCAGCGTCGATCGGGTCATCAGCACCCGCACGACAACAGACGGCAGCGCCGGCAAACACCTGCGAACCTTCCAAGCCTTCGAGTCGTTCGCCCATGAAATCGAGCACGTGCAGGGGCGCACAGCGCTGTATTACCGCTACATCATGGAACCGTCCCTGCGGGACGATAGCGTCACCCACCGTATCGCATTCGTACGCGCAGACGCCAACGCCTACATCGGCGAGCTGGAAACAGCCTCCATCGACCTGACCTGCACCAACCGAGATCTGCCGCGGGCGTTGGCTGTCGACGACATCAATGTGATTTCCGAGATCACGCCTCCCCTGGCCACCTACACCAACCTCTGTGCGCCAAGCCGCCCCTGTCGGCCGGTGCTGGACGGCCAGTTGCAATGGGCCCTGATCTCCAACATGTCGCTGAACTACCTGTCGCTGCTCTCGGCCGAGCCGTTGAAAGCGGTCATCAATGCCTACGACTTCGCCGCCCTGCATGACATCCAGCAAACCCGTACCACCCGCAAACGCCTGGACGGCATCCACGATGTGCGCACAGCCCCCCTGGACTGGCTGATCAAGGGCCAGCCCATTCGCGGCCTGCGTACACGGCTGAAACTGGACCAAAGCGCATTCCTCTGCGAAGGCGACCTGTATCTGTTCGGTTGCGTGCTCGCGCACTTCTTCGCCCTGTACGCCAGCATCAATTCCTTCCACCAACTGGAAGTGATCAACACCACCAACAACGAGCACTACACATGGCCAATCCAGACCGGCAAGCAACCGCTGATCTAGCCGACAAACTGCTCGCCGAGGCGCACCAGTACAACTTCTTCCAGTTGCTGGAGCGCTTGCACGGTTTGCACGGGGACAACCTGGAACCACGCTGGCCCGACCCGGCCACACGGCGGCGCGTGCGGCTTGCGAGCGACCCGCGGCTGACCTTTCCGGTGGCCGACGTGTACAAGGCCGAACGCATGCCAGACGCAGGCGACCGCTATCGCGTGTGCACCACCTTCATGGGGTTGCACGGCACTGACTCGCCCTTGCCAACCTATTACTTGGAAGAAGTGTCGTACGAGCATGCCCACGGCATCGGTGTGCGGCCGGCCTTCTTCGACTTTTTCAATCACTACCTGCTGAGCCTGTTGCACCGCATCTGGCGCAAGTACCGCTATTACATCCGCTTTCAGCCGGGTGCTACCGATGGCTTCTCGCAGTACATCTTTGCCCTGCTCGGGTTGAACGACAAACAGCTGCGCGGCCACACCGCTCTGCCCTGGAGCAGGCTGCTCAGCTTCGCTGGGGTCATTGCCAGCCGCAGCCGTGCACCGGGTACCGTTGCCGGCATCATTGCCCACTGTTTCGACTTGCAGCAGGTGCAGATCCGCGAATTCGAAACGCGCTCGGTCCTCACTGAGGCCAAGCAACTGGTACGCCTTGGCCGCAGCAACGGCGAGCTTGGCAACTCCTTCATGGTCGGCAGCCGCACGCGAACCCGCAGCAGCAAGTTCACCATCGTGATCAGCGAGCTGGACCAGGAACAGTTGCGTGACTTTTTGCCCAGCGGCCTCAATTTCAATCGCTTGCGTGCACTGATCGATTTCCTGTTGCGCGACGGGCTGGCCTATGACTTGGAGCTGCGGATAAAGCGCAACGCGCTGTCGTCCTTCTGCCTGCACCGTAGCCAAGGCGCCTATCTGGGCTGGACCAGCTTTGTCGATGACCGCCATGGCCAGATCAGCCCTGTGGTGCGGTTCCGGGGGCGCTCATGAGCACATTGACCTTGAGCATCACCAACCTTGATCAGCTGCACCACAACGTCACCGCCCGCCATCAGTTCGACTGCGCGGGCGGCACCATCGGCAGCGCCGGCTGCACCTGGTTTATCAATGATCGTGAGCAGACCGTTGCACCGGTCCACTGCGAGATTCGCTGGATCGAGGGCAGCTTCTGCGTCATCGACCGCTGTCAGCGTACCTACCTGAATGACAGCCGCGAGAACTTGGGGCCACTCGCCCCCAGGCGTCTGGTTGAGGGTGACCAACTGGGGGTTGGTGCCTATCGCCTGCACGTTCAATTTTTACAGGCCGATTCACATTCCCTGGAGGAGTTGTTCAGTTCTAAACAGAACCTCCTTGATCGCTGGTTGCTAGAGGCCCCAGGCACCGCCTGGCAAACCGATTCAGGCGCCGCGCAGGTTGCCGCCGATATCTGCTCGGCCTTCGCGCCAGGTATCGGCAACGACCCCTTGACGGCGCTGGATACAGCGACAAGCCCAGCCAACGAGCCCCCGCTGGACCATTTGATTGCAGGAGATCGCCCATGATGCGTCATTCACTCGTGGCCGGCCTGGTGGTTGCGCTGCTCGGATTTTCGGGGTGCACCTCCCTGGGCAAAATCGGCCAAGTGGTGATGGACCCCTCGGTACCCGTCGGGCCACCCAATGAACACCCCACTCAAGTCGCGTTCAGCATCAATGCCAGCCCAACACTCAATGGCAATCCGCACAGCCTTGAAGTGGTGTCCGAGTTGGAGCCTGTGATCGAGCCCAGCCCGTACGCCGTTAGCCTGAGCGCCGGTGACCCTTACGTGCTGACCGAAAAAGTCGGGGCCTTGCATGAGTACCTGCAGGAACACTTCCCCGCCCTGTCGCCCGTCGACATGCCACTGGACGATGGCGACGATCCAGCGCGCTCCCCCCTGGAAGAAAGTACCCCCGGCAGCTACGAGGACCCGACCGTAGCCCTGACCTTGCCTCGCACCACCACCGTGGCTGCCGAACCCATCGCTACGCCCATGGCCATCAAAATCCTGCAACTTCGCGACGACTCGCTCATCCGCAACAGCGTGTACGAACTGCTGGACAAGGACCCTGCCAAGGCGCTGCGAAGCACCTACATACGCGATGACGATTACTTGCTGCGCCCTGGCCAGTTCAAGTTCATCCCCTTTACGCCCATCGAGCCGGAGACACGCTTCGTTGCGGTGATCGCCGACTACCGGAACCAGGAAAACGCCACCTGGAGCCAGGTACTGCGCATTGCGCCCCGTGGCCACCAGATCATCTTGTCGGTATTGCTCAACGACACGCAGGTCCTGCTCAAGGAGGAGGACTGATGGTACCTGCAGCCCTGCATTTCTCGCTTACTCACGCTGACATGGAGCGCTCATGAGTTCACGCAACCCCGTCCTGTGGCCTGAGGGCCTGTTCGTCAAACCGCAGCATTTCCAACAGGCTTGCCGTGCCGCCGAAGCGGCGTTGCATCAACGTCTTGGTAGCCTGAACGCCGCCTTCTACGGCTTCAGCGAGCTGCAGTTGAACGATGAATACCTGAGCCTGGGCAAGGTCGCCATCACCCGTGCACGAGGCATCATGCCGGACGGCACAGTGTTCGATATCCCCGCAGACCTGCCACCACCCCCACCGCTGGAAATCGAGGACGACGGCGCCAACGACAGCGAGATCTACCTGTGCCTGCCGCTGCGTACCGAAGGTGGCCGGGAGGTGAGCTGGCCCGACAATGCCGCCAACTTCCGTTACCGTGCCCACGCAGAGGAAATCAAGGACACCCACAGCGCCGACGGAGACTTGGTGCAAGTCGACCTGGCGGTGCCGAATCTACAGCTCAAACGCAAGGCCGAAGACAGCAGCGCTTATACACGCTTGGCTTTGGCCCGCATTCTGGAACGCCGCCCCGATGGCAGCCTGCAGCTGGATGAGGGGTTCTACCCCACCAGCGTTTCGGTGCGTGCGGTGCCAGCGCTGCAGCGTTTCCTTGAAGAGATCACCAACTCCCTTCGCGAACGTGCGCGCAGCCTGGCCGCCCGCATTGGCGCCTCAGGGCAGTCCGGTATCGCCGACATTCGCGACTTCAACCTGCTGCAGGCCATGAACCGCTGGTGGCCGTGCTTCCAGCATCTGGCTCGGCAAGGGCAGACCCACCCCGAGCAGCTCTACCTGTGCATGAGCCAGGCCTGCGGTGAGTTCGTGACCTTTACCGACGAGAGCCGGCTGCCGCAGGAATATCCCGCCTATCACCATACCGCGCTACGCACCTCCTTCAAGCCGCTGGAAGAGACGCTACGCCGGGCACTGAGCACAGTCTTGCAACCGCGCGCCGTTTCGCTGCCATTGGAGACGCTGGAGTACGGCGTTTTGACAGCCGCGTTGGAGGACCGCCGACTGATCGATGGGGCCACGTTCATCCTTGCGGTGCGCGCCGATCTGCCACCCCAGGCGTTGCGCCAGATGTTCATCCAGAAAGCCAAGATCACTTCACTCGAGGCACTGGAGGAGTTGGTGCAGTTGCAACTGCCCGGCATTCCCTTGAACACCTTGCCGGTGGCGCCTCGCGACCTGCCCTTCCATGCAGGCTTCAGCTACTTCGAACTGGATCGACGTGCCCCTGCCTGGGCGTGCATGAAAACAGCCAATGGGTTCGGGATTCATATTGCAGGGGACTTCCCTGGGCTAGAGCTGCAGTTCTGGGCGATTAGGAGTGAATGAAATGAAAAATGACACTCACAACAGTCAGGGTCACGATAAAAAGTTCTTCGGGGCGATAGAGAATGCTGATAGCGGGGCGAATACATCGCCTGCCGATCCTCAATCAGAAGTACAGGCCCAGCCTGCTTCTGAAGGCTACCCCGCCGACCCGGAATTTCAACTGCGCGGTGGTTACGTAAACCTGATGCTGGACGCCGCCGCCCCCTTGTTTGGCCTGGTGATACGCCTGCGCACCTTGGATGCGTTGCCCAACATCCAGGAGGTGCACCAGCAGGTAAGCAACACGATCGTCAATATTCGCGAGGAGCTACGCCAGCACGGCTACGAGCCCGCTCAGTTGCTGGCGTACTCCTACGGCCTTTGCCTGTTCATCGATGAAGCGGTCATGGAAAGGCCCTGGGGTAAAAACAGTTGCTGGAGCCAGAAACCGCTGCTGAGCATCTTCCATGACGAAACCTGGGGTGGGGAGAAATTCTTCACCGTACTGTCGCGCTTGATGCAGGAACCCAAGCGCTACCAGGACGTTTTGGAGTTCATGTACTTCGTGCTGTGCCTTGGCCTGAAGGGCAAATACGCCATCGCGCCGAAAGGCGAAGAGTCACTGAACGGGCTTATTCACCAGCTCCACGGGATCATCCGGGAACTGCGCGGCCCCGTGCCGGAATCGGTCTGCGACCCCTACACCAACGTGGCCCCGCGCAACTTCCGCATGAACCGGCAATGGCCGTGGTGGAGCCCGTTAGTGATTTCCGCGATCGCCATGGCGGTGGCCTACGGCATCTACAGCTACCGGCTGCACTTGATAACCACCGAAGTGCTGGAGTCGCTCAACAGCATTTTGCAGCAGTAAACAGCCGACAACCGACGCAACTGAATTCAACGGATTGACGAGGCGATTTGCTTCGTTGACAAGCCCATCACTCTCGATGGCCACGCCGCCTTTGGCACGCGTGTTTTTATCCACATAGATGCAGGAGTCATTGTTATGCCAACACCCGCTTACATTTCTATCGAAGGTATAAGCCAAGGAAACATCACTAAGGATGCCTTTACTGCCGACTCGGTGGGCAACGTTTATGTTGAAGGTCACGAGAATCAAATTCTGGTACAGGAAGTCAGTCACCGCATCACCGTGCCCACCGACCCTCAAAGCGGTCAACCGGCAGGACAGCGTGTTCACGGCCCACTGGTGTTTACATGCGCTCTCAACAAAGCCGTACCGCTACTCTACAGCGCTTTGTCCACTGGTGAGATGCTGCCAAATGTCGAGCTCAGCTGGTATCGCACTTCTATAGAGGGCAAGCAAGAACGCTTCTTCACGACCAAGTTGACCGATGCCGTAATCACCGATATCGACTTGACGATGCCGCACATTCAAAACCAGCAGAACAAAGACTTCACACAGTTCTTCAAAGTTTCAATGTCTTATCGCGGCATTGAATGGGAACACATTACAGCCAGCACTGCGGGTTCGGACGACTGGCGTAAACCAATAGAAACAGAAGTTTAATTTAACACTGCAGCAACCGGGCAGGCTTACTGCCCGGACTGTGACGTGTAGGCCAGCGAAATAGGATTTCAAATGCCTCGCCAATCTGACTTGCGTTACAGCTTCCAGCCTCTAATTGGCAAAGCTGAATTCGAAGTGGTGTCGTTCGAGCTTCGAGAAGGGATCAGCATACCCTTCGAGCTGGACCTGAAATTGGTCAGTTTTGAAAACGATATCGACTTCGGCCACCTGCTCGACCAACCCGTGCTCTTCACCCTCTGGGAAGGCGAACGCCCGGTGCGCTACGTGCACGGCCTGGTCAGCCGTTTCAGCCAGGCGGAAAGTGGCTTCTACCGCACCTACTATGACGCACTGATCGAGCCCCAGCTGGCCCGTGCCAACCTGCGTTCGAACTGGCGCATCTTCCAGCAGAAGACCGTGCCGCAGATTCTTGAATTGATGCTCCAGCGCCAGGGCATCAACCAATACCAACTGCGCGCCAGCATGGACCATCAGGTCCGCGAATTCTGCGTCCAGGCCGGTGAGACGGACTTGGCGTTCATCGCCCGCCTGGCGGCCGAAGAGGGCTTCGTCTACCGCTTCGCGCACAGTGAAAAGCTGCACAAGCTGATCATCACCGATCGGCTGCAGTCCCTGGGCCAGATCAGCCATGGCGCCATCAAAACCGACGATGAAGATGAAGGGTTCTACGATGACGACGAGCCTATAGACCCTAACCGCGTGCTGTACCACACCAACAGCGGTGGTGACCAAACCAAACCCTGCCTGCGCCGCTTGCGCTACAGCGAGCAGGTGCGTACTGCCCGCCAAGTGCAGCGCGACTACACCTTTACCAACCCGGCCTACCGCCAGGAGCACAGAGCCGCCGGGCCCTTCCTGGAGCATCAGTCCAGAGAGTACGAATACTTCGATTACCCAGGCCGCTATAAACGCGATGCCGTGGGCAAACCGTTCACTGAAAACCGCATCACTGCGCTGCGCCATGATGTCCGTATTGCCGAGGTCCAGGGCGATGACGTGCGCCTGCAACCGGGCCTCAGTTTCACCCTCACCGGTCACCCACGTGACGATCTCAATACGCATTGGCGGGTGAACACCGTTACCCATAGAGGCCACCAGTTCACCAGCCTGCAGGAAGAAGCCGCCGGCGCCGATGCAAGCACGCGCTACGAGCAGACCGCAGTGCTGGTCCCCGGCAGAACCGAGTGGCGCCCTGCCCCATTGGCAAAACCGCGAATCGACGGGCCGCACATGGCGACCGTCGTCGGCCCACCGGGCGAAGAAATCTACTGCGATGAATGGGGCCGGGTAAAAGTCAGTTTCCCCTGGGACCGCGAAAGCCAGAACAACGAGTTCAGTTCGTGCTGGCTGCGAGTATCTCAAGGCTGGGCGGGTGGCAGTTGGGGCTCGATGGCCATCCCTCGGATCGGCCAGGACGTGATCGTGCAGTACGTCAACGGTGACCCCGACCAGCCGATGATAACCGGGCGCACCTACTGCGGTGATCAGCTGCCGCCTTATGACCTGCCCGATCACAAGACGCGGATGACCATCAAGAGCCAGACACATAAGGGCGATGGTTTCAATGAGCTGCGTTTCGAGGATGAACTGGGCAAAGAGGAAGTGTTCATCCATGCCCAGAGAGATCAGAACACCTTGGTCAATAACAACCAGTCCCTCTCGGTGGGCATCGATCGCACCCAACAGATTGGCCAGGACGAATCGGTCGCCATTGGCCGCAATCGTCTGCGCACCGTGAAGGCCAACGACACCCTGAAAGTGGGGGGTGGCAAAAACGACCTCATCGCAGGCGACTACGAAGTCGAAGCGGGCAACACGCTACGCCTCAAGTGCGGGAAGACCCTTATCGAAATGCATGCCAATGGCACGCTGAACATCACATGCGAGACCTTCAACTTCACCGCACAGCAGACCGGGCAAATCAACACCCTGGCGGCAAAGCTGGACCTCAACCCAACGGGCGGTTCGCCAGGCGCGGTAGCAAACGGGCGCGACAGCAGCTCACTCAAGGCCGACGTGGATGGGCATTTCGAATAGCGCTGGCACAGCCACCCTGCACTGAACTCAAAAAGGACTACCTGAGATGACCCAATTCCTGACGCACGATGTAATCCTCAATCTGGGTGATGAAATCCCCGAAGACTTGACGCTGAACATGCTGCGCTTTGCCAGCAGACAAACCACCTTGGTAATAGCGCGCAGCGCAGTTGCAGACAACAAGACTCTGGATGAGGCCTTGGAGGACCAACTAACAATATTACGGATACAGTCAAAGGCGATGACTATCACGCCCACACAAGTGACTCGCCTTGGAAGAAATGAGCATGCCGTGGAAGGCCGGGAAATAGCTATTCAGTTCATGGTCGGCGACAAGCCCAATTACCAGCTCCAGGCGGCCTGCCTGATCCCCGGACAGCAACGGATGTTGGTGCTCAACTACAGCAAACCCGGACCTTTGAGCGACGACGACATCAACCACTGGCACGCCATCAAAGCCGAGCTCCGATTTGCCTGAGCCCCTTCGCGGCCCAGGACAAAGACTTTCGGATAGCTAGGAGCTTGAAGCCAATGGCACAGACCGTTCATGCCGCCCGAATGGGTGATGCAATTCTTCATCCATCGCTTGCCGCTGAAATGATCAGCGCAGTTGCCGAGGCTGTTATTTACCCAGCGGCCACCGCAGCCGTCGCCGCAGCCATCAGCTTGGCCGTAGTTGGCACCGTAGCCACTGGCGGTGCGGCTGGATTCGCCATCGCCGCAGTCGCGGGTGTAGCAGTCGGTGCAATGAGCACCCTTCCCGTCGGCGAAGACCAGACTGTCGGCGATGCCATTTCCAGCTTTTGCGACAGCCTTGGTAACAGCGTGGACGCCCCCGATCCCTACGGAAAAATCGAGAGTGGGTCGGGCAATGTTTTCATTAACAGCGAGCCCGCTGCTCGCGCGGCCGGCACCACCGGCCCACCTGGAGGCGGCGCAGCCGATGCTGATCAGGAGCCCTCCATCCTGGAGAACGTTGGTTCCATGGCCATGGCTGCGGTGCCTTATCTGGTCCCGTTTGTGGGGCTGGGCATGGCGATACGTGACATCTTCAACCCGCCAGTGACCACGCCGGCCGACCCAGGCTCAGAATCCAAGGAAGAGGACAAAATCACCTGTTCCCGCCACACGCCCCTGCCCGAGAATTTCATTGCGCAGGGCTCTGATAGCGTATTTATCAATGGCCAACCCGCCGCACGCTCAGGGGACAAGACCACCTGCGATGCCAAGATTGATGTGAATGAAAACGTATCACCCAATGTACGCATTGGTGGCGGTACAGCGACGGTCAGGGACATTCGCAACGGCAAGAGCAAAATTGCGATGTTTACCGGGATTATTGCGGGGATGCTTGTTGCACGGAGAATCAGGCTGCCCCGTAGACGCCCCACAACCTCACCGGTACCAAGACCGAAATCCAAAGCTTGCCCATATAAGGGTAGCCCCGTGCTCGTTTCTGCAGGGAGCAAGGTCCTTGTAGGGGCCGAGGACGTTGACTTCAGTCTTCCCGGCTTGGTGGGTATTGAATGGTCACGAAGCTACGACAGCAATGATCGACGTCCCGATGGACTGTTAGGCATGGGATGGAGCGTACCGTATGAGGTTGAGCTCATACGTGTGCCACATCCTCATGGGGGTGAACTGTGGATTTACATTGACGAGGAAGGTAACCGACTGGAACTGGGACGCCTCAGTGTTGGTGACGCTTTTGTCAGTGTCGTGGACGGCTTGGCCTTCTTTCAGCTGGAGGACGGTCAGACCGTTGTCGAAGATATCGATGAAGGGCTTTATCGGCTCTTCGATACCGACCCGCTAAACCCGAAACGCTCACGGCTGATCAGGCTCGGCGACCGTAATCTCAATCGCATAGACCTGCTGTACGACGAGCAAGGGCGCTTGAAAGGGCTCTACGACAAGTACGGCCAAACGGTCGTGCAGCTTCATTATGGCGCTAGGCATCCCCAGCGTGTCAGTGAGATATCGCGGGTGTTCTTGAAGAACGGTGGAACACCGACTATAGAACGCAGCGAACTGCTGGTTAGCTATCGCTACACCGCCAGCGGTCAATTGCACGAGGTACTGGATGCGACGGAGCAACGGATCCGCCGCTTCACTTACACGCCCGAGGGCTATCTCAATAGTCATCAACTGGCTAGCGGTGCTGTCCGTGAATACGAATGGACCCGCTTCGACACTCCGGCAAAGCGCCCTACTCCCAGGCGCTTAGAAGGTACGCCCTACCGCTTGCCACCACTGCTGGAACCCCAACCCGATCACGAGTGGCGGGTGGTTCGACACTGGGGCAGCGATGGAGAAGAGTACCGGTTCGAGTACGACCTGGAAGCCGGTGAAACCCTCGTCACGGACAATCTCGGCCGCCGTGATCACTACTATTGGGGGCCATTGTACGAGGTCTATAAACACATCGATCCACTCGGCAATTGCTGGCAAGAAGAGACTGTCGCCGGCCAACTGCTGAAAAGCATCGACCCTCTAGGAGGCGAATGGCGCTACAGCTACGACGATATCGGTCGCTTGATTGAAACCCGCGATCCCCTCGGCCGCAGCGAGCACATCAAGTACTTGCGCCACTGGGCATTGCCGGTCCAAGTAACCGATACAGCCGGGCGAACCCAGCAATACGGCTACGACAAACACGGCAATCTGCTTTGGCAGCAAGACCCGCTGGGCCGCAAAACACAGTATCAGTACAACCCAGAAGGCCGCGTTACCCAGATCACTGATGCCCTCGAAAAGATTAAGTACCTGACTTGGAACACTTGCGGTCAGTTGCTCAGCTACCGCGACTGCAGCAATGCCCAGGCGCTGTATCACTACGACGCCCATGGCCGCTTGCGCGAAAGCATCAATGCCCGCGGTGAACACGCCCACTTTCGCTACGACGCACGTGGTTATCTGGTAGAAAGCGAACGCACGGACGGTCGCATCGATCGCTACGAAATTGATGTTGCTGGCCAACTGACGCGCTACATCGACCCTGCGCAAAAGAGCCTGCAGTTCCGCTACGACCGCAGCGGCCGGTTGGTCGAGCGTACGGATGCCATGGGTTACAGCGTGAAGTTCCGCTACGACGCCTATGGTCGGCTACTGCAACTGACCAATGAGAACAACGAGTCCTATCGCTTCGGTTGGGATGAATTGGATCGGTTGGTCGCGCAACAGGACCTGGATGGCAGCGGCCGCGTCTATGCCTACAACGTGCTGGATGAGGTCACTCACCTTACCTATGTGCCCTCGCCTGAAGAACAGCCGCCGCTGTCCGACAACGCTCCGCCGACGCGGACGATCCCCATCCGTCATGACTTCGAGCGTGACGCAATCGGCCGTCTTATCAGCAAGCGCACTGAAGATGGCACCACCGACTACCGCTACGACGCCGCCGACAACCTGCTGTCCATCATCTTCACGGACAACAAAGGTGAAAAACAGCAACTCGACTACACCTACGATGCCAACGGGCAATTGCTCAGCGAAACCAACAGCGCTGGCCTGCTGCAGTACCGCTATGACGAACTGGGCAATCTGCAGACCCTGGTCCTGCCCGACCAACGCGAACTCAACCACCTGTACTACGGCAGCGGGCACCTGCACCAGATCAACCTCAACGGCCGGGTCATCAGTGATTTCGAGCGCGATGCGGTGCATGACGAAGTCCTGCGCACTCAAGGCAAGCTGGTCACGCGCACGCACTACGACAGCAGCGGTCGCCTGAGCGGCAAGGCCATCCATTACCGCGACGCCTCTGTTGACGTGCTGCCGCTGCTGGACAAGGCCTATCGCTACGATGCCAGCGACAACCTGGTTGCCGAGGTACTGACCCAGACCCAGCGCCGTGGCATGACCAACGCTGCCAACGATGAGAGCGCGCATCTCGAACGGATCATCGGGTGCTTCAATGACCTGCCACACACCGGCAAGAGCTACTCGGGACGCAACCGTTACGGCTACGACCTCAACGAGCAACTCCAAACCGTCCAACAGTCACGCCCCCACTGGCAAGCCACGCAGGTCGAGGATTTCAAATACGACAAGGCCGGCAATCTGTTCGACGGGCCAAAGCTCAATGGCCTGATCAAGCACAACCGGGTGTTGGTGTATCAGGACAAGCGCTACCGCTATGACCGCTTTGGGCGATTGTGCGAGAAGCGGATCGGCAGCAACTGGGTGCAGTATTTCGAGTATGACGCCGAGCAGCGGCTGGTATGCGTGGAGCAGTACCGCAGTGGGGAGCGGGAGCGTGTGGTGTTTGCCTACGACCCGTTGGGGCGGCGGATTAGCAAGGAGGTTTATCAGAGGGACTATCCAGAGCCGCGTCGGCGGGTGTTGTTCCACTGGCAAGGGCTGCGCTTGTTGCAAGAGGTACAGAGCGGGCTGGCCAGCTTGTACGTGTATGCCAATCTGGATAGCTATGAACCGCTGGCTCGTGTCGACGGCAAATCGGGCAGTGAGGCGATTTACTACTTTCACACCAACTTGGCAGGCCTACCAGAGCAGCTAACTGACACTGGTGGCATGACTATCTGGCAGAGCAATTATCAAGGTTGGGGAAAAGCACATACAGAGTGGCGCAGCCCGCAGCAGGCACAAGAGCAGAATTTGCGGTTTCAGGGTCAGTACCTTGACCGGGAAACAGGGCTGCATTACAACACGCTCAGGTTCTTTGATCCAGATGTAGGGCGATTCACTCAGACGGATCCGATTGGCTTGGTAGGGGGAGAAAATCTCTATAGATATGCTCCCAACCCCCATTTATGGATCGACCCTTGGGGATTGACTTGCGATCCGACGGACAAAGTCAACTGGAAAAGCGTCAAACAATTTGGGCATACGTTTACTGTACATGGCGCTGGAGCCAAGAACACGCAACGCTTAGCTGACAGAGCTCGAACCGGAAACAACCAAGGACAATGGTTAAACAACGAACAGGCAGCAAAAATAATTGCCAAAGTTAAAAATAACGAACCAACAAAAATCAAAATCCCTGAGGGACTTGGGCAAGTGATCACACCCCTTGGAGATATAGTTCCAGCAAGAGCGGCGATTGTAGTACCTAAAAATGGCGGAATTAGAACCGCTTACCCGATATTGGAATGAATTCAAATGAAAATCAAGATATCAATCAAATCGTCAAACTTTGAAAGCTTTACTCTCCGCAGCTACAACCCAGAGGAAGATGATGTCCGATCCATATTAATGGATATATGCCAATTTATTGACAAACATGTAGACTTCAAGGTTTCCGGATTCGGACAGGATAATTGGCCAGTGGACAGCGGAATTGATCTAGCCGTCTTCCTAGAGCAACTTCCGGACGCAATAAATGCGGTAAAACAAAAAAAGAATTTAGCAATAGACTTCTATGAACAAGGCATTGAAAGGCACTTGAAATTTTCTGCCCCAGACATTAACGGCATACATCAGATTGTCTGCACTAGCCACACCAATTGGGAACCCTACCCTGAAGTCGAAAAAATCCACAACTCCGAGCTATTGGAAATGCTAAACAATGCCAAAATAACCTTCATTAAAATCCTCACAGAACTATCACCAAGCATAATTGAGCATCCATGGATCGTGGAATGGAAGAGCAATTAAAACCCCCGAGCAATGCCAGGCACTGTATCACTACGACGCCCATGACCGCTTGCGCGACTTTCCTTCCATAGGCGGGAATGTTATTCATCCGGGGTCAATTAACCAAGGTAATCCAGAAGGGATTTATAAAATCAAAGCTACTGGAAATTATGCTGTTGACAAAGCAGCCCTCTCCAAAAAGGCACAATAAATGAACCAATATCTTCACAATCGATCGACCACCACACTGAATACCACTGAAAACCCAACAAAATGCCTAGGAAACTGTAGCCCCAAAGTTTCATAGCCACCCCACCTAGGTGGCGCACATGAATTCAACTTTATTACTGGCTTCAAAAATTTAACGCTCGAAGCCATAGCTGAGGCAACAAAGAGAAACACCACCGACGCCAGGGCGGAAGGAGCACAACACGGTACAACCAAAAATATCTGCCCTTAATAAACTTACATTTAACGACTCTTACGCAGGAATAGATGCCAACACAATTAAATCAATGCTACCCTCAAAACTAAAAGGCAGGGAGCATTTCATAGACTTCTACTCAAGATACAATGGAGGGCACTTTGATGAAGGAGCATTCATATACAGGGATTTATTTTATAAGATCACAACTAAAGAACACAATCTTTTAGAAATAGAGTCTTTCTATTATATTGACACACCAGGCAACACCCAAGACCCTTATCGATAAATAAGGTGATTAGCAACAAAATAATCAGCTATCCAAAGACCCCGGTATTTTCCAAAACAACACGCCGGAAATTGTGGGGACAATGACTTCTGGCTTGACACTGTAAACGGCAGCCTGAAATACACCGCAATGCAAGACAACATAGCCCCCAACAATGCAATATTAGTAGCACCGAGTTTTCAGATTTCCACACGCAAATCCAAGGCAGTCGCAGAAATTAGTAAATATGCCGCGAGTTAGTCTTCCACCCAGGACACCAATAGCCTTGAAAAGGGCAGGCACTCGAACTGGAACCCAAATTGATGCGATTCATGCAAAAAGTGCATCACCCGAGATCAAAAAATTACAAATCAATGCACTGATAGATATACTTGGCGAAAAGCTGAGGTCCGGACAAATCAAGCTAAATTCTGCGTGCTAGGTTGGAGAACCTCATGAGCTATATTATGATGCCAGAAAAAAATACATACAGCTTTCTACAATACGATTACGCTGCATCGGCGGACCCATCAATATTCAATAAGGGAGTGTCTTTAGCTGGATTCAAACCCAAACTCAACTACAAAGTCAAAAACAGAGCAAAATTCAAAACAATTACAGACCTACATCTTCTGCAGTGCACAGGCCCGGATTTAGTAAGCACGAAATTACGCAGAATCCTGGAGAAAGCAGCACCAGCAGAGATAGAGTTCTTTGAAGCCAAAATTTCATTCGATAATGCTGACACCCAAGGATTTTACGCAATAAATATAATCAACAAACTAAACTGTTGCGACATGCAAAAAAGCGAGTACGACACCACTGATTTTGACCCTAACAATCCATGCTATTTATTCTTATACACAGTCCTCCTTAACAACACCCCAAACAACTTGAGCATAATCCGCTGCCAAGAGCAACCAACCAGTATAGTAGTGAATAGCTCACTCAAGGCAACTATTAAAGATGAAAAACTGCCCGGACTTAAGTTCTGCAGTTCACTCGACTTAACACCAAAAAATAGAAGCCATTGTGAATAGAGCGTGATCGACCCGCCTCGCGAGGGAGTCTACTGCGATGATGGGCCAGGTAAAGTCAGTTCACCTGGTCCAATCCTAGAGGCTGGGTAAAGGTGAGGCAACTAGAGGAATACGCTCACTTAATGATACCTAAATCCGGCCCGCACCCACGCAAAGCCGTAAAGGAAAAGTTGGCACTCAGCCCATTTCGGGGCATGTATAAAATGCTCAAAACGAACGATCCCCATCCGTCATGACTTCGAGCGTGACGCAATCGGCCGTCTTATCAGCAAGCGCACTGAAGATGGCACCACCGACTACCGCTACGACGCCGCCGACAACCTGCTGCCCATCACCTTCACGGACAACAAAGGTGAAAAACAGCAACTCGACTACACCTAAGCCAAGAGTGGGCTATTATGATCCTGACAGTGGATTATTTACTGCAACCAGTCAAACAGGAAAAGGCCCTATTATTTTAACTCACTTCCCTGAATCATGGCCAAACTTAAGGCGCCTACCAGGATTCAGCACAGCAAATTAGAGGTCTCAAACCATGTCCCCTGAGCAAAAGATTATGACCAGCATTAGAAAAGGTTATAGAAGACCTCATGACATTGAAATACTGGCCAGCGAAATTTACACCTGGCTTTGCAGCAACAAACTAGCAGACAGAGAAATTGTAACGGAATTTGTCTCAAGCGTTGATAACTCAAAATTCCCCGACGTCATTAAACTAACCTTCGAATACCTAAAGCGCCTGTCCACGTATAAAGGGGATCTATTATACGAGGAGAGCGAAAAAATAGGCCATTTATTTGAATCCATAAACATCATGACAATACTCGACCTCCACCATGAGGACAACATAATAAAGGAGTCTGACGACTTAGTAATTAAGGCTTTGGAAAGCAAACGAATTACCAACCTACCCGAACAAATAAACACCAACAAACCATGGTGGAGTAGAGTGTCAGCCAAGCATCTCAAAGCTGACAGTCCCAACAAAAAACTCTGAACAACTTTGTTATATCCCACGCTGCATTGGCGTACTTAACCCATCAGAATCTATCTGTCCAACAGTCACGCCCCCACTGGCAAGCCAAGCAGGTCGAGGATTTCAAATACGACAAGGCCGGCAATCTGTTCGACGGGCCCAAGCTCAATGGCCTGTTCAATCACAACCGGGTGTTGGTGTATCAGCACAAGCGCTACCGCTATGACCGCTTTGGGCGGCTGTGCGAGAAGCGTATCGGCAGCAACTCGGTGCAGTATTTCGAGTATGACGCCGAGCAGCGGCTGGTTTGCGTGGAGCAGTACCGCAGTGGGGAACGGGAGCGTGTGGCGTTTGCCTATGACCCGTTGGGGCGGCGGATCAGCAAGGAGGTTTATCAGAGGGACTATTCCGAGCCGCGTCGGCGGGTGTTGTTCCACTGGCAAGGGTTACGCCTGCTGCAAGAAGTACAGAACGGGTTGGCCAGCTTGTACGCGTATGCCAACCCGGATAGCGCCCTACAACACATTCAGGTTTTTTGATCCGGATGTGGGGCGGTTTACCCAGCCGGACCCTATTGAATTAGCGGGGGGAGAAAATCTATACGAATATTCGCCTAATCCGTTAGCTTGGACTGACCCGCTCGGGTTAGCTAGCTTTGGAAATACTGGTGGCGACAAAACCAACTCTGGAAACGCTAAAGAACTTGATCGAAATCTGGGCCTTGAGGGAAGACCTGTTGGGCCTGGCCAAGCCGCTGGCCATATCGTGGGCTCAAAGGGAAGTCAGAGGCACTGGGCCTCTTCAATTGAGTCCCGAAAAGTCCTCTTCACTTATGAAATCCATATAAATGATGCTGCAAATCGGATTCCTATAGGCCATCCTCGCCCCCACAACGCAATGTATACAAGGTCATTCCATGATAATCTTCGGGATAGACTAACATCACTTGTAGAGCAAATGCGAGACGCCAATCACGGAAAAAACGCTATACGCACCGCACTAAGGCGAGAGCTTCGCAAAGTTGGAGCACGCACATTAAGCTAAGGACAAATAATTGGAGACCAAATGAGCACCATATCAACGGAACCATTAGCCGATGAAATCATGAAAGCCACCCACATGGCACTAATGGAACTATTCTCCACAAACGAACACTTTTACTATTGCTCACTAATTACAACAGGGGAGGCACTTCCACCACTTATATCCGCTTGGTCATATGAAGCCCTGGAGCGCTTTGCAAAAAACAACAAATACGAGGATGATGACAAAGAACTAATAAAATGGTCATATGCAGAATCCCCATATTTGGATTTTGGATCAAGACATTTCGATAAGGTTAGAAAACTGTTCGAGCAACGCCCCCCAATGGATCAAACGAGATCAGAAATGGAATGGCAGCATGAGTTTGACTGCCGAATCGAAGCAATGGAAACCGCGATCAGGAAACTTGATCAGCTTGGCATTTTTGGGATGGATGAGGACAGGGACAAGATAGTAATTAACGTGGAGGTTATGCCACCTGATTACAGCAATACACAAAGAGCAATCCGGCTAAACCCCATTAGCGCCCTCTCAGAATGGTTACTCGAGGCAGCTGAGCCACCACCAAGCACATCAACAACAGGAGAAAATTGAACTGCAGATTATTAATGGTCATTGTGAATCCTCTCAGGCTGGTGATCCAAGCCGCCATCATTACGGTTCCCACGACGTTGCGTTTTTTCTCATCATCGCTTCCTATACAACTTGGAAAAGTCCGGGCCCGAGTCGTTATTCCACTGGCAAGGGCTTCGGCTTTTGCAAGAGGTGCAGAGCGGTTTGGTCAGCATGTACGTTTATGCCAGTATGGAGAGCAGAACCTACGGTATCAAGGGCAGAGTCTTGATCGAGAAACGGGACTGCACTACAACACTTTTAGATTTTATGATCCAGATATAGCTCGGTTTATACAGACAGATCCGATAGGACTAGCGGGCGGCACAAACCTATACTTATACGCATCAAACGGCCTCACTTGGATCGATCCATGGGGGAGGAATAAGAACAGTCACAGCTCTATCGGGGACTGGTATTGTACGACGTAATCGACCCGGTGGGTGGTCATGCCAAAACTGGCATCGGCAATGCAGAGGATGTCATGGCTAATGAGGCAAATAGAAGAGCTCATGCAAGCGCAAGGAAAGTGCGAAAAGACCCTACCTTCGAGAAGGCATACGCGAAAATCATCAGCACGCACCAAAGCATCACCAATGGCGAAATGAAAAAAATTGAAGCAGAAAGAGTTCGCACCCTTAAAAATCAGGGGCTTGCGTCACCAAACAACAAAGAGCGAGATAACCGCTACAATCCTAAACCGTGCCCTTAGTTGAACCAAAATCTGAACAACCCCAGAGGACAACCATGCGAAACTCGATAAAATGCATTATCTCCAATGAGGTACCATGCATTAACAATTTAATCAACATCAAGGACATTACTGACCGAACCAATCAATACATAGCAAAAATGCGACCAACCATAAACATCGAACAGCTTAATGGGTGGAACATTTTAATCTCCGCAACCATTAGAACCACTGATAAGATTGGCATTTACAAGCGCACAACAAGATACCCATCTGATAACGAATTTGAAATCTCAATCTCTATACCAGCCCCAAGCCTTGATAACGCATCATATGGCCTACCCCCAAAGGAGCTCGGTTACTTACTAGCTATAGACGAGAAAAAATTTATAGCAATTACACCTCAATACTCAAATTACACAAGCCTTGACGAGTTCATCACAGACAGCATCGAACTAGCAATACGAAAAACATTTGAAACAGGCGTAACATGTCACGCCGTCAAAATTCAATTTGAGGAATAAGGTTAAAATCAGTTTTGCCACCCGACCCGGCACCTCGAGTACGGCAAGATCTTCGTCATCGATAGCCTTGGCCAACACCCTTCGTTGTTATTGGAGGGCGATGTTCGAGGTGTCCAAATGCATCGCCCTTTCGGCGATTGCTGGCAAGAGGAGACCGTCGCCGGCCAACTGCTGAAAAGCATCGACCCACTAGGAGGCGAATGGCGCTACAGCTACGATGATATCGGCCGCCTGATTGAAACCCGAGATCCCTCGGCCGCAGCGAACACATCAAATACTTGCGACACTGGGCATTGGCGGTCCGGCTCACCGATACAGCCCGACGCACTCAGCAATATGGCTACGACAAACACGACATAGCGTTCCAACCGACTCTAGTTGCTCGCCAGGTACTGCATCGCCTTACCCCGCACGCTGGGGCTGTCCATGCTCTTTCCGATCAACTGGGTAGGCTTGTCGGCTGTGACCGGCGCGGGTTCACAACGATCCACCGCCGTAGACCTTACGCACATGTTTGAGCGCACGTCAGCAGAGGCTGGGCGCAGCTGATGTCCCTGGTTTGACCGTGGCTTTGACTGAAACGAAAAAAGACGCCGAAGCGTCTTTTTTCGATGACTTACAGACTTCGATCGAACTCTGTAGATCTATAACTGGAGCGGGAAACGAGACTCGAACTCGCGACCCCGACCTTGGCAAGGTCGTGCTCTACCAACTGAGCTATTCCCGCGTCGTGATGGGTGCCATTCTAGCGATATCTAAAACGGCGTCAACCCCTTGATTCAAAAAAGTTTTATTTTTGTTCCGAACCTTCACGCAGGTGCGGCCAGGCGGCCAGCAGGTAGTGGGCCATCGACCACAGCGTCAGCGCCGCAGCAACCAACAGCAACCCGTAGCCCAGAATCACCCAGAAGGTCACCAGCGGCGGATTGCCCAGCAGGATGATCAGCGCCAGCATTTGCGCTGCGGTTTTCCACTTGCCGAGGTTTGACACGGCCACATGCGCCCGCGCCCCGAGCTCAGCCATCCACTCACGCAGGGCCGAAACCACGATCTCGCGGCCGATGATCACGGCGGCCGGCAGGGTCAACCAGAAGTTGGCGTGCACCTGCACCAGCAGCACCAGGGCTACGGCGACCATCAGCTTGTCGGCCACAGGGTCGAGGAACGCGCCGAACGGCGTGCTCTGCTGCAGGCGACGCGCCAGGTAGCCGTCCAGCCAGTCGGTGGCGGCGGCGATGGCGAACACCGTGCTGGCGGCCATATAGCTCCAGTGATAGGGCATATAGAACAGCAAGATGAAGATCGGAATGAGCAGGACGCGTAGAACGGTGAGCAGGTTTGGAATATTCATCGGTACGACTGGCTGCGGGTTGAGCCCGGCATTCTACTCGCTATGCAGGCTGGCATAAATCGACTCGGCAAGCTTTTTACTGATGCCGGGGGCTTTGGCGATTTCATCGATACTGGCGCGGTTGAGCTCTTGTAGGCCGCCGAAATGTTTCAGCAGGTCGCGGCGGCGCTTGGGCCCTACCCCGGCAACGTCTTCCAGGCTAGACACTCGGCGGGCCTTGCCACGGCGAGCGCGGTGCCCGGTGATGGCAAAACGGTGCGCTTCGTCGCGGATCTGCTGGATCAGGTGCAGCGCCGGGTTGTCACCCTTGAGGGTGAACTCGTGGGCCACGTCATTGAGGTAAAGGGTCTCGAAACCGGCCTTGCGGGTCACGCCCTTTGCCACACCGAGCAGGGTCAGGTCGGTGAAGGCCAGCTCCTGCATCACTTCGCGGGCCATGTTCAGCTGGCCCTTGCCGCCGTCCACCAGCAGCACGTCGGGCAACTTGCCCTCGCCGTCCTTGATGCGCCCATAGCGGCGCGTCAGGGCCTGGTGCATAGCGGCGTAGTCATCACCGGCGGTCACACCTTCGATGTTGAACCGACGGTAATCAGACTTGAGCGGGCCTTCAGGCCCGAATACCACGCAACTGGCGACCGTTGCCTCGCCGCTGGAGTGGCTGATGTCGTAGCACTCCAGGCGCTGCGGCACTTCGTCCAGGCCCAGTACCTCGGCCAGGGCCTCGAACCGTGCCGCCATGTGTTGGCGGTTGGCCAGGCGGGCGTTGAGCGCCTGTTCGGCGTTGGTCACCGCCAGTTGCTGCCAACGCGCGCGGGTGCCGCGCACGCGGTGGCTGATGGTCAGCTCACGGCCGCGCAGGGTTTGCAATGCCTCGCTGATTGCGGCGAAGTCCTCGTGCACCACGTTGACGATCAATTCGCCCGGCAATTCGCGCTCGGCATTGCCCACATAGAACTGGGACAGGAAGGCGGCCATCACTTCGGACACCTCTTCCTCGATGCCTACCTGCGGGAAGAAGTTCTTGCTGCCCAGCACCCGGCCACCGCGCACGCTGATCAGGTGCACGCAGGCCCCACCGGGGTTGATGAATGCGGCGACAACGTCGACATCGCCGGAGCCGCCTTCCATGTATTGCTGGTCCTGGACCCGGCGCAGCAAGGCGATCTGGTCGCGCAGTTCGGCGGCCTTCTCGAAGTTCAGGGCCATCGCGGCCTTTTCCATCTCGGCATTGAGCTCATTGCCCAACTGCTGGCTGCGGCCCTCGAGGAACATCACCGAATGGCGCACGTCTTCGGCATATTCCTCTGCATCGACCAGCCCCACACAAGGCCCCTTGCAGCGCTTGATCTGGTATTGCAGACAAGGGCGGGTGCGGTTGGCGTAATAGCTGTCCTCGCATTGGCGTACCGAGAAGGCTTTTTGCAGCAGGCCGAGGCTTTCGCGAATGGCCCCGGCGCTGGGGTATGGCCCAAAGTAGCGCCCCTTGGCTTTTTTCGCGCCGCGGTGAATGCCCAGCCGTGGGAATTGGCCGTCGGACAAAAACACGTACGGGTAGGATTTATCGTCGCGCAGCAGGATGTTGTAAGGCGGCCGCCACTGCTTGATCAGGTTCTGTTCTAACAGCAGCGCCTCGGTCTCATTGGCGGTGATGGTGGTCTCGACCTGGGCGATGCGCCCCACCAGCGCGGCCGTTTTAGGCGCCAGGCCGGTTTTGCGGAAATAGCTGGCCAAACGCTTCTTGAGGTTCTTGGCCTTGCCCACATAGAGCAGCCGAGCCTCGCTGTCGAACATCCGGTAGACGCCCGGGCGAGCGCTGCAGGTTGCCAGGAACGCGCTGGCATCAAAAGCTTGGGACATGAGGTTCAGAGGCTTGCGTCGACCATACCGTGGCGAACGGCCAGCAACGTCAGTTCGACGTCGCTGGTGACCGAGAGTTTTTCAAAGATCCGATACCGGTAAGTATTGACGGTCTTGGGCGACAGGCACAACTTGTCGGAGATGAGCTGAACCTTCTGGCACCCAACGATCATCAGGGCAATCTGGATTTCCCGCTCCGACAGCGCGTCGAACGGCGAACCTTGCGGCTGGAACGACTTGAGTGCCAGTTGCTGAGCGATCTGCGGGCTGATGTAACGCTGCCCGGCAAACGCCAGGCGGATGGCCTGGACCATCTCGTCCAGCCCCGCGCCCTTGGTCAGGTAGCCGGCCGCGCCGGCTTGCATCAGGCGCGTGGGGAACGGGTCTTCCTCGCACACGGTCACGGCCACCACCTTGGTATCAGGGTGGCTGCGCAACAGTTTACGGGTAGCCTCGAGGCCACCAATGCCAGGCATCTTGACGTCCATCAGCACGACATCCGGCTTGAGCTCCCGGACCAGCTTGAGCGCCGACTCGCCCGAATCCGCCTCCCCCACTACCTGCAAGCCGTCGATGTCGGCCAGCATGCGTGTAATACCGGTTCGCACCAGATCATGGTCGTCGACCACTAGGACCCTAATCAAGCAGACACCTCGTCAACAGGGCGATTGGATCCCGCCACCTTAACAAAATTTTTCAAGACGGGCCTAGCGTAAAACTTCCTTAGGGAAGGCCCTACGCTCACGCCACTGCGGCCGCATCGCATCACTGCGCCCTCCATCGCCCAACAGGCGCTCCAGCAAATGCCCGAACGCGGCTTTGTCGTCAGCAGCCAGGCGCCTGAACGCAGCCACTAAACCGGTTTCATCCGCCGTCAGACTGTCCAGTTGCGCGGGGGTGCGCACACCGCTGAGCACATAGAGCGCGTCCACGCCTCTGGCCGCCAGCGCAGCTAGGTAATCGAGCCTTGGCGTGCGCTCGCCACTTTCATATTTGCCCTGGGCATTGGGTTCGACGCCGCCGATATCACCAAACACCCGCTGGGTCATCCCCAGCCGTTCACGCTCTTCCTTAAGACGCGGACCGAGCCCATTCATACTGATGTTTCTCCTGCTTCCCTAGCCATCATCAAATACTGCTCACAACCCTGTGGGCCTTTGCAGACTACTCGGTCACTATGCCCATCGCACGCCGGAGTCGCAAGCCAGTATCATGCCTCCACCAAGCGCCGTAAGTCTTGATCTGCATGGCTTTTACAACACACATATGACGCGGATCAGCCAATCACCTTCTGCATACGCACAAAACACTCATCCTCGCCCATTTCGACAAACCCTTGGCGCTGGTACAGCCGCCGCGCCGGGTTGCTCTTGAACACCATCAAGCGCAGCAATGGCAGCCTCTTCTGCGCCGCCTTATCGGCCAGCGCTTGCAGTACCCAACTGCCAACCCCTCGCCCGCGATGCTCAGGCAACAGGTGCAGTTCGCGAATGAACAATGCCTGGCGGTCCTTGCTAAGGCTGCAGAAGCCCAGCACGGATCCCCCTTCCACGATCAGCCACTGCTCCCGCCAATCCCAGGCCTGATCGAACGCCTCTTCGATCCACAACAGATCGAATTCTCGATAGTAGGCCAGCATGGCCCGGCGCGTGAGGTCACGGGCGAAGGTGCGGTGGGCATCGGTCGCAGGTATCAGCTCAATGGGCATCACACACCGCCTTGCTCAACCAACCGTGGCCGTGGCACCTCGCGCTTGCAGCGGATCATCGACGCCTCCTGCATTGGCCCGCAGCCTTTCGACAGGCTTGGAAATTCACTGACCGGGTCACAGCGCATCAACCCGGGATTTTCAGGCCCCGCTGAACGGCTGGGCGCTCGAGAAAACCGCTCAGCACGCGCTGCACGTTCTCGAACTGATCGAAGCCGACCAGCTCACTGGCGTTATAGCGTTCCACCAGGTTACGCACCCAAGGGAAGATGGCGATATCGGCGATGCTGTACTCATCGACCATCCACTGCCGCCCTTGCAGGTGCCGGTCCAGTACGCCTAGCAGGCGCTTGGATTCGTTGACGTAGCGGTCCCGTGGGCGCTTGTCTTCATACTCCTTGCCAGCGAAGAAGTGAAAGAAGCCAACCTGGCCGAACATCGGGCCGATGCCGCCCATCTGGAACATCAGCCACTGCAGCGTCTGGTAGCGGGTCGCCGGATCATGGCTGAGCAATTGCCCGCTCTTTTCTGCCAGGTACTGCAGGATCGCGCCCGACTCGAACAACGGCATAGGCTGGCCGCCAGGGCCATCGGGGTCGAGGATCGCCGGGATCTTGTTGTTGGCGCTGAGGGAGATGAACTCAGGGCTGAGCTGGTCGTCGGTTTCGAAGCTCACCTTGTGCGGCTCGTAAGCCAGGCCGATCTCCTCCAGCATGATCGACACCTTGACGCCGTTGGGCGTAGGCAGCGAGTACAGCTGCAGGCGCTCGGGGTGTTGCGCGGGCCATTTGCGTGTGACGGGAAATGCGCTGAGATCGGTCATGGTCAACCTGTGCCAAGGGAATGGACCTGTCACTTTAGTAACATCACGGGCGGCTGACCATCACCTGCCGTTGTCAGCTCACTTGGCCATGGGCCTTGAGCTTGAGCTTTTCGGTATCCACACGGACGAACACCGAATCGGCGCTGACTGTCAGCACATCCCCCGCCCAGACTTCGCAGATGACCCGCGTCTTGCGCCCGACTTCGCCTTCCACACGCGCCTTCAGCAGCAGCTCGACACCCAGGGGTGTGGGTTTGAGGTAGTTCAGGCCCAGGCTGCCGGTGACACAATCGATACGTGGCAGACTGCCCGGCGTACGCCCCTCGGCCCGGTAGTGGTAGGCCATGGCAGTCCAGTTGGAATGGCAATCGACCAGCATCGCCAGCAGGCCGCCGTAGACCAGCCCCGGCCAGCCGGTGAACGTGCCGTCGGGCGTGTGGCGGCACACCAGGTGGATACCGTCGGCGTCCCAATGGCTTTGCATATGCAGGCCGCTGGGGTGGGCAACGCCGCAGCCGTAGCAAATCCCGTCGGGTGCGGCCAGTGCCTGCAGGCAGAGCGCTTGTTCGTTCATACGCGTCCTTTACGTGTGGCAATGGGTGGGGATGCAAGCTGCATGGTAGCGCCGCGCCTGGCATGCGCCAATGCAAAGGGGCGCAAAGCGCCCCAATGTTCAGGCAGGCTGCGCCACCGCCCTGGCACCGCGCTGAGTCAGCGAAACCAGCAAGATGAACAAGGTCACCCCGGCCGTCATCAGGGTCTCGTAACGGTACGCATCACTGAACAGCATATAGCCCAGCACCATCACGATAGTGCCGATCACCAGCCAGGTCAGCCAGGGGAACAGCCACATCTTCAGTTCCAGCGCACGCCCCTCTCGATCGGCACGGGCCCGCATGCGCAATTGCGATACGGCAATCACCAGGTACACCAGCAAGGCAATCGCACCGGTGGTCGACAGCAGGAAGCCGAACACCTTGCCGGGGAACACGTAGTTGACGAAGCAGCCGGCAAAGCCTGCCAGGGTCGAGAAGACCACCGCCACGGTCGGCACGCCGGCACCGGAAATACGTTTGGTCATGCTCAGCGCCTGGCCACGGGCACCCAGGGAATACAGCATGCGCGAAGCGGTATACAGGCCGGAGTTCATGCAACTGGTGACCGCCACCAGCACCACCAGGTCGACCAGCAATTTCGCACCGGGCACATTCAGCACCTCAAGCACCCGCTGGAACGAACCCACCGCCTTGAGTTGCGGATCGTTCCAGGCCACCAGCGACACCACCAGGAAGATCGAGGCCAGGTAGAAGATGGCGATGCGGTACACCACCAGGTTGGTGGCGCGGCGGATCTTGTCTTTCGGGTTGGCGGTCTCGTCAGCGGCAATGGTGACGATCTCGGCGCCGAAGAACGAGAAGATGGTGATCAACACGCCACCGAGCACGGTACCGAAGCCATTGGGCATGAACCCACCGCTGTCCCAGAGCCGGCTCACCCCTGAGACCTCGGCCAGTGGCCAGAAGCCGAACACAGCCAGGCTGCAGACCACGATGAAGGCAATGATCGCGATCACCTTGACCAGGGCAAACCAGTACTCGAACGCACCGAAGTTCTTCACGCTGACCAGGTTGGTGCCCGACAGCACGAACATGATCAGGAAGGCGAATAACCACGACGGTACCGCCGGGAAGTAGGCGTGCAGGATGTCAGCGCCGGCGATGGCTTCGACCGGGATGATCAGCACCCAGAACCACCAGTAGAGCCAGCCGATGGTGAACCCTGCCCAGGGGCCGATGGCCTCGGAGGCGTAAGTCGAGAAGGAACCGCTGTTGGGGTTGGCAATGGCCATTTCGCCGAGCATGCGCATCACCAGCAACACCAACAGGCCCGTCATGGCGTAGGAGATGAGAATGGCCGGGCCAGCGGTGGCAATGGCATTTGAGGAACCGATGAACAAGCCGGCGCCAATGATGCCGGCGATGGAAATCATCGACACCTGACGGGAGGTCAGGCCGTGCTGCAGGGAACGCTGTTTCTTGTTTTCTAGCGAAGCCATGGAGAACCCTCGAATGGGTCGGCCGTCGCAGGGACGGCTGAAAAAGTTGGAGCAGAATTCATCTAAGTCGTGATGCTGTTTTTCTTGTTTTGCAGTTGCCGGCGGTGCACTTCCCTCCTCTTCGCAGTACCGGTTGTCATCGTTGATCCAGGTCAGTATTAATCTATAGGGCGAGGTCAACAAACGACCTTTTCGAAGCACATGATTCCAGTATGGAATGAACTCTTTCCTTTTTTGCTCGGTACGCGCCTGCCATGTCCAAACGCCTGATGCCCTCGACTACCGCCCTGCAGTGTTTCGAAGCGGCCGCCCGCCACCTGAGCTTCACCCGGGCGGCGCAAGAGCTGCACCTGACCCAGAGCGCCGTCAGCAAGCAGGTCGCGCAGCTTGAAGAACTGCTTGCACACTCGCTGTTCCAGCGCGTTCGTCGACGCCTGCACCTGACCCCGGCCGGCGCCCTGTACCTGACCGAAGTGAACAAGATCCTCAACCAGATCGACATTTCCAGCCGCTACATCCTCAGCTATGGCGACGAAACCGAAGTGCTGCGCATCGCCACCCAGCCCACCTTCGGTGCTCGCTGGCTGGTGCCCAGGCTCAGGGGCTTCGGTGACCGCTACCCGCGCATCCACCTGGACATCCGTAACGAGCTGGAGCCCTTCGACCTGGTGCAGGCCAAGGCGGACATCGCCTTCTTTTTCGGCCAGGGCACCTGGCCGGGGGCGACCTGCATCGAACTGTTCAGCGAAGAAGTGGTGCCGGTGTGCGCACCGCAGCTACAGGCCAGGCACCGCTTCGACAGTGCCCAGGCCCTCACCGAGCACCGCTTGCTGCAATGCGCATCTCGCCCGGAAGCCTGGCACGAATGGTTTCTGGGGCTGGGCCTGCACAGCCAGAACAGCTACCACGGGCCACGGTTCGACACGTTCTACCTGTGCATCCGTGCGGCCATCGCAGGTTGCGGCATCGCCCTGATCCCGCGCTACCTGGTGGCCGAGGAGTTGAGCGAAGGCAAGCTGGTAGTGGCCTGGGACCACCCGGTGGCGAGCAATGGGCGGCACTTCATCGCCCATGCCGAGCACGCGGCAGAGGTACCGAAGATCAGGGCCTTCGTGCAGTGGATTGGTGAACGCGTGGCAGAGGGAGACTGACCAAGTTCGCGAATCCATGGAATGATCGCAATCGAATAATTCGTTTGTGGAATAGCACTTCGACGCGCTTCGATAGTAAGAAACTCGAACAAGGTCTGCGTGCCCATGAATCTGGAAAGTATCAGCCAATCCATTGCCATCGTTCATCCGATTACACTTTCCCATGGCCGTAATGCCGAAGTCTGGGATACCGACGGCAAACGTTACATCGACTTCGTCGGCGGCATTGGCGTGCTCAACCTGGGCCACTGCAACCCGGCCGTGGTCGCGGCCATCCAGGCCCAGGCCACGCGCCTGACCCACTATGCCTTCAACGCGGCGCCTCACGGCCCTTACCTGGAGCTCATGGAGCGCCTGCGCGCGTTCGTGCCGGTCAGTTACCCGCTGGCCGGCATGTTGACCAACAGCGGCGCCGAAGCAGCAGAAAACGCCCTCAAGGTCGCCCGCGGTGCCACCGGCAAGCGCGCCATCATCGCCTTCGATGGCGGCTTTCATGGCCGCACCCTGGCTACCCTGAACCTCAACGGCAAGGTCGCGCCCTACAAACAAAGGGTCGGTGAACTGCCGGGGCCGGTCTACCACCTGCCCTACCCCAGCGCCGACACCGGAGTCACCTGCGAGCAGGCGCTCAAGGCCATGGACCGCCTGTTCAGCGTCGAGCTTGCGGTCGAGGACGTGGCGGCGTTCATCCTGGAGCCCGTGCAAGGGGAAGGCGGCTTCCTCGCCCTGGACCCGGCCTTTGCCCAGGCGCTGCGCCGGTTCTGCGACGAGCGCGGGATCCTGATCATCATCGACGAGATCCAGTCGGGTTTCGGCCGCACCGGGCAGCGCTTCGCCTTCCCGCGGCTGGGCATCGAGCCGGATTTGCTGCTGTTGGCCAAGAGTATTGCCGGTGGCCTGCCGCTGGGGGCGGTGGTCGGGCGCCAGGCGTTGATGGCGGCGCTGCCCAAGGGCGGTCTCGGCGGGACCTATTCAGGCAATCCGATTGCCTGTGCGGCGGCGCTGGCAAGCCTGGCGCAGATGACGGATGAGAACATTGCCACATGGGGCGAGCGCCAGGAGCAGGCCATCGTCAGCCACGTAGAACGCTGGCAGCAACGCTTTCCGTTCATCGGGCGCCTGACAGGCGTCGGTGCGATGCGCGGGATCGAGTTCGTCAATGCCGACGGCAGCCCTGCCCCCGCTCAGCTGGCCAAGGTCATGGACGCGGCGAGGGCCAAAGGCCTATTGCTGATGCCCAGCGGCAAGGCGCGCCACATCATTCGCCTGCTGGCCCCACTGACCATCGAAGCCGAGGTGCTCGAAGAAGGGTTGAACATCTTCGAGCAGTGCCTGGCGGAGTTGAACTGAGGCTTACAGGCCCAGCTCCTGCGGGGTCAGCATGTCGGACTCGAAAGCGATCCAGCCGCCTTCGAGTTCGGCGTGGCCGTTGACGATCGGGCCGTAGTAGGTCAGGCCGTTCTCAAGCGTCACGCAGATATGCGTGGCCGGTTTTTCCGGGGCCGCGAGCGTGCCGACGAAATGCACCTTCTTCAGGGTTTCGGTCACGGCTTCCAGGCCAACACGCATGCTGGGGTTTTCCGAGGCCTCGACATCGCCCCCACGGTCTTCGGCGCTGATGGTGACGGTGGCGGTGTACGGGAACTGGGTGCTCAAGCGGGGTTACCTCGGTATTGGATGCAGGCTTGCGGGCGCGTAGATTACGGCAGCTGTACGCTGTTGTCTCTAATGGCCTCCCCCGGCTTGATCTGTTAGGGTGCGCGCCGATGCACGCCACACCACACGAGGACACCGAGTGAGCGCCGAAGAACCCCTGATCGCCGACCTGTTCGAGGTCGACAAACGCCTGACCCTCAAGCCCGTCGTGGACTTCAACAGCTACCTGCGCAACGCGTTTGGCGAAGGCCCGTGCCGCTGCCACCGCTGCAGCGAAGGTGGCGACGAAAGCACCTATACCCACGCCCACAGTTTCATGTTCGAGGGCGGCCAGTGGCACCGACGTTTCGCCAGCACCGCCGGCAGCGACGTCGCGCAGGTACTGAAAAAAGCCTGGCTGTCGTACACCAAGGCTGACCTGCCCTTGGTCGGGGCCCTGGACCTTGCCACTCTCAAGACCTTTACCGAGGCGGCGTTGCATGAGCGCCTGCTGGCCCTGCTGCCCGCCAGCGGCCTTGCCCGCGAAGTGGACGGCCAGTGGCTGCTGCAAGCCCAGGCCGACTGACGGCCCGGCGGTAAAGCAGGATTCTCCCGCTCTGCTACCTTGGGAGAATCCGCTCATCCGCAGGTAGTCCGTCATGGCCCGTACAACGCCCATCGAGCTGTACCGCAACATTGGTATCGTCGCCCACGTGGATGCCGGCAAGACCACGACCACCGAGCGCATCCTGTTCTACACCGGGGTCAACCACAAGATGGGCGAGGTGCATGATGGTGCCGCGACCATGGACTGGATGGCCCAGGAGCAGGAGCGCGGCATCACCATCACTTCGGCGGCGACCACGGCCTTCTGGCAGGGCTCGACCAAGCAGTTCGCCGACAAGTACCGTTTCAACATCATCGACACCCCCGGCCACGTCGACTTCACCATCGAGGTGGAACGTTCGCTGCGCGTGCTCGATGGCGCCGTGGTGGTGTTCAGCGGTGCCGACGGGGTGGAGCCACAGTCCGAGACCGTGTGGCGCCAAGCCAACAAGTATCACGTCCCGCGCCTGGCCTATATCAACAAGATGGACCGCCAGGGCGCGGACTTCCTGCGCGTGGTCAAACAGATCGACAAGCGCCTGGGGCACCACCCGGTACCGATCCAGCTGGCCATCGGCAGCGAAGAGAACTTCATCGGCCAGATCGACCTGGTGAAGATGAAGGCGATCTACTGGAACGACGCCGACCATGGCACCACCTACCGCGAAGAAGAAATCCCGGACGAACTCAAAGCACTGGCTGACGAATGGCGCGCGCACATGGTCGAGGCGGCGGCCGAGGCCAATGACGAGTTGACCACGAAGTTTCTCGATGGCGAGGAACTGAGCATCGAGGAGATCAAGGCCGCCCTGCGCCAGCGCACCATTGCCAACGAAATCGTGCCGACCATCCTTGGCTCTTCGTTCAAGAACAAAGGCGTGCCGCTGATGCTCGATGCGGTGATCGACTACCTGCCAGCGCCCTCCGAGATCCCGGCAATCAAGGGCACCGACCCGGACGACGAAGATAAGCACCTGGAACGCCACGCCGACGACAAAGAACCGTTCTCGGCCCTGGCGTTCAAGATCGCCACCGACCCTTTCGTCGGTACGCTCACGTTCGCCCGGGTGTACTCCGGCGTGCTCAGTTCCGGCAATGCAGTGCTCAATTCGGTCAAAGGCAAGAAAGAACGCATTGGCCGGATGGTGCAGATGCATGCCAACCAACGTGCTGAAATCAAGGACGTATGCGCCGGTGACATCGCGGCCTTGATCGGCATGAAGGACGTGACGACCGGTGACACGCTGTGCGACATGGACAAACCTATCATCCTCGAGCGCATGGACTTCCCGGACCCGGTGATCTCCGTGGCCGTAGAACCCAAAACCAAAGCCGACCAGGAAAAAATGGGCATCGCCCTGGGCAAGCTGGCCCAGGAAGACCCCTCGTTCCGCGTGCGCACCGATGAGGAGACTGGCCAGACCATCATCTCCGGCATGGGCGAACTGCACCTGGATATCATCGTCGACCGCATGCGGCGTGAGTTCAACGTCGAGGCCAATATCGGCAAGCCCCAGGTGGCCTACCGCGAGAAGATCCGCAACACCTGCGAGATCGAGGGCCGCTTCGTTCGCCAGTCCGGCGGGCGCGGGCAGTATGGGCACTGCTGGATCCGCTTTGCGCCGGGTGATGAAGGCAAGGAAGGCCTGGAGTTCATCAACGAAATCGTTGGCGGCGTGATACCGCGCGAGTACATCCCGGCGATTCAGAAAGGCATCGAGGAGCAGATGAAGAACGGCGTGCTTGCCGGCTACCCACTGATCAACCTCAAGGCTGCGGTATACGACGGCTCGTATCACGACGTCGATTCCAACGAGATGGCCTACAAGATCGCCGCCTCCATGGCCACCAAGCAACTGTCGCAAAAAGGTGGGGCGGTGTTGCTGGAGCCGGTGATGAAGGTCGAGGTGGTTACGCCCGAAGAATACCAGGGGGACATCATGGGCGACCTTAGCCGGCGCCGGGGCATGATCCAGGATGGCGACGAGACGCCCGCCGGCAAGGTGATCCGTGCCGAGGTGCCACTGGGAGAAATGTTCGGCTACGCCACCTCGATGCGCTCGATGACTCAGGGGCGGGCCAGCTACACGATGGAGTTCACCCGTTATGCCGAGGCGCCGGCGAGCATTGCAGACGGGATTGTGAAGAAGAATCGCGGGGAGTGAACCGCCCGAGGGCTGCGCCCTCGATCGCCGGCAAGCCGGCTCCCACCCCGACCGCGCAGCGCTTCAGGGCTGCGCTTTACCTGTGGAAGCAACCGTCTTGCCCAACTTCTAAAAATTGGCGCAAACCAGGTGGGAGCCGGCTTGCCGGCGATAGGGCCGGCACTGCCCCATCAAGAATTCAGTGGTGTTCGCCAGCCCGCTTCAACAGCTTCTTGCAACGCTCGGACAGGTGCACCACCCGCAGCTGCTTGCCCGCCTTGGCATAGCGCTCGCGCAAGGTCTTCAATGCGGCAATTGCCGAGTAATCGACAAAGCTCACATGCTGGCAATCCAGGGTAACCTTGGCCGGGTCACCCGCCGGGTCGAACTGGTTGAGAAACGGCGTGACCGAGGCGAAGAACAGCGTGCCATGCACCTGGTAATGCTTGATCCCCTCGGCATCTTCATGGCTGTCGGCATACAGCTCCCGAGCATGCTGCCAGGCAAAATTCACCGCTGCGATGACGATACCGAACAATACGGCCGTGGCCAGGTCGGTGAACACCGTGACCACCGTCACGGCAATGATCGCCAGCACATCGCTGACCGGCACTTTGTGCAGCACGCGCAAGGACGCCCATGCGAAGGTCTGCTGGGCGACCACGAACATCACCCCGACCAGCGCCGCCAACGGAATACGCTCGATCAGCGGCGACAGGAACAGCACGAACAACAAGATCATCACCCCCGCCACCACGCCGGACAGCCGGCCGCGGCCATTGGAGCTCAGGTTGATCACCGTCTGGCCGATCATCGCGCAGCCGCCCATGCCACCGCACAAGCCTGAAACCATGTTGGCCGCCCCCAGAGCCACGCACTCACGGTCCGGGTAGCCGCGGCTCTCGGTAATCTCGTCGGTGAGGTTCAGGGTCAGCAGGGTCTCCAGCAGGCCGACCATGGCCATCAGCACCGCGTATGGGGCAATGATCTTCAGCGTTTCCAGGTTCCACGGCACGTCCGGCAGGGCCAGCGCCGGCAGCCCACCCGCGATGTGTGCCATGTCTCCGAGGGTGCGGGTCGGCAGGTCAAGCAGGTACACCAACACGCCAACGCCGAGGATCGCCACCAGCGCTGGTGGCACGGCGCGGGTCAGCTTGGGCAGCACGTACACCACCAGCATGGTCAGCGCCACCAGGCCGATCATCAGCCACAGCGGCATGCCGCTGAGCCACTGCTCACCCGCCTTGAAGTGCTCCAGCTGGGCCAGGGCGATGACGATCGCCAGGCCGTTGACGAAGCCAAGCATCACCGGATACGGCACCAGGCGCACCAGTTTACCCAGGCGCAGCAGGCCGAACAGGACCATCACCACTCCGCCCAACAGCACGGTGGCCAGCAGGTACTGCGCACCGTGCTGCACCACCAGGGCGACGATGACCACCGCCATCGAGCCGGCAGCACCGGAGATCATGCCCGGGCGGCCACCGAACAGCGCAGTCAGGGTGCAGATGATGAAGGCGCCGTACAGGCCCATCAGCGGGTTGAGGTGCGCCACCAGGGCGAAGGCGATGCACTCGGGCACCAGGGCGAATGAAGTGGTCAGGCCGGCGAGCAGGTCGGCGCGAAGTCGGGCGGGTTTCATGACTATCCTGTGATGCAGGGCCAGGCGGCCGATACTGAAAAACAAACGAAGGGCGGGATGTTACGGAATTTGTCTGGCTGAGACCACCGCAAGCAGGCCAGCCCTAGCCGCGCGCCAGCCACTCGGCCATTGCCACATCTTCCAGCGCGTACTCGCCACGATTGGCCTTCCACACCAGCTCCTTTTCCCGCAAGGCATCCAGGGCTTTCTGCACATTGGGTGTGGTGGCATTGGCTTGAGCAGCGGCCTGTTCCAGCTTTCGATTGACGTCGATGAAGGTCTGCTCGGTGAAAGGCGAGAACGGCTGCCGGGCCAGCGTACGTTCGGCCATCACCGCCAGCACCGCCTGTTGTAACGCAGACAGCTCGTTCCAGGCACTTTCGTAGTCGCTCCACACCCCGGCCTGATGGTTCAGCGCGCCGGTGCGCAGCAGTTCGCCAAGGTTACCTGCCTCGCCCAGCCCGATACTCACCTCGGTCAGCAACTTACCGAGCATCTCCGGGCGCCGGCCCACACGTTCGAAGGCATACTCCAGGTCCTCGGCCTTGAACTGGTTGCTGGCCGCCAGACGGCCATTCCAGACAGCCGTCACGAAGTCGACGAAGTCCCGCCCCAACAGCGGAAACGCTGTGATGCTGGCACCATAGAATGGCTGCTTGCTCTTGAGCACCAGGTTGGCCAGCTTGTCCCGGCTGGAGCCGGTAAACACCAGGCGCAGCCCATCCGGGCCGTCACCCCGGTTGAGGTGGTCGCGCGCCGCCTTGAGGGCGAACATGGCGTTCAGCCCACCCTCGCTGTTGAGGGCATGCTGCGCCTCGTCCACTACCAGCACCACCATTTGCCCACACACCTGATGCAAGACCGCAAGCGCCTGGGCCAGTGTGGTACCGGCGGGCAGTTGCGGCCGGGTGAAATCCCAGCTGAGCGTGCGCAGCAGGTTGATCTTGTCGATACCCGCCTTCTTCGCGGTTTTGGCCAGGGTGCTTTCAAAACGCGCCAGAGCGCTGCCGATGGCACCACTGATCAACTCGGCAGGGTCGGCATCACGGTCAGACCACAGGTCGACATACACCGGCAGCCAGCCACGTTCCAGGCAGGCTGGAATGAAGTCGTTGTTCAGGAATGTACTCTTGCCCGTGCGCCGTGGCGCTGCGAGGAACATCCCCGAGCTGTAGTCGACGAACGACTCGCCAGCCAGGTCCCTTACCAGGGCTTTAGCCAGCTGTTCGCGGCGGAAGATCGGGCGGGCAAGGCTCATGGCACTATCCTGAATTATCCAGACGACTATAATTTATGTTTTATAGAATAAATTCAGGATAAAAGACAGCGTGTGATGCACGACAGGCACGAGTCGCGCAATTTTGCCATCATGTTGATTCCACCTGCGGAGATCATGGACATGGCGCTACGCCCCCTTTTAACTTCCCTGCTGCTGGCCGCCAGCCTGGCCGCCCACGCCGCCACCGAAGTGCTGCCGCTGCAGCACCGCAGCAGCGCCGAGCTGCTGCCCGCCGCCCAGTCGTTCATCGGCAAGGACGGTAGCGTCAGCGCCTTCGAGAACAAGTTGATCGTCAATGCCAGCCCCGAACGCATCGACGACCTGCGCACCCTGCTGCAACAGCTGGACACCGCGCCCAAGCGCCTGATGATCAGCGTCGACAACAACGACAGCAACTACCAGGACAACCGTGGCAATGCACGCATCATCCATTACGGCACCAGCAACCGGGATGGTGGCCTGCAGCAGGTCCAGGCCAGCGAAGGCCAACCCGCGCTGATCCAGGTCGGCCAGAGCATCCCGGTCACCAGTACCAGCACCGACGGCTACGGGCGCATCCAGAGCACTACCGAATACCGCAATGTCACCCAGGGTTTCTACGTGACTCCCAGCCTGATCGGGGAAACGGTTCGTCTGCAAATAAGCACCAATAATGACCGCATCAGCCATGAACGTGCTGATGTAGTGAAAGTGCAAAGTACCGACACGACGGTGACCGGCAAGCTCGGCGAGTGGATTACCCTGGCAGGATTCAACCAGCAGAGCCAGGCCGAGCTCAATGCGTCAAGCCGCACATACAGCACCCAACGGGGTGAAAACATGACTTTACGTGTCAAAGTCGACCTTCTCGACTGAGCCCAGGCGAATCAAGGCCTCGACCAAAGGCCTTGAAACTGACCGACAAGTCGCATTAGACCAAAGATGTAGTAAGCACAAAAAAGCACTACAAAACATTTGACAGCTTCTTTTTCCCAAGGGCATGATGGCCTCGCTCCCGCTAATCAGGGGCCCTGGCAAGGGCCTTCGAGGCGCCCTCCTCCCACCCTTGGAGGCACTCGTGTCTATACGGCCCACAAGGCGGTTCGACGGGATTGCGACTGCAACGAAGAAGTTGTCCCGAGGGACGGAAGCGCATCACCGCAGTTCTGGCAATCGCGTAGCACCGCAGCAAGGCATCCACGAGCCGACCTGCCGGCGCATGCCCTCGCCCGGCCTGCAACCCCTTCCCCCCTCCGAACCTTCCCGTTCGCCGCCGCACTCCCCCGGACAGGACAGCCGCCTCGCCCCTGATTCGCTTCGTGAGCATCAGCACAATTACCCCAAGATCGATGCGACGAGGTTTATTTCCATGGCACTGACACGCGAACAGCAAATTGCAGCCCTCGAGAAAGACTGGGCCGAAAACCCGCGCTGGAAAGGCGTGACCCGTACCTACACCGCCGCCGATGTCGTTCGCCTGCGTGGCTCCCTGCAGCCGGAGCACACCCTGGCCCGCCTGGGTGCAGAAAAACTGTGGAAGCTGGTCACCGAAGGTGCCCACCCGTCCTTCCGCCCTGAAAAAGATTTCGTCAACTGCATGGGCGCCCTGACCGGCGGCCAGGCAGTGCAGCAGGTCAAGGCCGGCATCCAGGCCATCTACCTGTCTGGCTGGCAGGTGGCCGCCGACAACAACTCGGCCGAGTCCATGTACCCTGACCAGTCGCTGTACCCGGTCGACTCCGTACCGACCGTTGTCAAGCGCATCAACAACTCGTTCCGCCGCGCCGACCAGATCCAGTGGAAAGCCGGCAAGAACCCCGGCGACGAAGGTTACATCGACTACTTCGCGCCAATCGTGGCAGACGCTGAGGCCGGTTTCGGCGGCGTGTTGAACGCCTACGAGCTGATGAAGAACATGATCGAAGCGGGCGCTGCCGGTGTGCACTTCGAAGACCAACTGGCCTCGGTGAAAAAGTGTGGCCACATGGGCGGCAAAGTGCTGGTACCTACCCAGGAAGCCGTGCAAAAGCTGGTGGCAGCTCGCCTGGCCGCTGACGTATCGGGCGTACCGACCATCATCCTGGCCCGTACCGACGCCAACGCCGCCGACCTGCTGACCAGCGACTGCGACCCCTACGACCAGCCGTTCGTGATCGGTGAGCGTACCCGTGAAGGCTTCTACAAGGTACGCGCCGGCCTCGACCAGGCCATCGCCCGCGGCCTTGCCTACGCGCCGTACGCCGACCTGATCTGGTGCGAAACCGCCAAGCCGGACCTGGACGAAGCCCGCCGCTTCGCCGAAGCGATCAAGAAGGAATACCCGGACCAGCTGCTGTCGTACAACTGCTCACCTTCCTTCAACTGGAAGAAGAACCTGGACGACGCCACCATCGCCAAATTCCAGCGCGAGCTGTCGGCCATGGGCTACAAGCACCAGTTCATCACCCTGGCCGGCATCCACAACATGTGGCACGGCATGTTCAACCTGGCGCACGACTACGCCCGCAACGACATGACCGCTTACGTGAAGCTGCAGGAGCAGGAGTTCGCCGACGCCAGCAAAGGCTACACCTTCGTGGCGCACCAGCAGGAAGTGGGCACCGGCTACTTCGACGACATGACCACCGTGATTCAGGGTGGCGCATCGTCGGTAACGGCACTGACCGGTTCGACCGAAGAAGAGCAGTTCCACTGATAGTGGCTTGCTGTTGAACAAAAGCCCGGGGCTTGTGAAAGCTCCGGGCTTTTTTTCATACAAGCTTCTGGTTGTTTTCAGAGAAAGAGCGCACGCAGGCCTGAGTTGTTCATGCCGGCGAAAATTTGGCTGCCATGCTGGCCCCGTCACGTCGCACTGACTTTTCTTTCACTCAATTTTCACGGCAACGCGCGGATACTGCAGCCATCCCTACGTGATAGACGCTCCTTTGCCCGCCCCTCCCGGCGGGCTTTCTTTTGCTCGCGATTTGCCATGGCCTGCCTCGTCCATGGCACCATCCATTCCAGAACGCTGCCCATCGGCGTGAACCTTCAGGGCTTTGCGGGCTCAGTTGTGCAGACAGCGCTTGCACCATCGAGAAAGGGATTTGTAATGGGACATGCTCCACCCGCCGCTCTGCCAAAGGTTCGCATCGAACGTGAGCTGAGCCCGCGGGCCGTGCTCACCGGCGCGCTGCTGGGCATCTTGCTCACGCCGTCGAATGTGTATGCGGGCCTCAAGATCGGCTGGTCATTCAACATGTCGATCATCGCGTTGCTGGTCGGCTTCGCCTTGTGGCAGGGCATGGCGGGCCGCACGAAGGGCCGGCCCGCGTGGACACTGCACGAAAGCAATATCAACCAGACCATGGCGTCGGCGGCTGCTTCCATCATTTCTGGCGGGCTGGTGGCACCGATCCCTGCCTATACGCTGCTCACCGGCAACCAACTGGACCCAGTGCCGATGATCGCCTGGGTGTTTTCCGTAAGCTTTTTGGGCATCTGGATCGCCTGGTATCTACGCCCCGCCTTGCTCAACGACCGTGACCTGAAGTTCCCCGAAGGCATGGCGACCCTGGAAACGCTGCAGCAAATCTACAATCATGGGCGCGAAGCCATGGCTCGCATCAAAGTGCTATGCAGTGCAGCGCTGCTGTCAGGGCTGGTGAAGTGGATGGATGGCTTCGTCTGGGCCATACCGCGCTGGGCCCCCACGCCTGCGCTCGAACGCCTGACCTTCACCGTCGACCCTTCGCTATTGCTCATCGGCTTTGGCGGCATCATCGGCATTCGCGTAGGCCTGACGTTGCTGTTAGGCGCCGCGCTGGCCTGGGGTGGGCTAGCGCCGTGGCTGATCGACCACGCATTGGTAGTGATCGCCCCTAACGCCAGCGGCCCCCAGTTCGCCGCGCTGGTGGAGTGGCTGTTGTGGCCGGGCGTAAGCCTGATGGTCTGTGCGACCCTGACTTCATTGGCAGTTCGTCTGTTGCAAGTGCCACGGCGGTTGCTTGCGAATGAGCCAGAACGTCGGGCGCCGCGTGTCAGGGCACGGTTTTCGCCAGGGCCTGCATCGGGCCTGCTGCTGTCCATCGCTCTGGTCGTCGCCCTGCAGGCGCTGCTGTTCGGGATCGATTGGTGGATGGCGTTGTTGAGCATTCCTTTGGCGATTTGCCTTGCTGTCGTCGCCGCACGCGTCGTCGGTGCCACCGGCATTGCGCCGATTGGCGCGATTGGCAAGCTATCGCAACTCAGCTTCGGCCTGATCGCCCCGGGCCAGGTGGCCATCAACCTGATGAGCGCCAACACGGCAGGTGGCGCGGCCGGACAGTCCACTGACCTGATGAACGATTTCAAGGTTGGCCTGGCGATTGGCGCCACCCCGCACAAGCAGCTGGTTGCCCAATGCATCGGTATTTTCATCGGCAGCGTGGTCGGCGTACTGGTTTACCTGATGCTGATCCCGGACCCGCAAACCATGCTGCTTACCGAACAGTGGCCTGCGCCGGCTGTCGCGACCTGGAAAGCAGTGGCCCAGACGCTGACACATGGCTTGGGCGCGCTGTCGCCGGAAATCCGCTGGGCGATCTTGGTCGGCAGCGCCGTTGGCGTACTGCTGGGCATGCTGGACAGCCTGCTACCGCAACGGGCGGCACGCTGGCTGCCGAGCACCGCCGCACTGGGGTTGGCATTCATACTGCCAGCGTCGATCGTAATGATGATGGGCTTTGGCGCAGTGCTTACCTGGCTGGTCAACTGCCGATGGCCGAGAGTCACAGAACGCTTTGCGATCACAGCGGCCGCAGGGTTGATTGCCGGTGAAAGCATCACGGGCGTTGGGGCATCGTTCTGGGAGATGCTTAGGGCGTTGTAGCTGCAGGAAACAGCATTGCACACACGGCAGCGCCAGTGCTTTTGCCTGCCGTGAGTGAATGTCAGCTCTGGGTCTAGGTAGTTACTGATTGTGGTCGGAAAATCAGACTTTTTCCCTTTCTTGTAGTCCATTTCCCAAACATACTGCAGCCGCCTGATTTCCGTTGCGGTCGCCCTGCTCGCGCTCTAGTCTCGGCCTGTTGCTGCACAACAGCGACACGGCTTTGACAGGCCGTAACGGTATGTAGGTAGGCAGCGTCTTCAATGGCGGCTGTGTGTGGGGCACGCTTGCGTGCGCCGGAACTTCCTATGTCCGCCGGTCTGTCAACCTGCACACAGCTGCCACCCAACCTGTTTGACAGCAGGATAGGTGTGCTCCCTTTGGAGATATAGGAATGTTAAAGATAGTCCCCGATCCACCCCACGCCCTCCACAATCTCGAAGACACTCTCATCCAGGCCGCAGACTTCGCTAACTGCGCGCTAGCCGTTGCGCATCAGGCGATGCTTGTTCAGCCGCGGTCGCCTGCGTCGGCTCTGATGAGGGCGTCGACACATGAACTCGAGTCGCTGCGTGTGCTGCTTGAGGCGGCATTGATTCAGGTCCAGATGCCGGCCGAGCCGCGAACCCTGCACTGAGTCGACAACACTGTGTTGTCTGGGCGGGCCCTGACGCCTGCAAGCCTGCTACCGAAGCGTGCGCGGCATTGCGTGAGGCTGGTGTCGCGACACCGGGCGCAGCTTACCCGCGAAAGGGCCCGCTCAGACCCTGGATGCTTCGGAGAGATCAATGCCTAGCGACGAGCCGGACGTAAAAACCACCGTGGGCAAGACCACGTTCTTTCAAGGTGAACACCAGACCCACCCCCTGTTTCGCGTCGAGGCCGGCATCCCTTGCCAGGCTGCCCGGGAGCAGGCTTCGGAACTGATGGGTTATGTGCGGGAATTGACGATCATCGGCGTGCTGGATGAGAAACCGATGATGGTCTGGGCAGCGCATTACCTGAGTGCCTTGGCCAAGGCGCTGATGGATGATGCCGAGTTGGGCATGATGCGCCGAGAAAGAGGCCCGGCATCAGCGTGCAGATGAAGCATTGCCGGCTTTGAATCAAAGGCCGCCACCTGCTTGCATCCCTGACACCAGAAACGCAAAAGCCCCGAATAATCGGGGCTTTTGCTGAAGAAAGTGGCGGAAGCGTAGAGATTCGAACTCTAGGATAGTTGCCCATCGACGGTTTTCAAGACCGTTGCCTTAAACCACTCGGCCACGCTTCCAGCTCGTTTGCGGCCGCCATAATACCGTAATGAAACACGCTGTCAAACTCTCTATGTCGCCGGTTGCAGGAGCTCTGATAGACTCCTAGCATCTGAACGTTCCAAAACCACAGGTTTACCAAGGAGTGTCGCCATGCGCGAACAGGATTATGCCGTACACAGCGGCCAACAGGTTGAGCAGCGCGAGGTCAGCAAGGTCCTGCGCAACACCTACAGCCTGCTGGCACTCACCCTCGCCTTCAGCGGTGTCATGGCCTTCGTCGCCCAGCAGATGCGTGTGGGCTACCCGAACATCTTCGTTGTGCTGATCGGCTTCTACGGCCTGTTCTTCCTCACCAACAAACTGCGTGATTCGGCGTGGGGCCTGGTTTCCACCTTCGCCCTCACCGGCTTCATGGGCTTCATCCTCGGCCCAATCCTCAACCGTTACCTGGGTATGGCCGGTGGCGCTGAGGTGGTCAGCTCGGCGTTCGCCATGACGGCCCTGGTGTTCGGTGGCCTGTCGGCCTATGTGCTGATCTCGCGCAAGGACATGAGCTTCCTCAGCGGTTTCATCACCGCCGGCTTCTTCGTCCTGCTGGGTGCCGTAGTGGCTAGCTTCTTCTTCCAGATCAGCGGCCTGCAACTGGCGATCAGCGCTGGCTTCGTGCTGTTCTCGTCGGTCTGCATCCTGTTCCAGACCAGCGCGATCATCCATGGCGGTGAGCGCAACTACATCATGGCGACCATCAGCCTGTATGTATCGATCTACAACCTGTTTGTCAGCCTGCTGCAACTGTTCGGCATCATGGGGCGCGACGACTAATAGCGGTTGCTAGAAACCCGTTCAAAAAGCCCGCTTCGGCGGGCTTTTTTGTGTATTCGTGCAGGCCTGTATCTTCAAGCCAGCTCTCGGCGCGCAAACTGACCCAAAAGTCAGGTTATTAGCGGCATACTCGCCGATCTTGCCGCCATCGTGCATGCCACTACCGCAATCCCCCTTCACCCCGTAGAATGCGCTCCTTTTTTCTTCCGGGGCAGCTTCACCGATGAGCTCACACGAACACAGCCCGGGCGCGGATGCGCCTGCCAATGAATTGGTGCTTGGCCTCGAGGACAAGCCACGGCTGCTGATCGGCCTGCTGGCGGCACTGCAGCACCTGTTGGCGATCATCGTGCCGATCGTGACCCCAGGCCTGCTTATCTGCCAGGCGCTAGGTGTTTCAGCGCGTGATACCAACCTGATCGTGTCGATGTCGCTGGTGATCTCGGGTATCGCCACCTTCGTGCAGTGCAAGCGGTTCGGGCCGTTCGGCGCGGGGTTGCTGATCGTACAGGGCACCAGCTTCAACTTCGTCGGCCCACTGATTGCAGGTGGTGCGCTGATGGTCAAGCAGGGCACCCCTGTCGAAAGCGTGATGGCAGCGATCTTCGGCGTGGTGATCGCCGGCTCGTTCGTCGAAATGGGCGTGTCGCGCATCCTGCCCTTCGTCAAACGCCTGATCACGCCGCTGGTGACGGGCATCGTGGTGTTGATGATCGGCCTGACCCTCATAAAGGTAGGCTTGATAAGCATGGGCGGCGGCTTTGGCGCCATGGCCAATGGCACCTTCGCCAATGGTGAAAACCTGCTGCTGTCGGGCGTGGTGCTGGCAATCATCGTCATCCTCAACCGCATCCCGGTGGTGTGGATGCGCAGCTGCGCGATCGTCATCGCCCTGGCGGTGGGTTACGCCCTGGCGGGTTACCTCGGCCGGCTGGACTTCACCGGTATGCATGAAGCTGCACTGTTCCAGGTGCCGACGCCGCTGCACTTCGGCCTCGGTTTCTCGTGGGCGCTGTTCATCCCGATGCTGGTGATCTACCTGGTGACCTCGCTGGAAGCCATCGGTGACGTTACGGCAACCAGCAAGGTCTCACGCCAACCGGTCGAAGGCCCGGTGTGGATGCAGCGCATCAAGGGCGGCGTGCTGGTCAACGGCGCTAACTCGCTGCTGGCGGGCCTGTTCAATACCTTCCCCAGCTCGATCTTCGCGCAGAACAACGGCGTGATTCAGCTGACCGGCATCGCCAGCCGCCACATTGGTATCTGGATTGCCGTGATGCTGGTGGTATTGGGCCTTTTCCCGAGTGTTGCCGGTGTGATTCAGGCTGTACCTGAGCCTGTGCTGGGCGGCGCGGCCATGGTCATGTTTGGTGCCGTGGCCGCTTCGGGCATCAACATTCTGGCCAGCACGCGCCTGGACCGCCGTGCACTGCTGATCATCGCCGTGTCGTTGGCGTTGGGCCTGGGCGTGGCCCAGGTGCCGGAGTTCCTGGCGCACATGCCGGCGGCTATTCGCAACGTACTGGAGTCAGGCGTTGCCACCGGTGGTATCTGCGCCCTGGTGCTGAACTGGTTCCTGCCAGAGCGCAACGAACACGCCTGACAGCCCTGCCCCGGCCAGCCAGCCCGCGCCTACTCGCGCGGGCTTTTTGCTTTAGAATGGCCGCATTCCTTTGCACGAGTTGCCCATGAAATTCGCTATCGCGGTTTTTTCCCCGGCCCACGCACCCTCCTCGCGGCGCGCTTTACGCTACGCCGAGGCGGTGCTGGCCGGCGGGCATGAGATTGCCCGGTTGTTCTTCTATCAGGACGGTGTCCACAGCGCCTCGGCCAACGTGGTCGCGCCCCAGGACGAACAGGACATCGCCGCCCAGTGGCGCGCCTTTATCGAGCATCACCAGCTGGACGCCGTGGTGTGCATCGCCGCTGCCTTGCGCCGCGGCGTGCTCGATGAGGCCGAAGCCAGCCGCTATCAGCGCCAAGCGGTGAACCTGCCCAAGCCGTGGGAGCTCTCCGGCCTGGGTCAACTGCATGAAGCGGCACAGCTCGCCGACCGCCTTGTCTGCTTTGGAGGCGATTGAAATGGCCAAATCCCTGTTGATCATCAGCCGCCAGGCGCCCTGGAGCGGCCCGTCTGCCCGCGAAGCGCTGGACATCGCACTGGCCGGCGGCGCTTTCGATCTGCCACTGGGCATGCTGTTCCTCGATGACGGCGTGTTCCAGCTCGCCCCAGCCCAGCAACCAGCGGCGGTGCAACAAAAGAACCTCGCCGCCAACCTGCAGGCACTGCCGATGTTTGGTGTAGAGGAGCTGTTCGCCTGCCAGCACAGCCTGGCCCTGCGCGGGCTTGCTGCCGACAGCCTGGCCCTGCCCGTTGAGGTGCTGGACGACGCGGCCCTGAAGGCCCTGATTGCCCGTTTCGACCAAGTGGTGACGCTCTGATGCCGACTTTGCATGTGATATCCCACTCGCCTTTTGGCGACGATCGTTTGAGCAGTTGCCTGCGCCTGCTTGCCGGCGAAGATGCCCTGCTGCTGTGCGGCGATGCAGTGTATGCCCTGCGTGACGGTAGCGAACCACAGCGCCTGCTTCAGGCGGCAGCGTTGGAGCAGCGCCTTTTTGCACTCGACGAGGACCTGCAAGCGCGCGGTATCCGCAGCGAGTTGGCCAACACCGTGGACTATCAGGGGTTCGTCGCGTTGTCACTGCACTATGACAAGGTCAACAGCTGGCTATGAAAACCCTGACCGTAGACGACCAGGCAATCGCCCTGGACAAGGACGGCTTTCTGGTCGACCTGCAAGACTGGTCCCACGCCGTCGCCGAAGCGCTGGCCGCGCGCGAAAGCATTGCCCTGACCAACGACCACTGGGAAGTGCTCGAACTGCTGCGCCAGTTCTATGAGGAGTTCCAGCTGTCTCCGGCAACGCGCCCACTGATCAAGTACACCGCGTTGAAGCTGGGCCCTGAAAAGGGCAACAGCCCGCACCTCAACCGCCTGTTCAACGGCACCCCCGCCAAACTTGCCGCCAAGCTGGCGGGCCTGCCCAAGCCGACCAATTGCATATGACAGACGCTCGCCCACTCACCCTGCAAACCCCGGCCGAACACCCGTTCGCCGAATTCGTACGCATCCTTGGCAAAGGCAAACGCGGTGCTCGCAGCCTCACCCGCGAGGAAGCCCGAGCCGCCATGGCCCTGCTGCTTGAAGGCAAGGTTGAAGACACCCAGCTCGGCGCCTTCCTCATGCTGCTGCGGCACAAGGAAGAAAGCGCGGAGGAGCTGGCGGGCTTCACCGAGGCCCTGCGCGCACAACTGAATGCACCACGCATCGCTGTCGATCTGGACTGGCCCAGCTATGCCGGCAAGAAGCGCCACCTACCTTGGTTCCTGCTGGCCGCCAAATGCCTGGCCGCCAATGGCGTGCGCATCCTGATGCATGGTGGTGGCGCCCACACCGCCGGGCGCATGTACACCGAGCAGCTGTTGGCCCTGCTGGAAATTCCGCTTTGTCGCCATTGGTCCGCCGTGGAGCAGGCGCTGGACCAGCAAAGGCTGGCGTTTTTCCCGCTGCACGATTGGGCCCCGCAACTGCAGCGCATGATCGACCTGCGCAACATACTTGGCCTGCGCTCCCCCATCCATTCGCTGGCCCGCGTGCTCAACCCGCTGAGCGCCCGCTGTGGCCTGCAGAGCATCTTCCACCCCGGCTACCAGGCCGTACACCGTGAGGCCAGCCGGCTGCTGGGTGACCACGCGGTAGTCATCAAGGGCGATGGTGGCGAAATTGAAGTTAACCCGGATGTGATCAGCCACCTGTACGGCACTAGCGCAGGTGAAAACTGGGACGAAGAGTGGCCAGCGCTGAGTGAACGGCGCCATGTAAAACCTGCAAGCCTGCAGCCCGAACAACTGCTGGCGGTTTGGCGCGGGGAGGCTCAGGACAGCTATGGGGAAATGGCCGTGGTGGCGACCATGGCCTTGGCGTTGCGCGGCTTGGGGCAGGACCGCGACCAGGCCTTTGCGACCGCACGCAGCTATTGGAGCGCCCGGAACCAATCGAATAAATAGATCATTTCTCCGCAGTCTTTGCGCTATTTATTCGAACGCTTTGCCCTAGACTGGGCTCCAACGACAAACACCTTTGTTCCGAGGAGCTCATCATGGGCCTATTGATCGACGGCCGCTGGCACGACCAGTGGTACGAAAACGGCAAGGATGGCACTTTCAAGCGCGAGAACGCCCAACGCCGCAATCCATTGCCCGACCCTGAAGCCGGTCGCTACCACCTCTATGTGTCGCTGGCCTGCCCATGGGCTCACCGCACCCTGATCGTTCGGGCGCTCAAAGGCTTGGAGCCGTTGATCGATGTGTCTGTGGTCAGTTGGCTGATGCAGGAAAACGGCTGGACTTTCGACCAGCAACAGGGCTCCACCGGCGATCACCTTGACGCCCTCGAATTCATGCACCAGCGCTATACCCAGGACGACCCGCACTACACAGGCCGCGTGACCGTGCCCGTGCTGTGGGATAAAAAGGAAAAGCGCATCGTCAACAACGAGTCGGCGGAGATCATCCGTATCTTCAACAGTGCGTTCAATGAGCTGACAGGCAACACCCTCGACCTGTATCCGCAGCCATTGCGCCCGACCATCGAGGCGCTCAACGCACGTATCTACCCAGCCGTGAACAATGGTGTTTACCGTGCCGGCTTCGCCACCACGCAAGAAGCCTACGAGGCTGCGTTCGACGAAGTGTTCAACGAGTTGGACTACCTGGAAGCACTGCTGGATCGCCAACGTTACCTGGCAGGCGAGTATCTGACTGAGGCCGATGTGCGCCTGTTTACCACGCTGGTGCGCTTCGATGCGGTGTATCACGGCCACTTCAAGTGCAACCTGCGCCGGTTGAGCGATTACCCGAACCTGTCGAACTGGCTGCGTGAGCTGTACCAGTGGCCGGGTGTAGCGCCGACGGTGAACATGGAGCACATTCAGAAGCACTATTACATGAGCCACAAGACCATCAATCCAAACGGGATCGTGCCCAAAGGCCCGCTGCAGGATTTCAACTTGCCGCATGATCGGGAACGGTTGCCTGGCAAAGGGATTTGGGGCTGAGGAAAGTTGGGGCTGCTTGCAGCCCCCGCTATTACTGGTCCTGCTGCGCACCCTCGAACCAGGCCAGCTTGTCACGCAACTGGACCACTTCCCCGACAATCACCAGGGTCGGCGCATGCACTTCATGCTTGGCCACCAATGCTGGCAGGTCAGCCAAAGTACCAGTGAACACCCGCTGATTGCGGGTAGTCCCCTGCTGCACTAACGCCGCCGGCGTGCTCGACGCACGGCCATGGCGAATCAGCTCAGCGCAAATGGTCGGCAACCCTACCAGGCCCATGTAGAACACCAAGGTCTGGTTCGGCGCCACCAGGTCATTCCAAGGCAGGTTGCTGGTACCGTCCTTAAGGTGGCCGGTGACGAAGCGCACTGACTGAGCATGATCACGGTGGGTCAACGGAATGCCGCCGTAGGCAGAGCAACCACTGGCTGCGGTGATACCGGGCACCACCTGGAACGGGATGCCATGCTCGGCAAGCTCTTCGATCTCTTCGCCCCCACGGCCGAAAATGAACGGGTCACCGCCCTTCAGGCGCAACACACGCTTACCCTCGCGGGCCAGGTCGACCAGCAGACGGTTGATCTGATCCTGCGGCACGGCATGCTCGGCACGACGCTTACCGACGTAGATACGCTCGGCGTCGCGGCGGCACATTTCAATGATCGGCGGTGCCACCAGGCGGTCATACAGCACCACATCGGCCTGCTGCATCAGGCGCAAGGCGCGGAAGGTGAGCAAGTCCGGATCACCCGGCCCCGCCCCTACCAGATACACCTCCCCCCCCTGCTGCACCGGGGCACCATCGACCATCGCCTGCAACAGCCGCTCGGCCTCGGCACCCTGCCCGGCCAGCTGACGCTCGGCGATCGGGCCCTGGAACACGGTTTCCCAGAAGCCGCGACGCTGGTTGACATCCGGGTAAAGCGACTTGACCTTGTGCCGGAAGCGCGCTGCCAAGGCGGCCAGCTCGCCATAAGTGGACGGGATCCAGGTTTCCAGCTTGGCACGAATCAGGCGCGCCAGCACAGGGGCGTCACCGCCGCTGGATACCGCAACCACCAGCGGCGAACGGTCGACAATGGCCGGGAAGATCACCGTGCACAGCGCCGGCGCATCCACCACATTGACCGGCACGCAAAGCGCCTGCGCCTGCGCCGACACCTGAGCATTGAGCTCAGGGTCGTCGGTGGCCGCAATCACCAGGCGACAGCCAACCAGATCAGCCCCCTGATAGCCACGCACCAGGACCTCGCCGCCACCTTCGCGGGCCAGCGCAGCCAGTTGGCCGTCGACCTCAGGCGCCACCACCCGCAGCGCGGCGCCGGCATCGGCCAGCAGGCGCGCCTTGCGCAAGGCGATCTCGCCGCCGCCGACGACCAGCACACGGCCGCCCTGCAGCTTGTGGAACAGCGGCAGGTAATCCATTTAGCGGATGACCTCGACACCGCCCATGTAGGGCTTGAGCACTTCCGGCACGCGGATGGAGCCATCGGCCTGCTGGTAGTTTTCCAGCACAGCGACCAGGGTACGGCCTACGGCCAGGCCCGAACCGTTGAGGGTGTGCACCAGCTCTGGCTTGCCGGTTTCCGGGTTGCGCCAGCGGGCCTGCATGCGGCGCGCCTGGAAGTCACCGCAGTTGGAGCAGGAGCTGATCTCGCGGTACTTGTCCTGGCTCGGCACCCATACTTCCAAGTCGTAGGTTTTCACCGCGCCGAAGCCCATGTCACCGGTGCACAGGGCCAGTACGCGGTAGGGCAGCTCCAGCAGCTGCAGTACGCGCTCGGCGTTGGCAGTGAGGCCTTCCAGCGCCTCCATCGACTTGGACGGCTCGACCACCTGGACCATCTCGACCTTGTCGAACTGGTGCTGGCGGATCATGCCACGGGTATCACGGCCCGAAGCGCCGGCTTCACTGCGGAAGCACGGGGTATGGGCGACCAGCTTGAGCGGCAGCAGCTTGGCATCGATGATCTCGCCGGCTACCAGGTTGGTCAGCGACACTTCAGCGGTCGGGATCAGGTAGAAGTCGGCTTCGCCTTCACGGGTGATCTTGAACAGGTCTTCCTCGAACTTCGGCAGCTGGCCGGTGCCCTGCAACGCTGGCGCCTGTACCAGGTACGGGGTGTAGTGTTCTTCGTAGCCGTGCTCAGCGGTGTGCAGGTTGATCATGAACTGCGCCAGGGCGCGGTGCAGGCGGGCAACCGGGCCGCGCAGCACGGCAAAACGGGCGCCCGACAGCTTGGCAGCAGCTTCGAAGTCCAGGCCACCGCTGATTTCACCCAGGGCGACGTGGTCCTTGATTGGAAAATCGAACGCCCTCGGGGTGCCCCAACGGCGCACTTCGACGTTGTCGTCTTCGCTGGCACCGACCGGCACACTGGCGTCCGGCAGGTTGGGGATGGTCAGGACAATGCCATCCAGTTCGGCCTGGATGCCATCGAGCTCGACCTTGCCAGCGGCCAGTTCATTGGCCATGCGCTCGACGTCAGCCATCAGCGGTGCGATGTCCTCGCCCTTGGCCTTGGCCTGACCGATGGATTTGGAGCGGGCGTTACGCTCGGCCTGCAGCTGCTCGGTGCGGGTCTGCACCGCCTTGCGGCGCTCTTCCAGCGATTCGATGCGCGCGACATCCAGGCTGAAGCCACGGGAGGCGAGGCGGTCCGCCACTTCCTGAAGTTGGCCGCGTAACAGTTTGGAATCGAGCATATCGTTCTCTCGTTATGTGTGTAGGTTGGTTCAGAGTCGGGTCAGGGGCAGGCCAGTAGCCCGCCCATCACGCTAATACCGGTATAGCCCACGGCCAGGGGCACTTGCCCACTTTCCACCGGGCGCACGGTATCGAGCGAAAAAGAGGAAAACGTCGCCGTGACGCCGACGATAAGGCCGGCGCGCTGTCCGAAAGGCGCCAGCGACTTGTGCAGGGATGGACCATGGCACAGAGCGATCACGGCTTTCTCCGTTGACGCGGGCTGCTGCGATCGAGGTCGGCCAAGTGGCGCAGTTTCTCGCCGATCTTCAGCTCAAGCCCCCGGGGCACGGGCTGATAATACTGACGTGGCTCGAGCTGGTCCGGGAAGTAATCTTCACCTGCGGCATAGGCATCGGGCTCGTCGTGAGCGTAGCGGTACTCCTCGCCGTAGCCAAGCTGCTTCATCAGCTTGGTCGGGGCGTTGCGCAGGTGCAGCGGCACCTCCAGCGAGCCATGCTCGGCGGCTTCGCGCAGGGCAGTCTTGAAGCCCATGTACACGGCGTTGCTCTTCGGCGCACAGGCAATGTAGGTAATGGCCTGAGCCACCGCCAGCTCGCCCTCGGGGCTGCCCAGGCGCTCCTGCACGTCCCAGGCCGCCAGGCATAGGCTCAGGGCCCGTGGGTCGGCGTTGCCGATGTCCTCGCTGGCCATGCGCACCACACGGCGGGCGATGTACAGCGGGTCGCAGCCGCCATCGAGCATGCGCGCGAACCAGTAAAGGGCGGCGTCCGGGTTGGAGCCGCGCACCGATTTGTGCAGGGCGGAAATCTGGTCATAGAAGGCCTCGCCGCCTTTGTCGAAGCGCCGGCGGCTGTCACCGAGCAGGCTCTGCAGCAGGTCTACGCCAATCTCGCTGCCATCTTCGGCCAGGTCCGAGGCGTTTTCGAGGAAGTTGAGCATGCGCCGGCCATCGCCATCGGCGGCGGCCATCAGCATCTTGAAAGCGTCGTCGCCCACGCTCAGGTTGCGCTTGCCCAAACCGCGCTCTTCGTGGAGTGCGCGGTCGACCAGCTTGCGCAAGGCGGGCTCGTCCAGGCTCTTGAGCACGTACACCCGCGCACGCGAGAGCAAAGCGTTGTTCAGTTCGAAGGACGGGTTCTCGGTGGTGGCGCCGATGAAGATCAGCGTGCCATCTTCGACGAAAGGCAGGAACGCATCCTGCTGGGACTTGTTGAAGCGGTGCACCTCGTCCACGAACAGGATGGTCCGGCGGCCATACTGGCCGGCCTGCTGCTTGGCCACCTCGACGGCCTGGCGGATTTCCTTGACCCCTGCCAGTACCGCCGAAACCGTCTCGAAGTGCGCATCGCAAAACTGTGCCAGCAGCCGGGCGAGCGTGGTCTTGCCCACGCCCGGCGGCCCCCAGAAAATCATCGAGTGCAGCGCACCCTGCTCCAGCGCCTCACGCAGCGGTTTGCCGCGCGCCAGCAGGTGCTCCTGGCCGACATACTCGTCCAGGTTGGACGGGCGTAGCCGGGCAGCCAGGGGCTGGGCAACGGGTTCGCTTCGAAACAGGTCCATGGTGCGCTCTGCTTACTCCTTGATGACGTCCGCGCCTTTCGGGATGTCGAACTTGAACCTGCTGTCCGGCACCGGCTGGTTGGCTTTGACGCCATTGAACAGGATATTGGTGCGCTGGCCGACGCTGTCGATCAGCTGCATGTCGTTGATCAGGCCACGGCGGAACGATACGCGCAGCGAATCGAACAGGGTGTCCTTGGTGGTTGGCTTGAGGGTGAAGTCCATCACTTCGCCCTGCTCCTTGGAGGTGATGTCGAAGCTCTGGCTGATCTTCGACACGTCACCGGACAGCAGCAGCGCCGGGGTCTGGTTCAGGCGCACATCGAGCTTCTTGATGGTGGCCTGCTCCAGGTCAGGGTCCCACAGGGTGACGTTCTTGCCGTCGGACACCACCACCTGCTCCTGGGGTGCATCGGTGTGCCAGTAGAACAGGCCCGGGCGCTTGACCGTCATCTTGCCGGTTGTCTCCTGCAGGCTGGTGCCACCGGCATCCAGGGTCAGCTGGGAGAAATTGGCCTCGATGGTCTGCGACTTTTCCAGCAACTGGGTCAGGCGCTGTACGTCCTGCTCACCAGCGTGAGCCGACAGTGTGGCCGTTACCGAACCCAGGGTCAGGGCAGAAACCAACAGCATGCGAATCGCGCGCATGTTAATCCTCATTGAGCATTTATGAATGCCGGGCGCCACCGTCGGCGCCTGGCAAGGTGTTCATCAGTCGCGCGGGCCGCCCGGGGCAATCACTTCCCGCGAACCGTTGCTGTTCATGGGGGTGACCACACCGGCCATCTCCATCGCCTCGATCATGCGGGCGGCGCGGTTGTAGCCGATCTTCAGCTTGCGCTGCACGGCCGAAATCGACGCCCGGCGGCTTTCGAGGACGAACTGCACCGCCTCATCATACAGGGCGTCACTTTCCGAATCCTCGTCGCCGCCACCGCCACCGCCACCGCCGCCTTCGAAGCCGCTGCCGGCCTCCTCGACGCCGTTGAGGATGTCGTCGTTGTAGTCCGGAGCACCACGCAGCTTCCAGGCTTCCACCACGCGGTGCACTTCATCGTCGGAGACGAATGCGCCATGTACCCGGATCGGCAGGCTGGTACCTGGCGGCATGTAGAGCATGTCACCGTGGCCCAGCAGTTGCTCGGCGCCACCTTGGTCGATGATGGTGCGCGAGTCGATCTTGCTCGACACCTGGAACGCCATGCGGGTCGGGATGTTGGCCTTGATCAGGCCGGTGATCACGTCCACCGATGGGCGCTGGGTGGCGAGGATCAGGTGAATACCGGCTGCCCGAGCCTTCTGGGCGATACGGGCGATCAGCTCTTCGACCTTCTTGCCAACGATCATCATCATGTCGGCGAATTCGTCGACCACCACCACGATGGTCGGCAGGGTCTTGAGGGCCGGTGGCTCGTCTTCCATGCTCTCGCGGCGGTACAGCGGATCATGGATGACCTCGCCGGCCTCCTGGGCATCCTTGATCTTGCGGTTGAAACCGGCCAGGTTACGCACGCCCATGGCCGCCATGAGCTTGTAGCGCCGCTCCATCTCGGCCACGCTCCAGCGCAGCGCGTTGGCGGCGTCTTTCATGTCGGTGACCACCGGGCACAGCAAGTGCGGGATGCCTTCGTAAATCGACAGCTCGAGCATCTTCGGGTCGATCATGATCAGGCGCGCGTCTTCAGGGCCGGACTTGAACAGGATCGACAGGATCATCGCGTTCACACCCACCGACTTACCGGAACCGGTGGTACCGGCTACCAGCAGGTGTGGCATCTTGGCCAGGTCGGTGATCACCGGCTTGCCGCCGATATCGTGGCCCAGGGCCAGGGTGACGGGCGACTTCTGCTCATCGTACTGCGGTGTCGACAGCACCTCGGAGAAGCGCACCATCTGCCGGTTTTCGTTGGGGATCTCGATACCCACGGTGGTCTTGCCGGGGATGACCTCGACCACCCGCACACTGGTCACGGCCAGCGACCGCGCAAGGTCCTTGGCCAGGTTGGCGATGCGGCTGACCTTGACCCCGGCCGCGGGCTGGATTTCGTAGCGGGTAATGACCGGGCCCGGGTGAATGGAGTCCACCGAGACTTCGACGCCGAATTCCTTGAGTTTGATTTCCAGCAACTGACCGACGCCGGCCAGGGATTCTGGCGAGTACTCGATCTTCTTCTGCTCGGCTGGGTCGAGGATGGAGATGGACGGCAAGGTGCCTTCCACGGCGCTGTCGACGAACAATGGCGCCTGCTTTTCCTTCATCACCCGCTTGCTCGGCTCCACTGCCTTGGCCGGCGCGGCAGGCGGCATGATGACAGGGGCAATCGAAGGCTCACGGGGGACCACAGGCTCGCGTGGCACAACCGGTTCGCGCTGGGCGACGACGGGGCGCGCTGGGGGCTCATCGCGCTCACCGATGCGCTCGCGCAGTTGCGTCTTGGCCGGCTCGCGTTTCTCGGCAGCCGCTGGCGGCGCATCGAACCTTGGCTCGTCCACCTCACGCAATTGCGCTTCCAGGCGTTTGCGCTCGTTGCGCGCCTCCCACCAGCGGTTGGCCGCGCCTTGCACGAGCTCGAACAGGTCCAGGGTGATCTTGCCGGTCATGTCCATCACCTTGAACCACGAGAGGTCGGTGAACACGGTCAGGCCGAACAGGAACAGGGCGATGAACATCAGCGTGCTGCCCTGCACGTTGAGCAGGTTGCGCGCCAGATCGCCGAGGCTTTCGCCCAAGGCACCACCGGCGGAGAACGGCAGGCTCGCCGGGGGATGGAAATGGATATGCGCCAGTGCAGCTCCCGACAGCACCAGGAACACCAGGCCGATCAGGCGCCAGGAGAACAGCCAGCCGCTCCATTGCCAGGGTTGATGGCGCTCGCGGAAGATCTGCCAGGTTTTGATCGCCAGCAGCAAAGGGAAGATGTAGGCGAAATAGCCGAGCACCATGAACATGATATCGGCGAAATACGCACCGGCACGCCCGGCAGCGTTCTGCACCTGGTCGACGTTGCTGGTGTGGCTGAAGCCTGGGTCGGAGGTATCGTAGGTCAGCAGCGCCATCCACAGGTACAGGCACAGGGCGCCGACAGCGATCAACGCACCTTCTTTGAGGCGGTAATGCAGCTGCTGGCGCCACAGGGGCACAGGCAATGGAGCTGGAGTTGCGGTGGATTTCTTCAAAACGCGTCTATTCCTGCGCGTGCTGCGCGTCCAGTAGTGATTGGCCGATGACAGGCCAATGAACCCCTACTTTTAACATTACTGCCCGCCGGCCGCCATGGCGGCACGCCCTATGGCGTTTGGGTGGGGGCGACTTTCGTATAGCTGCAATTTGAGCATGCATTTTCTTTTGTGACAAAGGCTTATGCTGTGTTTTTGCACAGGTGTGACAGCAAATGTGCCAGATGGTGCCTGCAGCCTCACGAATGTGTAGGAAATTGCCGACCCTATCGCCTGATTGGACGCTCCTGCGGGCAGGACTTGCCCCGCGCGGGCCAAGCATTGACCGCAGGCGCCCTCCTTGCCATGCTGCCGGCTCCCCTCCCCCACCGCACGATAGACCATGCTCACCTGGCTGACTCGCGACTCGCTGACCTTCCCACCCCTGGAAAAAGCCCTGCAGGACCCTAACGGCCTGCTCGCCGCTGGTGGCGATCTGAGCCCCGAGCGCCTGGTGCAGGCCTATCGCCATGGCTGCTTCCCGTGGTACCAGGACGGCCAACCCATCCTCTGGTGGTCGCCCGACCCACGCACCGTTCTGTTCCCGGACGAGCTGCATGTCTCGCGCTCGCTGGCCAAGCTGTTGCGCCAGGCGCGTTATCAGGTCAGCTTCGACACCGACTTCCCCGCCGTGATCGACGCCTGCGCGGCGCCGCGCGACTACGCGGACGGCACCTGGATCACCGACACCATGCGCAACGCCTACTGCGAGCTGCACCGGCGCGGTATCGCCCATTCGGTGGAGGTACGCCACAACGGCGAACTGGTGGGCGGCCTGTACGGCCTGGCCATGGGGCGGTTGTTTTTCGGCGAGTCGATGTTCAGCCGCGCCGACAATGCGTCCAAGGTCGGCTTCGTGACCCTGGTCAACCACCTGCGCGATGCAGGCTTCGTGCTGATCGACTGCCAGATGCCAACCGATCACCTGCACAGCCTGGGCGCCCGCGCGATCAGCCGCGCGAGCTTCGCCGATTACCTGGCCCTTCACCTCGACCAGCCCAACAGTGCCAGCTGGCGCACCTAGGCGAGTTTCGAGAGCTGGCTTACACTTAAAGCAAAGTCTCACCGAAGGGGTCAATCATGACAGAGTTGGCGCGGTTGAAGTTCTATGCCACTCAGCCCCACTCCTGCAGCTATCTGCCGAACGAGCAGGCGACCACCCTGTTCCTCGACCCCAGCCAGCCGATGGATGTGCATGTGTATGCCGACCTCTCGGAGATGGGCTTTCGCCGCAGTGGCGACCACCTGTACCGCCCCCATTGCCAGAACTGCAATGCCTGCGTGCCGGCGCGCATCCCGGCCGCGCGCTTCATTCCCAACCGCCAGCAACGGCGCATCCTCAAGCGCAATGCAGACCTCACCGTGACAGCTGCACGGCCGGCGTTCAAAGAAGAATATTTCGACCTGTACCGTCGCTACATCGAAACCCGTCATGCCGATGGCGACATGTACCCGCCAAGCCGCGATCAGTTTTCAACCTTTCTGGTGCGCGACTTGCCGTTCTGCTGGTTCTACGAATTCCGCCTGGCCGGTCGCCTGCTGGCAGTTGCCGTCTGCGACCTGCTACCCAACGGGCTGTCTGCGGTGTACACGTTCTATGAGCCCGACGAAGAACGGCGCAGCCTGGGGCGTTTTGCCATCCTCTGGCAAATCACCGAAGCCCTGCGCCAGGACCTCGAAGCGGTTTATCTTGGCTACTGGATCAAGAACTGCAAGAAGATGAACTACAAGACCCAGTATCGCCCCATCGAGCTGCTGATCAACCAGCGTTGGGTCACTCTCAACTGAAAGCATTGGCTTGACACACTATTTTCCGGCATAATCCACGCCACTTTTTTGCCCGGTGCGGTTATGCGTCGGGCCAACACTGGACACCGAGGGCTCAACTGCATGTCGAAAGAAGACAGCTTCGAAATGGAAGGTACTGTCGTCGACACCCTGCCCAACACCATGTTCCGCGTGGAGTTGGAAAACGGGCACGTCGTAACCGCGCACATCTCCGGAAAGATGCGCAAGAACTACATCCGTATTCTCACTGGCGACAAGGTCCGCGTCGAGCTGACGCCTTATGACCTGAGCAAGGGCCGCATCACCTACCGTGCGCGCTAAGCTCCAGCCATGAAAAAGCCCGGCCATGTGCCGGGCTTTTTTGTGCTCGCAAAAATTGGGGCCGCGAAGCAGCCCCTTGCATCACGCGACTTCTGCCGTGGTTTCGAATTCGAACACCAACTCCCCATCGCGCAGGTCGATGTGCACCACACCGCCGTGCTCGGCCAGCTCGCCAAACAGAATCTCCTCGGCCAACGGCCGCTTGATCTTGTCCTGGATAAGCCGCGCCATCGGCCGCGCACCCATCTGCACATCGTAGCCGGAGGCCGCCAGCCAGCCGCGGGCGGCATCGCTGACTTCAAGCAACACGCGCTTGTCTTCCAGCTGCGCCTGAAGTTCGATGAGGAACTTGTCGACGATGCTTTTGATGGTCTCGTGACTCAGGCGGCCAAACTGGATGATGGTGTCCAGACGGTTGCGGAACTCCGGTGTGAAGCTCTTGCGAATGACTTCCATCGCATCGGACGCATGGTCCTGATGGGTGAAACCAATGGAAGCGCGTGCCGCCGTTTCAGCGCCGGCATTGGTGGTCATGATCAGAATCACATTGCGGAAGTCCGCTTTGCGCCCGTTGTTGTCGGTCAGGGTACCGTGGTCCATCACCTGCAGCAGCAGGTTGAAGACTTCCGGGTGCGCCTTCTCGATCTCATCGAGCAGCAATACGCAATGCGGCTGCTTGGTGATCGCCTCGGTCAGCAGGCCACCCTGGTCGAACCCGACATACCCAGGAGGCGCACCGATCAGGCGCGACACAGTGTGCCGCTCCATGTACTCGGACATGTCGAAGCGCACCAGCTCGACCCCCAGCGCCTTGGCCAGCTGCCGCGCCGCTTCGGTCTTGCCCACACCGGTAGGGCCGGCGAACAGGAACGAACCGACCGGCTTGTCCGGTGCCTTGAGGCCTGCACGGGACAGCTTGATTGCCGTGGCCAGCGAATCGATCGCCTGGTCCTGGCCAAACACGGTCAGTTTCAGGTCACGCTCCAGGTTACGCAGCAGTTCCTTGTCGGAGCTGGTGACGTGCTTCGGCGGAATCCGCGCGATCTTGGCGACGATGTCCTCGACTTGAGGTACATCGATACGCTTGACCCGATTCGCCTCAGGCTGCAGGCGCTGATAGGCCCCAGCTTCGTCGATCACGTCGATGGCCTTGTCCGGCATGTGGCGGTCATTGATGTAGCGTGATGCCAGCTCGGCGGCGGCGCGCAGGGCTTCGTCGCTGTACTCGATATTGTGATGGCTTTCAAAGCGCCCTTTGAGGCCGCGCAGAATGCCCACGGTATCCTCGACAGACGGCTCGCTGACATCCACCTTCTGGAAGCGCCGTGCCAGGGCACGATCCTTCTCGAAGATCCCGCGAAACTCTTGGAACGTCGTCGAACCGATGCAGCGAATCTCGCCGGAAGACAGCAGCGGCTTGAGCAGGTTGGAGGCGTCCATCACGCCGCCCGAGGCAGCACCGGCACCAATGATGGTGTGGATTTCGTCAATGAACAGGATGGCCTGGGGGCGTTTGCGCAGCTCACCAAGCAACGCCTTGAAGCGTTTCTCGAAGTCGCCACGGTACTTGGTGCCCGCCAGCAGTGCGCCAAGGTCGAGCGAATACACCACGCTCTGCGACAGCAGGTCGGGCACCTGACCATCGACGATGCGCTTGGCCAGGCCCTCGGCAATCGCGGTCTTGCCCACACCAGCCTCACCGACCAGCAGCGGGTTGTTCTTGCGCCGACGGGCAAGGATCTGCGCCACACGCTCGACTTCCTGCTCGCGCCCGACCAGCGGGTCGATCCGCCCAGCACGGGCCAATTCGTTCAGGTTGCTGGCATACGCATCCAGGGGGTTGCTCGAGGACGACGTCTCGCCGCCCTCCTCATCCTGCATTTCCTGGTCGCTGTCACTGTGCGAGCCGTGGCCCGGCACTTTGGAAATGCCGTGGGCAATGTAGTTGACCACGTCGATACGGGCCACGCTCTGCTGCTTGAGCAGGAACACGGCCTGGCTTTCCTGTTCGCTGAAGATCGCCACCAGCACATTGGCACCGGTCACCTCGCGCTTGCCAGAGCTTTGCACGTGGAACACGGCACGCTGCAGCACACGCTGGAAGCCTAGGGTCGGCTGGGTTTCGCGATCCTCGTCGTTGACGGGAATCAGGGGAGTGGTGGAATCGATGAACTCTTGCAGGTCGTGCTTGAGTTTGTCGAGATTGGCGCCACAGGCGCGCAGAACGGTCGCAGCAGCCTCATTGTCAAGGAGTGCCAGCAGCAGATGCTCGACGGTCATGAACTCATGACGCTTCGAACGGGCCTCCTTGAAGGCAAGATTGAGGGTGACTTCGAGCTCGCGGTTTAACATAGCTTCACCTCATACCCAAGTGGTCGGCGATTAACCGTCCTTCTCGATTTCACAGAGTAGCGGATGCTGGCTTTCCCTGGCGTATTGGTTGACCTGCATGGCCTTCGTTTCGGCGATGTCCCGGGTAAACAATCCGCACACTGCCCGCCCTTCGGTATGGACGGTCAGCATGATCTTGGTCGCCAGCTCGCGGTTCAGATTGAAGAACGTTTCGAGCACTTCGACGACGAAATCCATCGGCGTGTAGTCATCGTTGAACAAAACCACCTTGTACATCGGTGGCGCCTGCAGGATCGGCTTGGCTTCCTGTACCGCAAGCCCTGAGCCGTCGTCCTCATTCGATTGCGGGCGATCCTGATTGAATGTTAGTCGAATCTCGCTACGTGCATGCATGGAAAGAATTTCATCATGATCGACAGGTTAAGGTTGTGAGTTGACCGCACAAGCCGCAGCCCGCGTGTAGACGGGGCGACCTTGACTATCGGCAAAACGGTGTTACAACCAATAAGAACCCACCGTGGTCGATAAAGATCCGCGCAGTCAACCAGATTTTTCGCAAGGTTCGTATGCGGATGAAGTGGATGATACTCCAGTGATGGAGTCCTTTGCAGAGGGACATAGGGATGGCAAGCGGTAAAGTCAAGTGGTTCAACAATGCCAAGGGCTACGGATTCATCAATGAAGACGGCAAAACCGACGATCTGTTCGCCCACTATTCGGCGATCAAGATGGACGGTTACAAAACCCTCAAGGCCGGACAAGCCGTGACTTTCGAGATCGTGCAGGGCCCCAAGGGCCTGCATGCGACCGAGATCGCCAACGCTATCACCAGCACCTCGACGGGGGCCTCGCAATCATCGACCGCAGAAGCCTGACCCCTGCTTTGCGCCGGCACACGAAAAACCGGCCGCCCCGTCATAAGGGGCGGCCGGTTTTCAATTGTTTCACATATGCTTGATCATTTCGTCCCCGAAGCCTGAGCTGCCCACCAGCTTCGCGCCCTCCATCAGCCGCTCGAAGTCGTAGGTGACGGTCTTGGCCGCTATCGCGCCGTTGGTGCCCTTGATGATCAGGTCGGCTGCCTCGGTCCAGCCCATGTGGCGCAGCATCATCTCTGCCGAGAGGATCACCGAGCCCGGGTTGACCTTGTCCTGGCCGGCATACTTGGGCGCCGTGCCGTGGGTGGCCTCGAACATGGCCACGGTGTCGGACAGGTTGGCGCCGGGCGCGATACCGATACCCCCCACTTCCGCCGCCAATGCATCGGACAGGTAGTCGCCGTTGAGATTGAGCGTGGCGATCACGTCATACTCGGCCGGGCGCAGCAGTATCTGCTGGAGCATGGCGTCGGCAATGGCGTCCTTGACGATGACCTCGCGGCCGGTCTTGGGGTTCTTGAACTTCATCCACGGGCCACCATCGAGCAACTCGGCGCCAAACTCATCCTTGGCCACCTCGTAACCCCAGTCTTTGAAGGCACCTTCGGTGAACTTCATGATGTTGCCCTTGTGCACCAGGGTCAGCGACTCTCGGTCATTGTCCACCACGTACTGCAGGGCCTTGCGCACCAGGCGCTTGGTGCCCTCGCGGGAAACCGGCTTGACCCCGATGCCGCAGTCCTGGTCGAAACGGATCTTGGTGACGCCCATTTCCTCCTTGAGAAACTTGATCACCTTGTCCGCCTCGGGCGAGCCGGCTTTCCATTCGATACCGGCGTAGATGTCCTCGGAGTTCTCACGGAAGATCACCATGTCGACATCGCCTGGTTTCTTGACCGGGCTGGGCACGCCCTCGAACCACAGCACCGGGCGCAGGCACACATAAAGATCGAGCTGCTGGCGCAGGGCCACGTTCAGCGAACGGATGCCCCCTCCGACCGGGGTGGTCAGCGGCCCTTTGATCGATACGACATAGTCGCGCACCGCATCCAGGGTCTCCTGGGGCAGCCATGTATCCTGGTCATAGACCTGGGTGGCCTTCTCCCCGGCGTACACCTCCATCCAGGCGATCTTGCGCTTGCCGCCGTAGGCCTTGTTCACAGCAGCGTCAACCACCTTGATCATCACCGGCGAGACGTCGATGCCAATGCCGTCGCCTTCGATATAGGGAATGATGGGGTTGTCGGGCACATTGAGCGAATGGTCTGCATTGACGGTGATCTTGGCACCGTCGGTCGGAACCTTGATTTTCTGGTATCCCATGCTTGCACTACTCCGCTTTCGGGTGTGATTGGACATCATGCGATCCCACTGAGCCTAAACCACATCTGCCGACCTGCAAGCGCTGCGACATCACGCCACATTGCCGCTACGTCTTTGGTCTTATAAATGGCGCCGATGTCACTTCGCCTTGCTGAATAGCCCGATTGGTTTGATATACTGCGCCGCGACCGAAGGGTCATCGGGGCGAATCCCAGGAAAATGCGGCTCGCCCTCGGCCAGTAACTGGCCACAAAGCCTGGGCTGTTACCGCAGCTCAGCACTTGACGCTCGACTGATGCATCCACCATCACCGCTCGCAGCCTCTCGACTTTCCGCTCATGGCGTCGCCAGGGCGAAGCGCCTACCCTGCGCACCTCGAGACTCGAGTACGCTCAGCACATAGAGAGTTAACCCGCATGCCCACCCGTTCCAAGATCATCTATACCTTCACCGACGAAGCCCCCGCCCTCGCCACCTACTCGCTGCTGCCGATCGTCGAAGCGTTCACCGCTTCGGCTGACATCGCCGTCGAAACTCGCGACATTTCCCTGGCTGGCCGCATCCTCGCGGCATTCCCGGAGCAACTGGGCACCGAGAAGCAGGTAGGCGATCACCTGGCGGAACTGGGCCAACTGGCTACCACACCTGAAGCCAACATCATCAAGCTGCCGAACATCAGCGCCTCGGTGCCGCAGCTCAAGGCCGCCATCAAGGAACTGCAAGGCAAGGGCTTCAATATCCCGGACTACGCCGACGAGCCGGCCACCGCGGAAGAAAAAGAATCCCGCGCGCGCTACGACCGCATCAAGGGCAGCGCCGTGAACCCGGTACTGCGCGAAGGCAACTCCGACCGCCGCGCACCGCTGTCGGTCAAGAACTACGCGCGCAAGCACCCGCACAAGATGGGTGCCTGGGCCGCCGACTCCAAGTCGCACGTTGCCCACATGACCCAGGGCGACTTCTACGGCAGCGAAAAGGCCGCACTGATCGAGGCTGACGACAGCCTGCGCATCGAGCTGGTTGCCAAAGACGGCAGCATCACCGTGCTGAAAGAAAAGACCGCCGTCAAAGCCGCGGAAGTCATCGACTGCGCGACCATGAGCCGCAAGGCCCTGAAAGCCTTCATCGCCGAGCAGATCGCCGATGCCAAGGCCTCTGGCGTGCTGCTGTCGGTGCACCTGAAAGCCACCATGATGAAGGTTTCCGACCCGATCATGTTCGGCGTCATCGTCGAAGCCTTCTACGGCGAAGTGCTGGCCAAGCACGCTGCCGCGCTGACCGAAGTGGGCTTCAATGCCAACAACGGCATCGGCGACCTGTATGCCCGCATCAAGGACCTGCCAGCCGACAAGCAGGCCGAGATCGAAGCCGACATCCAGGCCCTGTACGCCGACCGCCCGGCCCTGGCCATGGTCAACTCCGATAAAGGCATCACCAACCTGCACGTGCCGAGCGACGTCATCGTCGACGCATCGATGCCGGCCATGATCCGTGACTCGGGCAAGATGTGGAACACCGCCGGTGAGCTGCAGGACGCCAAGGCGATCATCCCGGACCGCTGCTACGCCGGCATCTACCAGGCCACCATCGAAGACTGCAAGGCCAACGGCGCGTTCGACCCAACCACCATGGGCAGCGTACCGAACGTCGGCCTGATGGCACAGAAAGCCGAAGAGTACGGCTCGCACGACAAGACGTTCCAGGTCAAGGCCGACGGTGTCGTGCGCGTGGTCGATGGCAAGGGCAAGGTCGTTCTGGAGCAGAACGTCGAAGCCGGTGACATCTTCCGCATGTGCCAGACCAAAGACGCGCCGATCCAGGACTGGGTCAAGCTGGCCGTCAACCGCGCCCGCCTGAGCAACACCCCGGCCGTATTCTGGCTGGACCCGGCCCGCGCCCACGACGGTGTGATGATCGAGAAGGTGCAGAAGTACCTGAAGGATCACGACACCGCTGGCCTGGACATCCGTGTCCTGGCGCCGGTCGACGCCATCAAGTTCTCGCTTGCCCGCATTCGTGAAGGCAAGGACACCATCTCGGTGACCGGCAATGTGCTGCGCGACTACCTGACCGACCTGTTCCCGATCATGGAGCTGGGCACCAGCGCCAAGATGCTGTCGATCGTGCCGCTGATGAACGGCGGCGGCCTGTTCGAAACCGGCGCTGGCGGTTCGGCACCCAAGCACGTGCAACAGTTGGTGGAAGAGAACTTCCTGCGTTGGGACTCGCTGGGTGAATTCCTGGCCCTGGCCGCTTCCCTGGAGCACCTGGGCAACACGTACGACAACCCGCGCGCCAAGGTCCTGGCCAACACCCTGGACCAGGCCACCGGCAAGTTCCTCGATACCAACAAGTCGCCTTCGCGTAAAGTCGGTGGTATCGACAACCGCGGCAGCCACTTCTACCTGACCCTGTACTGGGCAGAAGCCCTGGCCGCCCAGACTGACGACGCCGCGCTGCAGGCGCGCTTCGCGCCGCTGGCGAAAACCCTGGCCGAGAACGAAGCGACCATCGTCGCCGAGCTCAACGCCGTTCAGGGCAAGCCGGCCGACATCGGTGGCTACTACGCTCCGGACGCAGAGCTGACCGCCAAGGTGATGCGCCCAAGCCAGACCCTGAACAGCGCGATCGCCGCCCTGTAAGGCTCGCTTGACGTAACAGCACAAACCCCGGCCACGCACCGGGGTTTGTGCTTTTTGAGCTGCAAGCTTCAAGCTGCAAGCTGCAAGAAAAAGCGATGCGCGCACTGCTCTTGCTCTTGCTCTTGCTCTTGCTCTTGCTCTTGCTCTTGCTCTTGCTCTTGCTCTTGCTCTTGCTCTTGCTCTTGCTCTTGCTCTTGCTCTTGCTCTT
>NZ_JBIVGS010000017.1:96484-110804 GCF_044748785.1 Pseudomonas sp. NPDC089743
TCTTGCTTGTAGCTTGTAGCTTGTAGCTTGTAGCTTGTGGCTTGCAGCTTGCAGCTTGCAGCTTGCAGCTTGCAGCTTCCAACCATCGGAGAACATCGACCGTGTCCTGGCAACCGCACATCACCGTCGCCACTGTCGTCGAGCACGCAGACAAATTCCTCTTCGTCGAAGAGTTCAAGGCCGGCCAGCACGTGTTCAACCAGCCCGCCGGCCACCTGGAGCCTGAAGAAACCCTGCCCCAGGCCGCACTGCGCGAAACGCTGGAAGAAACCGCGTGGGAAGTCGAGCTCACCGGCGTGGTCGGCATCTACCTGTACACCGCACCCAGCAACGGCGTGACCTACCAGCGCATCTGCTTCGCCGCACGCCCCGTGCGCCACCACGCCGACCGCGCCCTGGACAGCGACATCGTCCGTGCCGTCTGGCTCACCCGCGAGGAGCTGTTGGCCGCCCCCGACCGCTGGCGCAGCGAACTGGTGCCACGCTGCCTGGATGACTACCTCGCAGGCCCGTTGCACAGCCTCGACTTGCTGCGCGACTGACGCGCAGCCTCGGGTTTGATAGAATCGGCGCTTTTCCCCCTTGATACACATCGGTAGCCATGACCAGCCCAGCACTCAAAGACCCCGCCAAGACCCGCGTCATCGTCGGCATGTCCGGCGGCGTGGACTCTTCCGTCTCCGCCCTTCTGCTCATGGAGCAGGGCTACCAGGTGGAAGGTCTGTTCATGAAGAACTGGGAAGAGGACGACGGCACCGAATACTGCACCGCCCGGGAAGATCTGGCCGACGCCCAGGCCGTGTGCGACCGCATCGGCATCAAGCTGCATACCGCCAACTTCGCTGCTGAATACTGGGACAACGTTTTCGAGCATTTCCTCGAAGAATACAAAGCCGGCCGTACACCCAACCCGGACATCCTCTGCAACCGCGAAATCAAGTTCAAGGCGTTTCTCGACTACGCGCTTTCGCTGGGGGCAGACCTGATCGCCACCGGTCATTACGTGCGCCGCCGCGACACCGGCGCGATCACCGAACTGCTCAAGGGCCTGGACCCGAACAAGGACCAGAGCTATTTCCTGCATGCCGTGGGCGGCAAGGAAATCGCTCGCACCCTGTTCCCGGTCGGCGAACTGGAAAAGCCCGAGGTCCGCGCCATCGCCGAAAAACACGGCCTGGCCACCGCCAAGAAGAAGGACTCCACCGGTATCTGCTTCATCGGTGAGCGCCGTTTCAGTGACTTCCTCAAGCAGTACCTGCCGGCCCAGCCAGGTGAGATCCAGACCACCGAAGGCGAAGTCATCGGCCGCCACCACGGCCTGATGTACCACACCATTGGTCAGCGCCAGGGCTTGGGTATCGGCGGCCTGAAAGACGCAGGCGACGAGCCGTGGTACGTGCTGCACAAAGACCTGGCCCGCAATGTACTGGTGGTCGGCCAGGGCAATGAACACCCTTGGTTGTTCTCCCGTGCGCTGCTCGCTTCGGAAATCTTCTGGGTCAACCCGATCGACCTCAGCAGCCCGCGCACGCTCACTGCCAAGGTGCGCTACCGCCAGAGCGACCAGCGCTGCACCCTGGAACTGACCGAAAGCGGCTACCGCGCCGTGTTCGACGAGCCGCAGCGCGCCGTTACCCCTGGCCAGTCGGTAGTGTTCTACGACGGTGAGGTGTGCCTGGGTGGCGGCGTGATCGAGACGGCCGAGCCGTGGAGCCCGCGCGCATGAGCAAACTGCAGGAGCAATTGATTGCCCTGGGCGGGGTGTTTCAGGCCGCCGTGCTGGTCGACCGCATCGCCCGCACCGGCCAGGCCAGCGAGGCCGATATCGGCTGCATGCTGGGCAGCCTGCTGGTGCGCGACCCCAAGGACACCCTGGAGGTGTTCGGTGGCGACGACCTCAACCTGCGTGACGGTTATCGCGCCCTGGTCGGCGCCCTGGAGCGCGACCCCAGCAGCCTGCAGCGCGAACCGCTGCGTTATGCGCTGTCGATGCTCGGCCTGGAACGCCAGCTGAACAAGCGGGGCGACCTGCTCGACACCATTGGCAACCGCCTGCCGCAGATCCAGTCACAGGCCGACCATTTCGGCCTGGTCCACGAAAACGTCATCGCCTCCAGCGGCGCGTTGTATCAGGACACCCTGAGCACCCTGCGCCAGCGCATTCAGGTGCATGGCGACATGCGCTTCCTGCAGCAGGCCAGCAACGCTTCGAAAATTCGCGCCCTGCTGCTGGCCGGCATACGCGCCGCACGCCTTTGGCGCCAGCTGGGCGGGCACCGCTGGCAGCTGGTGTTCAGCCGGCGCAAGTTGCTCAACGAGCTGTACGATATGATGCGCAGCCCCAGCTGAGGGCTGAGCTGCCTGTTTGCACAGCGACTGCCACCCGATCCAGATTGGGCTGACCTTTGGTCAGCCACCCGACCTCGGCGCATTTTTCATGTATGATATGCGCCCTCCAAAAGCCTGACTGTCCGAGAACACCCCATGCAGCTCTCTTCGCTCACTGCGGTTTCCCCTGTAGACGGCCGTTATGCCGGCAAAACCCAGGCCTTGCGCCCCATTTTCAGCGAATTCGGCCTGATCCGTTTCCGCGCCCTGGTCGAAGTGCGCTGGCTGCAGCGCCTGGCCGCCCACCCGCAGATCGGCGAAGTGCCGGCGTTCTCCGCCGAAGCCAACGCCCTGCTGGACAGCCTGGCCACCGACTTCAAGCTCGAGCACGCTGAACGCGTCAAGGAAATCGAGCGCACCACCAACCATGACGTCAAGGCGATCGAGTACCTCCTCAAGGAGCAGGCTGCGCAACTGCCTGAGTTGGCCAAAGTCAGCGAATTCATCCACTTCGCCTGCACCAGTGAGGACATCAACAACCTGTCCCACGCCCTGATGCTGCGTGCTGGCCGCGATGACGTGCTGCTGCCACTGATGCGTCAGATTGCTGATGCCATCCGCGCCCTGGCCCATGCGCACGCCGACGTGCCGATGCTGTCGCGCACCCACGGCCAGCCGGCTTCGCCGACCACGCTGGGTAAAGAGCTGGCCAACGTCGTCTACCGCCTGGAGCGCCAGATCGCTCAAGTGGCCGCTGTGCCGCTGCTGGGTAAGATCAACGGTGCCGTGGGCAACTACAACGCCCACCTGTCGGCCTACTCGCAGATCGACTGGGAAGAGAACGCCCGCGCCTTCATCGAAGACGAACTGGGCCTGGTGTTCAACCCGTACACCACCCAGATCGAGCCGCACGACTACATCGCCGAGCTGTTCGACGCCATCGCCCGCTTCAACACCATCCTCATCGACTTCGACCGCGACGTCTGGGGCTACATCTCGCTGGGCTACTTCAAGCAGAAGACCGTCGCTGGTGAAATCGGCTCGTCGACCATGCCGCACAAGGTCAACCCGATCGACTTCGAAAACTCCGAAGGCAACCTGGGTATCGCCAACGCACTGTTCCAGCACTTGGCCAGCAAGCTGCCGATCTCGCGCTGGCAGCGTGACCTGACCGACTCCACCGTGCTGCGCAACCTGGGTGTGGGCTTCGCTCACAGCGTCATCGCCTATGAAGCCAGCCTCAAAGGCATCGGCAAGCTGGAAGTCAACGCCGCACGTATCGCCGCCGACCTGGACGCCTGCTGGGAAGTCCTCGCCGAGCCGATCCAGACCGTGATGCGCCGCTTCAACATCGAGAACCCCTACGAGAAGCTCAAGGAGCTGACCCGTGGCAAGGGCATCACCCCAGAAGCACTGCTGACCTTCATCGACGGCCTGGACATGCCAGCCGAAGCCAAGGCCGAGCTCAAGCAGTTGACCCCTGCCAGCTACATCGGTAACGCCGTAGCGCAGGCCAAACGCATCTAAGCTAAGCGTCGAGTTCAACGCCCGGCCTGGCCGGGCGTTTTTATTCCCGGACGAAAATTACGTTTTTTCAATAGGTTGAACATGAATCCTGATACTCCACTGCAGCTGCTCGGCGGCATCTCGGCCCGTGAATTCATGCGCGACTACTGGCAGAAGAAGCCGCTGCTGGTGCGCCAGGCATTCCCGGACTTCGAAAGCCCGATCGACCCCGACGAGCTGGCCGGCCTGGCTCTGGAAGAGGAAGTCGAGTCGCGCATCGTGCTCGAGCACGGCGCCCACCCGTGGGAGCTGCGCCGCGGCCCGTTCAACGAAGACACCTTCGCCGACCTGCCTGAGAAAGACTGGACCCTGCTGGTTCAGGCGGTCGACCAGTTCGTACCTGAAGTGGCCGAACTACTGGAGCACTTCCGCTTCCTGCCAAGCTGGCGCATCGACGATGTGATGATCAGCTTCGCCACTCCCGGTGGCAGCGTAGGCCCGCACTTCGACAACTACGACGTGTTCCTGCTGCAAGGCCACGGCCAGCGCAACTGGAAGATCGGCCAGATGTGCAACAGCGACAGCCCGCTGCTGGACCATGCCGACCTGCGCATCCTCGCCGAATTCGAACAGAGCGGCGAATGGACCCTGGAGCCTGGCGACATGCTCTACCTGCCACCGCGCCTGGCCCACTACGGCGTAGCCGTGGACGACTGCCTGACCTACTCGGTCGGTTTCCGCGCGCCAAGCGCCGCCGAAGTGCTGACCCACTTCACCGACTTCCTCGGCCAGTTCCTGCCGGACGAGGAACGCTACAGCGACGCCGACGCCGAGCCTGCCAGCGACCCGCACCAGATCCAGCACGACGCCCTCGACCGTCTCAAGGGCCTGCTCGACAAGCACATGAACGACAAGGACCTGCTGCTGACCTGGTTCGGCCAGTTCATGACCGAGCCGCGCTACCCCGAACAGGTCGTCGGTGAAGAGCTGGACGAGCAGGAGCTGATCGAAGCACTCGAAGACGGTGCCATCCTGATTCGCAACCCAAGTGCGCGCATGGCCTGGTCGGAGCTTGGCGATGACCTGATGCTGTTCGCCAGCGGCCGCAGCTGCCCGCTGCCCGCCAAACTGCGCGAGCTGCTGAAGCTGGTGTGTGCCGCCGACGCGTTACACATCGACAACCTTGCACAGTGGCTGGAGGATGAAGACGGCCTTATGCTAGTACAGCAGTTGATCAAACAAGGAAGCCTGGGATTCGCCAATGAATAAGATTCGCGTGCGCCTCGCCGATTGGCAGAAAGACAACGCCGATATCCGGCGTATCCGTGAAGCGGTGTTCGTCGCCGAACAGCACATTCCACCTGAGCTGGAGTTCGACTCGGAAGACCAGGACGCGCTGCATTTTCTGGCGCTGGAAGGCGATTACCCAATTGGCACTGCCCGCCTGCTGGCCGACGGTACCATCGGGCGCATCTCGGTGCTCAAGGACTGGCGCGGGCTGAAGGTTGGCGATGCACTGGTCAATGCGGTCATCCTCGAGGCGCAGAACCGTGACCTCAAGCAACAGATGCTCAGCGCCCAAGTGCATGCCACGCCATTCTACGAGCGACTGGGCTTTCGCGTGGTCAGCGAGGAATTCCTTGAAGCCGGCATCCCGCATGTTGACATGGTGCGCGACTCCCGCGAGATCGCCTGATTCCTAGCGGCTGACCTCACCGGCCCTCTCGCCGGCATGCCGGCTCCCCCACATACCTCATAGCTTTCAGGAGCGGTGATACACCTGTGGGGGCCGGCTTGCCGGCGCGAGGACGGTGGTCGCAGCAACATCCTCACTGATAAAAACCTGTACATCCATCCAGATAAAACTTGCCTCCGCGCCCGCGCTTGCGCATCCTAGTGCCTATCACTCTCGATAAAGCGTCCCGGCCATGCGCCTGTTCCTCTGCGAAAAACCCTCCCAGGCAAAAGACATCGCCAAGATCCTAGGTGCCAACCGCAAGGGCGACGGCTGCTGGCAAGGCACAGACGTCTGCGTCACCTGGTGCATCGGCCACCTGTTGGAAACCGCGCCGCCCGACAGCTACGACGAACGCTACAAGCGCTGGAACCTCGCCGACCTGCCAATCATTCCAGACAAATGGAAGATGCTGGTCAAGCCCAAGACCGCCAGCCAGTTCAAGGCCGTCAAGCGCTTGCTCGGCGAGGCACGCGAACTGGTAATCGCCACCGATGCCGACCGCGAAGGCGAAATGATCGCCCGCGAACTGGTCGAGCATTGTCGCTACCGTGGGCCCATACAGCGCCTGTGGCTGTCCGCTCTGGACGATGCCTCGATTCGCAAGGCCTTGGCGCGCCTGCTGCCGGGGCAGGATACCTTCAACCTCTATCACTCGGCGCTGGGCCGCTCACGCGCCGACTGGCTCATCGGCATGAACATGAGCCGGCTGTTCACCCTATTGGGCCGCCAGTCGGGCTACCAGGGTGTGCTACCGGTGGGCCGGGTACAAACACCTACCCTGCGCCTGGTGGTGGACCGCGACCGCAGCATCGCCGATTTCGTACCGTTACCGTTCTGGGCCATCGACGTGCAACTCGAGCATGCCGGCATGGGCTTCAACGCCCAGTGGCGAGCGCCACAACAGATCTGCGACGACCAGGGCCGCTGCCTTGACCAGGCGCTGGCCCAACAGGCCGCCACAGACATCGGCAACGCCCGTACTGCACGGGTGATCAAGGTGGCCACAGAACGTGTACGCGAGGCAGCCCCCCTGCCCTTCGACCTCGGCACCCTGCAGGAACTGTGCTCAAAGAAATTCGGCCTTGGTGCCCAGGAAACCCTCGACATTGCCCAGGCCCTGTACGAAACCCACAAGCTGATCACCTACCCACGCAGCGATTGCGGTTACCTGCCCCTCAGCCAGCACAGCGAAGCGCCGGCAATCCTTGCTGCATTGCAGCGAGCCGATAGCAGCCTGGCGCCGCTGCAAGCGCACCTTGCGCCGCACCGCCGCTCGCGGGCCTGGAACGATGCCAAAGTCACCGCGCACCACGGCATCATCCCTACTGCGGCCGCCAGCGACCCGTCACGCTTGCCAGCCAAGCACAAGGCGGTCTACACCCTGATCCGCGCCCGCTACCTGGCCCAGTTCCTGCCTAACCACGAGTATGATCGCACCCAGGCCGAGTTCGACTGTGCAGGCCATGCCCTGCGTGCAGTGGGCAAGCAGATCGCGGAGCCGGGCTGGCGCCGCGCATTACCCGAGGCGCTGGCTCCAGCCAAAGGTCGCGAAGCGCCGCCGGCGCAAGTGCTGCCCACATTGTGCGAGGGCCAGGACTGCGCCGTACAGGGCCTGCAGTTGAAGGACCTGTGGACCCAACCGCCCAAACCCTTCACCGAAGGCGACCTGATCAAGGCCATGAAGAACGTCGCCAAGCTGGTGGACGACCCGCGGCTGAAACAGAAGCTCAAGGAAACCACCGGCATCGGCACCGAGGCGACCCGGGCCAGCATCATCCAGGGCCTGCTCGACCGCGGCTATCTGGTCAAGAACGGCAAGGCACTGGCCGCCACCCCTGCCGCCTTCAGCCTGATCGACGCCGTGCCACGCGCCATCGCCGACCCAGGTACCACGGCAATCTGGGAACAGGCGCTGGACATGGTGCAAAATGGTGAAATGAGCCTGGAGGACTTCGTTGCTCGGCAGTCGGCATGGATGGGCAAACTGGTGGAGCGCTGCAGCGGCATGCGCATGACCATCAACGGGCCAGCGGTGGGCAAGGCGGCGCCGTGGAAGAAAAAGCGCCGCAGCGGTGGCAAAGGCAAACCTGCAGCTAACGGTGCCAAGGCTACAGGCAGCAAGCCGCGGCAACCCCGGCGCAAAGCCGCCAACTGAATAGTCAGCCAGTGCAGCACGGCCTCACTTCCAGACGCGATCCTCGCTCCAGCCAAGCTCGGCAAAATCATGCACTCGCAAACCGGCCTCTTCCTCACAGAAGAACTCATCGAGCTGGGGCGGGCGCACCGCTGTATCGCTGAGCATGGCATGGACCTGGCCACGGTGATGGATCTGGTGCTCGAAAAGGTGTGCAAGCAAGCGCAGGCGCTGTTCACGCTGCACACGGTCGGGCCTCACGATGCTCACGTAGCGCGATAACTGGTCGTCGCTCAGCACACTGCAGTAAGCGATCAGCCGGTGGTCGGCCTGGGCCTGTTCGGCGTGCAGGTCGGTGCACGTGGCAAAAGGCTGCTCCGGCTCGAAGAAGCGTTCACCGTCGGCCGCAGGCGCCTCGCCACGCTGCTCGCACTCGAGCATGTGCAGATAGAACCAGTCCACCGTCAGCAAATGGTTGAGGGTGGCCTTGATCGACGGAAAGAAGCTGCACCGGGGGGCGACGAACTCGTCCTGGGTCAGTTGCAGACAGGCCTTGTACAGGCGGTGGTTGGCCCAGCCATTGTTATAGGCCTGGGTCAGCAGATGATGCGACAGCGGCTCCATGGTTCGGCTCCTTCAGGCGAAGCGTTGCAGTTGCATCTCCCGTAGCCGGCTTAGGGTCCTTTGGTACGGGAAGGCCAGATACCCTTGAGTGTAGAGCGCTTCAAGCGGAACCTGCGCCTCAAGGTACAGCGCCACCCTGCGGTCGTAGCATTCGTCGACCAGCGCAATGAAGCGGCGCACGGCGTCATCCTTGGCCGCCAGCGCCGGCAGTTGCCGATCACCGGCTTGCACCCGTGCGGCACCGTCCTCGGTACCACGGGCGATACGCCCGGCCTGCTGCTCGCCGCTCAGGGCTGGAATGCCTTCGACCAGGATCGCCGGAAACTGATCGCACAGCGCCATGAATTCCATTGCTGCCATTGGCTGCTCGCAGAGATCGGCAAAGCGACACCAGATCGCTTGTGAGCTACGCCGGATCACCCGGATCTGCCGTGCGCCCACTGCGAACGGCAGCGCAGTGCCCGGATCGTCGGGGCTGAGCTGCCTGAACACCGCCTCAAGCGCCTTTGCCTTGCCAGCTTCAGCCACCCAGTAGCGCTGGTGTGCGGCCCCAGGGTGAAGACGATGGTCCAGTTCGCCTGCCACCGCCAGCACTTGCATGTGCCGCTCTATAGCGGTGATAGCCGGCAGAAAACGATCGCGATTGAAACCGTCTTGGTACAGCAACTGCGGCGGTTGATTGGAGGTGGCAACCACTACCACACCATGATCGAACAACACCTGGAACAGGCGACCGAGAATGATTGCATCTGCGATGTCGCTGACAAAAAGCTCATCGAAGCACAGCACGCGGATCTCCGCCGCCAGCGCTCGGGCAAGCGCCTGCAGCGGATCAGCGGTGCCATTGAGTTGAAACAGCCGTTGGTGGACCCACGCCATGAAATGGTGGAAGTGCTGCCGCCGGGCGCCAATGCTCAGGCAGCGGTGGAACAAGTCCATGAGCCAGGTCTTGCCGCGGCCGACCGGCCCCCACAGGTAAAGGCCCCGAGCGGGGCGACCGCCCTCCAGGGCCTCGAAACAGGCTTGCAAGGCATAGACGGCCTGAGCCTGCTCCGGGTCGGGGACATAGCCTTGCTCGGCAAGGGCCTGCTGATAGAGCGTTTTGGGGTCTAAGGCCATGCCGCATTATGTTGATCGAGCCCATCGCCGGCAAGCCAGGGCCGCTACTGTACTTCAGCTCAGAAGTTCGCCAGCGACAGGTCAGTACATCCCGGAAGCGTTTTCAGCCCTGGCTCAGGCCAACTTTCAGCAGCATCCCGTCCTTTTCATCGGTGAGCACGTACAGGTAACCATCCGGCCCAACCCGCACATCACGGATTCGCGTTTTCAAATCCCCTAACAGGCGCTCTTCATGGACGACCTTGTCGCCATCGAGCTGCAGGCGAATCAGCTCTTGAGTGGCCAGCGCGCCGATGAACAGATTGTGGTCCCAAGCCTTGAACGTGGGGCTGTCGTAAAAAGCCATGCCGCTGATACCTGGCGACTTTTCCCAAACATGATGCGGATCGACCATACCGTCCACATGTTCGCCCTTGGCCTCAGGGATTGGCAGCAGTGAATAGTTGATGCCATGAGTAGCGATTGGCCAACCATAATTCTTCCCAGCCTGCGGGATGTTTATCTCATCACCGCCGCGGGGGCCATGCTCGTGCGTCCACAGCTTGCCGGTCCAAGGGTTGAGCGCTGCACCTTGCTGGTTCCGGTGGCCGAACGACCATATTTCAGGGCGCACGCCGTCTTTACCGACGAAGGGATTGTCTTTGGGCACTTCACCATCGGGCAGGATGCGCACAACCTTGCCCTGCAGCTTGTCCAGGTCCTGGGAGGTGGCGCGCTGGTTGTTCTCGCCCAGCGCGACGAACAGGTAGCCATTCCGATCGAAGACCAGGCGCGAGCCAAAGTGATTGCCCACCGAAAGCTTGGGTTGCTGGCGGAAGATCACCTCGAAATTTTCCAAACGTGCGCGATCTTGGGACAGTTGACCACGGCCAACCGCAGTGCCGGCCTTGCCATCACTGCCCTCTTCGGCATACGACAGGTAAATCGTACGATCTTGGGCGAACTCAGGTGATAACACTACGTCGAGCAGGCCGCCCTGGCCCTCAGCCCAGACGTTGGGCACCCCGCTTATGGGAGGGCCGACCTTGCCTTCGGCATTGACCACACGCAGATTACCGGAGCGTTCGGTCACCAGCATATCCTTACCGCCCGGCAGGAACGCCAATGCCCAGGGGTTGCGCAAGCCGTCCGCTACGGTACTGACGGTCACCTGCCCCTCCTCGCTGGGAAAGCGCTTCTCGGCGGCGGCATGCACGAGCAGCGGCAGCATTGCGGCAGCGGTAAGCGTGGTCAGCCAGGTAGCTTTGATCATGCAGAATTCCTTTGAGTGGCGGCTCAGGGCGCGCGCTGGGTGTCACGCGGTGGGCGGGTGGGTTCCAGGTTCGGCGTCTGCTGCTGGCGGCGCAAATTGTCACCATTACCGATGCCGCGGTTGTCCAGGCTAGGTGTGCGCTGGATCGGCTGGGTCGAAGGGCCGCGCACTGGTGGCGTGACAGGTAGGCTGCCTTGGCGGCTGTTAGGGTTGGCCCGCTGGATCGGGCTGTTGTAGGGGTTGTTACTACTGGCAGCAAGCAGCAAAGGCTGTAGCGACGCTGCCTGTACAGGCAGGCCCAGCAACAGGCCGACGGCCAGGGCCGGCAATGTAAGATTCATACTCCACCTCGTGTACGAAAAGGTGCGCCTCGTGCATTTGATAGCCTAAGGCGTGAGGCGTTCGCAGAAAAAGGGTGAATGCGATTCGCGATGTTTCAGTATGAACCTCAGGCAGCCCTGAGCACCTGCAGAATATGCCAGGCGTAGGCTTCGGATGGTCGAAGGTAGCGGTTGCGGCATCCCAGCAGCAGAACCGCTGCTTTCAACACCGGCTGACATTTGCCACACTCAAGGCCGGTTTCCATTGGCAAGGTCCATTTTCATGACTGCCGTTTTGCAACGCTACGCCCGATTGCTGCTGGTCTTGTTGCTGGCTGGTGTGCTGAACGCCTGCGCTTTGCTCCAGGCACGCGACCCGCTGAACATCAGCGTGATCGGCATCGAACCCTTGCCGGGTCAAGAATTGGAAATGCGCATGGCGGTAAAGATGCGCGTGCAAAATCCCAACGAGGCAGCCGTCGACTACAACGGCATCGCGCTGAACCTGGAGGTCAACGGCCAGGCACTCGCCTCTGGAGTCAGCGACCAGCGGGGGCATATCGGCCGTTACAGTGAAGCGGTGGTGGTGGTACCGGTGAGCATCACGGCGTTTGCATTCCTGCGCCAGGCCTATGGCCTGAGCAAGCTCGACTCGCTACAAGGGATGCCTTATGTGCTGCGCGGTAAACTGGCTGGCGGCCCCCTGGGCACCGTGCGCTTTACCGATGAGGGCAAGCTGGACCTGCCCAAAGGGGGCAACGTGTACTGGTGACAGGCCGCGGATCATCAGCGGTTGGTGCTGGCAGCAGCCATCATCTTGTTTACCTCGCTGCGTACCATGCTGGCGTATTCAGGCGGCGACATGCCGTCCAGCTCGGCACGTACCCATTCAGCCCATTTGCCCTTGCGACGCGGCTTTTCCGAAATCAGCCGGGCTGCGTCAGCCTTCGCCTTGCCCAGGTTGTTCTGCCACAGTTCGAACAGCCGCGCCTTTTCTGCCTCGATCTGTGCCCGTTCCTCGAAGCTCCTGTTGGCCAGATTGAAACTCATGAATGCACCTGCCAGTTGAAATGGCCGCTATCTTACACCGTAGTGGTGCTTCATCGCTAAGCTGGCGCAACTTTCCCGGCGCACCGGCATCCATTGCTTACCCCCCTATCGACGAGGACATGTTCATGGCCCGAAAATCAGCCTTTGCAGCTAACAGCGAGCAGATCAAGGATCAGGTGTTCAGTGAGCTGCAGGCATTGATAGAAGAATCCGAGAAGCTGCTCAACGACAGCGCCTCCCTGGTAGGTGAAGAAGCCGACACGCTACGCGCGCAGGTCAGCCTGAAACTTCGCCAGGCTCGAGAGGCGGCCGCACAGGTGCGCGCCAAAGCCCAACCGGTAGTAGACGCTACAAACGAATATATCGGCGGCCACCCATGGCAAACCGTTGCGGTCTCTGCCGGGTTTGGCCTGGTAATTGGCTTGCTACTGGGCCGCCGTCACTAACCGATACCAGGCGCAGTGCCGGCTGTTGCACATCAGGCGGCCTGCGCCATCGGAATACCACTGTGGAAACGCAGTTCCTGATCCGCAGACAGGATCAGATCTGCTTCCGCCTCACGCACCCGCTGAACCCGCTGGGCGATATCTGCTTCATCGCCATACTGATGGGCGAGTTTCAGGTAGCCTTGGTAGTGGCGCGCTTCACTTTTAAGCAAGCCGTGATAAAAAGTGCCGAGCTCATCATCCAGGTGCGGGACCAATGCTGCAAAGCGCTCGCAGCTGCGTGCTTCGATAAAGGCACCTACCACCAGGGTATCCACCAGTTTGACTGGCTCATGGGCGCGCACCAGGCGGCGCAAGCCAGAGGCATAGCGCCCCGCCGACACTGGGCGCAAAGGCACACCACGGCGCTTCATCAAACGCAACACCTGCTCATGATGTACCAGTTCCTCACGGGCCAAGCGTGACATCATGTTGATCAGGTCCAGATGGGTGTTGTACTTGGCGATCAGGCTCAACGCCGTGCTGGCAGCTTTGAACTCGCAGTTCTTGTGGTCGATCAGCAAGGTTTCCTGGTCAGCAATGGCCGCCTCGATCCAGGCGTCTGGCGTCTTGCAACCAAGGAAGGCATCTATTTCGGGGATCAGGGACATAACGTACAACCACACACAGCAGGCAGGACGGGCGATTATACCGGTGCCGATCATGAGCGCCAGTGGCTATGCTTGATGTACATCAAACGGCCACGCAAGGCCGGCCTACTATAGTCAGGCATAGGCCACCACCTTTTCAGGGGAGTTCACGCCCATGCAATCTGTCCGTAGCATTCTAGTGGTACTCGATCCCCATCATGCCCATAGCCGTGCGTTGACCCGCGCCAAGCTGATAGCCGGCGTAACCGGCGCGCGCCTGCACTTGCTGATGTGCGACAAAAAACAGGATCACAGCGCACTGCTCAGCTTGCTTAGCAGTCAGCTACACGACGATGGCTACACTAACGTCTCTCACGAACAGAACTGGAGGGAGAGCCTGCATGAGTCGATCATTGCCGTTCAACAGGCTGAAGGTTGTGACCTGGTGATCAAGGAGCACCGGCCGGACAACCCCCTGCGCAAGGCATTGCTGACGCCAAGCGACTGGAAACTTCTACGCCAGTGCCCTTGCGCAGTGTTGATGGTCAAGAGCGAGCGGCCTTGGACGGAAGGCATAATTCTGGCTGCCGTGGATGTCGGCAACGATGATGAAGACCATCGGCGGCTGCATGCCAGCATCATCGAGCATGGCTATGACATCGCCAGCCTGGCCAAGGGTGAACTGCACGTGATCACTGCGCATCCCTCCCCCATGCTGGCGGCATCCGACCCGGTCTACCAGCTCAGTGAGACCATCGAAAAACGCTACCGAGAGGCGTGCAGGGCTTTCCAGGCCGAATACGATATCAGCGAGGATCGCCTGCATGTCGCAGAGGGCCCTGCGGATGTGCTGATACCGCATATTGAGCAGAAGCTCGATGCAGTGGTCACGGTCATTGGCACTGTCGCGCGCACGGGCATCTCTGGCGCCCTGATCGGCAACACCTCTGAAGTCGTGCTGGATACCCTTGTGGGCGATGTGCTGGTGCTCAAAAGCGAAGAGGCGATCGCGCACCTGGCTGAACTGGCCCGAGGCTAAAAACGTTTCCGCGCACAAAGACAAAACCCCTACCTGCTCACGCAGATAGGGGTTTTGCGAAATGAATCTTGACGATGACCTACTCTCACATGGGGAAACCCCACACTACCATCGGCGATGCATCGTTTCACTACT